>CAWAYR010000019.1:0-177254 GCA_963786365.1 uncultured Acidobacteriota bacterium
CAAGGTCATCGCCCGCAAGACCCGCAAGGTACTTCAAGGCCTCGCCGTGGGAGCTGGAGGACGCCGAGGAAGAGGGCATCCACATCCTCGAGAACCTGCAGCCGGTGCGCTTCATCGTCGAGAACGGCGTCCTCACCGGGATGGAGTTCGACAAGTTCATCAGCGAAGAGAAGGACGGCAAGCTGGTGGCAGGACGCCGGCCGGCCGCGAGATCCTCCCGTGCGACACGGTGGTGCTGGCCATCGGCCAGGACAACGCCTTCCCGTGGATCGAGCGCACCATCGGCCTGGAGTTCGACAAGAAGTGGGACATGCCGGTGGTCGACAAGACCACCTTCATGTCGACCCGGCCCGGGGTGTTCTTCGGCGGCGACGCGGCGTTCGGCCCGGCCAACATCATCTGGGCGGTCGAACACGGCCATCAGGCGGCCATCTCGGTCCACAACTACTGCCAGGGCCAGGGCGGTCAGTCGCGCGTCCGCCGCAAGGGATGACCCTCAGCAGCACCAAGATGGGGCTGCACGAGTGGGCCTACAGCAACAACTACGACCCGGTGATGCGCCAGAAGATGAAGCACGTCGAGATGCCGGCGCGCTTCAGCGGCATGACCATCGAGGTCGAGGAAGGGTTCACCGATCCGCAGACCCGGGCCGAGGTCGAGCGCTGCCTCAACTGCGACGTGCAGACCCACTTCACCGACAACCTGTGCATCGAGTGCGATGCCTGCATCGACATCTGCCCGGTCGACTGCCTGACCATCGTGCCCAATGCCGACGAGCCCGAGCTGCGCACCCGGCTGATGGCGCCGGCCGAGAACCTCGATCAGGCGCTGTTCGTCTCGGGTGCGCTCAAGCAGACCGGCCGGGTGATGGTCAAGGACGAGAACGTGTGCCTGCACTGCGGCCTGTGCGCCGAGCGCTGCCCGACCTACGCCTGGGACATGCGCAAGTTCGTGCTGGAGTGGCCGCTGGCCAAGAACGCCCTGATGCCCGCAGTCGGTCGGGTAGGAGCCAAGGACTTCAGGTGATGGACCGCGTCAACGAATTCGCCTTCAAGATCGCCACGGCCAACGGCACGGGATCGGCCAGTGCCAACGGCCTGATCATGCAGGCCATCTTCCGGATGGGCATCCCGGTCACGGGCAAGAACGTCTTCCCGTCGAACATCCAGGGCCTGCCGACCTGGTACGAGATCCGGGTCAACAAGCACGGCTACACGGCCCGGACGCCGCACTTCGACCTGATGGTCGCGCTCAACGCCGCCACTTACGCCAAGGACGTGGCCGAGGTCCGCAGCGGCGGCTGGCTGCTCTACGACTCGTCGTGGCCGCTCGACGAGAAGCTGCGCCGGCCCGACATCACCTACCTCGGGGTGCCGCTGGCCGAGCTGTGCAACGCCGCCTTCAAAGGGGTGCGCGAGCGCATCCTGATGAAGAACATCGCCTACGCCGGGGCGCTGGCCGGGCTGCTGGGCATCGACACCGAGGTCATCCGGGCGCTGACCCACGAGAAGTTCTCGAAGAAGCCGGCCTTGCTCGACTCGAACGACAAGGCGATCGCGCTCGGCTACAACGCCGTCAAGGACCACCACGCCTGTCCACTGCCGATCCGGCTCGAGCCGATGGACGCGACGAAGGACTCGATCCTGATCGACGGCAACACCGCCGCCGGCCTCGGCTGTGTCTACGCCGGCGCGACGGTGGGGGCGTGGTATCCGATCACGCCCTCCACGTCGCTGATGGAGGGGTTCAAGAGCTTCTGCCAGAAGTTCCGCGTCGACCGCGAGACGAAGAAGAACCGCTACGCGATCATCCAGGCGGAAGACGAGCTGGCCGCCATCGGCATGGTGATTGGCGCGTCGTGGGCCGGCGCCCGGGCCTTCACGCCGACGTCGGGACCGGGGATCTCGCTGATGAACGAGTTCATCGGCCTGGCCTACTACTCGGAAGTGCCGGCGGTGATCTTCGACGTGCAGCGCACCGGTCCCTCGACCGGCATGCCGACGCGCACCCAGCAGGGCGACCTGATGCTGTGCGCCTACGCCTCGCACGGCGACACCCGCCACATCTGCCTCTACCCGTCGGACCCGCGCGAGGCCTTCGAGATGGCGGTCAAGGCGTTCGACCTGGCCGAGCGTTTCCAGACGCCGGTCTTCGTGTTGAGCGACCTCGACATCGGCATGAACGACTGGATGATTCCCAAGCTCACCTGGGACGACGCCTACCGGCCCGACCGCGGCAAGGTGCTGTCGGCCGCCGAGCTCGACGCGGCCAAGAGCTTCTACCGTTACCTCGACGTCGACGGCGACGGCATCCCGCAGCGCACCCTGCCGGGCGTGCACCCCAAGGGGGCGTACTTCACCCGCGGGTCTGGTCACAACAAGTTCGGCGCCTACACCGAGGACTCCGACGAGTACCAGGAAGTGCTCGACCGCGTCGGCCGCAAGATCCAGAACGCCGCCAAGGCGGTGCCGGCGCCGGTGGTGCGGCGGACCGCGGGCGCCTCGATGGGTCTGGTCACCGTCGGCGGCTGCCACGCGGCCTGCGTCGAGGCCATGGACCTGCTGGCCAAGGAGGGCATCGCCCTCGACTACATGCGGGTGCGCGGCTTCCCCTTCGGCGACGACGTGCGCGCGTTCCTCGAGTCGCACGAGGTCAACTTCGTCGTCGAGCAGAACCGCGACGCGCAGCTCCGCAGCCTGCTGATGCTCGACACCGGCGTCCCGCTCACCCGGCTGGAGTCCGTGCGCTACTACGCCGGCTTCCCGATGAGCGCGCACCACGTCATCGCCGGCGTCAAGGCGAAGCTGGAGAAGGCGGCATGACCTACATCACCAAGCCCAAGGCGCATCACCCGTCGCTGAAGAAGAACGCGCTCGGGCTGACCCGCCGCGACTACGAAGGCTCGATGACCACGCTCTGTGCCGGGTGCGGCCACGACTCGATCACGGCGGCGATCATCCAGGCCTTCTGGGAGCTCGACATCGCCCCGCACACCGTGGCCAAGCTGTCGGGCATCGGCTGCTCGTCGAAGACGCCGGCGTATTTCCTGCGTGAAGCCCACGGCTTCAACAGCGTGCACGGCCGCATGCCGGCGATCGCCACCGGCGCCGGCGCCGCCAACGGCACGCTGACGATGATCGGCGTGTCGGGCGACGGCGACTCGCTGTCGATCGGCCTCGGCCAGCTGTGCCACGCCATCCGCCGCAACGTCAACATGCTCTACGTGCTCGAGAACAACGGCGTCTACGGGCTGACCAAGGGCCAGTTCTCGGCTTCCGCCGATCCGGGTTCGACCAGCAAGAAGGGCGAGGCCAACTCGATGGAGGCCATCGACGGCGTGCTGCTGGCGATGACCCTGGGGGCCACGTTCGTCGCCCGCAGCTTCTCGGGCGACAAGGCGCAGCTGGTGCCGCTCATCCAAGCCGGGCTGGCGCACCAGGGCTTTGCCTTCATCGACGTGATCTCGCCGTGCGTCACCTTCAACGACCACGAGGGCTCGACCAAGAGCTACGCCTACACCCGCGAGCACCAGGTCGAGGTCGTGCAGGCGGACTTCGTCCCGCCACGCGAGGAGATCACCTCCGAGCAGGAGGCCGGCAGCGCCAAGAGCGTGATGATGCACGACGGCAGCTGGGTGACCTTCCGCAAGGTGGCTGAGCACTACGACCCGTCGGATCGCGACACCGCCTACAACTACATCCGCGAGAAACAGAAGGAAGGGGAGGTGCTGACCGGCCTCCTCTACATCTCGCCCGACTCGAAGGACATGGTCGAGCAGAACGAGCTGGTGCCGGAGGCGCTGACGACCGTGCCCTACGAGCAGCTGTGCCCGGGAGCGGCGGAGCTGGACAAGCTGCAGGCGCGCTTCCGCTAGGGCGTTTTCTGTTCTGCGTAGGGCGCCCGGGTCGGGCGCGACGGAGGAGCCGGTGATGCCCGCACGCCTGTCTTCGCTTCGGCTCGTCGCCCTCGTCGTGACCGCCTCGCTCCTGGCCGGCGCGATGCCGCGCGCCGCCGACGATCCGCCGTCGACCGGCACGCGTCTGCTGCGCATGCCGACGGTGAGCGCGACCCACATCGCCTTCGCCTATGCCAGCAACATCTGGATCGTCGAGCGGGCCGGCGGCGCCGCCCGCCGCGTCACCAGCTTCCAGGGGCAGGCCAGCCACCCGCAGCTCTCGCCTGACGGCCGTCAGCTCGCGTTCAGCGCCGACTACGCCGGCAACCCCGACGTCTACACCGTGCCGGTCGACGGCGGCGAGCCGACGCGGCTCACCTGGCATCCCGGTCCCGACCTCGTCCAGGGCTGGACGCCCGACGGCACGCGCGTGCTGTTCACCTCGCCGCGGGCCACGGCGTCGCCAACGGTGACCACCCGGTTCTGGACGGTGGCGGCCAGCGGCGGGGCCGAGACGCCGCTGGCGGTGCCGCGCGGCTATCAAGGCAAGTTGTCGCCCGATGGCCGCCGCATCGCCTACCGCATGAACAGCTCGTGGGACGAGGAGCGCCGCAACTACAAGGGCGGTCAGAACAAGGCGATCTGGATCGTCGACCTGGCCAGTCATGACCTGGCGTCGCCGCCGTGGTCCGGATCGAAGGAGATGGATCCGGTGTGGCTCGGCGACACCGTCTACTTCCTGTCGGATCGCGACGGCGTGTCGAACGTCTGGTCATTTGTCCCGGCCGCCAAACAGCTGGCCCAGGTCACGCGCTTCGCCGACTTCGACGTCAAGACGCTCGGCGCCGGCGGCGGCGCGCTCGTCTTCGAGCAGGGCGGCGCGCTCCACCTGCTCGATCCGAAGGCGGGCAAGCCGGCGGTCGTGCCGATCCGCGTCGCCGGCGACTTCCCGTGGATGATGCCGCACTGGGAGGACGTCACCGCCCGGATGACCAACCTCGGCGTGTCGCCCACCGGCAAGCGCGTGGTCGTCGAATCGCGCGGCGAGATCTTCACCATCCCGGCCGACAAGGGCGACGTGCGCAACCTGACGGCGTCGAGCGGCTCGGCCGAACGCGAGCCGGCGTGGTCGCCCGACGGGAAGTTCGTGTCGTACTTCAGCGACGCGAGCGGCGAGTACCGGCTGATCCTCGAAGCGCAGGACGGCCTCACGCCGCCGCGCGACGTGGCGCTGGCCACGCCCAGCCGCTACTACTCGCCGGTCTGGTCGCCCGACAGCACCAAGCTGCTCTACAGCGACACCAACCTGAACGTGTGGGTGCTCGACGTCGCCAGCGGCAAGGCGACCATCGTCGGCCGCGATCCATGGATGGTGCCGCAGCGCACGCTCGCCCCGTCGTGGAGTCCCGACAGCCGCTGGGTGGCGTTTGCGACCCGGCTCGACACGCTCTACCGGGCGATCGTCGTCGCCAACGTCGCCACCGGCGAGCAGCGCCAGATCACCGACGGGCTGGCCGACGCGTTCTACCCGGTGTGGGACGCCAGCGGCAAGTACCTGTGGTTCCTCGCCTCCACCGACATGGGACTGCGATCGCAGTGGCTCGACATGACCTCCTACGAGCACCTGCAGACCTTCGGACTCTACGTCGCCGTGCTCCGCAAGGGCGAGCCGAGTCCGGTGTTGCCGCAGAGCGACGAGGACGCCGGCGTCGGCGCCAAGGTCGAGGCGGCGCCGCTCACGCCGTCGACGGCCCCGATCGTCATCGACTTCGACGGCCTGCAGCCGCGCGTCGTCGCCGTGCCCGGGCTGCCGGAGCGCCAGTACGCGCGGCTCGCCGCCGGGGTGCCCGGCACGGTGTTCTTCCTCGAGGCGCCGCCGGTGGCCGAACGGGGTGGGGCCCCGCCCGTGCAGGGCAGCACGCTCCGCCGCTATCGCCTGCACGAGCGGACGTCGGCGAGCTTCGCCGCCAACGTCGCCGATTACGCGGTCAGCGCCGACGGCAAGAAGCTGGTCTACCGGACACCGGCACGGCCGGCCCCCGAGGGCGGCGGCGAGGCGACGGCGCCGTCCCTCCACCTGGTCGACGCCGACGACAAGGTCCCCGACGCCGGCGCCGGCCGGCTGAACGTCGCCTTGCGGATGGAGCTCGACCCGAAGGCCGAGTTCCAGCAGATCTTCAACGAAGGCTGGCGCTATCAGCGCGACTACCTCTACGTCCCCAACCAGCAGGGCGCCGACTGGCCGGCAATGAAGACCATGTACGGCGCGTTGCTGCCGCATGCGCGGCACCGCGCCGACCTCACCTACCTGCTCGACATGATGGGCGGCGAGATCGCGATCGGCCACTCCTACGTGCGCGGCGGCGATCTGCCCGACGTGCCGCCGACCCGCGTCGGCCTGCTCGGCGCCGACACCGCGGTCGAGAACGGCCGCTACCGCTTTACGCGCATCTACGACGGCGAGAGCTGGAATCCCGACCTGCGCGCGCCGCTGGCCGCCCCCGGCGTCGAGGTGGCGGCGGGAGACTACCTGCTGGCCGTGAACGGCGTCGAGCTCGCCGCGACGGGGAACCTGCACCAGCGGCTCGACGGCACCGTCAATCAGCAGACCGTGCTGACCGTGAACGCGCAGCCGACACTCGCCGGTGCCCGGCAGGTCACGGTCGTGCCGGTCGCCAACGATCAGGGCCTGCGGACCCGGGCGTGGGTGGAGGACAACCGGCGTCTCGTCGCCAAGCTCTCGGGCGGCCGGCTCGCCTACGTGTACGTGCCCAACACCGGCCAGCCCGGCTACGTGAGCTTCAACCGCTATTACTTCGCCCAGCAGGACAAGCTCGGCGCGGTCATCGACGAGCGCTACAACGGCGGCGGCTCGGCCGCCGACTACATCATCGACGTGCTCGGGCGCGACTTCGACGGCTACTTCAACAACGTCGCTGGCGCGCGCGTGCCGTTCACCAGCCCGTCGGCCGGCATCTGGGGGCCGAAGGTGATGATCATCAACGAGATGGCCGGCTCGGGCGGCGACCTGATGCCGTACATGTTCCGGCGCCGCAAGATCGGGCCGCTGGTCGGGACGCGCACCTGGGGCGGGCTGGTGCACACCGCCGACACGCCGCCGTTCATCGACGGCGGCACGATGATCGCGCCGCGCGGCGGCTTCTTCACCCGCGACGGCAAATGGGCGGTCGAGAACGAGGGCGTCGCGCCCGACATCGACGTCGAGAACTGGCCCAAGGAGGTGATCGCCGGCGGTGACCCGCAGCTCGAGCGTGCGGTGCAGGAAGCGCTGCGACTGCTCGACGCCGCGCCGCCGAGGCGGTTGAAGACCGAGCCGGCGCCGCCGACCTGGGGCAAGCGGCCCGGGCGCTAGTCCAACAGGCGGCCGCCTACTTGAACGGATCGAAGCGCGGGTGGCGCGTGCCGTCCACGTCGGTGAAGCCGTACTCCTCGGCGAGGTCGGCGACGTAGTGGATCCGGCCGGTCTTGCCCTTGACCTTCGGGTCGCCGGCCAGCGCCGCTACCGCCCGGCCGACGTAGAGGACGCTCTCGCTCAGGTCGTAGCGCATCATCTTCTTCAGCTTGTCGGTGGTCATCGCCCGCTCGACGCGTTCGGTGCGCATGAACCCCGGCATCAGCGTCACCACCGCGATGCCGGCCTTCTTCACCTCTTCGCTGAGGCAGTACATCAGCCGGTTGATGCAGTCGTGGGCGACCACCGGGAACAGCATGCCGGGCATGTGGCCGGTCTTCGGCACCTCGGGATCGCCGAAGACGAAGTCGGTGAGGCCGACGATGAGCCCGCGCTTGCGTGGGGTCATGAGCCGGGCGGCCTGGGCGCTGGCCAGCAGATAGGCGCGCGGACCGGCGTCCATCGTCAGGGACCACATCTGCCCGGCGCCCTCCCAGAACGGCCGGCTCATCGACGCCATCCACTCGTCGGCCGAGCGGAACGCGTCGTGGCCGCCCCAGACGGCGTTGGCCAGCACGTCGAGCCCGCCGTGGTCGCGCTCCACCTGCGCGAACGCCGCGGCGACCTGGGCCTCGTCGGTGCAATCGGTGGCCACGGCGAGCCCGCGCCCGCCCCGCGCCGTCACCTCGTCGGCGGTGTCGTCAATCGACCCCGGGGCCTGGTCGAGTGGCCGTGGGCCGTCGCGGCGGGTCCGCCCGAGGCAGTAGACCGTGGCGCCGGCTTCGCCGAGCGCCAGCGCGATGCCTTTGCCGGCGCCCCGGCTGGCGCCGCTGACGACCGCCACCGTGGCCGCGCGTGACCTTGCTTGCGCTGTGCGTGTCATCACCGTCTCCTTCCTGCGTCGTCAGCCACACGCCATCGGGCCGTGGTCTTGGCCGGACAGCGGCGACTCGCCGACGTGCTCGCGGAAGTAGGCGCCGAAGTCGGGGCGCGAGCCGTCGAGGTCGTCGATCCCGTAGTCGCGGGCCAGATCCGCCGAGCTGAAGGTCCGGCCGGCGCGCGCCCGCACGTTTGGATCGCCAGCCAGCGCCGCGACCGCGCGGCCGACGAACGCCGGCGATTCCGACTGCAGCCATCCCGCATCGCCGGTCGCCGCCGAGCGCCACGTCGCCTCGGTGACGCCGAAGGCGTCGAGCGCATGCTCGGTGCGCATGTAGCCGGGGCAGACGCCGACGACGACGATGCCGCGTGGCGCCAGCTCCTCGGCGAGCGCGTAGGTCAGGCGCAGCCGGGTCGTCGCGGCGAGGTCGTAGTAGAGGTGCCCACGATAGTAGAGCTCGGTGCCTTCGGCGACCTCGACCACGAGCGGGGGAGTCGCCGTGGCGTCCCGGCGCAGCACCGGCACGAGCGCGCGCAGCGTCAGCAGGTGCGGCCACAGCGTGCCCTCGAGGGTCGTGCGGGCGGCCGCCTCGGGAATCTCCCAGAACGGGGTGCCGAAGGCGACCGGCGCGTAGTCGCCCCAGAAGTCGATGACCAGCAGGTCGAGACCGCCGTGGTCCGGTGGCGACGCGCTCGGCCAATGCCGCCACCTCGGCCGCCGAGGCATGGTCGACGCGCACGGCGATGCCGCGCCCTCCGGCGTCGTCGACGAGCGCCGCCGTGTCCTCAATCCGCTCCGGCCGCCCGGCATAGACACCGGCGGCGGGGCCGCCGCTGTCGCGGCTGCTGCGTCCGGTGCAGTAGACGGTGGCGCCGGCCTCGCCCAGCATCCGGGCGATGCCACGGCCGGCGCCGCGCGTCGCGCCGGCGACGAGCGCGACCCGGCCGGTCAGCGGGCGCGGCGTCGAGTCGGGGAATGCCATATACTAAACCCTCGTTTAGATTGAGATCGTAAACTAAACGTACGTAGAGAAACTGTCAAGTCGATGAGCCCCCGCCCGCGCAAAGCCAGCGACGCCGACGTCTTCGCCGCCGCCGTCCGGGTGATGGGCCGGGTCGGGCCGGCCGACCTGACCCTGTCCGCCATCGCCGCCGAAGCCGGCGTCACCGCCGGTGCCCTGGTGCAGCGGTTCGGGTCGAAGTTGGCCCTCCTGCGGGCCCTGAGCAAGGGCGGTGCGGAGGACTCGGCCAACATCGCGGCCGACATCCGCGCGGCGCACGCCTCGCCCATCGCCGCCCTGGTCGCCTACGCGCGCTGCCTGGCCGGGCTGGCGCCGTCGCCGGCGGCGCTGGCCCGCAATCTCGCCTACCTGCAGATCGACCTGACCGACCGCTATTTGTACCCGCTGCTGCTGCGCCAGGCGCACGCCACCCGCGGCGCCTACCGCGCCTACCTGGCCGAAGCCGTGCAGACCGGGGAGGTGGCGACGGGCAGCGACGTCGAGGCGCTGGCCCGCGCCGTCGACACGGCCGTCAGCGGCTCGTTGATGACCTGGGCCGTCTACCGGGAGGGGCCCGCCGCCGACTGGATCGAACGCGATGTCCGGGCCGTGCTGGAACCGGTCCTGGTCGCGCCCCCCCAGCGTGCCTTGCTGGCCCGGCTGGCCCGCCGCCCGTCCCGGCGCCCGTCCCAGCGCTAGCTGCTAAACCAAAGGCGGCAAACGTTCGTCCAATCCGCCGGGAGTTCCCATGCTGTCGAACCTCAGGCTGGCCGTCCGTGCGCTATCCAAGACGCCGTTCGTCACCGCGATCGCGGTGCTGTCGCTGGCCCTGGGTATCGGCGCCAATACGGCCATCTTCTCGCTCTTCGACCGGATGCTCCTGCGGCCGCTGCCGGTGCCCGACACCGGGGCGCTGGTCAACCTGGCGGCCCCCGGGCCCAAACCCGGCTCGAACTCCTGCAACCAGGCCGGCGACTGCCAATCGGTCTTCAGCTACCCGATGTTCCGCGATCTCGAGCGGGTGCAGACCGCGTTCACCGGCATCGCCGCCCACAACCTGATGGGCGTGAACCTGGCGGCACGGGGCCAGACGCCGCTGAGCGCCGACGGCATGCTGGTGTCGGGCAGCTACTTCCCGACCCTCGGGCTGCAGCCGGCGGCCGGCCGGCTGTTCACGCCCGACGACGATCGCACGCCCGGGGCGCACGCGCTGGTGGTGTTGAGCCACGGCTACTGGTCGTCGCACTTCGCCGAGAGTCCGTCGGTCGTCGGCGAATCGCTGGTCGTGAACGGCACCGCGATGACCGTCATCGGCGTGGCGCCACGCGGCTTCGAGGGCACCACCCTCGGCACGCGGCCCAACGTCTTCGTGCCGATCTCGATGCGCGAGACGCTCCTGCCGGGGTGGAAGGGCCTCGACAACCGGCGCAGCTACTGGGCCTATCTCTTCGCCCGGCTCAAGCCCGGCGTTTCGCTCGAGCAGGCCCGGGCGGCGATGGACCCGCCGTACCGCTCGATCATCACCGACGTCGAGGTGCCGCTCCAGACCGGCCTGAGCGACCAGACGATGGCCCGCTTCCGGAGCAAGCCGCTGACCCTGGAGCCCGGCGAGCGCGGGCAGAGCGAGGTGCGCAGCGAAGCCCGCGCGCCGCTCACGCTGCTGATGGGCGTGACCGCGCTCGTGCTCATCACCGCCTGCGCCAACATCGCCAATCTGCTCCTGGCCCGCGCCGCCGGGCGCAGCGTCGAGATGGCGGTGCGGCTGTCGATCGGCGCCAGCCGCTGGCAGGTGCTGGGCCAGCTGCTGGTCGAGTCGTGCACGCTGGCGCTGCTCGGCGGGCTGGCCGGTCTGGTCGTCTCGCGGTGGACCCTGAGTGGCATCGCGGCGCTCCTGCCGGCCGAGGGCCAGGCCGTCATCCCCGCCGGCACCGACGGCAGCGTGCTCCTCTACGCCCTCGGGCTGTCACTGCTCACCGGCATCGTCTTCGGCCTCTATCCGGCGATTCACAGCACGCGTCCGGATCTCGTCGGCGTGCTCAAGGGCCACTCCGGGCAGCCGTCGGGGGCCCGTGCCGCGTCACGCTTCCGCTCCGGGCTGGCGATCAGCCAGATTGCCTTGTCGATGGCCTTGCTGGCCGCCGCCGGGCTCTTCACCAAGAGCCTCTACAACGTCAGCCGCGTCGACCTCGGCCTGGCCACCGATCGCCTGGTCACCTTCTCGGTGTCGCCGTCGCTGAACGGCTACCCCAAGGCGCAGACGCTCGGCTTCTACGAGCGGGTCGAGGCCGCGCTGGCGGCGCTGCCGGGTGCGCGGTCGGTCAGTGCCTCGACCGTCTCGCTGATCGCCGGCAACAACTGGAACAACAGCATGCGGGTGCAGGGCTTCGAGGCCGGCCCCGATACCAACACCTCGGCGTCGTTCAGCCTGGTCGGCCCGGACTTCTTCCGGACGCTCGGCATCGCCCTGATCCAGGGCCGCGAATTCACCGCCGCCGACGGCGCCGCGTCGCCCAAGGTCGCCGTCGTCAATCAGGCCTTCGCCCGTAAGTTCAACCTCGGCGACCACGTCATCGGCACCCGGGTCGGCACCGGCCGCGACTCCACGGCCCTCGACATCGAGATCGTCGGCCTGGTCCAGGACGCCAAGTACAGCGAGGTCAAAGCGGCCATCCCGCCGCAGATCTTCCGGCCCTATCGGCAAGGCGGCGACGAGAACGTCGGTTCGATCAGCTTCTACGTGCAGACCGACGGCGACGCGGCGTCGCTGCTCGGCCCGGCGCAGGCCGCGGTCCGCGCGCTCGACCCCAACCTTCCGGTCGACAACCCGAAGACGATGGCGCAACAGGTGCGCGAGAACGTCTTCCTCGACCGGATGATCAGTACGCTGTCGGCCGGTTTCGCCGCGCTGGCGACGCTCCTGGCGGCGATCGGCCTCTATGGGGTGCTCGCCTACACGGTGTCACAGCGGACCCGCGAGTTCGGGCTGCGCATGGCGCTCGGCGCCGATGGCGCCAGCGTCCGCGGCATGGTGCTCGGCCACGTCGCGCGGATGACCGCGGTGGGCGGCGCGGTCGGACTGATGGCCGCGGTCGGCATCGGCCAGCTGGCCAAGGCGTTGCTCTTCGAGCTCGAAGGCTACGACCCGGTGGTGCTGGGGGTCAGCGCGCTGCTGCTGGCGGGCGTCGCCGCCGTTGCCGGGCTGGTGCCGGCGCTGCGCGCCTCGCGTATCCAGCCGATGGTGGCGCTCCGCCAGGACTGAGGGCGCGGGCAACGCCGCCGGTTGCGCCAGTGCAGCCGGATGTCGGACGATACGACGCCCGTCTGATCCTCGACCCATGACCTCCGGTCCACGCCCGAAGCGCATCGAGACGGTGTTCCTCGACGCCGGCGGGGTGCTCGTCCATCCGAACTGGGCGCGCGTCGCCGAGGCCCTGGCCCGTCACGGCGTCGTCGTCGATGCGGCCAGGCTCATCGCCGCCGAGCCGCACGCCAAGCTCGAGATGGACCGCGGCGCGCTGATGGCCCGGACCGACGATCGCCAGCGCGGCTGGATCTACTTCGACACCGTGCTCCGCCACGCCGGGCTGACGCCCGACGACGCCACCGATCGGGCCCTGAGCGAGGTCCGCGCCTACCACGACGTGCACAACGTCTGGGAGCACGTGCCCGACGACGTCGCGCCGGCGCTGGCGGCGCTGCGCGCCCTCCAGGTGCGGCTGGTCGTGGTCTCGAACGCCAACGGCACGCTGCGGGCGCTGTTCGATCGCCTGCACCTCACCCCGTGGTTCGACGTCACCCTCGACTCGCATGAGTGGGGCGTGGAGAAGCCCGACCCGCGGCTGTTCCAGCTGGCCCTCGACCAGAGCGGCGCCGTCGCGGCGACGACCCTCCACGTCGGCGACTTCTTCCACATCGACGTCGAGGGCGCGCGGGCGGCGGGGCTGGCCGACGCCGTGCTGCTCGATCCGGCAGGGCTCTACGCACGACGTCGCGTGCACGCGGGTCGCGCGGCTGGGCGAGGTCGCCAGCCTGGTCGCCGGGCTCAACGCCCCGCTGGCCTGACCGGCCTCACGTCACCAGCTCGCACGACGCGCCGGTGCAGCGCACGGTGACGGCCATGCCGGGCACCTGCGTGGCCCGGCTCGTGCCGTCGAAGCGGTGGCCTTCGAGCCGTGCCGTCAACGTCGTGCCGTCGTCGGTCACACGCAGGACCCCGAACTGGCCGTTGCGTTGATCGGTGGGCTCGTGCGAATACGGCCCGCCCTTCCTGCTGAGAAAGCGATCCAGCGGCGCCGCCTGCGCCACCACGAACCCGCCATGGCGGTTGTTGCGGCCGTCGTCGAAGGCCAGCATGTGCGCGTCGCCGCTCAGCATCAGGAGGCGTGGCCCGAGCCCCAAGGCCGAGATGCGCTCGCCGATCAGACGGCGCTCGGCGGCGAACGCCCCCCACCCCTCGTCGTCGCCGTCGGGTGTGATCCACGGCACCGGGTTGACCCAGGCCACCAGCGGCACGGCGTCGCGAACCGCGCGTTCGAACTCGGCGAGGAGCCAGTCGACCTGCCGCGGCCCGAGCATCGTGTCCTCCGACGCGTGCCGTTCGGACCGGTCATCGGTCATCAGGAAGCGCACCCGGCCGATGTCGAACACCTGCGCGATCGGCCCGTCGGCGTCGGGCGCCAGCGGCAGCGGGTAGTGAGGGAAGTCGGAGTCGTAGTAGCGGCGGACGGCGTCGCGGGTGGGCGAACTGCCGTCGGAGTTGTCGGTGCCGTAGTCGTGGTCGTCCCACACATAGGCGAGCGGCGTGCGGCGGTAGAACAGCGCCTGGCGTTCCTGTGAGAGGACCCGGTCGAGACCGCGCCGGAACAGGCCGGCCACCGGCTCGACCAGCCGCGCCGGCCCGGTGATGTTGTAGTAGTGCAGGTCGCCCATGTGCAGGAACACGTGGGGGTCGAGGGCGGCCAGCGCCGCGAACACGCCGCTGTTGGACACGTGCGACATCGGCATCACGCGTGTGCCCCCGCCACACGACGAGAACGCCGCCACGAAGCTGAAGGCGCCGCTGCCGAAGGTCCGGAAGCGGGCCAGTGTGCCGGTGCCCTCACGCAGGCCGGCGAAGTACTCGGTCGCCGGCTCGAGCCCGTCGAGGCGGTACTCGCCGACGGTGCGCCGCCCGTAGGTCTCCGACGCCGCCGGCACGGCCCGGCCGCTCACGCGCACCCCGTCGCTCAGATCCCGGCGCGGGCTGACGATCAGCGGCGGGAGCGGCGCCGGGCGGTCGACGAACGCCGTCTTGACGACCGCCGACCGGTCGGTCACGGCCCCGATCAAGTACCAGGACGGTTCGGGTAGTGCCTGTGCGCCCAGGGGCAGGCGGGTCGAAGACCAGGCCGCGACCAGCGAACGAATGGCGCTCCGACGGTTGACGCGCACGTGGGCGTCATCGTAGCGCACACCCGTGCCGCCACGACGATCTCCGGCGCGCGACCTCCGGGGCTGATAAGATCGGCGGCGCGGCGCCGCGACCTGCGGCGCCTTGGTACGCGGCGCCGAGGTTTCCCCGGCGGCGACCGCACAGTTGGAGCGTGGCATGTTTCAGGGACGTCCCCGCAGCAAGCGCGACCGTGAGCGCGCGCGGCAAGACCGAGCCAAGCAGAAGACCCAGAAGCGGGCCGAGGCCAAGGAGCGCCGGTCGCAGACGCCCGGCCATCCGCCGGGCGTCGATCCCGACATCGCCGGTATCGTGCCTGGCCCGCAGGCCAATCCCTGGGGCGACGACCTGTCGGATCTGGCCGAAGAGGGCGAGGGCGCCGACGAGGACGAGGCCCCCGAGCGTTAGGCGGCCCGTCCAGCCCGGACGGACCGCGACCGCCGTACCGTCCCGGTCGCGTGCAGCGGGGACCACCGGCCGGCCGGTGTGAATTCCGTTTCAAACCGAATCCCTACCGCGCGGCGACCGCGCTCGCTGGACCCGCCACTACAATGCGCGGATGGCACGCCACCGACTCGCCGCATCGCTGTGCCGTGTGCTGAGCACGGCCGGGCTCGCCGTCTTCGCTTCGACCGCTCTGCCGGTGACGGCCGGGGCCGGTCAGGACGCCGCCGAAGGGTCACGCGCCGGCGACGCCCGGCCTGGAGGTATCGGCTGCCACCCGCGACGACGTCGCCGCGCTGCGCGACGAGGTCGCCGAGCTGCGATCGGCGCTCGACGTCCTGCGCGGCGAGCTCACGGCGTTGCGGACGGCCGCGCTCGGCGCCGCGGCGCAACCGGCGGCCGAGACCCAGCCACCGGCGCCGTCCCGGTCGAGATGCTGCAGTCGCAGGTCGAGCAGCTGGCGCAGGAAAAGGTCGCCTCGGCCTCGCGCTTCCCGGTGACGCTGTCGGGCACCATCCTGTCGAACACCGTCGTCAACTCCGGCGAGGCCAACTGGCTCGAGGGCCCGAACCTGGTCGGCACGACCTCGGGCGGATCGATGACCACGACGATGCGCCAGAGCCGTATCGGGCTCGACGTCGGCGTCATCCCGGTCGGCGGCTGGAACGCGACCGGGCGCCTGATCCTCGATTTCTTCGGCGGGACGCCGGGGTTCGTCACCGGCACGGTGATGGGCCTGCCGCGCCTGCTCTACGCGTTCGGGCGGCTCGAGCGCGCCGGCAGCGCGATCCAGATCGGCCAGGACCACGTGCTGCTGGCGCCGCGCGATCCGACGTCGCTGGCCGCGATCGCCTTCCCGCAGTTCTTCCGCTCCGGCAATCTCTACCTGCGCGCGCCGCAGGTGCGCTTCGAGCAGCGGTTCGGCGGCCTCACCGCCAAGGCCGGGATCGTCGCGCCGGTGGTCGGCGACGCCGGCTCGGTCTACGTCTTCGCGCCGGCGGCCGGCGCCGGCGAACGCAGCGAGCGGCCGGCATTGGAGGCGCACGTCGGCTACGGCCGGGGTGACGCCGACGGCGGCGGCGAGCTGCACTCTCGGCGTGTCGAGCCACTACGGCTGGAGCAAGTTCGGGGGGTCGCTGGTCAGCTCGAAGGCGGGCGCGGTCGACTTCCTGGCCCGCGCCGGGCGGATGGGCGTGGCCGGTGAGCTCTACGCCGCCGACGACATGGACGCCTACGGCGCCGGGGTGGCGCAGCGCGGGCGATCGGAGGGCGGGTGGATCGAGGCCCGGCTCAAGGCGTCGTCGCGGATCGGGTTCAACGGTGGCGCCGGACTCGACCGGCGTCCCGACGGCGTCGGCCAGGCCGGGCGGTTGCGCAACACGAGCTACTTCGGCAACACGATCGTGCGACTGACGCCGGAAGTGGCCGTGTCGCTCGAATACAAGTGGCTGCAGACGCGTTACGGCCCGGTGCCGGTGAACCGCGAGAACCATCATCTGAATGCGGTGTTCGCGGTCAGCTTCTAAAGAGCAGGGACTAGGGGCTAGCCAGGGACAAGGAACACGATGCCGACGTCAAGAACCGCACTGATCGTCGCGCTGTCCGCCGTCGCGCTGCCCGGCGTCGCGCGCGCCGACGTGCTGTCGGGCACGGTGACGGCGCGGGTGCGGCCGGGCGTCACCGCGGCCACCGCGGTGGTCTACGCCGAGCCCCTCGAGGGCAGCGCGCCGCTGCGCCCGGCGCCGCCGGCGGCGATCGAGCAGCGCGACAAGACCTTCACGCCGCGCGTGCTGGCGGTGCCGGTCGGGACCACGGTGCGGTTCCCCAACAGCGACGGCATCTTCCACAACGTGTTCTCGCTGTCGCAGGGGAACGCGTTCGATCTCGGGCTCTATCGCGCCGGCGCCTCGAAGAGCCGCACGTTGACCACGCCGGGCGTGGTGCGGGTGTTCTGCAACATCCATCCGCAGATGACCGCCGTCGTCGTCGCCGTGCCGACGCCGTGGGTGACGGTGGCGGGCACCGGCGGCACGTTCAGGCTGGAACTGCCGCCGGGCCGCTATCGCGTCACGGCGCTCTCGGAGCGTGCCGAGGCGGTGACGGCCGAAGTCGCGGTCGCGGGCGCGACCGCGGCCCCGGCGCTGACCCTCGACGAGCGCGCCTTCACCGCGGTGTCAGCACAACAACAAGTTCGGCAAGCCGTACCCGCCCGAAGCCTACAAGCTGCCCTGACCGCGCGCTCGCGCCGCATCCCGGCGCAGCCAGGTCGAGCCGGCGTGGCCGGTCAGACCCGCATCCTGAACGCGCGCACCGGCTCGCTGAACCCTTTCACGGTGAGCGGTGGCGCCGGTTCTGCGGCGACCAGGCCGCGTACCGCTTCGTAGGTGACGTCGTTCAGCAGGGTCTCGCCGGGTTCGGCAGCGGCGCACAGCCGCGCCGCCAGGTTCACCGGCGCGCCGACCGCGGTGTAGTCGAGGCGGTTGGCGCCACCGACGCTGCCGACGATCACCTCGCCGGTGGCGATGCCGACGCCGACGGCGAGCGCCGGCACGCCAGGTCGTCGTCGCCGGCGCAGGCGCCGCGGTGCAGCTCGACGGCGCAGCGGATCGCGTCGAGCGCCTTGTCGGGCCCGGTGAAGTGCGCGAACATGCCGTCGCCGAGGAACTTGTCGACGTCGCCGTGGAAGCGGCTGATGAGGTCGGCCTGGCGCTGGAGATGCCGGTTGAGGACGGCCACCGCCTCTTCGGGTGCGCGGTGCTCGGCAAAAGCGCTGAAGCCGCGGATGTCGCAGAAGAGCAGCGTGATCACCTGTCGGGCGCCGGCGCGCGTCTCCGGCGTGTCGGGGCCGCGCTGGATCATCTCGACGGTCGACTGCGACACGAACTTCTGCATGTCGGCGCGCTCGCGCAGGCCGGCGGTCATCTGGTTGAACGCCTGCGACAGCTGGCCGAGCTCGTCCTGGCCGGTGACGGCGAGCTTCACGTCGAAGCGGCCCTGGGCGACCTCGCGGGTGGCGGCCGACAGGGCCACCACCGGGGCGGTGATCGAGCGGGCCAGCATCGCCCCGGCGCCGATGCCGACGGCCGCGGCCAGCACACCGAGCAGCACCAGCCCGCGCTGGATGTTGCGGTACGGCGCCAGCGCCAGATCGAGCGACTGCAGCGCCACCACCGCCAGCGACGACGCGTGCGGATCGGCGACGCTCACGGCTTCGAACCGCTCGCCGCCGAGGTCGACGTCGAGCACCGCGGTGGTGGCCGGGAGGTCGGCCGGGCGGCGCCATGGCGCCCGGCCCTGGGCCAGGGTCGTACCGACGATGCCGGTCGGGCCGAGCACGACGATCTCCTTGCCGCCGGCGTCGCGCAGCGCCGCTGCCCAGCGGTCGTCGACCGGCGCGGCCGCGGCGACGAAGCCGAAAATCGTGCCGCCGGCCTCGGCCGGCACGAGCGCCATGTGGTGCGGGCGGCCTTCCACGTCGATGACCCCGAAGGCCGGCTGGCCCGACATCGCCGGCTCGAGCCACGTCTCCCGGGCGCCGGCCAGCACCAGCGCGGCGAACGTGTCGCTGCGCGCCACGACCGTGCCGTTGGCGTCGACGGCCAGGAGCAGCTCGTCGCGGGCGTTGCGCTCGCGGTAGTCGGCCAGGAAGTCGCGCACGGTGGCGGCGTCGGTGCCCATCAGCGCCATCAGCTCGGGGAACGACGCCAGCAGCCGGGCGACCAGCGCCAGACGCTGGTAGCGGGCGGCCTGCGCCGCCGCGAGCACGTCGCGGCTGCGGACCAGATCGGCGGTGACGCGCTCGGCGACGGCTTGATTCGCCAGCCGGCCAACGTAGGCCAGCGTCGCGCCGGTGAGGCACACCACCAGCGTGCCGATGGCGACCAGCAGGCGGGAGCGGAGCGAACGAAACGGCACGCGCCCTGAGCTTACTGGAACGCGAGTGCGGCGGGAGCGCGTGCCCCCGCCGTTCGCGATCGCGACAGGCCGCGGGCTACGGGAAGTCGGGCGGCGGCACCCGCCGCTTGGTCGCCTGCTCGAAGGCGTAGGCCAGCTCGATGAGCCGCGGTTCGGTGCACGCAGTGCCGGCGAAGCTCACGCCGAAGGGCTGGTCCTTGGCGTTGAAGCCGGCCGGGAACGCCGGCGTCGGGGCGTTGGGCGCGAAGCCGAACGGCACGATCACCGTCGGATGCCCCGCCTTGGCCGAGATGCCGGCGCCGCTGCTGCCCGGGAAGATCAGGGCGTCGAGGTTGTTGGCTGCCATCACCTCGTCGATGCCGTGGGTGCGGGCCAGGAAGATGTCCTTGGCGCGATCGGCCTCGTAGCGGGCGCGATCGGTCGTCAGGTTCATCTCGTCGGAGACGTCGAAGTGCGCCTGGCCGTACTTGATGGCGCCGCGCGCCTGGTTGGCCAGGTTGTAGTTGCGCAGCTCGGTCAGCGTTTTCACCGGCGCGCCCGGCCCGAGCGACGCCAGCCACAGGTTGAAGTCGCGCTTCATGCCGTACTTGAACACCGTGGAGCACTCGGCGTCGTTGCCCTTGTTGTTGGTCGGGCCGGCGCAGATCGGGAAGGTGTTGAAGTTGCGAGACGGGGTGCCGTCGAGGTAGCTGGGAATCTCGGCCGGATCCACGACCGTGGCCCCTTCGCGCTTCAGGATGGCGATGGCCTCCTCCATGACCGCCAGCTGCGCCGGCGTGAGGCCGCCGACGGCAGCGCCGGTGGCCGGGTTGGTGGCCGGGCGATAGAAGCCGGTGCGCGGGATGCCGATGCGCGCCCCGCGCAGTCCGGCCAGCCGCAGGAACCGGGTGTAGTCCTTGCCCGGCGGCAGCAGGCAGGCGTTGGTGGCCGGATCGTTGGGGTCGGCGCCGACCATGCCGCTGAGCAGAATCGCCGCGTCGGCCACCGTGCGCGCCATCGGCCCGGCGGTGTCCTGGTCGGCCGTGATCGGCGCGATGCCGTAGCGGCTGATGAGCCCGACCGTCGGCTTGATGCCAGCCAGCATGTTCTGGTTCGAGGGGCTGAGGATCGACCCCGACGTCTCGGTGCCGACGCTCGCCGCCCAGAAGCTCAGCGCCGTGCCGATGCCCGAGCTGGACCCGCCGGTGCCCATCGCCGGGCGGCCGTCGTTGAAGGTGTCGCGGGGATCCGGCCGCGGATCGTAGGGGTTGTAGCCGTAGCCGAACAGCCCGCTGTAGTTGGCCGGCATGCCCGCCGTCACCCAGTTGGCGAACTCGGTCAGCACCGTCTTGGTGAAGATGATCGCGCCGGCGTCGCGCAGGTTCTTGATGAGCGGCGCGTCGTAGGGCGGCGCGAAGCCGGCGAAGGCCAGCCCGCCGCCGGTCGTCGGCATGCTGGTCGTGTTGATGATGTCCTTGATGCCGATCGGGATGCCGTGCAGCGGTCCGCGCACGTGGCCGGCGGCGCGCTCGCGGTCGAGCTGGGTGGCCTCGGCCATGGCGCTGGCGCTGATGGCGGCCGTGGCGTTGACCCGGCCCTCGTACTTCTCGATGCGCTCGAGGTACGCCTGCACCAGGTCGCGGGAGTTGAACCGCCCCTCGTTCATCGCGTTCTGCAACTGGTCGATCGAGACCTCGACGATGTCGACCCGCGTCGCCAGCGTGCCGATACGCTCCTGGTCCTGCCGCTCCGTCGTGCCGCGTGCGCCGAGACCCACGACGGTCCCGACGAGCGCGACGCCCAACACCACCGTTCGTGTCATGGTGCCCTCCAGGGATAGCCGAACGACTGCACCGGACGCCGGCGGAGCACCCACCGCGCCGCCGGACCCGGTGCTACGGAAACGCGGGCGGGGGGACCCGCTTCTTGGTGGCCTGTTCGAAGGCGTAGGCCAATTCGATGAGGCGTGGCTCGCTGCAGGCCAGCCCCGAGAAGCTCACGCCGTAGGGGATCGGCTGGAGCCTCGATAAGCCGGCGCGGGAACGGCCGGGGTCGGCGCGTTGGCGACCAGGCCGAAGGGCACGATCACCGTCGGGTAGCCGGGCTTGGCGGCGATGCCGGCGCCACTGGCGCCGGGGAAGAGGATCGCGTCGAGCTTGTGCGCCTTCATCACCTCGTCGATGCCGCGCGGTGGCGGCCGAGCGCGATGTCCTTCTTGCGGTCGGCCTCCCAGCGCGCCTTGTCCTTCTCGACGTTCATCTCGTCGGAGACGTCGAGATTGGCCTGGCCGTACTTGATGGCGCCGCGGCTGGCGTGCGCGGTGTTCCAGGCCCGCAGCTCGGCCAGCGTCTTCACCGGTGCCGACGCTCCGAGCGTGGCGAGCCACAGGTTGAAGTCGCGCTTCATCCCGTACTTGAGCACCACCGAGCAGTTCGGCGTCCTTGCCCTTGGCGCCGTCGGTGCCGCTGCAGGTGCCCCAGGCCAGGAAGTTGTTCTTCGCGTCGGTGTCGACCACGCTCGGGATGTCGGCCGGGTCGACGATCTCGGCGCCCTCCGCCTTCAGCACCGCGATGGCGTCGGCCATCGCCTTGGCCTGGGTCTCGTTCAGGCCGCCGCGCGGTTCCTTCTCGCCCGGCACGCGTCAGCTTGTCGTAGTAGAACGCGCGCGGGATGCCGATGCGCGCGCCCTTCAGGCCGTCGCGCTTGAGGTGCACCGTGTAGTCGCGGTTGGGCGGCGGGCGTGCAGGCGCTGGTCGCCGGCGTCGTGCGGATCGGGCGCCGCGCCTTCCATCGCGCCGAGCAGCACGGCGACGTCGGCCACGTACTTGGCCATCGGGCCGGCGGTGTCCTGGTCGGCGGTGATCGGAATCACGCCGTAGCGGCTGACCCGCCCGACCGTCGGCTTGATGCCCGCCAGCATGTTCTGGTTCGACGGGCTCAGCACCGAGCCCGAGGTTTCGGTGCCGACGTTGGCGGCCCAGAAGTTGGCGGCCGTGCCGATGCCCGAGCTCGAGCCGCCGGTGTTGGCCACGGGGCGGCCGTCGCGCGGTGGCCGTCGCGCGGGTCGCGGCGCGGGTCGTAGGGGTTCAGCCCGTAGCCGCCCAGCCCGCTGTAGTTGCCGGGCATGCCGCTGGGCGACGAAGTTGGCCAGCTCGGTGAGCACCGTCTTGGCGAGGATCACCGCGCCGGCCTCGCGCAGGTGCGTGGTGAGCGTCGCCTCGTAGGGCGGCACGAAGCCCTCGAAGGCGACCGCGCCGCCGGTCGTCGGCATGTCGGTGGTGTGGATGTTGTCCTTGAGCGCGACCGGGATGCCGTGCAGCGGCCCGCGCACCTTGCCGGCCTTGCGCTCGGCGTCGAGCCGGTCGGCCTCGGCGAGCGCCACGGCGTTGACGGCCAGCGTCGCGTTGACGCGCTCTTCGTAGAGCGCGATGCGCTGCAGGTACTGCTCGACCAGCTGACGCGAGGTGACCCGGCCCTCGGCCATCGCCCGCTGCATGTCGGCGAAGCTCGCCTCGACGACCGAGAACGGCGCCGCGCGGCGCCGGCGGCGGAGCGGCGGTGCAGGCGGCCAGGCGCGGCGGCGCAGACGGCCGAGGTCACGGCGAGCGAGCGAACGGACATAGGGGAACCTCGCGGGCGAGAACGCCGATGGTGTGGCAGGTGGCGGGCACGAGTCAACCGACCAACGGGCTCGCCTGAGCGAGCGACGCCTCGGGCGAGTCGAAGGGCCGGCCGTGGAGCGAGGCCGACCAAGCCGAGCGGACCGAGGAGGGTAGACAAGTCGCAGACAATCCCTAGACATGGTTTGACACTGCGCCCTTGCCGGAAGGGGCTACGCTCTCGACCATCGACCGGTCCGAAGAAGGAGGGGTTTCTCATGGTGGTTGCGCGGCTCGTGCTGCTCGTCTTGTGTGTGTCCGTCGCGACGTCCTCATCGGTGTTCGCCCAACAGCGCGGGTCGATCTCCGGGCAAGGTGCTCGACCCCGATGGCCTGGCGCTGCCCGGTGCGACGGTGGTGGTGACCAACACCGCGACCGGCTTCACCCGCGAGGCGATCACCGCCGACACCGGCGCCTACTCGGTGCCGAACCTCGAGCCCGGCACCTACGACGTCGCGGTGACGATGGCCGGCTTCGGCAACGCCACCCGCACCGGCCTGGTGCTCGCGCCCGGGTCGGCGGTCGAGCTCGACCTGAAACTCACGGTGGCGGGCGTCCAGGAGAACCTGGTCGTGACCGGCGAGTCGCCGCTGGTCGAACGCACCAGCAACCAGATCGGCGGCAGCCTGTCGCGGCGCGAGATCGAAGAGGTGCCGTCGAACTTCCGCAACTTCACCGGCCTGACCCAGCTCATCCCCGGGATGACGCCCAACCCGGCGACGTCGACCTTCGAGGGCGGCCAGGTGGTGGCCAACGGGTCGCCGTCGCAGCAGAACGTCTACCTGATCGACGGGATGTACAACAACGACGACCGCCTCGGCGGCAGCCAGGGCACCCAGGTGCGCATCGTCCTCGACAACATCGAGGAGTACCAGGTGCTGGCCAACCAGTACAGCTCCGAGTACGGCGGCGGCGCCGGCGCGATCATCAACATGGTGACCCGCGGCGGCACCAACGACTTCCACGGCCGCGCCTACTCCTACTTCCGCGACGAGAACGCTCAACGCCCGCGGCAAGTTCCTGCCCGACGGGCAGCCCAAGCCGCCCGAGCGCACCCTGCAGGCCGGCTTCGGCGTCGGCGGCCCGATCGTCAAGAACCGCGCCCACTTCTACTTCACCTACGAGCGCGACAACGAGGACATCGCCGGCCAGAAGAACTTCCCGCCCGCGGCGGCGCCGCTGGCGGTGAGCCAGGTCGGCGAGTTCACGGTGCGCGCCAACAACTACTTCGCGCGCGCCGACCTGCAGCTGAACGACCGCAACTTCATCAACGGGCGCTGGCTGCTCGAGGACGCCAACTCGCGCGGCGAGGGCTTCAACACCAACAACGAGACCCCCGACGCCAAGGTCTGGGAGGCTGACCACGACACCCTGTGGGCCGGCACCTACACCAGCGTGGTCACCGACCGGCTGTCGAGCGTCACCCGCTTCGGCCGGATCGGCGAATCGCTGACCACGGCGCCGCAGGGGTTCTTCAACGACGACGGCGAGGCGATCGGCTTCGGCGGCCGCGACCCCTTCTCGATCGGCCAGCGCAACCAGCACGCCAGCCTACATCACCGGCACCGGCGGCACCGGGCCGACCACGGTCATCCGCAGCTATGTCATCGACCAGGCGTTCAGCTACTTCGTGCCCAGCCTGTTCGGCGGCGAGCACACCATCAAGGCCGGCGGCGGCTACAGCTGGAACAACATGGACCCGCGCTCGACGTTCGACTCCGGGACCTTCCAGTTCCGCGGCGACGCGCCCTACAACCCGGCCGATCCCACCACCCGTCCGTTCCAGTTCGACGTGCTCGTCGGCCCTCCGGACGACTACGGCTACGCCATCGTGTCGAAGGACGAGCGCCGCTACCTCTTCCTCGAGGACAAGTGGAGCCTGACCGGCAACGTGACCCTCAACCTGGGCCTGCGCTGGGACAACCACGAGCAGACCCCCAACCACAACAACGCGTTCGCGCCGCGCGCCGGCTTCGCCTGGGACGTCAGCGGCAGCGGCCGCACCGTCGTCCGCGGCGGCGTCGGCAAGTTCTTCGCCTACGTGCCGGTGGTGCACGACCTGACGCTCAAGCAGAACGGCGTCAAGACGCTGTTCCCGAGCATCTCGATCAACGAGGCCAATCCGCTGGCCCCGATCGTGCTCGTGCCCGACATGATCACCGATACGGCCGGCAATCCGGGTGTCGCGCGGCTGACGCCCGCCGCCCAGGCCGCGCTGAACCTGCAGCGCGACCAAGTGGTGGCCGGCACCGCGTTCAACCGCAACCCGCGCGTCGACAGCGAGGACCGGAAGATGCCCCACACCTGGTCGTGGAGCCTCGGCGCCAGCCAGGAACTGTTCGGGCAGATGGCCCTGTCGGTCGACTACGTGGCCAACGCCGGCCGCGACCAGCTCGGCGTCATCGACATCAACGAGCCGGTCAACGGCGTGCGGCCCGGCGTGGCCGTGTTCGACCCGGACGGGACGATCATCCCGGCCGAGGCTCGCGGGACCAGCTTCCTGCGCGTGTTGCAGTCGCAGACCAGTTCGGTCTTCGACGGCGACTACAAGTCGATGCAGGTGTCGCTGGTCAAGCGCATGGCCGACCGCTGGAGCGGCCGCCTGGCCTACACCCTGCAGCGCAGCAACTACGTCGGCATCGGCAACCCCGACGCGCGCCGGGTCTGGCTCGACAACGACCCGCGCGCCGACTACGGCGAGTTCTCGTCCAACCGCACCAACGTGTTCGCCGCCAGCGGCACCTGGAACCCGTGGCGGACCTTCACCGTGGCCACGGTGGTCAGCGCCATCAGCGGCTCGCCGATCAACGAGACCGTCGGCCGCGACGTCAACGGCGACCTCGACAACAACGACCGGCCAATCCGCGGCATCGACGACCTGGTCCGGCCGATCCTCTCCGACCTCGACGACCAGGGCCGCGCCGTGCCCTACGGGATTCGCGGGCCGGACTCGATGACCGTCGATCTCTCGTTCCGCTACCAGCTGCCGCTCGGCGGCCGGCTCGAGAGCCTCGACTTCTTCTTCGACATGTTCAACGTGTTCAACCACCTGAACGAAGTGGCGCCGAGCGGCAACCGTTCAGCGACGAACTTCATGGTCCCGACCTCGGCCCAGTTCCCGTACCAGAGCCAGTTGGGCGTGCGGCTGCGTTTCTGAGAGGCCGGAACATGCGCGCACTCGGAATCGCGGTGCTGGTGGGGGCGGCGCTGCTCTGCAGCGCCGTCCCCGTCAGTTGCCCAGATGGAGCTGGGCGTCATCAAGGGGCGGGTCGTCGACGAGGCCGGCAAGCCGCTCCCGGGCGTGACCATCCGGCTCGTCAACGTCGACCGCGGCCGCGAGGTGACGATCACCACCGACAAGGACGGCCGCTTCTACCGCCGCGGCCTGCAGGTGGGCGGATACGAGCTGAAGGTCGAGCACGCGGGCTACCAGCCGGTCAGCAACACGGTCAAGATCTCCGGCGGCACCGACAGCAACTTCGACTTCACGCTGGCCAAGGCCGCAGCGGCCGGGTCGAAGGAGTTCCAGGAAGGCGTCGCCGCCTTCAATGCCAAGGACTTCGCGACGGCGGCGGCCAAGTTCGAGGCGGCCGTCGCCCAGTCGCCGACGGTGGCGCCGCTCTACGTCAACCTGGCGCTGGCCTACTTCCAGCTGAAGCGACCGGCCGAGGCGGTCGCCAGCCTGGAGAAGGCGGCCTCGCTCGCCCCGAACGACGCCGCCATCCAGTTCCAGCTCGGCAGCGCCTACGTCGACACGCAGGCCTACGACAAGGCGGTGGCGGCGCTCGAGAAGGGCCTGGCGGTCGATCCCGACCTGGCCAAGGACCCGCTGGCCGCCGAGGCCGCCTCGACGCTCGGCGCGGTCTACTTCGCGCAGGGCAAGGTCGCCGAGGCCGAAGCGCAGTTCCAGAAGGTGCTCGCCGCCAGGCCCGGCAACGCCGGGGCCACGCTCGGCATGGCCAAGGTCGATGTTCAGCAAGGGCGACGCGGCCAAGGCGCTCGAGCTGTTCGAGCAGGTCGTGACGGCGCATCCGGGCACGCCCGGAGGCGGCGCAGGCCGCGACCTTCATCAAAGAGCTCAAGAAGGGCAATCGTCAAGGAGGTCATGCCGTGAGAAAGCACATCGGCGCCGTGTGCGCGGCTACTCGCGCTCGTGTTCACCGCGATGGTCCTCGCCCAGAAGGGCGGGGGCGACGAAACCGGGCCGTACGATCTGGTGGCCGGCTGGCCGCAGAACTACTGCGGCGAGGGCTTCGTGATCGGCTCGACCGGCGGCATCTGGGCGGAGAGCCCGGACCGCGTCTACATCTTCAGCCGCGGCTGCCTGCCGGTGCTCAAGGACACCCGCGGCGCCGCCAACAGCTTCATCCCGGAGCGCAACGCCTCGGGCTACGACATGTCGCAGAAGGATCCGGCGCGGCATCCGCGCTGGGATCACGTCGTTCAACGTCGTCGACCGCGACGGCAAGCTGATCGAGTCGTGGGATCAGCACAACAAGATGTTCGTGCGGCCGCACCGCGTGCTGGTCAGCCCGTACGACCCCGAACGGCACGTCTGGCTGGTCGACGACGGCGCCCACGCCATCTACAAGTTCACCCGCGACGGCAAGAAGCTGGTGATGACGGTGGGCACGCCGATGCAGCCCGGCTACGACGGCACCCACTTCAACCGGCCGACCGACATCGCCTGGCTGCCCGACGGCACCTTCTTCGTCAGCGACGGCTACGTCAACACCCGCGTCGCCAAGTTCGACAAGAACGGCAAGTTCCTGCTGACCTGGGGCGAGAAGGGCAACGAGCCGAACGAGACCCGGCCCAACTACATGAACACCGTGCATGCCATCGTCATCGACAAGAACAACCGCCTCTACGTCAGCGACCGCGCCAACTCGCGCATCCAGGTCTTCGACGAGAACGGCAAGTTCCTCGACGCGTGGCCGAACGTCCGCCGGCCGTACTCGCTGCTGCTGTCGGAGGATCAGCACCTGTGGGTGGCCGACGGCATCACCCAGAAGTTCACCAAGTTCGACCTGACCGGCAAGCTCCTCTACTCGTGGGGCACCTTCGGCGCGTTCCCGGGCGGCTTCTGGGGCGTGCACCAGTTCCACACCGACAGCGAGGGCAACCTCTACACCGCCGACGTCCACGTCGGCCGGCCGCAGAAGTTCCGGCCGAAGAAGGGCGCCAATCCGGCCAACCTGATCGGCGCCTACAGCAAGCGGAGCACCAACTAGCGCAGTGCGCCGGGCTCGGCCCGGCGCACCGCGCTCGACACCAGCGTCCGGGGGCGGCGGTTCCATCGGCACAAACCAGGAAGCGGGCCGTGCGGGACATCCGTCGCCCCGACGGCCTGGCGCCGCACCCGCTTCCATACCGGGAGAGACACGATGCGCACTCATCAGTGGTCGCTGGTCCTGCTCGCGCTCGGTGGCCGTTGCGGTGACTGCGCTGTGCGCCGGCGGCCGCGTCCGAGCACGCCCCGCCGCCGCCGCGGCGGCTCCGGCCCCGCGCGGCCGCGTCGGCCGAGCGCGGCGGACAGGAAGAGTTCGGGCCCTACGAGGTGGTGCCCAACTGGCCGCAGCCGCTGCCCGACGGCCCCGACGGCCTCAAGCACGACGGCTGGACCTGGGGCTCGGTCGGCGCGGTGTTCGCCGAGAGCCCCGATCGCATCTGGATCGCGCAGCGCGGCGAGCTGCCGCTGCCGCCGGGCGCGACGCCGTGGACGCCCTACGCGCATGCTCAACCCGTCGCGCGGCAGCGCCACCGGCAACGACGACGGCCTCGGCGCCACCTGCGAGCCGACCGCCAAGCGCGGCTGGGAGCGCCGCTACCACCACGTCATCTTCGTCGTCGATCGCGACGGCAAGATGGTGCAGTGGTGGCCGCAGCACGACAAGCTGTTCGAGGCGCCGTGCGGCCGCGGCCCGCACAAGATCAAGATGAGCCCGTACGACCCCGAGAAGCACGTCTGGGTCTTCGACGACCAGCTGCACGTCATCCACAAGTTCACCTACGACGGCAAGCTGGTGATGACGCTCGGCACCAAGGGCCAGCGCGGCCGCGACGCCGGGAAGCTGTTCGACCGGCCGACCGACATCGCCTGGCTGCCCGACGGCACGTTCTTCATCAGCGACGGTTACGGCGGCACGCGCGTCGCCAAGTTCGACAAGGACGGCAAGTTCCTGATGGACTGGGGGACGCCGCCGAAGGACGCGAAGAACCCCGGGCCGAACGAGTGGAACACCGTGCACAGCATCGCGATCAGCGACGACCGCAAGCTCTACGTCGTCGACCGCGGCCACCGGCGCATCCAGGTGTTCGACGAGAACGGCAAGTTCCTCGACATGTGGACGACCGGCGTGCGCTCGTCGCCGTACGCGCACTTCATCTCGACCGACCAGTTCCTGTGGGTCGCCGACGGCGGCACGATGCGGATGCTCAAGTACGACCTGAACGGCCGTTACCTCTACGGCTGGGGCGGCCCCGGCGGGCAGCCCGGCCAGTTCAACGGCCCGCACTCGCTCACCGTGGACCAGGAAGGCAACATGTACACGGCCGAGGTGTTCGGCGGCCGGGTGCAGAAGTTCCGGCCGAAGCCCGGCGCCGATCCCGCCAAGGTGATGGGCCAGGAGCCGCGCTACCGCGCCGGTACGTAGGCGGCATCTGCCGACATCAGCGGACGCGCGGCGTGGCCGCCACGCCGCCCAACGGGGAGGCTATATGACATCGGCAAGATCTCGTGGCCGCGGGCGCGATCGCCCTGGGCGGCGGCCGGCGTGGCCGGCTGCGGCGGCATCGAAGCGCAGTCGGGCGGCGCGCCCACCCCTACAAGCTCGGCACCTTCGAGCGCGCCGGGCGGGTCTACGTCGGCCTGGTGCTCGACGACACGCAGGTCGTCGACATCGCCGCGGCCAACGCCGCCTTCGAGGCGGCAACGCCTCGGCGCCGAAGCTGCCGCCGCCAGCCGACATGAAGGCGCTCATCGCGCGTTACGACGCGGAATGGAAGGCGCGGCTGGCCGCCATCGCCCGCGACGTCACGGCCGCCCGGTCGGCGCCGCCGTACGTCGCCAAGGTCGGCGAGCTGCGCGTGCACCCGCCGGTGCGGCCGTCGCTCATCCTCAACGCCGGCGGCAACTACGTCGAGCACACCGCCGGCATCGCGGCGCAGGCAGCAGCGGGCCGGCGCGCGGCCGAAGCCGGCGTCGGCGCCGCGACCGGCCCCGGGCATCTGGGAGCGGCCCAGCCGGCGACACCCGCGACAACCCGTACCTCTTCCAGAAGTCGCCCACGGTGGTCACCGGGCCGTTCGACCCGATCGTGATGCCGCGCGGCCGCACCAACATCGACTTCGAGTGCGAGTTCAGCACCGTCATCGGCGCCCCGGCCAAGTACGTCGCGGTCGCCGACGCCGCCGACCACATCTTCGGCTACACCGTGCAGATCGACGTCTCGGATCGCGGCGGCCGCGGCGACCGCAAGATGGGCGGCTCGGACTGGCTGGTCGGCAAGAACCACGACACCTTCGGCCCGCTCGGGCCGTTCATCGTGCCCAAGGAGTTCGTCAAGGACCCGATGAACGTCCGCCACACCTTCACGCTCAACGAGACGGTGATGCAGGACTCGAACACCAGCCGGATGAGCCACAACGTCCACGAGCTGCTGTCCTACGCCTCGAACATCCTGACCCTCAACCCCGGCGACGTCATCGCCGGCGGCAGCCCGGCCGGCACCAACATCGAACGCGCCGAGCCGCGCTGGATGCGCGCCGGCGACACGGCGATCTGCGCCATCGAGGGCGTCGGCACGCAGACGCCACGCCGTCGTCGCGGAGGGCGGCCACGAACTGAGCCGCGCCTTGACACCCGCTTCGCGGCGGGCGTAACGTGCCCGGCAGGCCGTTGCCATGCGCCTGGCCCGTCGCGACTGGCGTCCGCAGCCGCTCGTCCTCGCCATCGTCGCCACGATCGGTGCGGCCGGGCTGGTGCTGTACCTGCAGCAGCGGGCGATGACCGCCCTGCAGTCGCAGAATCAGGTGATCGTCCGGCAGCTCGCCGAGCAGACCGCGGCCGACATCGCCGCCGAGCTGCGCCGCACGCTCGACGGGCCGATCTTCGACACCCTGGCCGCCGTCAACCATCCCGAGCTGCGCGCCGGACGGCTCGATCTGGTGGCCCAGCACTTCAGCCGCGGCCTCGAAGCCTACCCGCACGTCGATCGGTTCTTCGCCTGGATCGCGCCGACGGGACCGCGCGGGGCGGCGGCCCGCAGGACGTGCTGTTCTACGGTCGCAGCGGCGAGTTCGCCCGCGATCCCGATCTCGGACAGGCGGTACTCGACCTGGCGCGCCGCTACGCCGGCACGCAGCAGATCTACGTCGCCGCCGAGGGCGATCGGTGCCGAGCCGCGCCAGGTGTTTCTGCGACTGTTCTGGACCGATGCGCAGCGCGTCGAGTACTTCGCCGTGCTCGGCTTCGTCATCGAGCCGGCCAGCATGCGCGAGCGGCTGTTCGCCGGCGCCGCAGGGCGCGCCTTCGACGACGTGCTGCGCCGGCGCGGCGACGGGTGCCGCTCCAACTGCGCGTCACCGACGAGACCGGCCGGGTGGTCTACGGCACGCTGCCCGACGATGTCGCCGGCGGCGCGCCTCACCGTTCCCGATGCTGTTCTATCCGGCCGACGACATCCGGACCCGGCTTGCCGCCGGGGTCGCGCCGCGGCCCATGGGCCATCGACGTCGGCGCGGCGCCCTTCGCCATGGCGTTCGCCGGAGCCGGCCAGCGCTACTGGCCGACCGTGCTGACGATGCTGCTGATGCTGGCGGCGCTCGGCCTGACCGTGCAGGCGCATCGCCGCTCGGCCGAACTGGCCCGGATGCAGACCGACTTCGTGGCGCACGTGTCGCACCAGCTGAAGACGCCGCTGTCGCTGCTCAGCACCGCCACCGAGACGCTGCAGATGGACCGCATCCGCTCGCCCGAGAAGCTGTCCGAGTACCTCGACACGATCCGCGCCGAGGCGGCGCGCCTGACGGCACTGGTGCAGCGCGTGCTGGAGTTCTCGCGCGTGCAGCAGCAGCGCAGCTACGAGTTCGAGCAGGTCGACCTCGGCGCGCTGGTCCGCGAGACGGTCGACGCCTTCGCGCACGGACTGCAGCCAGCCCGATCGCTTCCAGGTGGTGCTGAGCCGTCCCGGGCCCTTCGTCCAGGCCGACCCGGCGGCGCTCGAACAGGTCGTGGCCAACCTGCTCGACAACGCCGTCAAGTACTCCCGTCCGGAGCAGCCGGTCACGGTGACGCGTGCGCGCCGAGCGGCTCTCGGCCGTCATCGACGTCACCGACCGCGGCGTCGGCATCGCGCCGGCCGATCACGCCGGATCTTCGAGCGCTTCTACCGCGTGCCCGGCGCCGGCGCACCGGCAGGGGTTCGGGCTCGGCCTGCCGATCGTCCGCGAGCTGGTGCATGCCCAGGGCGGGCGCGTCGACGTGTCGAGCGCGCCCGGCGTCGGCAGCACGTTCCGGGTCGACGCTGCGCTGCATCACCGGGCCGGTGACCGCCCGACGACGCCCCGCTGCGGCAGCCGGAGGCGGCGTCGTGAATGCCCGGCGCGGCGCGCGGCGACGACGCCAGGCACGTGCTGGTGATCGAAGACGAGCCGCAGATGCGCGCGATGCTGACCGACAACCTGGAGTTCGAGGGCTACCGGGTCACCGCCGTCGCCTCGGGCGAGGAGGCGCTGCAGGCGGTCGCGTCGCGCCAACTTCGCGCTGCTGCTGGTCGACGTGATGCTGCCGGGCATCAGCGGCTTCGACGTGTGCCAGCAGCTGCGCGCCCGGGGCAAGCACGTGCCGATCGTCGTCCTCACCGCCCGCACCGACGAACAGGACCGCGTCCGCGGCCTCGACCTCGGCGCCGACGACTACGTCAGCAAGCCGTTCAGCGTCGCGAACTGCTGGCCCGGGTGCGGGCGCTGGTCCGCCGCGACGACTGGCACTCGCCGGGCGGCGAGCAGTTCACGCTCGGCGACGTCGTCGTCAAGCCGCGACAGCGCCTGGTGCTGCGCAAGGGCCGACGCGTGCCGCTGTCGGCGCGCGAGTTCGAGCTGCTGCGCTATCTCTTCGCGCACCGCAACGAGGTGGTCAGCCGCGAGCAGCTGCTGCGCGACGTCTGGGGCTACAGCCATCTGTCGGTGACCCGCACCGTCGACAACTACGTCGCCAAGCTGCGGATGCACATCGAGCCGCAGGCCGCACGAGCCGCGCTACATCATCACCGTCCACGGCAGCGGCTACCAGCTGCTGGTCTAGCGCGCTTGCTTCGGTTGCATGCCGGGCTGGTCAGCTCCGCCTGGAAGGCGGCTCCCGTGTAGGGCAGAGCTTCAGCTCTGCCGGGGAGGCAGCACTAAAGTGCTGCCCTACGCGGCTGCCCTACGCGCTGCCCTACGCGCCACCCTACGTAACTCCGGAACCGCGGCGTCCCGATGCGCGTCTCTTCAGGCGAGGAGCGCCATGCCCGCGTCGATCATCCTGTCCACCACGCCGTCCATCGACGGCAAGCGCATCACCCGCTACTGCGGCATCGTCACCGGCGAAGCGATCATGGGCGCCAACGTGTTCAAGGATCTCTTCGCCGGGATCCGCGACATCGTCGGCGGCCGGTCCGCCACCTACGAGCGTGAGCTGCGCAAGGCGCGCACCATCGCCCTGGACGAGCTGTCGCAGGCGGCGGCCGAGCTGGGCGCCACTGCCGTGGTCGGCATCGACCTCGACTACGAGACCGTCGGCGGACAGGGCAGCATGCTGATGGTCACGGTCAGCGGCACCGCCGTCGTGGCCGAATAGCTCGCTCGGAGCCCGCTCAGCCGCGGCCGGCCTTGAGCCGGCGCTTCAGCTTCAGGAGATCGTCGGGCACCGGCGCCTCGACGGCGATGCGCGCGCCGGTGAGCGGGTGCGGGAACGCCAGCCGCCAGGCGTGGAGCATCTGCCGCGGCGCCGCCGGCCCGCTCGGCGGGTCCGTAGACCTGGTCGCCGAGCACCGGATGTCCCATGCGCTGCAGGTGCAGCCGGATCTGATGCTGGCGCCCGGTCTCGAGCGTGAGCTCGAGCAGCGCCGCCGCCGTCGCCGAAGCGCTCGCGGACGACGAAATGCGTCACCGCATCGCGCGCCGGCTCGCCGGCGATGGCGAGCCGCCGCCGGCCGGCCACGTAGGCGTCGGCGATCGGCGCGTCGATCGTGCCGGTGTCGTCGGCCGGCGCGCCATGCACCAGCGCCAGGTACTGACGATCGAAGCCGTGCGCGCTGAACAGCTCGCGCCCGGCCTCGTGCGCCTCGCGCGACAGGGCGACGGCCAGCGCACCCGAGGTGTCGCGATCGAGGCGGTGGAGCGGGCCGACGTAGCCGCGCGTGCCGCGCCGTCGTTCCATGTACTCGCGCACCCGCGCCAGCACCGTGTCCTCGTCCGGTGCGCCTTCGCGGTGGGCCGGCACCGTCAGCAGGCCGGCCGGCTTGTCGAGCACCAGCACGTGCTCGTCCTCGTAGAGCCGATCGAAGCGCGATCGGGCCGCCCGCACCGCCTTGCGGTTGACGTCGAAGACGACGACGTCGCGCGGCGCGACCGGGGCCGCCGGGTCGCGCTGCTCGGCGCCGTTGACGGTGACCTGACCCTTCTCGATGGCGGCCCGCAGGCGAGCCCATGACAGGGCGGGCTGCTCGCGCCGGAGGCGCTGGTCGAGACGTTCGCGAATCGGCCGGGTCAGAACAGGGGGCACTATAATTCATCTCTTCCGGGAGGGCTCCGCATGCCCGACGCCACCGTCACGTCCATCTGCTACTTCAACGGCCAGTGGGGCACCGGCGCGGTGCCGCTCATGACCTCCCACACCAACGCGGCCTGGCTCGCCAACACCGTCTTCGACGGCGCGCGGTCGTTCGAAGGGGTGGCGCCCGATCTCGACCTGCATTGCCAGCGGGCGATCCGGTCGGCGCACGGTCTGCACCTGCGGCCGTCGGTCACCGCCGAGCAGATCGAGGCGCTGGCCCGCGAGGGCATCGCGCCAGTTCCCGGCCGACGCCCCGCTCTACATCCGGCCGATGTTCTGGGCCGAGAGCGGACTGGTGTTGCCCGACCCGGCCTCGACCCAGTTCGCCCTGGTCATCATCAAGATGAGCCTGCCCGATCCGGCCAAGGGCTTCTCGGCGTGCCTCTCGACCTACCGGCGGCCGAGTCCCGAGCAGGCGCCGACCCATACCAAGGCGGCCTGCCTGTATCCGCTCGCCGGACTGGCCATCGCCGAGGCGAAGGAGCGCGGCTTCGACAACGCCGTGATGTGCGATCCGATCGGCAACGTCGCCGAGTTGACCGCGCAGAACATCATGTTCGCGAAGGACGGCGTCTGCCTGACGCCGGTGCCGAACGGCACCTTCCTCAACGGCATCACGCGCCAGCGCGTGATCGGGCTGCTGCGCGACGCCGGCGTGACGGTGGTGGAGCGGACGATTCGGCCGGCCGAGCTGCTCGACGCCGACGAGATCTTCTCCACCGGCAACCACGGCAAGGTCGTGCCGTGCCTGCGCTACGAGTCCAAGACCTTGGCGGCCGGCCCGATCTATCGCCAGGCGCGCGAGCTCTACTGGGCCTTCGCCCACCGCCGCGCCGCCGTGCCGGCCGCCGCCCGGGCGTGAGCGCGGCCGCGCTCCGCCGGTCGATCGCGAGGTCGCGGTGACGGGGCGAGCCGGAGCGGCCAGCGGGTGTCGGCGTGACCATTCGCCGTTTGCAGCGCCGCGACGCCGAGGCGTTCCGGGCCCTTCGCCTCGAAGCGCTCAGCGACAGCCCGACGGCGTTCGGCACGAGCCATCACGAGGAGGCCGATCAACCGCTGGAGTGGTTCGCCGCCCAGCTCGATCCCGCTGCCGAACGTCAGTTGTTCGGGGCCTTCGTCGACGGGCAGCTGGTCGGCATCGTCGGCGTCGGGCGCGAGCCGGCGGCGAAGGAGCGGCACCGCGCCGTGATCCGGTCGATGTTCGTCGCGCCGCGCGGCCGTGGCCGCGGGGTGGCCACGGCGCTGCTCGATCAGGCGCTGGCGGTCGCCGACGCCATGGCCGGAGTGTGGCAGGTCACGCTCACCGTCACCCGCGGGAACGACGCGGCGATCGCCCTCTACGGTCGCCACGGGTTCACGCCCTATGGGACCTTGCCGGCGTCGCTGTTCGTCGACGGGGCCTACTACGACGACGTCATGATGATCCGGCTCCGGCCGGCTCGGCCCGCCGGCCCGCCGTGAACGGCTACGATCGGGAGAGGAGACGCCGATGTCGATCGAATCCGCGGCCGATTGGGACGGACTGCGTGCGGCCGCGGCGGTCGCCCGTCTGACCCTCGACCGGCTCGAGGCGCAGGTGCAGCCCGGCGTGACCACCGGCGCGCTCGACGCCGCCGCCGCCGAGCTCTTCGCCGCGCACGGCGCGCGGTCGGCGCCGGCGCTGGTCTACGGCTTTCCCGGGACGGTGCTGATCAGCGTGAACGAGGAAATCGTCCACGGCATCCCGGGCCGGCGCGTCATCGCCGCCGGCGACCTGGTGAAGCTCGACGTCACGGTCGAGAAGGACGGCTACATCGCCGACGCGGCTCGCACCGTCGTCGTCGGCCCGGCGTCGGATCAGGCGCGCCGGCTGGCCGCGTGCGCCGCCGCCTCGTTCGCGGCGGCCCTGCGCGTCGCGCGGGCCGGCGTGCGCGTCAACGCGATCGGCCGCGAGGTCGAGCGCGAGGTGCGCCGGCACGGATTCGCCGTAGTCTCGGGTCTGGCCGGCCACGGCGTCGGCCGCACGATCCACGAGCCGCCCACGGTCGGCAACCACTACGATCCGTGGCAGACCGACGTGCTCACCGACGGACTGGTCATCACCATCGAGCCGATGATCAGCGCCGGCTCGGCCAGTGTGGTGCAGGAGCAGGACGGCTGGACACTGCGGACGAAGGACCGCAGCCTGTCGGCGCACCACGAGCACACCCTGGTCATCACCACCGGCGCACCCGTCATCCTGACCGCCGCCGCGTCGCCGGCGTAACCGGCTTCGCGGCGACGCCTCAGAACCGGATCCGCGCGCCGATCAGCAACGGCAACGACCAGCGCTCGCTCTCGCTGTTGATGTCGCGCAGGCCCTCCTCGACCAGCCAGTCGACATCCGAGAGTCCGCCCATGAAACGCAGTTGCGTCTCGGCCATCAGTTCGATCGGGCCGATGCCGACGAGCACGCCGCCGGTCGGGCCGAAGCTGAACGCCCACGACTTCTCGAAGAACTTGCCGTCCTGGGCGACGAGCCCCGGCGTCAGGCTCGGCGGCACGCCGACGAAGACGCCCCTGATGTCGCCGTGCCGGTTGATGCCGACCAGGTAGCCGACGAAGGGCGTGAAGCGGACCCGGCTGAAGAAGAACCGCTGGCCGCCTTCGACGCCCCAGTAGTTGTAGTCGTCGAACTTGACGGGCAGCGGCACGTTGGCCGTCCCCACCGTGCCGATGTCGACGACCTCCGACGAGCTGCGGGAAATGACGATGTTGGCCGCCACCTCGGTGCGCGGGCTCAGGCGGTAGCCGACGCCGATCTTGTAGAGCCCCATGCGACCGTAGACGTCGTCGTAACTGGTCTCATTCAGGCGGATGGGCGCCCCCGTCGTCGTCGATCCCGTGTCTTCCTGGATCACCTTGCCGCTGAACTGGTTGTCGACGCCGAGGAGCAGCGACACCGTGAAGCGATGCCGGAACTCGTCGGGGTCGGCCGGCACGACTGCGCCCGCCTGGACGTTGAGGCGAAGCGAATCGCTCCAGACGACGTCCACCCGGTCGCCGGAGCGGAGCCCGGCCACGATGCTGGCGTCGGTGGTGTCGAGCAGCCGGCGCGAGTACTGCGCGCGTTTCGGGCCGAAGAACGTGACCACCCGCGCCGCCTGGTCCCAGCCGGTGAAGGTGACGGTCGTCACGCGCTGGGCAGCGCCGGCGTCGAGGACCCGGTCGACGGCCGGCTCACCCGCGCGGCTTGGGACGGAGGCTCACCTGGTCGTAATACGCCAGGGTGACGAGGTCGCCGACCCGCATCGTGTCGAAGCGCGCCACCGAGACGGGAACGTCGACCACGACCAGGTTGCCCTGGTCGCCGCGCACCGTCAGGAGGCGCTGGAAGTGGTCGATCGCGACGATCGCGCCGCTCACCGTGACCTCCTGGAGAGGCTGCGCGACGGCGACGGCGGCCGACAAGGCCAGGCCGGCGAGAGCGGACAAGACAGTCAAGTGCGGTTTCACCATGCGGGTCACTCTCGTTCTCAGGCGCTATCCCCTCGACATGAGGGCACCGTGAACAGCTGTGGCATGGGGCCGTATTGTTGAGTTGGCTCGAATCTGGGGAGTGAGCAAAGGCCTGCGCCACAGCGTGCATTTTAGCGCAGTAGCAGCGCGCAGCGCGGCCAACTCTTGCGACGCGCCTCGGGCGGCCGCCTATTCGGCGACGACCGCGATGACTTCGATCTCGATCAGGAACCCCGGATTGGCGAGCCGCGAGACCTCGACCAGGGTGCTGGCCGGCAGCGCCTTGGTGAAGTACTTGGCGCGGACGTCGCGGATCACCTGCACCTGCGGCGGCGTCGCGCATGTAGGTGTTGAGCTTGACGACGTCGTCGAAGGTGGCGCCGGCCGCCTTGAGCGCGACGTCGAGATTGGCGAACACCTGCCGGGTCTGGGCCGCCAGGTCGCCGTCGCCGACCAGCTGGCCCTTGGCGTCGAGCGCGACCTGGCCGGCGATGTAGATGGTGCGGCCGCCGCGCGCCGACACCACGTGCGAATAGCCGGTCGGCGTCGACAGCCCCGGCGGATTCATGCGCTGGATCACGGAACGTCCTCCCTGGGCGCTGCCCGCCGCCGACCACGCCGCCGTCAGCGCGGCGCTCACTGCCAACACGGTCACTGCCGTCGTCGATCGAGTCATCGAAGGTCTCCGCGAGTCGAGGCTGGGATCACCAGGCGCGGCAGGTGGCCGCCCAGGTGCATGGTCAGGTCGTAGACGGAAGCGCCGCAGGCCGAGGCGACGTCCTCGGGACGCGACCCCGATTCCCAGTCGAAACAGGTGGCGATGTCGCCAGCCTGCACCGACGTCTCGGGGCCGAGGTTGACGATGGTGTGGCTCGCCGAGACCGAGGCGACGACGGGATAGGCGCGGCCACCGATGCGCAGGCTGGCGCCCTTGGCGGCGAGGCGCGGCCAGCCGTCGGCGTGGCCGACCGGCACGGTGGCGACCCACGTATCGGCGGTGGCCATGAAGGCGCGGCTGTAGCCGGCGCTGGTGCCGGCGGCGAGCTTCTTCACGTAGGCGACGCGCGCCCGCAGCGCCACGGCCGGCCGCAGGTCGAGCCGGCCCTGCGTCCTGAACGCGGGCTCGGGATAGATCCCCCACAGCGCCATGCCCGGCCGCACCATGTCGAGCGTGGCATCGGGATGTTGGAAGAGCGTATAGGTCGAGGCCGCATGCCGGCGTCCGATCGGTACCCGGTCGGCGCGCAGCGCCGCGGTCAGCGCGTCGAACCGCCGCAACTGCTCGCGATCGAACTCGAGGTCCTCGGTGAAGGTCATCATCACGCCGTCGATGCGCACCCCCGTGCGGCCGGCGAGGTCCCGGATCAAGGCCTCCGCCTGCCCGTGCGGCACGCCGACGCGGCCGATGCCGGTGTCGACGCAGACGTGGATCGCGATCGGCCGGCCGATCGAGGACGCCGCCTTCTCGAGCTCGGCGCCGACCGGCGTGTAGACCATCGGCATGATGTCGCGGCGGTGCAGGTCGACGAGTTCCGCCGGCGCCACCGGTCCCATCAGGAGCAGTGGCTTCTGGACCCGGGCGTCGCGCAGCGCCTCGGCCTCCTGGCGCTTGACGACAGCGAACGCGGCCACCTCGCCGGCGGGCTCGAGCAGACCGCGCCACGGTCGTGACCCCGAGCCCGTAGCCGTTGTTCTTGACGACCGCGAGGATCGGCTGGCCCTTGGCCGCGCGCGCCACCTCGCCGACGTTGTGGGCGAGGTTCGCGGTGTGCACCTCGAGCCAGGGGTCGAAGCCGGCGGGCGCGGTGACGGCGGGGGATACCTGCCGGGCCGCCGTCGACTGCGGCCACACGGCCAAGGCCGCCGCCGAGGTCAGGAGCTCGCGTCGGGAGGGGCGCACGCCCCGGGACTATACCGCCGTACGCGGGCGTGCGTAGTAGAGGATCGTCGCCGAGCCGACGCCAGCCAGCAGCACGATGAGCCCGGCGACCCACGGCGTCAGCCGGCCGACGACGAAGAGGATGGTCAGGCTCAGCGCGACGCACGACCACATCGAGATCAGGGCGCTCGTTGCGGCCTTTTTCGACATGCCCCGCCCTTCGTCGAGCATCTTCATATACGGCGCGAACAGCGGGATGCGCAGGATCCGATCCTCGAGCCACGGGCAGCTGCGGGCGAAGCAGTACGACGCGATGATGAGGAAAATCGTCGTCGGCAGCCCGGGAATGAAGACGCCGAGCCAGCCCAGCCCGGCCGACGCGACGCCGACCCCGGCAAACGCCCAGCGGCGCGGGTCACGGACCCAGGACACGGGCTGACGATCGACCGGGCAGGCTTTCTCCATCGCGAAGCGGGCCCATTGTGTCGCGCCGAAGCGCCGGAAGCAACCACCTCGGACCGCCCTGGTGCGGTCCGGAAGCCCATCCGTGACGATCAAATATTTGAGTGAGTCCAGAAACTTGATCTACCCTGTCGAACGTGGCGACGGATCCGGCTGAACGCCTTCGACAACGGGGTATTCAGGTCACGGCCCAGCGATTGGCGGTCGTGCGGGCCGTCGCCGGTCAGCCGCACATCACGGCCGACGGCGTGGCCGAGGCCGTCAGGGGCGAGATTCGGGGCCATCTCGCTCCAGTCGGTCTACGACGCCCTCGGGATGCTGGTCGCAAAAGGCCTCGTCCGGCGCATTCAGCCGGCCGGGTCGCCGGCTCGCTTCGAGGATCGGGTCGGCGACAACCACCACCATCTGATCTGTCGAATCTGCGGCCGGCTGGTCGACGTCGACTGCGCGGCCGGCTCGGCCCCGTGTCTGACGGCGGCCGACGACCAGGGCTACGAGATCGACGAAGCCGAGGTCGCCTACTGGGGGCGCTGTCCCGAGTGCCTGGCCGACGACCGGAAGGCACACCGCACCCCAACACCGTAGAGGTCAACGTCACCATGGACAACGAGAAGAAGTGCCCGTTCTCGGGCAAAGCGCACGGCGGCACGGCGAATCGCGACTGGTGGCCGAACCAGTTGAACCTGGACGCCCTCCACACGAACCATCCGTCCGGCGATCCGATGGGCGTGGAGTTCGACTACGCCGCAGAGTTCAAGACCCTCGACCTCGATGCGCTGAAGAAGGACATCGAGGCGGTGATGACGACGTCCCAGGACTGGTGGCCGGCCGACTTCGGTCATTACGGGCCGCTCTTCATCCGGATGGCCTGGCACAGCGCCGGCACCTACCGCATCCACGACGGCCGCGGCGGTGCCGGGTCGGGGATGCTGCGCTTTGCGCCCCTCGGCAGCTGGCCGGACAACGCCAACCTCGACAAGGCGCGCCGGCTGCTCTGGCCGATCAAACGGAAGTACGGCCGGAAGATCTCCTGGGCCGACTTGATGGTGTTGACCGGCAACGTCGCCCTGGAATCGATGGGGTTCACGACGTTCGGCTTCGCCGGCGGGCGCGCGGATGTCTGGGAGCCCGAGCACGTCAACTGGGGGTCCGAGAGCACGTGGCTCGGCGACGAGCGCTACAGCGGCGATCGTCAACTGGCGAATCCCTTCGGCGCCGTGCAGATGGGACTCATCTACGTGAACCCGGAGGGGCCGAACGGCAACCCTGATCCGCTCGCTGCCGCCAGGGACATCCGTGAGACGTTCCGTCGCATGGCGATGAACGACGAGGAGACCGTGGCGCTCATTGCCGGCGGACACACGTTCGGCAAGACCCACGGTGCGGCCGATGCCGGCAAGCATGTCGGCCGGGAGCCAGAGGGCGGCAACCTCGAGGAGCAGGGTTTCGGCTGGAAGGGCAGCTACGGAACCGGCAAGGGCGCCGACGCCATCACCAGCGGTCTCGAAGTCACCTGGACCACGAAGCCGACCAGGTGGAGCAACGACTTCTTCACGCACCTCTTCGAGTACGAGTGGGAGCCGACCACGAGTCCGGCCGGCGCGAAGCAGTGGAAGCCGAAGAACGGCGCCGGCGCAGGCACGGTCCCGCACGCCCACGATCCGTCGAAGAAGATCGCGCCGTCGATGCTGACGACCGACCTCGCGCTGCGGTTCGATCCCGCCTACGAGAAGATCTCGCGGCGCTTCCACCAGAACCCGCAGGCGTTCGCCGAGGCGTTCGCCAAGGCCTGGTTCAAGCTGACCCACCGCGACATGGGCCCGATCACGCGCTACCTCGGCCCGCTCGTTCCCAAGGAGCCGCAGTCGTGGCAGGACCCGGTGCCCGTCGGTCAGATCACGAACTGATCGACGCGAAGGACATCGCCGCGCTCAAGAGCCAGATCCTGGCATCGGGACTGTCGACGTCCCAGCTGGCCTCGACCGCCTGGGCGTCCGCGTCGTCGTTCCGCGGCACCGACAAGCGCGGTGGCGCCAACGGCGCCCGCATCCGCCTGGCGCCGCAGAAGGATTGGGCGGTCAACAACCCGCCCGAGCTGGCCAAGGTGCTGAAGTCCCTGGAGGGAATTCAGAAGGCGTTCAACGACGCGCAGGCCGGCGGAAACAAGAAGGTTTCGCTTGCCGACGTGATCGTGCTGGGCGGATGCGCGGCGGTCGAGCAGGCGGCGAAGAAGCGCCGGATACGACGTCACGGTTCCCTTCACGCCGGGACGCACCGATGCGTCGCAGGAGCAGACCGACGTCGAATCGTTTGCCGTGCTCGAGCCGGACGCCGACGGATTCCGCAACTTCCTGGGCGAGGGACACCAGGTGCCGGCCGAGCATCTGCTGATCGAGCGGGCCATCAGGCTGACACTGAGCGCGCCCGAGATGACCGTGCTCGTCGGCGGCCTGCGGGCGCTGAAGGTGAACGCCGGGCAGTCCGATCACGGCGTCTTGACCAATCGCCCCGGCACCCTGACCAACGACTTCTTCGTGAACCTCCTCGACATGACCACGGAGTGGAAGGCGACGTCCGACGCAGCGGACGCGTTCGAGGGCTGCTGCCGCACCAAGGGCGATCGCAAGTTCACCGCCAGCCGCGTCGATCTCGTCTTCGGCTCGAACTCCCAGCTCCGCGCCCTGGCGGAGGTCTACGCGAGCGACGACGCGCAGAGCAAATTCGTGAACGACTTCGTCGCCGCGTGGGACAAGGTCATGACCCTCGATCGCTTCGACCGTGCCTGATGCCGGGACGTGCTGCCGCGGCCGGGGCTGGTAAACTGGCGCGCGTGCGGACCCGGCTCGCGACAGGGTTGGCGCTCGTGCTCATCGCGACGATGCTGCGGCCGGGCCCGGTCGAGGCCAAGCCTGGCGGCCATCCGCGCCGCCGTCCGGTGGACGCGATCATCATCCACTCGCTCGGCGGGCCCGATTGCCGCGACGGGCGCCCCGTCTACAAGACGATCGCAGGCGACGCGCGAGCCTGGATGGCGACCTTCAACCGGCTGCCGATCGTCAGCATCCACTACTGATCGACCGCGACGGTCACGTCGAGGCCGGCGTGCCCGGAATCGATTGCCGCCACGCACGCGGTTGGCTGGAACCAGCGGTCGATCGGCATCGAGCTGGTCAACAACGGCGACGGCGTCGACCCGTTTCCGGCGGCGCAGGTGCAGGCGCTGGCGCGGCTCGTCGCCGCGATCCGGGAGCGGCATCCGGCGATCACACCGCAGCGCATCCTGCGGCATTCCGACGTCGATCAGTCGACGTTCCCGCCCGAGCGCTACGGCGGCCCGTGCACCTCACAACGGCGCAAGCTCGACCCCGGCGAGGCGTTTCCCTGGGCCGAGTTCGTCGCCGGTCTCGCGCCCTGACCGGTGTGCCGATGGCGCGCCGTCAGCGGCTGGCGGCGAGCGCGGCCGCGAATCCGTTGGCCGCCTGTCGCACCTTGGCGAGGTTGGCCGGCCCCATCCGCAGCAGCTGCTTCTGTGCGGCGGGCAGTCCTTCGAGGTCGGGATCGGCGAAGCCGAAGCCCAGACACCCTCTTCACGAGCTGTATCTCCTCGGGCGGTGTCGGCGTCGATGCGATGGTCGCCAGCGCCCGCTCGACGGCCTGGCGCAGGTCGCCGGTGTGGCCCTGCCTCGCCCACGCCTCGGCCAACCGCGGCTCGATCGTCAGATAGGCGGTCGCCAGCTTGCCGGGCTCGACGCTGGCCACGGCGTCGGCGATGCCGTCGTAGCGGGCGAAGCTGGCCGGATCGATGTAGGTGACGCCGCGCCGGGTGGTCACGGCGAAGGCCGCCGTCGGCCGCAGCGGCGCCAGATCGCGCGCCGGCGTCTGTCCTTGGGCCAGTCGGTCGATCGCGGTGGCGGCGTTGCCCAGCAGGTCGTCGGTGGCCAGCCACGCCAGCAGCTGCGGGTGCGAGCTCAGCCCCGACAGCAGCGTGCGCAGGAATGCGTCCATCTGATCGAGGGGAGGCAACACCACCCGCGGCGCGGCTGCGCCCTGGGCGTCGGTCGCGGGCGCGGCCGGCGTGGCGACCGCGGTCGGGGCGGCCGTGCGGTCGCGCTGCCACACGTACCAGCCGACGCCGCCGACGACGGCGATGGCGAGGACGATGAGGGCGAGCGGCGCCCACGAGGGGCGGGACGATTCGAGGGTGAAGGGCGGCGCCGTGGCGTCGCGTGCCGGGTCGATCGGAAGGTCGTCGATCGAGCTCATGGAAGCCCTCCTGATCCCGAGCCTGTCAGAACGGCGCGGCCGGTGCAAGGTCAGGCTGCGAGCGCCGCTACTGTGCCCGCCGCGCCCGGCGCGCGGTGTCGAGATTGCGGACGGCGTCCTCGAACCCGGGACGCAGGCGCAGCGCCGCTTCGAACTGCGCGATCGCCTGGTCGAGCTTGCCCTGCGAGCCGAGCGCGATGCCGAGGTTGTTGTGCGCCTCGGCGTAGCCGGGCCGCGCGGCGATCGCGGCGGTGAGCGCGGCGACGGCGTCGTCGGGGCGGTTGGCCTCGAGGAAGAACACCCCCAGGTCGTAGCGGGCCTCGGGATCGCCGGGCGACAGCTCCACGGCCCGCCGCAGATGGGCCAACGCCTCGTCCTGACGGCCGAGCGACGACAGCACGTTGCCGAGGTTGCGATGCGCGCGGGCCGAGGTCGGCTCGAGCGCCAGCGCCCGTTCGAACGCCGCGGCGGCTTCGGACAGCTGGCCTTTCTCGGCGAGCGCGGTGCCCAGGTTGTTGTGCACGCCGGCCGAATCCGGCGTCCCGGCCGATGCCTGCCTGAAATGGTCGGCGGCCTCGTCGGCGCGGTTCTGCGCCAGCAGGGCGTTGGCCAGGTTGAAGTGCAGGTCGGGGTAGTCGCCGCGGACCCGCAAGCCCTCGCCGTAGGTGCGGATGGCGTCGTCGACGCGTCCCTGCGCGCGCAGGGTCACGCCGAGGTTGTTCAGTGCCGGCACGTAGTCGGGCGCGATCTCCAGCGCCCGTCGGAAGCGCGCCGCCGCGTCGTCGAGCCGGCCGTCGTCGTGCAGCGCCGTGCCGAGGTTGGTCTCGGTGATCGCCCGCGCCCGCCGCGTCGAGGTCACCGGCACCAGAGCAGAGCGCCGCGGTCACGGCAGCCACGGCGCCGATTCGGATCAGCCGGGTCCGCGGCCACGCACGCCAGCCGGCGGCGCAGCCGGCGATGCCGGCACCGGCGAAGAGCACGAGCAGCGGCACGAGCGGGAAGCGGTAGCGGGCGAAGACGTAGAAGGCCAGGGTCGTGATCGCGAAGGTCGCCCCGATCGCGTACAGCACCCACAGCCGCCGGCGGTCGGGCCAGGTCAGCCACAGGCCGACGACCGCCAGTGGGACCAGGACGCCGAAATGGGTGAACGGCCCGAGCGCGCGCAGCGGCCACGACCACTCGGCATGCGATTCCTGGCTCTCGGTGTCGATCATCTCGGCGGCGTTGACGAGCAGCGCCGCCTTGCGTCCCTGGAGGGCCAGCCAGGCCCCGGGTCGAGCTGCGGATGAAGGCCAGCGCCCGCGACGTCCAATAGCCCGAGACCTCGGCCGGCGTGAGCGGGCGCCCGCGGCGCGCTCGGCCAGCTCGGTGGCGTCGATGCGCTCGAACTCGGGCGATCCGCGGCCGAAGCGCAGCGGCACGTAACTGCCGTCGGCGGCGGCGTTGTTGCCGATGTAGAAGTTGGGGCCGAACTGCGACGTCGTCAGGTAGACCCCGCCGCTCGACCGCGTAGTTGCGCGCCACCACCGGGCCGAGGACGAGCGCCACGCCGAGGGCGAACGCGCCGGCCGCGGCGGCGCGACCGAGGCGGCGGTGCGGCACACCGATCCAGGCCCAGCTGCCGAGCACCGCGACCAGCAGCAGGGCGTTTTCACGGGTCAGGCTGAGGGCGCCGGTCGCGCGCGCCGACGGCCAGCCACCAGCCGCGACGATCCTGTCCGCCGGTGAGGATCGCCGCGATCGCGGCCAGCGCCACCGACACGAACGCGACGTCGAGCACCGATTTCTGGATCAGGCCGTCGAAGAAGATGGCCGGCGCGTAGATGGCCAGTCCGAGTCCGGCGATGAGCCCGGCGCGCGGCGAGAACAGCCGCGCGCCGGCCACGCCGACCAGCACCGCGGACAGCGAACCGACCAGCGCCTGCACGATTCGCACGGCCAGCAGATCGTGGCCGGCGAACGCGTAGACGACACCGAGGAAGTAGGGGTAGAGCGGCGCCTGATAGAAGACGTCGGTGCCGACCCAGTCGCCGCCGGCGAGGCGCTGGGCCCACTGGTCGTAGCCACGCGCATCGCCCATCAGCACCGTGAAGTACGGCGTGCCGCGCATCTGCCAGACGTGCAGCAGCCGCAGCGCCAGCGCGGTTCCGAAGATGGCCAGCGCGGCTCGGAGCGGCAGGCGGTTCGCGACGTCGTGGAGCGCCGGCGTGACCGGGGTCGCGCTACCCTGGCGCGCCGCGCCGTGTCGAGAGGAACGTGAGGGCACGGCTGATGAGCCGAAACGATTATCGCTCGATGCCGAGACCCGGGGCGAGCAGTCGGGGATGATCGCGAACCGCGAGGCGGCCGCCTGGGCCGAACATCAGCGGTGGATCGCACACGTCGTAGGTCAGCAGCAGCGTGCCGAACGCGCCTTCCTGCGCGACCAGGCTCGAGCCGGCGGCGTGGGCCACGGTCAGCCCGGCGCGCGTCAAGCGGCTGGTCTCACCGACCTGCGCGCCGACGATCACGCCGAGGCCGGCGGCGCGGGCGGCCTCGACCACCGCGAGCGACCGCCGGATGCCACCCATCTTCGACACCCGCAGGTTCACGATCCACCGTTCCGCCGGCGGCGGCAGCGCGGCCACCGCCGCGGCGGTCGTCACGCTCTCGTCGACGATGACCGGCGTGTCGAGCCGGTCGGCCAGTCGCGCCAGATCCGCGACCCGTCCGGCCGGCGCCAACGGCTCCTCGACGGCAAACAGCCGGGTCTCCAGCCCGCCGAGGAAGGCGGCGGCGTCGGCGACCTCCGGCCACAGGTTGTTGGCATCGACCCGGACGCGGACCGGGCCCTCGAGTGCGCGCGAGCGCCGCCAGCTTGGCGCGATCGCGGGCCAGGTCGCCCGAGAGCTTCACCTTGAAGTCGCGCAGACCCATCGTGTGGTAGCGCGCGGCCAGCTGGCCGAAGGCCTCCGGCGCCATGTCCCCGAGCACGGCCGAGTAGCGGAAGACGCCGTCGAGCGGCGTCAGCCCGACCAGGGGCTCGAGCGGCACGCCGGCGGTGCGGCCCAAGGCATCGAGCAGCGCGAGCTCGACCGCACACCAGGCGGCCGGGTTGCGGTCGATCGCCGCGGTGTGCGCCCACGTCCAGGCGCCGAGCGCGTCGAGCGACTGCACCTGCCCCAGCGAGGGGCGATGCGCGGCGAAGAACGCGAGGGCCGAGTCGACCGTTTCCGCGGTGACGTACGGACGGGGACACCCTTCGCCAGTGCCGACGATTCCGGCGGCCGTCGTCGCCGTGACCACCACCGACGAGGTCTCGCCGCGCTCGGCCGAGGCATGCCGGAAGCGCGTCGTGAACGGAATGACGAGCGGCGTCATGGCGAGCGACTGGAGCGCGATGCGCGGGTCGATGGTCATGACGTCACCCGTTGGCGAGCGCCCCCAGCGTCGCCGCCGGCAGCTTCAACTCGCGCTCGTAGACCAGCACCGCCGGCTTGTACTGGCCCTCGCGCTGGCCGGCGCGCACGCACGCCGCCTTGTACGCCTCGCCGGCGCCGCGACCGACCCAGGTGACCGCCGGCATCGGCAGCCGGCCGCTGTCGCGCTTCGACTGGTACTCGAGATTGCGGGCCGCGAGCCCGGCATCGACGGCTTCGGCAAACGCCGTGCGCAGCTCGGACGGCACCGGGCCGTCGGTCTCGACGAAGAGGCGGTAGCCCGGCGCGGCCTCGTCGGCGACCATCAGGAAGAAGGGCGGGTGCCGGCCGTGCGCCGACGCCGCCGCCTGCACCGCCTCGATCACCTGCGCCTCGTAGAGCTTCTCCCCGGTGAGGTTGGTGACGCCGCGGCCCTTCTGCACGAAGCGCAGCAGCGGCGTGGCCCGATGCACGCCGGTGACGTCGACGAGGTCGTTCATGGCGTAACGGTAGAGCCCACCGGCGGTCGTCACCACGACCTGATAGCGCCGTCCGGTTTCGAGCTGATCGATCAGCCGGGCCTCGCCGCGGCCGTCGTTCCACGCCGATTCCTCGACGAATTCGAAGAACGTGTGGGGCAGCGGCGCCAGGCCGCCCGGCGACTCGGGCGTCAGCGCCAGCGTGCCGCGGAACTCCGTCGCCTGGTAGCCGAGCTCCATCACGCGCGCCGCCGGCGGCAGCATCGGTCGCAGCGCGCCGAGCGCGATGCCGCAGCTGCCGCCGGTCCAGGTGGTGACCAGGGCGATCCGCGGCCACACCGAGGCGTAGGTCAGCCGGGGCAGCCGGTCGAGCGCCGCGGCCCGTGCCGGCTGCGCGGTGATGCGCCCGGCGACGGCGTCGCGGGTGATCGCCGGCAGCTCGTCGGCTCGCGTCGAAACGCCCGGTGGCCAGCGACTCGCTGAGCAGCGCCCGGTGCGAGTCGAGCAGCCCGGCGAGGCGCACGAAACTGGAGGGATTCGGCGCGCCGAGATAGGTGATGTCGGGCGTCTCGAGCGCCAGGCGGAGGACGAGCAGGTACTTCAGCTCGTAGTCGGTCACGGCCGACACGTCGGGGGGCACCACGAACCGCGCCTTCACCATCCGCGGCATCGATCGGTAGAGGTGCCCCGACACCGATCCGACCGTGTGGCCCGAGTCGAGCGTGCCCTCGACCGCCGCGCCCATGATGCCCAGCGTGCGTCCGGCGAACGCCTCCGGGCAGGCGCGGTGCTGCAGATACGAGAAGATCTTCTGCTCGGTGCGGTGAATGGCGAGCACGGCCGGGGTGATCGGCACGTACTTGGGCGCGCCAGTCGAGCCGCTGGTCTGTGCGTAGAGCGCCGGCGCCTCGGCGGTGAGCGCGGGCGCGCCGGTGAGGCGCTGCCGCTCGACGTCGGGACGCAGGTCCTCGTAGTGCTGCACCGGCACGCGCGCCGCGTACTCGTCGGGCCGGCGGATGGAACGGAATCCGTGTCGCTGGCCGAACTCGGTGGCGGCGTTGGCGGCGACGATTCGCTGCAGCGTGGCGATCTGCGCCTGGCGCGGCGCGGCGGCGGCGCGGTCGAGCGGCCGCCAGAAGCGCCAGCCGTACAGCGCCATGCCGGCGCCGACGACCAGGTCGCGCGGTGCGCTCATCGGCGGAACGGCGCCGCCAGCAACCGGAGGAACGAGCGTGGGTAGTCGGCCTCCTTCAAGCCCAGCTCCGCGACCTCGCGGTCCGGCGGCAGGAACCACGTGCCGAAGAGCAGATCCCAGACGATCACCGTGTTGCCGTAGTTGGCGTTGGCCTCGCGCGGCTGCCGGGAGTGATGCCAGCGGTGTGTCTCGGCGCTGCCGACCACGTAGTTGAGCACGCCGTAGCGCAGCTGGATGTTGCAGTGCTGGAAGAACCCGTTGGTCGCATAGGACAGGTAGTACAGGGCCAGCACCCGTGGCTCGACGCCCATCAGCACGAACGGCAGGCTGTCGAGGGCCATCTGGAACGCCTTCTCGATCGGATGGAAGCGTCCGGTGTTGAGCCAGTAGAGCTGTTCGACCGAGTGGTGCACCGCGTGCAGCCGCCACAGGGTCTCGGTCTCGTGCGCCGCGCGGTGGAGCCAGTAGCGCAGGAAGTCGACGCCGAGCACCATCAGCACCGCCTGCACCCAGACCGGCCAGGCGTGCGGCCACCACTGCTGGATCGGCAGGTGCAGGGCGCGCGCCGGTTCCACCAGGGCCAGCGTGAACAGCAGGCTGACGATCGGCGGCAGCGCCAGCTGCACGACGACCATGAAGATGAGGTCGGTGGCGACGACGCGCCCCGGGGGCTGCCAGGCGCGGCGGTAGGGGAAGACCCGCTCCAGCGCAGTGACCAGCGCCGCGGTCGCCAGGATGGGCACGTAGGTGCTCACCACGAGCGAGGCGCCGGCCGCGTGCAGCGCGGCGAACAGGCCGTAGGCGGCGGTCATCGTCGCCGGGTAGATGACCCAGGCTGCCGGGTGGGCGTGGGCCGCCCACGTCAGGCAACCGGGGATGCGTGTCGGGGACCACGGAGGTGATAGTGCCCGTACACGGCCAGGAACGTCATGAGCACGAGGTGAAATACCGTGGGGAGTGGCGCGTCGAGCCACCAGTGGCCGCGGGCGACGGTGAGGCCGAGGACGAGGCGCGGCACCATCACCGCGGCGTAGAGCGCCGCCGCCACGGCGAACCGGCGGCCGAGCGCCGGCCGGGGCACAGTGCGGCCCGCCGCCACGCCCGCTGCCGCCGACGCCATCCACGCCGCCAGGATGAGCTGGCTGGCCAGCAGCACGGGATACGGAAGGGCGCCGCTCTGCCAGGCCGCGAAGGGCGGCAGCCACGCGCCAGCCGGTGACGAGGGCCAGGGGCTGTGCAGCCACGCGCAGCAGGAAGGCGCCGAGGAGCAACAGCAACCACCGGCCGTGGGTCCCGTACATCCGCGTGCCTTCCATGCCAAGATTGTATGAAGCGGATGCCAGGGCGGATCTAAAATGGTAGGGCTTGGGCCCCGATCAGGGTCCCTTGCACACCCATCGGAGCGGCGACTCGGACTGAAACCAGGGGGCAATCATGGCAGGTCGGAACGGACGTCTCGCGGTGCTGGCAGGTGCGGTTGGACTCGTTCTCGTGGCGGCAGGCACGTCACAGGCCCAAACCACTGCGGCGGCCCCGACGTTCTCCAAGGACATCGCGCCGATCTTCCAGGCCAAGTGCCAGGAGTGCCATCAGCCGAACTCGATCGCGCCGATGTCGCTCATCTCCTACCAGGAAGCGCGTCCCTGGGCCCGCGCGATCAAGGACCGCGTCGCGCGTCGCGCAGATGCCGCCCTGGCACATCGACCCGTCGGTCGGCGTCACCCAGTTCAAGAACGACATGTCGCTGAGCGAGGCGCAGATCGACACCATCGTGCGCTGGGTCGACGGTGGCGCGGCGCAGGGCGACCCGAAGGATCTGCCGGCGCCCAAGCCGCTGGTCACCGACAACGAATGGCAGGGCGTGCGTGACGGCTTCGGCCAGCCCGACCTCATCGTCCGGTCGACCGAGTACAAGATGCCGGCGGTCGGCCAGGACGTCTGGTACCGCCCGATGCAGGACCTCCCGATCACCGAGCCGCGCTGGGTGAAGATGGTCGAGATTCGTCCCACCAACATGAAGGCCCGCAAGGTCGTGCACCACTCGATTGCCTACCTGGTGCTGGCCGACGATCCGGACGCCGTCAACACCGGGACCTCCAACGGCCCGTCGACGCCCGTCGTCGCGCGACGACCTGGTGAACCGCCGTCCGCAGCTGATGGAATGGGCGATCGGCAAGGGCTACGACCTGTTCCGCGAGGGCACCGGCAAGCTGATCGTGCCGGGCGAGAAGATCTCGTGGGACCAGCACCTGCACGCGGTCGGCGAAGAGATCAACGCCGGATCGGAAATCGCGCTGTGGTACTACCCGAAAGGCCAGGAGCCGAAGAAGCGCAGCTACCTCATCGGCTTCACCGGGCTGCGCCAGCGCGAGTTCCTCGACATCCCGCCCAACTCGATCGCCTACACCGAAGGGTTCACGGCGCTCAAAGAGAACACGATGATCACCAACTTCCAGCCGCACTTCCACCTGCGGGGGAAGGCGATGAAGGTCGAGGCCATCCTGCCCGACGGCAGCCGTCAGATCGTCAGCTACGTCGGCAACTTCAACTTCAACTGGATGACCAACTACATCTACGAGGACGACGCCTCGCCGATCTTCCCCAAGGGCACCCTGATCCAGGTGAGCGCGTGGTACGACAACACCAGCGCCAACAAGGACAACCCCGATCCTGAGCAGTGGGTCGGCTACGGCGATCGCACCGTGGACGAGATGGCCCACGCCTGGATGAACGTCGTCTACTTCACCGACGACGAGTACAAGGCGATCCTCGACGAGCGCAAGGCGAAGGCGGCGGCCACGACCACGGCCGATCGGCAGCAGTAGTACCAGAGACGGAGGGCAGCCGATGTCGGGTGGGCGCTGGATCACGGCGGAGCTGTGCGCGGCCTGCTCTGCTGGTGGGCGGGGTGTGGGTGTCGGCGCAGGCGCCGGTGCTGCCCTACCAGCCGCCGCGCGGCTCCGGCGACAGCATCACCGGGGCGTTCGAGGGCTGGTTCGACAACGACGACGGCAGCCACAACTTCCTGGTCGGCTACTTGAACCGCAACCTCAAGCAGCCGCAGGACGTGCCGATCGGCCCGAACAACCGCATCGAGCCGGGCGGTCCCGACCTGGGCCAGCCGACGCACTTCCTGCCGGCGCGCAAGACCGGCGTGTTCCTGGTGCGCGTGCCGAAGGAGTTCGCCGCGGACCAGAAGCTGACCTGGACCCTGACCGTGAACGGCCAGACAACGCAGATCCCGCTGCGGCTGCACCGCGACTACAACGTCAACCCGTTCCGCGACATCGCCGTCGGCAACAAGCCGCCGATCGGTGCGGCTGGACGAGAAGGGGCCGACGATCCAGGGCCCGGTGGCGATGCTCGAGCGGCGCGCCGGCGATGACGACGGCGATCGCGGCACCGCTCGTCGCTCACCGCCTGGGTCGACGACGACGGCAAGTACTCGAGCGGCTCGAACGTGCCGATCCGCGACGGGCGCTCGCCGGTGGAGCTCGTCTGGAGCAAGTACCGCGGGCCCGGCACGATCACGTTCGACGCCGCCAAGCCCAAGCTCGAGGTGGCCAAGGGCGGCAACGTCGACCAGGACTACAGCGCCAAGGCGACGGTGTCGGCGCGGTTCAGCGAGCCCGGCGACTACGTGCTGCACCTGCTCGCGACCGACTACTCGGGCGAGGGCGGCAACGGCGAGGTCTGCTGCTGGACCAACGCCTACGTGAAGGTCACGGTCAAGTAGGGCGGAGCTTCAGCTCTGCCGCGTCGCTGCGGCGACGGCGGCCCGGGTGTCGCCCGCGCCCGGCCGGGCGTAGGCGTAGCCGTCGACCACGTCGACGGTCACCGGGGTCTCGAACAGGTCGCTCAGCCGCGGCGAGGTGATCATCTCCGCGCGCGGCCCGTCGCCGGCCAGCCGGCCGTGCTTGAGGAACAGCACGCGGCCGATCTCGGGCACGATCTCCTCGACGTGGTGCGTGACGAGCAGGATGGTCGTGCCGGCGCGCGCGATGTCGCGCACCCGCTCCATGAAGGCATGGCGCGCCGCCAGATCCAGTCCGGTGGTCGGCTCGTCGAGCACCAGCGCCCGGGGCGACGGCGCCAGCACCCGGGCCAGCATCACCCGCCGCGCTTCGCCGCTCGACATCTGGTCGAGGTGGCGATCGGCGAGGTGGGCGGCGCCGACCTGCCGCAGCGCCTCGCTCGGCCCGCTCGTCCATCGCGGCAGTGATCACGCCGTAGCGCAGGATGCCGTGCGAGGCCAGGAACGCCGAGACCACCGCCGCGTGGCCGGTGATGCGACCTTCGCTGTTGCCCTTCACGAACTGCTGGTGGAGCGCCGGCGACACCACGCCGAGCTGCGTGCGCAGCGCGGCGACGTTCCACCGGCCGCTCGCCGAACACCCGCACCGGCGCCTCGCCGTCGTCGGGGACGACGGCGCGCTCGTAGTGGGTGAGCAGGCCGACCAGCACCGACTTGCCGGCGCCGTTGGGGCCGATGATCGCCGTGTGCTCGCCCTGGCGGATGGTCAGCTGCAGGCCGTGCAGCACCGGCCCGCCGCCCTTGACGACGGTGGCGTGGCGCAGCGTGAGCACGGGCGGGTCGATCATCCGCCGATCTTGGCACAGTCGCGGCGGGCCTGTCCGCCGTTGCGCCCGCATTCCTCCTTGCCGGTCCGTCCGCGGCCACGGGATAATCCACCGAGGCCGCATCGCGCGGCCCGTCTCTCCAACGCAACCCTGCATGCAGACCTGGATCATCACCGGCGGCGCCGGCTTCATCGGCAGCAACTTCGTCCGCCGCGCCCGCGCCACGACCTCGGCCCGGCTCGTCGTCTTCGACAAGCTCACCTATGCCGGGCACCTCGAGAGCCTCGACGGCGTCGTCGACGGCGACCGGGTGCGCTTCGTGCGCGGCGACATCGCCTCGCGCGACGACGTGCGCCGGCTGTTCGCCGACACGGCGCCGACGGCGGTGGTCAACTTCGCCGCCGAGAGCCACGTCGACCGCTCGATCGACGGCCCGGGCGAGTTCGTGCGCACCAACATCAACGGCACGTTCGAGCTGCTCGAGGCGGCGCGGGCGCTCCTGCACGGCGCCGATGAGGCCGCGCCGGGCGGCGTTCCGCTTCCTCCACGTCTCGACCGACGAGGTCTATGGCTCGCTCGGGCCGGCCGGGTTCTTCACCGAGACGACGCCCTACGCGCCCAATTCGCCGTACTCGGCGAGCAAGGCCGCGGCCGACCACCTGGTGCGCGCCTATCACGAGACGTTCGGCGTGCCGGTGCTGCTGACCAACTGCTCGAACAACTACGGCCCCTACCAGTTCCCCGAGAAGCTGGTGCCGCTGATGATCCTCAACGCCCTCGACGGCAAGCCGCTGCCGATCTACGGCAACGGCCAGAACATCCGCGACTGGCTGCACGTCGAGGACCACTGCGCGGCGATTCTCCGCGTCCTCGAGGCCGGTGTGCCCGGCCAGAAGTACAACGTCGGCGGCAACTCCGAACGCACCAACCTCCAGGTCGTGCAGGCGCTCTGCGACGCGCTCGAGAGCGCGGCGCCGGCGGCTTCGAACCCGGCGCTGGTCGCCAAGGGCATCGCCGGCTACGCCGACCTGAAGACGTTCGTCGCCGACCGGCCCGGGCACGACCTGCGCTATGCCATCGACGCCTCGAAGATCGCCCGCGAGCTGGGGTTCAGCCCGGCGCACACCTTCGACAGCGGCCTGGCGGCCACCGTGCGCTGGTACCTGGCCAACCGCGACTGGTGCGCGGCGGTGACCGACGGCCGCTACGGCCGCGAGCGGCTCGGGCTGAAGACCTGATCGCCCCGTCGCACTGCTTCGTAGGGCGGCTCTTTAGAGCCGCCGGGAGGCGGAGCTGAAGCTCCGCCCTGCACCGGCGCTTGTCGTGTAGGATGCGCCGCATGGTGTCCCCGCACGTCTCCGCATCGCCGTGTCGGCGTGGCAGCGCGCGCCGCCTGGTGCGTGCCGCTGCCGTCCTCGGCGCTGGCCCTCGCCGCCGGCGCGACCTCGCTGGCCGGCCGCCAGCCGCAGGCGCCGCCGACCCGCTCGCACCATCCCGACATCCGCTATCAATCGCCGACGCTCGCTGGGCGCGGCGAGCTACGCCAAGGTGCTCTGCTCGGGGGTGTTCGTGTCGGGTCGCGAGGAGGCCGACGTCCGGGAGAACAGCGCCTACTTCCTGATGACCGAGCCGGACCGGAAGAAGCCGATCACGGCCGAGGTCGACCGGCCGGCCAAGCGGGTGCGCGTCACCGTCGGCGCCGTGACCCGCACGGCGGCGTTCTACGGCGATCAGGGTTGCGTGATCCATCCCGAAGGGCACGACGGGATCCACTTCACCCCGGTGCCGGTGCGGACCACGCTGCCCGACGCCGCCAGCCAGCCGTGGCCGATGGGCGATGCGCAGACGGCGGCGGCGTGGCCGGCCAAGCTCGATCGCGCGGCCGTCTCGGCGGCGGTCGACCTGGCGTTCGCCGATCCCGCCGGCCTGACCGCGGCGATGGTCGTGGTGCACAAGGGGCAGATCGTCGGCGAGCGCTACCTGGCCGGCATCACCAAGGACACGCAGCTCGAGAGCTGGTCGATGGGCAAGAGCCTGACCGCGACGCTGGTCGGGCTGGTGGTGAAGGACGGCGCCTTCGGCCTCGACGACCCGGCCCCGGTACCCGACTGGCGTCGCCCCGGCGATCCTCGCGGCGCCGATCCGCGTCCGCGACGTGATGCAGATGTCGAGCGGTCTCAGCTTCACCGGCCAGGACGACCGCTGGATGGATCCGACCTGGCAGTACCACGACCACTTCTTCATCTACGCCGGCGCCGTCGACGCCTTCAAGTACGCGATCACCTCGCCGGTCGAGTTCGCCCCCGGCACCGTCGGCCGCTACCGCAACTCCGATCCGATGACGCTCGGCTTCCTGGTGCGCCAGGCGGTGGAGAAGAAGGGCGAGCAGTACCTGTCCTGGCCGCAGCGCGCGCTGTTCGACCGGATCGGCATCCGCCGGCAGGTGCTCGAGCCCGACCCGTGGGGCAACTTCCTGCTGAGCGGCTACGACTACGGCACGGCGCGCAACTGGGCCCGGCTCGGGATGCTCTATCTGCAGGACGGCATGTGGAACGGCCAGCGGCTGCTGCCCGAGGGCTGGGCGACGTTCGTGCGGACGCCGGCGCCGGCGTGGAAGCGCAAGGAGTACGGCGGCCAGTTCTGGGTCAACGGCGAAGGCCAGTGGAACCTGCCGCGCGACGCCTATTTCATGTCGGGCGCCGGCGGGCAGCACACATTCGTCGTGCCGTCGCACGACCTGGTGGTGGTGCGGATGGGCCACCAGCGCGGCGCGCCGGTCGGCACCAAGCTGCTCAACCAGTCGCTGGCCGCGCTCGTCGCCGCCGTCGACGCCTCGCGCTGATCCTGACTTCGCCCGCCGCTGAATGATCTCGACCCGACGAGGAGCTGCCGATGAGCCGTGCGCTGGTGCTGTGTCTCACGTTCGCGATCTGCCGGTGCCGCCTGGTCCGAGCGCGCAGATGCGCCAGGGCCAGGGCGATCCGCGCTTCGTCGGCAACTGGCAGCTCGTCTCGTTCGTGAACATCGACGACAAGGGCGCGACGACGGCGAGCCGCTTCACCGGCGGGCGGATCATGTACGACGCCGCCGGGCAGATGGCGGCGCAGCTCACCATCGCGGATCGGCCCGCCCTGCCCAGCGACCCCTCGGAAGCCGCAGCGCGCCGCCGCCTACTCCGGTTACGTCGCCTACTACGGCGGCTACGACATCGACCCGGCCACCGCCAAGGTCACCCACCACGTGGAGGGCTCGACCAATCCCGGGTGGCCGAAGACCGATCTCATCCGCTACTTCGAGTTCGTGGACGGCGGCAACACGCTGAAGCTGTCGATCCGCAACGCCGCCGGGCGCACGACCGGCACCTTGACCTGGGCGCGGATCCGCTGAATGTAGGGCGGCTCTTTACAGCCGCCGTGTGGCCGGAAGGCAGAGCTGAAGCTCTGCCCTACGATGCGACGCTTACGGCAGCGTGAACGCGAAGACCTTGCCGTTGTTGGTGCCCGACATCACCGCCACGTACTGCGTGCCGTCGATCTCGTAGGTGACCGGCGTGGCGATGCCGGTCATGAGCTGCGTCTCCCACAGCGTCGTGCCGGTGGCCGGGTCGAGGGCCATGAACTTGCCGGCGTTGTCGCCGACGAAGATCAGCTGACCGGCGGTGGAGAGGGCCCCGCCGCTGGGGTTGAAGTCGATGCGCCACCGTTCCTTGTTGGCCACCGGATCCCACGCGACGAAGAAGGCCTTGCGCTGTGGCGGCGTGGCGGTGGCGCCGGCGGCGGCCGCCCCGGCGGCGCCGCCGAGCGTCGTCCCGGTGTTCCACTGACCCTACCTGGAAGTCGAACTTCTCGGCGGTGCGGTAGACCATGCTGGTCTCCTGCCCCGGGAAGTAGACCAGGCCGGTCGTCGGATTGAACGCCATCGGCGGCCAGTGGTGCGCGCCGACGGCCGAGGGCGAGAGCCGCGCGCCCTTGGCGCCGTAGCGCGCCTCCGGCGTCTCGACCGGACGGCCGGTCTTCAGATCGATGTGCGTCGCCCAGTTCACCGTGACATACGGCTGCGCCGACAGCAGCTCGCCGGTCAGGCGGTCGATCACGTAGAAGAACCCGTTCTTGGGCGCCTGCAGCAGCACTTTGCGCGGCGTGCCGCCGATGGTCAGGTCGGCGAGGATCATCGGCTGGGCGGCGTTGTAGTCCCAATCGTCACCGGGCGTGGTCTGGTAGTGCCAGACGTAGCGGCCGGTGTCGGCGTTGAGCGCGACGATCGACGAGAGATAGAGGTTGTCGCCGCTGCCCTGGCTGCGGTGGTCGCGCGACCACGGCGAGCCGTTGCCGGTGCCGACGTAGACGAGATTGGCCTCGGGGTCGTAGGCGATGCCGTCCCACGGCGTGCCGCCGCCGCCGTACTTCCACCACTCGCCCTTCCACGTCTTGAGCGCGACCTCCATCGAGCGATCCTCGAGGCCCTTGGCCGGATCGCCGGGGACGACGAACCAGCGCCACGCCTGCTTGCCGGTCTCGGCGTCGTAGGCGGTGAGGAAGCCGCGCACGCCGTACTCACCGCCGCCGTTGCCGATGACGACCTTGCCTTTGACGATGCGCGGCGCGCCGGTGATGCTGTAGTCGCTGCCGACCGGCGTGGTCTGCACCGACCACGCCACCCGGCCGGTGTCGGCGTCGAGCGCGACCAGCCGGCCGTCGAGCAGGCCGACGTAGACCCGGCCCTTGTAGATGGCCACACCGCGGTTGACCGGCCCGCAGCAATAGCGCGGGCCGCCCTCGCCGAACCCGCCCTTGACCAGGGCCGGGTCCCATCGCCACTTGAGCGCGCCGGTGCGGGCGTCCACGGCGTAGACGACGCTCCAGGTCGAGGTGCCGTACAGCGTGCCGTTCCAGACGATCGGCGTCGTCTCGATCTTGCCCTGCGAGCCGACGTCGACCGACCACGCCTCGGTCAGCCGCGCGACGTTGGACTGGTCGATCTGGCATCAGCGGGCTGTGATGCGTCTCGGCGTAGTCGCGTCCGTGGCTGACCCAGGCCTCGGCCGGCGGCTTCAACAGGAGGGCGTCGTCGACCTGGCGCGGCTGTTGTGCCGAGAGCGTCAGGGCGAACCAGGACGCCGCTGGCGATCGTCAGGCCGGTGGCCAGTCGCCGTGATGCACGCATTGGGTGTCTGCTCCCGTGACCAGGGCCGGGGATCCGGCGGACGCGCGGGATCTTAGCGCAACGCCAGCGCGCCGCGGCGGGCGGGGTAGAGTGGTGCGCCCGCCGCGAATTGGGCGACGCGACCATGCACACCGTTCTCATCCTCACCAAGCACCCGGACGAATACGCACGGCTGGTGGCGGCCGCGGCCCTGCCCGACCTGGCCGTCGTGGCCACCTCCGACGTCGGCGAAGGGGTGGCCCGCGCCGCCCACGCCGGGATTCTGCTCGGCGATCCGACGCGGGTGCGGGACGCCCTGCCGCGGATGCACGGGCTCCGCTGGGTGCAGCTGACCTGGGCCGGGGTCGAGCCGATGCTCGACCCGGCGCTGCGCCGCGACTACGTCCTCACCAACATCCGCGGCGTGTTCGGCCCGCTCATGTCCGAGTACGTGTTCGGCTACCTGCTGGCGCACGAGCGCCGGATCCTGGCGCGGCACGAGGCGACGCGGGCCGGGCGCTGGGACGCGACGTTGCCGGGCACGCTGCAGCGCAAGACGCTCGGCCTGGTCGGCGTCGGCTCGATCGGCGCGCACCTGGCGGCCACCGCCAAGCATTTCGGGATGACGGTGCGCGGCTACACGCGATCGAGCCGCGAGTGCCCGCAGGTCGACGCCTACTTCCACGGCGCCGACAAGGCCCGGTTCGCCGCCGGTCTGGACTATCTGGTGGCCGTGCTGCCGAACACGGTCGGGACGCGGCGGGTGGTCGACGCCGAGATGCTGGGCGCGCTGCCGTCGCACGCGGTGGTGGTGAACGCGGGGCGGGGCGACACCATCGACGACGCCGCACTGGTCGAGGCGCTGGACCAGGGCCGGATCGCCGGCGCGGTGCTCGACGTGTTCCCAGAGGAGCCGTTGCCCGCGGAGCACGTGCTGTGGCGCACGCCCAACGTGCACATCACCAGCCACACCGCGGCGCCGAGCTTCCCGGCCGACATCGTCGGCGTGTTCGCCGACAACTATCGCCGGTTCCACGCCGGCAAGCCGCTGCGCTACGTCGTGGATTTCGAGCGCGGTTACTGAGCGGAGGTCAGCGCCAGCGCGGCCGCTGCTCGCGGACGCGGCTGCGGCCGGGATGCCAGATGTGGCCGCAGGCGCCGCAGTTGAAGTAGGTGTTCGCGTCGACGGTCTTGCTACCCGTCGTCACTGCGGACGAGCCGCAGGCCTCACACACTCCGGGGCGTGAGACCTGCGGATCGACGTCAGTGGACGGCTGGCGCTCAGGCCAGCCGTACGTTCTCGGCACGTGGTCCCTTCGGGCCCTGGCCCTTGTCGAAGGTCAGTGCCTGACCCTCGCGCAGGTCGTCGAAGTTGCCCTCGACGACCGACGCCTGATGGAAGAAGTACTCCATCCCGTCGTCGGCCTTGACGAAGCCGAAGCCCTTGTCGCTCACCAACCGCTTGATCGTGCCGTGCATCGTTGCCATGTTACTTACTCCGCCATCGCGTAGATCGCGCACGGCACATTGCCGTGGCGACTTCCTCGCCGGGTGCGCCCGCGATCGGCGTCCGGCGGCGCGTCGTCAGCGACGACGCGTCACTCGTTTGGAGTGGGAAAGGGAAATTAGGAAGGAATGGTCAGGGTCGTCGCGTCGGGGTCACAGTGCCGCGGCCGGTGTGGCCACGGCGTCGAGCTCGGCCAGTCGCGCCAGGGCAGCGGCCCGCAGGGCGGCGGCGTCGAGCGCAATCGCTGCTTCGCCTGGCCGCTCGGGGTGTCGCGCCCGGCGGTCGAGCGCCGAGATGAGTTCGTGTAATTGATCGATGAGCGTCGTGTCGGCCACGAGCCCTCCTCACTGTGCTTTGGTGAGGGCTGTTCGCCGATGTGGCTGGCAGGGCTCAGGAAAGCGGAATAGACAGTCAGTATACACCCCTTTCGCGGCCCCGCCGCCGGGCGCCCTCTATTGCTGGTTCGGCAGGTAGATCGACATCAGGTGCACCGGCGCCTGGATGTCGACGAATTGATGGGGAATACCGGAAGGGACGAGCAGGAAGTCGCCCTTACCGAAGGGCTGGCGGGTGCCGCCCTCGATGCCCGGCCCCGCCTGGTTCGTGCCGGTGCGGGTCGGGTTGGTGAGCGTGCCGCCGGTCAGCAGCGTCGCCGACCCCTCGATCACATAGAAGAGTTCGGCCTGGGCTTCGTGGAGCGACGCGCCCTGGGCGCGCGGCTGGCGCTGCTCGACGTTGACGTTGTAGGGCGCCAGCGAGAACACCCGCACCGCCGACGAGGGGCGATCGGTCGGCAGCTTGGCCAGCGCCGCGCGCAGCTCCTCGGCGCTGAAGCGTGTCGCCTTGGTGCGATCGGTCGGCGGCGGCGCCGGCGCCTGGGCCAACGACGGGCTGGAGGTCGGAACGAGCAGGGCGAGCGCGAGCGCGAACATTGTGAGCCTGGACATGGGGCCTCCGCGAAGAGCCGATTGTATGCCGCCCGGACGTGCGAAAATCCCCGCGGATCGGAGTGACTCTCGGGGAGGAATCGATCATGACGCGACTGCACACGCTCGCCGCGGTGATGCTCCTGGCGGCAGCGGCCCACGCGCAAGAGCTCTCCTTCGACTCGGCCGGCGTGCGCATCCGCTACGTCGATCGCGGCAAGGGTGAGCCGGTCGTTCTGCTGCACGGCAACGGCGGCTCGCTCCAGGGCTGGATCGACACCGGCATCGCCGCCAACCTCGAACGCGACTACCGCGTCATCGCCCTCGACGCCCGCGGGCATGGCAGGAGCGGCAAGCCGCACGACCCCGCGGCGTACGGCCAGCAGATGGGCCTCGACGTCGTGCGCCTGATGGACCACCTGGGCATTGCCCGCGCGCATCTGGTGGGCTACTCGATGGGCGCCTCCATCCTCGGCAAGCTCGTGACCACTCACGCGGACCGCTTCCTGACCCTGACGATGGGCGGATCGACCGGCCGCTTCAAGTTCACGCCGGCCGAGGCCGAACGGATCGAGCGCGAGGCGGCGGAGAAGGAGCGCGAGTGCGTGAGCCGCAGCCAGATGGTGCGGCTGACGCCCGTCGGCCAGCCGCCGCCGACCGAGGATGTGATCCAGGAGCGTGTGAAGGCCTGCCTGGCCGACCCCAACCAGGATCGGTTCGCGCTGGCAGCGCTGCACCGCGGGTTCAAGGACCTCGCCGTCACCGCCGAGCAGGTGCGGGCGATTCGCGTGCCCACCGTGGCGATTGTCGGCAGCCTCGACGGCTACCTGCCTGACTTCAAGGAGATGCAGGCCCTACGCCCGGGCATGCGGCTCGTCGTCATCGAGGGCGCCAGCCACGGCGGGCCGAAGGGGGCGATGGCTCGGCCGGAGTTCGTGGCGGCGGTGCGCGAACTGCTCGCAGCGCACCCGACGACGCGGGCTCGCTGACGGCGGCGTCGAGCGACCTGCCAGCGACCTGGATGACCGGCGCCGGGCCGCTTCAGGCGGCCGCTCCCGGCCCTTCGAACCGGTAGCCGAGGCCGAACACCGTGACGATGAAGCGCGGATGGTGCGGATCAGGCTCCAGCTTCTGGCGCAGCCAGCTCACGTGCACGTCCACGGTCCGTGTCTCGGGCGTGGCCTGATAGCCCCACACCGCATCGAGCAACTGATCGCGTGAGAAGAGCACGCCGGGGTGACGCACCAGATGGGTGAGCAGCTTCAGCTCCTGGGCCGACAGGCGCACCGGCTGACCGGCGCGCAGCACCTGGCCGGCCACCGGCCGGACGACGACGTCGCCGAAGGCGAACTCGGCGGATTCGGGGCGGGTCGCGCGGCGCCTGAGGAGGGCTTCGAGCCGCGCCAGCAGCTCGCTGCACTCGAACGGCTTGGTCATGTAGTCGTCGGCGCCGGTCTTGAGTCCGAGCACCTTGTCGGCGATCGCGTCGCGCGCCGTGAGCATCAGCACCGGCGTGTCGGTGCCGTCGCGGCGCAGCTCGCGGCACACCTCGAGCCCGTCCTTGAGCGGCAGCGTCAAGTCGAGCACGATCAGGTCGTAGTCGCCGGTGCGGGCCAGCGTCGTCGCGGTCTCACCGTTCTCGGCGGTGTCGATGCGGTAGCCCTCGGCGCGCAAGCGATCGGACAGCATCTTGCGCAGTCCCGGCTCGTCGTCGACCAGCAGCACGCGGCGGCCGGCCGGGGCGAGCACGCCGGCGGGAACCGCCGCACTCATGCCGCCGGCTCCGGCGCCGGGATCGCGCCGCCCGGCAGACCCGGCACCTGCACGGTGAAGCGCGTGCCCTGCGGCTCGGCCCGCGACACGCGGACCCGGCCGCCGTGCGACCGCACCACCTGGTAGACGACGTTCAGCCCGATGCCGCTGCCGTCGACCTGCGAGTCGCGCGCGCGCTTGCCGCGGTAGAAGGCGTCGAAGACGCGCGGCAGCTCGTCCTCGGGGATGCCGGGCCCGTGGTCCTCGACCTCGATGACGACCTGGCCCGAGCGCTCGGCGCGGGCGGTGACCCGCACCGGGCTGAGTCGCCCGTGTTTGAGGGCGTTGACGACCAGGTTCTTGATCGCCGCCCGCAGCGCGTCGGCGTCGGCCATGACCAGCGGCAGCCGCGGGTCGACGTGGCACTCGACGCGCGCGTCAGGGGTCGCCACGACCACGCGACTGTCCTCGACGGCGCGGTCGATGACGTCGGCGATCCGCGTCGGCCGCAGGTTGAGCACCGCCTCGGCCCGGGTCTGCAGCCGACAGCAGAGCAGGATGTCGGAGATGGTCTTGTGCAGCCGGCGCCCTTCCTGCTGGATGATGCGGCCGTAGTTCCGGGTCTCGTCGGCGGTGGCGACGACGTTGTCGGCCAGGTTCTCGCCGGCGCAGGTGATGGTCGACAGCGGCGTCCGCAGCTCGTGCGAGATGCGCGCCACCAGCTCGAGCGACTCCTGCGCCGCGCGTTGCACCCGGTGCACCGACGCCACCAGCAGCCCGACGCTGAGTGCCAGCAGCGCCAGCACGCTGGCGCCGATCCAGAGATTGCGTCGCCGGGCCGTGGCGACCGCGGCTTCGAGCGACCCGTCCTGCGGCTTGATGAAGATGCGCCAGCGATGCGCGGCGGCGTCGGGCATCAGCCCCTGGGCCGTCACCGGGTCGAGATCGCGGCTGTGGATGCCGAACAGCGGCATCAGGTTGACCCAGTCGACGAACTCTTCCGGCGCCAGGTTCGGGCGCGACTGGTAGAGCACGTGCTGCGGCACGTCCTCGCGGTTGACGAGCACGTCGTAGTCGACCGGGACCCCGCCCTCGAGACAGCCGGCCAGCATCACCGGCAGGACGTCGTTGACGAGGTGCGGCAGGTCGAGCACGACGACCATCCACTCGTCGTGCGGCGTGCCGCGCCGCACCACCAGCGCCGGCACCTCGTCGAGCAGCGTGCGCTGCAGCCCGCGCGGCAGCGGCGCGTCCTCGCCGCCGGCCGAGGTGTCGGTCGGCCGCGGATCGAGCCACTCGGGCCACGGCATCGCCGCCGCCGGCCGCCCCTCGGAGTCGAGCTCCCGCACCGTGAAGCCGCCACGGCCGTCGCGGCTGATGACCAGCACCTGCTTGGCGAGCGGCGGCCGCGCGGCCCGGCTGGCGACGACGTCGGCCTCGTGACCGCCGCCGCGGGCCGACGGCAGCTGCCCGTGGTACTGCGAGTAGACCGCCGCCAGCATCTCGTCGAACTCGGTCGAGAAGCGCTGGGCCGCCGCGTCGATGTTGGTCTTCGCGCGCACCTGCTCGAGGTCGGCTGATCTCGCCCATCCACCGGTACTGCAGCGCGGCGAGCGCCGGCAGCAGCAGGCCGATTACGACGACGAGCACGAGCGTTCCGCGACGGGCTATCCACGCCATGTCCGAATCCTACCGCTGCACCGGCCGTCAGCGGCCGGCCGATTGGCGCATTTTTACCAGCTCTTGACCCCGGCGTCTCCAGCTCGTGACCCCCGGGCGAACGCTGGCGACCGGGCGCCAGGTGGCGACGGCGCGGCCCGCCCGGGCCGCCGCCGAGCCCGCGACCGTGCCCCGGTCACCCGACGGGCGGCGTCGTTATACTCGGCCGTGTGTCCTCCGCGATCCATCGGCGCCTGCGCCGCCAGCTGATCGCCCGCCTGCTGCGCAACGCGCGATCGTCGGCGGGCTGGTCTCCGGCGCGCTGGCCATCGGCGCCGCCGGTTACCACTGGCTCGACGGGCTGTCGTGGCTCGACGCGACGCTGAACGCGGCGATGATCCTCACCGGGATGGGGCCGGTCAATCCGCTGGTCAACCCGGCGGCCAAGGTCTTCGCCATCGTCTATTCGCTGGCCAGCGGCGTGTTCTTCCTGACCATGGTCGCGGTCCTGCTGGCGCCGGGCGTCCATCACCTGCTGCACCGCTTCCATCTCGAGCTCGACGAGCAGCGCCGCCGCCGCGACGGCTAGCGGCCCGGCGGCTGCGCGGCCCCGGCAGATAGTTGACACAGGTCAACTATCTGCTGGACGATGGTCCACTCGAAAGGAGGGACCCGTGGCGACAGCGGCTCGGCTCGACCCCCGGGTGGAGGCCATCCGGCGCTTCAACCGGCTCTACACCCAGCGCATCGGCGTGCTGCACGAGGACTACCTCCACAGCCCGTTGTCGCTGTCGCAGGTGCGGGTGCTCTACGAGGCGCACCGCGATCCGCCGCCGGCCGCCGTCGAGCTGGCCCGCGACCTCGACCTCGACGCCGCCTACCTGAGCCGCGTGCTCAAGGGCTTCGAGCGCGCCGGGCTGGTGCGCCGGGCGGCGTCCCGCGGCGACGGCCGCAAGAGCCTGGTCTCGCTCACCGCCAAGGGCCGGCGCACGCTGGCGGCGCTGCAGGACCGGTCGCGCGCCGAGGTGGCGGCGCTGCTCGCACCGCTGCCGCCGGCCGGGCAGGAGCGCCTGGTGGCGGCGATGCGTGCCATCGAGGAGGTGCTCGGCGCCGACCGGGCCCGGACGTCGTCCTACGTGCTGCGGCCGCACCAGCCCGGCGACATGGGCTGGGTGGTGGCGCAGCACGGGCGCTACTACGCCGACGAGTACGGCTGGGACATCGGCTTCGAGGCGCACGTCGCCGGCATCGTCCAGCACTTCGTCGAGCACTTCGACCCGGCCCGCGAGCGCTGCTGGATCGCCGAACGCGACGGCCAGATCGTCGGGTCGGTGTTCCTGGTGAAGAAGAGCGCGACCATCGCCAAGCTGCGGCTGCTCATCGTCGACCCATCGGCCCGCGGGCTGGGCATCGGCCGGCGGCTGGTGGAGGAGTGCTCGCGCTTCGCCCGCCAGGCCGGCTACCGGAAGATCACGTTGTGGACCAACAGCATCCTCGACGCGGCCCGGCACACCTACGAGACCGCCGGCTACCGGATGGTGCACCGCGGCGCGCCCGAGCACCGCTTCGGCAAGGATCTGATCTTCGAGACGTGGGAGCTGACGCTGTGAGCGGCCGGCCACATCCCGAGACGAGCCAGCACGCTTACGTGTGCGGCCACGCGCCGCGCGAGCTCGACCGGCTGGCCTTGCAGTCGCGGATCTACGAGGCGGTGACCAAGCGCCTGCTCGTCCGCGCCGGCATCGGCGCCGGCCATCACGTGGTCGACCTCGGGTGCGGCGCCGGCGACGTCAGCCTCCTGGCCGCTGCGGCCGTCGGCGCCGGTGGATCGGTGATCGGCGTCGATCGATCGGGTGACGCGGTGGCCGCGGCCGAGGCCCGCGCCGCCCACCTCCCGCAGGTGCGCTTCGTCGTCGGCGAGCTCGACCAGTGGCGGCCCGCCGCGGCCGTGGACGCCGTGATCGGCCGCTTCGTGCTGATGCATCAGCACGACCCGGCGGCGCTGCTCGCCCGGGCGCGCGCCTGGGTGCGTCCCGGCGGCGTCGTCGCGTTCGTCGAGTCGGACAACGCGGCCTGTCGGCCCGGCCTGCACTCGCGCCCGCACTCGGCCACCTATCAGCGCATCGTCGAGGTCTGGCAGGGCACCCTTCGCGCCGCCGGAGCCCACCTCGACATGGGCGCGACGCTGGCTGCCGCCTTCGTCGCCGCCGGCCTGCCCGATCCGTCCACCGAGAGCGACGTCTACACCTCCGGCGACCCGGACTCGCCGATCTTCCGCTTCGCCGTGGAGAGCCTGCGCAGCATGGTGCCGATGGCGACCTCGGCGGGGATCCCGACGCCCACCGCCGACGATCTCGAGCACCTCGAGTCGGCCCTGCGCGCCGAGGTGGCGGCGAGCCACGGCGAACTCAGCGCCCCGCCGGCCTATGCGGTGTGGGCACGAGTGGAGTGACAATAGCGCCGGAGGTGCGATGGCCGGGCAGCGTCTTCTGATCGCCGCGACGGTGGCCGCGCGCGGTGGCGGTGGCGGATGGGCAGTCCGCCGACGACGGGATCGCCGCCACGACGATCCGCATCGGCGTCGAGGCCGCCGTCGGCTCGTTGTCGCTCGACGGCGAGAACCTCGGCTTCATGCTCGCCTTCGAGGAGGCGAACGCCGCTGGCGGCGTGCACGGCCGCCGCTTCGTGTGGACCGAGCGGCGGCGCGCCAGTGGCGAGCCGGCCGACGTGCTGGCGGTGGCGCGCCGGATGATCGACGACGACCACGTCTTCGCACTGGTCAACTTCAGCGGCCCGGCGATCGGCGACATCGTCGCCCACGCCCGGTCGGTCCGCGTGCCGGTGCTGTTCCCCCATACCGCGCTGGTCTCGTCGGACGGCGAGCGCTACCTCTTCACCTCGTTCCCCCGTTTCGAGGGCGAAGCGGAGGTGATGTTCCGCTACCTGGCGAAGGAGCGCGGGTTGGGCACGCTCGCCATCGCCCACGACCCGAACAGCTACGGCACGGGATTCCGCGACCGCCTCCAGGAGCACGCCACCCGCTTCGGCTATCGCTACGCCGGGGCCGTGGCCATCCCGACGCGCCGGCCGGCCGACCTGGCGGCGGAATTCGATCGCCTGGCCGGGCTCGCGCCCGACGCGATCGTGATGGCCCTGTATCCGGAACAGGCGCAGGCGCTGATGGCCGCCCGGGCCCGGGCCGGGTGGCGCGGCCGGATGGTGTCATCGGGCCCGCTGACCGACGAGGCCTCGCTCGCCCTGCCGAACGGCGGCGCCGACGGCACGCTCGGCTTCTGCCACTATCCCGACCCGCAACAGAGCGACGCGCCCGGGGTGGCCCGCTACCGCGAGGCGCTCGGCCGGCTGCGACCGGGGCGCCCGGTCGATCGCTACACCCTCTACGGCTATACGTTCGGGCGGCTGGTCGTCGCCGGCGTCGAGCGCGCCGGGCGCGACCTGACCCGCGAGCGCTTCATCGACGCGATGGAGGGCATCGTCAACTGGGATGCCGGCGGCGTGATGCCGGCGGTGAGCTTCTCGGCGACCAACCATCACGCGCAGCGTGCCGGCTTCATCTGCGAGATGAAGGGCGGACGGCTGGTGGCGCTCACCGATTGGATCGCCCCGTGACGCCGCTCGGCCGATCGCCCGTCCCTGCCGGCGAACCGATCGATGCCGGCGAGTACGGTGATTCCCGTGCTGGCCTATCCCGATGTCAACGCCGCCGCGGCCTGGCTGTGCGATGCCTTCGGCTTCCGCGTCCGCCTGCGCATCGCCGACCATCGCATTCAGCTCGTCGTTGGCGACGGGCACGTCGTGATCGCCGCCGGCGCCGCCGCTCCGCTCGGGCACTCGGTGATGGTGCGGGTGCTCGACCTGGCCGCCCATCACCATCGAGCCGGCGCCCATGGCGCCCGGTTGCTCTCCCCGCCGGCCGAATATCCCTACGGCGAACGGCAGTACACCGTGGAAGACCCGTACGGACACGTCTGGACGTTCTCGGAATCGGTGGCCGACGTCGACCCGGCCGCGTGGGGCGGCACCGTCGACCCGGCATGACGGCGGGCCGCCGGCGCCGGTAGAATCCGCCCATGCGTGCCCCTGGCTCCCGGACGATCTGGCTGCTGCTCGCCCTGAGCGTGGCGCTGGTCTGGGTCGTGGCCGGCATTCCCACCTGGCACATCCAGCCGTTCAAGCCGCAGACCGATGCCGGCATGGCCTGGTCCTATGCGCTGCGCAGCCGCGGGCCGCTGCTCACCGCTGCCGGGGTGGCCGTGGCGGCCGGGCTCGCCGCGGTGGGCTGGCGGGCGATGCCGCGCGTCCTGCCACGGCTCGGCCTGGTGGCGTTGCTCGGGGTCGCGCTCGCCCCGGCCTGGTTCGTGCGGCAGAACCACTTCGAGTGGATGTTCGCGCCGCTCGGTGAGGTGGCCTACGCCGCCGCGTCGGAGGCGACGTTCCTCACCGACGCCGAGATGGTGATGGGGGTGCAGGCCGGCGCCGCCGCCGTGGCGTTTCCCGTGCGCCAGCTCGCGTATCACCACGTCGTGAACACGGAGGTCGCCGACGAGCCCGTCGTCGCCACGTATTGAACGCTGTGCCACACCGGTCTGGTGTTTCGCTCGGTGGTGCAAGGACGGCCCCTCCGGTTCCGGCTGGTCGGGATCAACAACCAGAATTTCGTCATGCAGGACGAGGAGACCGGCAGCTGGTGGCAGCAGGTCACCGGTGAGGCGATCTTCGGGCCGCTGACCGGGGCCAGGCTCGAGCTGGTGCCGCATGACGAGGTCGTCGTTCGCGATCTGGAAGCGCGAGCACCCGGCCGGCCGCGTGCTGCGGCCGGATCCGGCCATCGAACAGCAACAGGACTACGCGCCCGTCGACTGGGACGAGCGCATGAGCTCTACGCCCACGGTCACGACGCTGCCGCCCGGCTCCCCCCTGGCAGCGCGGACGCTGATCGTGGGCGTGGAGGCCAACGGGCGCAGCAAGGCGTATCCGCTCGAGCGGGTGCGCGAGGCCCGCGCCCTGCTCGACACCGTCGGCGGCGTGCCGATCGTCGTCGTCGTGGCCGACGACGGCAAGTCGGTGCGGGCCTTCGATCGCCGCGTCGACGGCATGGACCGCGAGTTCGTGCTCGTCCCCGGCAGCGGCCTGCCCGTGCTCGTCGATCTGCTGAGCGGCAGCGAGTGGAGCTTCGCCGGTGAGGCGGTACGGGGCCCGCTCGCCGGACGGCGCCTGGCGCGGGTGACGTTTCTGCTCGACTACTGGTTCGACTGGCAGGCCTACCACCCCGACACCGAGGTGCATGCGGTGTGGACCCCGCGCGCCCGGCCGTGACGCCGCTCTAGCGAGTCGCTGGCAGAATCGCCACCGCGCGGAGCGGCGCGCCGCTGCCGCCGCCGATCTTCATCGGCAAGGCGACGATCAGGGCCCCGCGCAGCGGCAGCCGATCGAGCGCCGTCAGGTTCTCGAAGGCCGGGATGTTGCGGGCGTAGAGGGTGCGGTGGGCCTCGAACAGCGACGACGGGCCGTGGTCGATGCTGGCCGTGTCGATGCCCACCGCCTTGACCGGACGATTGGCCACGAGCCACCGTGCCGCGTCGGGGTGAAGGCCGGGAAAATGCAGCTGTCGTGCGGCGGCCGCACCGCGCTCCGCGGTGCCGAGATACCGCGCTGCGTCGGGCCAGCGCTGCGAGAACCCGGTCCGCAGCAGCAGAATCGCCGTCGGCGGAATCGGACCCTGCGCGGCTTCCGCCCGCTGCAAGTCCTCGACGCTGACCTGATGGTCGGGGTTCTGCGCCGCCTGCGCCGTGACGTCGACGACGTAGGCGTCGCCGAACAGCCGATCGAGCGGCACTTGATCGACCGGCTGCCCGCCGCGGGCGAAATGGACCGGCGCGTCGAGGTGCGTCCCCCCGTGCTCGGACGAGAAGAAGTTGTTGGCCGCGTAGTAGTAGCCGTCGGGGGTGTCGCCATCGGCCACGACGTCGAGCCGGAAGGCGTCGGCGGTCGGCCAGAACACCGTCGTGCGGTCGTAGGTGTGCGACAGGTCGACGAGCGCGCCGCCCGGGAACGGCGGGGCCGCTGCCGGCGTCGCCGTGGCCGGCGGCGAAGGCTGCGCGCAGGCCACGGCGGCGGCGAGCGCGACGATCACGGTGAACAGGCGCATCGGAGAACTCCTCTCGAACTGGAGCCTTACTCGGGGTCGAGGACCTGGCGCAACTTGGCGCCGAGCGTGGCGGCGCGGCGTGACCCGCGGATTCTACGTCGCCGCCACCGGCCGAGCCATGCGGCAATCGACGCTGGCGGCGGGCGCTCGGGCCGCGGCAATCCGGAGTAGACTGCCGGCCCAGCTGGAGGGTCGGTCATGAACCTGCGTCTCGCGTTGCCGCTGCTGGTCGCGGCCAGCCTCGTGTGCCCCGTGCGGGCGGATCAGTTGCCGGTGGCCAAGCCCGAGACGGTCGGCCTGTCGAGCGCGCGGCTCGAACGGCTGGCGCAGGTCATCCGCCGCGACGTCGACACCGGCCGCATGCCGGGCGCGGTCGTGGCCATCGCCCGCAAGGGCAAGCTCGCCTACTACGAGGCGTTCGGCTTCGCTGATGCGGCCGCGAAGACGCCGATGGCGAAGGACGCGATCTTCTCGCTGGCGTCGATGACCAAGCCGCTGGCGGCCGTGGCCACGCTGATGCTGGTGGAGCAGGGCGACCTGCTGCTGAACGATCCCGTCGGCAACTACCTGCCGGCGCTGAAAGACATGAAGGTGGCGACGGCCAGCGGCGTCGAGCCGGCGCGGCGCCAGCCCACGCTGCAGGACATGCTGCGCCACACCGCCGGCGTGAGCTACGGCAATCGCGGCGACACGCCCCTCCACAAACGCTACGAAGCGGCCGTGAAGAACGCCAACTCCCAGTCGAGCGCCGAATTCCTCCAGGCGCTCAGCTCGCTGCCGCTGTTCTACCAGCCCGGCACGCAGTGGGAGTACAGCTACGGGCTCGACGTGGCCGGCCTGGCGGTCGAGGCCGTCACGAAGCAGCGCCTCGGCGAGTTCCTGCACGAGCGGCTGTTCACGCCGCTCGGGATGGTCGACACCGGGTTCGTCGTGCCGGCGGCCAAGGCCGCGCGGATTGCCCGACCCCTGGCCGTCGATCCCGACACCGGGCGGCCGATCACCTTCCGGGTGCCGACGACGCCGTCCCAGTACGACTGCGGCGGCGGCTGCGCCCAGGCCACGGCACTCGACTACCTGCGCTTCGCCATGATGCTGCTCAACAAGGGCACGCTCGACGGCACGCGGGTGCTGAGCCGCAAGAGCGTCGAATACATGACCGCCAACCAGCTCGGCTCCGGCGTCGACGCCTCGCGTCTGCACGAGTTCGCCGTCGAGCACATGGACGGCTTCGGTTTCGGGCTGGGCGTGGCGGTGCGTACGCAGCCCGGCGTGGCCGGCGTCCCGGGCAGCACCGGCGAGTTCCTGTGGAGCGGCGCCACCGGGACGATGTTCTGGGTCGATCCGAAGGAAGAGATGGCCGTGGTGTTCCTGTCCAACACGCCCGGACCGGTGCGGCGCCACTACCGTGAGCTGGTGAAGTCGCTCGTCGTCCAGGCCATCGCCGATTGACGACCATCGCCGCGTTCGATCGCGTGACGGCGGCCGGGCTCACGCTGCCGGGAGTCGAGGCCGGCGCGAAGTACGACGGCTCGCCGGTGCTGCGGCTCGGCGGCTGCTTCCTGGCGGGGCTGGCCACCCATCGATCGGCGGAGCCCGACACGCTGGTGCTGCGCATCGACGCCGAGGAGCGCGAGCTCCTGCTCGAGGAGGCGCCCGACACCTATTACCTGACCGACTACTACCGGCCCCACCCGGTCGTGCTCGTGCGGCTCGCCCACGTCGACGCTGATGCGTTGCGCGACCTGCTGGCGATCTCGTGGCGGCTGACCTCGCCGAAGGCGCGGCGCCGCCGACACGGCCGCTCGTCGGTCGCTAGAACCCGCACCCGGCCTGGTTCGCGAAGAACCAGAGCGCGATGATCGGAATCGGAATGCCAATGAGCCAACCCAGTCCGTACTTCATGTGACGTCTCCTCGAATGAATGTCCGCACCAGCTCATTGCAGGCGACGTGCCAGCGATGGGCCGACGAATGGGCGCGGTTCGAGGACCCGCGAATCGGGCGGAGTATGGGTAGCGGCCTGCCAACAGCGAGCACGGCGCTTCTCAGTCACGACGACGACGTCAGTCAGCCGCGTCGGACGTCGAGCCAGGCCCGCAGCCGCTCGAGCGGCCAGCAGTTGACGATGCGATCGAGCGGGATGCGCGCCAGCAGCGCATGCGCGAAGGCGATGTCGGTGTACCAGAGCTGCGAGGTGGCGTGCGCATCGCTGTCGAGCGCGAAGAGGCAGCCGGCAGCGACGGCCTGGGTGGCGATCGTGCAATCCAGATCCTGACGTGACGGATCGCCGTCGAGTTCGATGGCGACGTCGTGTCGCGCCGCCGCGGCGAAAACTCGCGGCCAGTCGGCGGTCACGCCCGCCCGCGCGTCGTACTTGCGCCCGCGCGGGTGCCCCAGGATGTGCACGCCCGGCGTCTCCACCGCGGCGAGCATCCGCTGGGTCTGGGCCTGCGAGGTCCGGAGTCCGGAATGCGGTGCGGCCACGACCAGGTCGAGCGCCCGTCGATCGTCGGGGCTGACGTCGAGCCCGCCGTCGCTGGTGATGTTGGCTTCGACGCCGCGGAGCATGTGGAACTGGCCGGTGAAGGCCTGATTGACCTGCTCGACCTCGGCGGCCTGCGCCCGCAGCCGTTCAGGCGACAGCCCGTTGGCGATCGACAGTCCCGCGGAGTGATCCGTGATCGCGCAGTAGGCGTAGCCGCGGGCCAGGCAGCCCGCGGCCATCTCGTGCAGCGACTGCTGACCGTCGCTCCAGGTCGAATGCATCTGGAGGTCGCCCTGGTAGCGGGTGCGCAGATCGCTGCCGGCCACGGCGACGACCTCGCCGGCGGCGGCGCGGCTCAGGAACCCGGTGCGCCACGCCCGACGGCCCTCGATCTCGGTGCGCCGGCCGAGCCGGTCGATGAGCTGCTCGACGGTGTCGGATCGCCCAGACGTCAGCACCTCGAGGATGACCCGCGCCGACGAGGGACCGACGCGCGGGATCGCATCGAGCGTGCCGTCGGGCCGCACCAGCTGGCGGATCGGGTGCGCGAGTTCGCGAATCGCGGCGGCGGCCTGGGCGTAGGCCCGCTGTTTCGCCGGCACGTCCTGCAACGCCGACATGTCGCGCAAGGCGCCGGCGACCAGTTCGTTGAGATCGGAGGATGCGTCGCTGGCCATGAACGGGTCGGGTGGCGCCGGCGTGCGCATGATAGCGGGAGGGCGGCGCCGGCGCGCCGTCCTATAATCCCGCGATGACGCTTCGCGGGTCGCGCTTCGTTCCGCCGGCCCTCGTCGTGGCGGCGGCGCTGGTCACCGCACAGGCGCCCACCGCCCGCTACGACGTGATCATCCGTCACGGCACGGTGATCGATGGCTCCGGCGCCGCGCGCTACCAGGCCGACGTCGCGATCGTCGCCGGCGCCATCGCCCGGGTCGGCGACCTCACCGGCGCCAGTGCCACCGTCGACGTCGACGCCACCGGCCAGTTCGTTGCCCCGGGCTTCATCAACATCCACAGTCATGCGACGCCCGAGGGACTCGTCACCGCGGTCAACATGCTCACCCAGGGGGTGACGACCGAGATCCTGAACGCCGACGGATCGGGTCCGCTCGACCTCGACCGGCAGCTGACCGAGGCGACCACCCGCGGCCTGGCCGTGAACATCGGCGCCAACATCGGGTTCAACTCCGTGTGGCAGGAGGTGGTCGGTCTGGCCGACCGGCGGCCGACCGCGGCCGACGTCGCGCGGATGCGTGGCCTGATCACGGCCGGGCTGACCGCCGGCGCCTGGGGCGTGTCGGCCGGCCTCGACTACAAGCCGGCCTACTTCGCGCCGACCGAAGACGTGATCAAGGTCGTGGACGTCGCCCGCGGCTCGCGCACCTACTTCGCCAACCACGACCGGGTGACCCCGGAGTCCGGCTTCAGCTCGTTGGCCGGCATGGCCGAGACCATCGCCATCGGCGCGCGCAGCGGCGTGACCCCGATCGTCACCCACATGAAAGTGCAGGGCCACGAGCAGGGCCGGGCCGACGTCATCACCGGCCAGATGCGCGAGGCCACCGACCGCGGCGTCTACACGGCGGCCGACGTCTACCCGTATCTGGCGGGGCAGACCGGCCTGGTCGCCTTCACGATTCCCGGCTGGGCGCAGGACGGCGGACGCGAGGCGATGTTGAAGCGCTTCGCCGACCCGGCGCTGCGGGCGCGCATCGTCAAGGAGGCCGAGGCGGCGATGGACGCGCGCTTCGGCGGCCCGGCGGGGGTGTACCTGCCCGAGTCGAAGCGGGAACTGACGGCGGTGATGAAGGAGATGCAGGTGCCGGCCGGCGAGGCAGTGGTGCGGCTGCTCGAACGTGAGCAGTCCCGGCATCATCGCCCGCTTCGGCATCGAGGCCGACCTCGTGAAGATCCTCCAGCACCCGACCGCGTCGGTGGCCTGCGACTGCGGCGCCGTCGCCCGAGAGGCCGCCCATCCGCGCTACTACGGCACCTTCCCGCGCGTGCTCGGCCGCTACGTGCGCGAGCAGCAGGCGCTCACCTGGGAGGACGCGATCCGCAAGATGACCGGCCTGCCGGCCGCCACTCTCGGCATGGTCGATCGCGGCCGGCTCGCCGCCGGCATGGCCGCCGACGTCGTGGTGTTCGACCCGGCCCGGGTCATCGACCATGCCACCTTCGAGGCGCCGATGGAACCGTCCGAGGGGATCCGCCACGTGCTGGTCAACGGCCGGGTGGCGCTGCGCGACGGCGTGCCCACCGGCGAGCGCGCCGGCCAGCCGCTCCGCCGGACGCCTCACGTGCCGACCCGGCCGATGAACGGCCGCGAGTCACGGAGCGTGGTGGCCGGGTACACCGGGCGGGGCGTTGCCGCCATCGTCGAGGTGCGTCAGCCGGAGAACGCGCGACGTGCCGAAGGGACGTTCCGGTTGACCCGGTTGTCGGGCAACATCGACCTCCAGATGACCGAGTTCGGCCAGCTGCAGACCGCGGCGGGTTGGACGAGCTTTACCGGCGTCGCGCGGCTGCGCCCGTCCGAGCCCGAGCGCGCGGTGGTGGTGATCGTCGATGGCGACGACGTCTTCGTGCAGGCCGGCGATTTCAGCTTCAGCACGGAAAAACAGCCCTGAGCAGCGAGGATCCAATGAATCTACGGTTTCGTACGGCGTTCGCCTCGGCTATCTGTGGTCTGCTGCTCTTCATCGTCCCGGCCCCGAGCCAGGCCGAGCTGATCCGCGTGGAGATCACGTCGCGCGTCGACGTCCTGAACGGCAAGGCGTTCGGCGACGTCGGTGCCGTACGAGAAGATCTGGGGCAAGGCGTTCTTCGCGCTCGATCCGGCCAATCCGCGCAACCAGATGATCGCCGACATCGCCCTGGCGCCGAGAGACCGCGCCGGGAAGGTCGTGTTCTCGGCCGATCTCTTCATCCTCAAGCCGAAGGATCCGGCGCGCGGCAACGGCGTCGTGTTCTTCGACGTCGTCAACCGCGGGCGGTTCCGCCTGCTCAGCACCTTCAGCGACGCCACCGCCGCCGACGACCCGACCACCGAGGCGCACTTCGGCGATGCCTCGCTGCTGCGACAGGGCTACACCCTGGTCGCGGTCGGCTGGCAGTTCGACGTCCCCGAGGATCTGATCGGAGTCCAGGCGCCGATCGCGACCAACAACGGACAGCCGATCACGGGCTGGCTGCGCGAGTGGTTCGTGTCGGACAAGGCGGTCGACTCCTTCAACTGGACCGGTGGCAACGCGACCAAGGGCTACCTGCCGGTTGACCTGAACGCGCCCGACTACCGGCTGACCGCCCGTGAAGGCATGTTCTCCGCACGGCAGCTGATCCCGCGCGCCGACTGGCAGTTCGGCCGCGCCGTCGACGGCCGCCACGTCGCCGACCCGAACTACCTGACGCTGAAGGGCGGCTTCAAGCCGGGCCTGACCTACGAGCTGGCCTACGAGTCGCAGAATCCACCGGTCGCGGGGGTCGGGCTGGCCGCCGTGCGCGACATGGCCTCGGCCATGAAATACCAGCCCGGGGTCATCGCGCCCGGCCGGCTCGCCTACATGTACGGCGTGTCGCAGACCGGGCGCACCCTCCGGCAGATCATCTACAACGGCTTCACCATCGACGAGCAGGGCCGCAAGGTGTTCGACGCCGCGTTCATCAAGACCGGCGGCGCCAGCATGGCCCGCTTCAACGAGCGCTTCGCGCTGGTCAACTCGCTCGGCGTCTTCACCGAGACGCAGTTCCCGTTCCAGTACCAGGTGACGACCGATCCGGTGACCGGCAAGCGCGACGGCATGGGCGCGCGCATTCCCGCCGGCCTCGAGCCGAAGATCGTCAGCTTCGACACCGGCTCCGAGTACTGGGACAAGGGCCGGCTCGGGGCGCTGCGGCACGCGTCGGTCGACGGCACCGCCGACCTGCCCGATGCCCCCAACGTGCGCGTCTACTACGCGGCCGGCGCGCGGCACGGTGCCGGCTCGGTGCCGGCGACCGACGGCGGCGGGCAGTTCAAGAACAACCCGCTCGACTACACCTGGGCGGAGCGCGCGCTGATGGCCGCCCTCGACGCCTGGGCGCGGGAGGGCAAGGAGCCGCCGGCGAGCCGCCATCCGCGCTTCGCCGATGCGACGATGGTCCACCACCACCAGCTCAAGTTCCCGGCCGTGCCCGGCGTGCAATGGCCGACCAACGTGCCCGGCGGCTACCGGTGGGACGTGGACACGTCGGTCTCCGCGATGCCGTTCCTGCTCTCCCAGGTCGACGCCGACGGCAACGAGATCGGCGGCATCCGCCTGCCCGAGCAGGAGGTGCCGCTCGGCACGATGACCGGCTGGCAGTTCCGCAGCGAGCGCATCGGCGCGCCTCACACCCTGATGGTCAACGCCGGCGCCTACATCCCGTTCCCGGCGACGCGCGCCGAGCGGGCCAAGACCGGCGATCCACGGCCGTCGATCGAAGAGCGCTACACCAGCCGTGCCGACTACCTGGCGAAGGTGGAACAGGTGGCCCAGCGTCTGGCGCGCGAGCGCTACGTCCTGGCCGGCGACGTGCCCGCGATCGTCGAGGCCGCCGGCAAGCACTGGGACTGGCGGATGGGCGAAGCGCAGTCGGGCGGGCTGAAGTAGGGCCGGGCCTCGAGGGTCCGGCTATCGCGCCGCGGCGGTGAAGTAGGCGGGCAGATCGGGCTTCGTGTCCTGCAGGATCTCGAGGACGGCCCGCCGATCGGCGCGCGACAACGCTTCGTAGCGCGGTTCGCGGGCGTCGCCCGACAACACCTGCCACAGGCGCCGGTAAATCGGCGCCTTGGCCAGCGGTGGCAGGGCGTCGAACGCCGGCGAGTAGATCAGGTAGCTGCACGGATACTTGAGCAGGCGGCGGTCGAGATCCAGCTGGTAGAGTGATCGACCCTGCCGGTCGCGCGGCCCACGGGCCGACATCCGCTCGGCGAACCCCGACCGTCCGCGGACCGGATTCGGCAGCGGCGCTTCGTCCACGAACAGCATGTAGTCGACGACTTCCTCGGCGATGCCACGCATCAACGTCGCGACGGCGTCGATCGGCCCGCGCCCCGCGTCGCTGCCCGGACGCAGCGCCGGATCGGCGGCGCGGGCCTCCCACGCGGCACGCGTCAGCAGGTTGGTCATGTGCGTCTGGTGCGAGAACGTCAGGAGCGCCGCGATATCGCTCGACGCGGCGCGGTAGCCGTCGGCGTCGAAGAGGCCGGCGACCGAGGCCACGCCTCCGCCCGGATGGCCGGCCAGGGCCGGAACCCGGTTGCCACGATGCGCCGCCGCGCCGCTGTTGCCGGTGACGAACCAGCCGCCGAATCGCTCGGCCAGCGGACTGCGCTGATCGGTCATCACGGCCTTCACGTTCCGCTCGTCGTCGCCGTCGGGCGTCGCGCTGAACATCAGGAGGCCGGGCACGCCGAGCGTGTCGCCGGTGACATGGCAGCCGAGACAGCGGAACTCGCGCTTGAACACCGGCCGTGCCGACGCGCGCTGCTCCAGCGAGTAGAAGACGACGCCGGCGCGGGCGTCGTTGGCGGCGACTTCGAGGACATCGCCGTCGCGCACCCAGCCGAGCGCGACCCGGTCGTTGAAGAAGAGCGCCCGCGGGTTCGACGGGCCGATCAACCGGCCCTGGAGGCTGGCCTTGGAGTACAGGAGCAGCTGCGAATCGGCCGGCAGCGCCAGGGCCTCGAGCGCCGCCGCCAGGTAGCCGGCGCGACCCTCGAACGCCAGCCGGGCCGAGCCGTCCTCGAGCCGCCGGTTCAAGTCGTCGACGACGTTGCTGACCGGCACGGTCGAGTAGGCAATCGCCGGGTCGTCGGGCGATCCCAGGAACATGCCGCCGCGCTGGGCGCCGAGCTGGCGCGGTGAGGAGGCCACCACCCACAGCAGCACGGCGGCGATTGTGGCGCACGCGGTGGATCCGAGCCGCCGGCCGCTCGGAAACCTCGGTTTCAGAGTCACGGAGACGCCTGATCCTGCTCGCCGCCGGCTGGTTCGTCAAGCCACGTGGAGCGCCTGCGGTCGAGGTTGGCGGCGACCACCGCCTGCGATATCCTCCGCCCGATGCCGGTGCAACCGGCTGAGCGCTCGAACCGCACGGTATCGGATCTGCCACGGAAAGCGAGAGCACTATGCCGAAGATCGGTACTGACCGTCGGAATCGCCGTCACACTCGCGGTCTCGGCCGGCGTCGTGAGCGGCACGCGTGCGTTCCAGACTGCCGGCGCGGCCATCGCGATCGACAGCGACGACCTCGCGGGCACGGTGACCGGTCCGGCCGGACCCGAGGCCGGCGTCTGGGTCATCGCCGAGACGCGCGATCTGCCCACGCCGTTCGCGAAGATCGTCGTCACCGACGATCGCGGGCAGTACCTGGTGCCCGACCTGCCCAAGGCGACCTACAGCGTCTGGGTCCGCGGCTACGGACTCGTCGACTCGCCCAAGACGCAGACGGCTCCAGGCAAGACGCTCGACCTCAAGGCCGTGCCGGCGAGCTCTCCGGCCGCGGCGGCGCAGTACTACCCGGCCGCGCACTGGCTGGCGCTGATGGAGATGCCCGCGAAGAGCGAGTTCCCCGGCACCGGCGACAGCGGCAACGGCATCAACTCGAACATGAAGAGCCAGGGCGACTGGATCCGCAGCGTGAAGTCGGGCGGGTGCACGGCCTGCCATGCGCTCGGCAACAAGGCCACCCGTGAGATCCCGGCCGCACTCGGGCCCTTTCACGACACCGTCGCCGGGTGGGAGCGGCGCGTGAAGTCAGGCCAGGCGGGCGGTGGGATGTCCAGCGCGCTCAACAACTTCGGCCGCGGCCGCGTGCTGAAGATGTTCGCGGACTGGACCGACGCGGTCAAGGCTGGCGCGCTGCCGCCGGCCCCGAAGCGGCCGCAGGGCATCGAGCGCAACGTCGTCATCACGCAGTGGGACTGGGCCGATCCGAAGGCCTACCTGCACGATGTCGCCTCGACCGACCGCCGGAACCCGAAGATCAACGCCAACGGCCCGGTCTACGGCGCGCTCGAGTTGAGCGCCGATTACACCCCGGTGCTCGATCCCAAGACCAACACCGCGAGTCGCGTGCCGCTGACCGTCCGCGACCCGGCCACGCCGCCGACCAACCCGGCGATGCCCGAGTCTTCGGCGTACTGGGGCGAGGAAGTGATCTGGACCAGCAAGAACAACGTCCACAACCCGATGCTCGATCACAAGGGCCGGGTGTGGCTCACCTCGGCGGTCCGGCCGGCGGCGAATCCTCCCGAGTGCAAGGAGGGGTCGACGCATCCGTCGGCGAAGCTCTTCCCGGTGGCCAACGCCGGCCGCCACCTGCAGATGTACGACCCGGCGACCAAGAAGCTGACCCATATCGGCACCTGCTTCGGCACCCACCACCTGATGTTCGCCGAGGACGCCAACCACACGCTGTGGACGAGCGGCGGCGGGCAGGTGATCGGCTGGCTGAACACGAAGATGTTCGAGGAAACCGGCGACGAGATGAAGTCGCAGGGCTGGACGGCGCTCATCCGCGACGCCAACGGCAACGGCAAGCGCGACGCTTACACCGAGCCGAACCAGCCGGCCGATCCCACCAAGGACGTGCGCATCAACGGCGCGCTCTACGCCGTGGCACCGGCGCCCGACGGCTCGATCTGGGGCACGCAGCTCGGCTACCCGGGCGCGGTGATCCGGCTGTCGCCGGGCGCGAATCCTCCCGAGACGGCGATCACCGAGATCTTCCAGCCGCCGACCGACAAGGGCTTCTCGCCGCGCGGCGGTGACGTCGATCGCAACGGCGTCTACTGGGCGGCGATGGCCAGCGGCCACCTGGCCAGCTTCGATCGGCGCAAGTGCAAGGGGCCGCTGAACGGACCCAACGCCTCCGGTCAGCACTGCCCCGAGGGCTGGACGTTCTACGTCGAGCCGGTGCCGCAGTTCAAGGGCGTGACCGACTCGGGCAGCACCGAAGCCAGCTACTACACCTGGGTCGATCAGTTCGACACGCTCGGGCTCGGCGCGAACACGCCGATCAACACCGGCAACGCCGCCGAAGGGCTGCTGGCGTTGAAGGACGGCCAGTTCGTGACGATGCGCGTGCCCTATCCGCTGGGCTTCTACACCAAGTGGATGGACGGCCGCATCGACGATCCCAGCGCCGGCTGGAAGGGCCGCGGCGTCTGGACCACGATTTCGACCCGGGCGCCGTTCCACATGGAGACCGGCCGCGGCACGACCAGCAAGGTGATGAAGTTCCAGATGCGTCCGGGGCCGCTGGCCAAATAGTCGAACCGCGGTCTCGCCGTGTGAGAATCCGCCCAGGGAGGCGCTCATGAAGACGCTCGTGGCCGTCGCCGTCGCGCTGGTCGTCGTTGTTGCTATCCCCTCGGCGCAGTCGCCGAAGCTCCAGACCGTCGAGCACAAGGTGAAAGTCACCTCCACGGTGCCGGCGATCGCCGGCCAATCGGTGGACATCTACGTGCGGGAGCGCATCCGCGACGACATGGCGGGGAAGGCGATCGCCGCCGACCGCGTCGTGCTGTTCGTGCACGGCGCCGGCACGCCGGCCGAGGTGGCGTTCGACGTGCCGCACAGCGACTACAGCTGGATGGCCTACCTCGCCAACGGCGGCTTCGACGTGTTCGCGATGGACACCACCGGCTACGGGCGATCGGTGCGCCCGCCGGCGATGAACGATCCCTGCAACCTGGCGCCGGCGCAGCAGGCGCAGTTCGTGCCGTCGCTGATCAAGGCGCCGTGCTCAGCCACCTATCCCGGGCAGCTGACGACCATCGCCTCGGACTGGAACGACATCGACGCCGTGGTCGATCACATCCGGGCGCTGCGCAAGGTGGAGAAGGTGAGCCTGGTCGGCTGGTCGCTCGGCGGCCCGCGGACCGGCGGCTACACCGCCCGGCATCCCGAGAAGGTGCATCGTCTGGTGATCCTGGCGCCCGGCCTACAACCGCGACGCGCCGGGCGAGCCGCCGCCGCTGCCGAACCCCGGCGTGGTCTTCAACACGCAGTCACGCGCCGAGTTCGACGCCAACTGGGATCGCCAGGTCGGCTGTGCCGAACCAGGTCGATCCCGCGGTGCGGGAGACGGTCTGGAAGGAGATGCTCGCCTCGGATCCGGTGGGCGCCAAGTGGGGCAGCGGGGTTCGCCGCGCGCCGTCCACGACGTCGTGGGGCTGGAACGCCGCGTCGATTGGCAGCACCAAGACGCCGACGATGCTCATCGCCGCGGCGCTCGACAAACAGGTGCCGGCCGAACGCGTCAAGGCGGCCTATGCCGACCTCGGCGCGGCCGACAAGGTGCTGATCGATCTGGGCTGCTCCTCGCACAACGCGATGTGGGAGGCCAACCATCTGCTGATGTTCAAGGCCTCCCTCGACTGGCTGACCAGCGGCGCCGTCGGCGGAATTCGGCGTGGGGAGATCGCGCTCGGCTATCCGAAGTCGTGAGGCCGCGGCGATCGAATCGACGCGACCGTTGCCAACTCGCGTGAGCCGAGCGGTGATCAAGCCGGCGAGATCGGCGCGGACATATAGCGTCAACCGCACCCCAGGCCTCAGCCGGTAGCGACCGACCCGGCGAAACGTGTCGCCGACCATCGCCTCGAGCTCCGGTTCCTGGCTGTCGCGCGCGACGATCATCGCGCCGTCGAACCGATCGACCTTGCCGGGGTAGCCGGCCGGCACGTCGCGCAAGTACCACGAGAGCGGAAACTGCTCGTCCGACATGACCGACACGTTGGCATCGGGTGGCCCGTGCCGCACGACGACGCCGATGGCCTCGACCAGCGCCAGGAGCTCGCGATTGGTCTGGGCGTAGACGTAGGGATTGCGATCGTCGTCGTAGCGCAACGAAGTTCAGATCCACCGACTGATAGGCCGTGAGCCCGAGCAGCACGCATCCGACCGCGACCAGGAGACGGCGACCTCGGCGACCGGCCACCCTGGCCACCTGGTCGACGGCGTAGCCGCCGCAGATGGCGAGCGGCGGGATCATGTTCAGCGTGAGCCACGGCGTCTTGTACGGAATCAGGGAATAGGCCGCCACGATGCCGATGCCCCACCAGCTCGCGAAGACCAGAAACACCTGGTCCCGGCGCCACAGCGCGGTGGCGGCGCCGGCCAGGCCGAGCAGCAAGCAGCGGGCCTTCGGCTCGCGCCAGCCACACCGTATAGGCGGTGAGGCCATGCGTGTGGTCCTTCTGCGCCGTCCCCGACCAGACGGCCAACGTCCGAAACGCATCGAGGAGTCCAGCCCGGTTGGTGAAGAGCGACGTGTACAGCGTCACACTCAACACCGCGAACACGAGGACGCCGGCCGCCAGATCCCCGGGCGTCGAGGCGGCGCGGCCGGACTCGGCCGCGCTCACGCCGGGCCCTCCGGGCAGCGCGCACCACACCCGCGTGGCGACAATCGCGCACACCAGGACGCCGATGGTGATGGTCCAGGTCTCCTTGGTCGTGAACATCAGCGCGGACCACGCACCGGCGAGCACCCACGACCGCACCTTGCCGAACGCCCACACGTCGGCGGCGGCGAACACCAGCCCGACGGTGCCGCACACCAGCAGCGCCTCGTGGATGAAGTATCGAGAATGGAACACCGCACCGGGTGAGACGGCCAACAACCCGGCAGCGGTCAGGCTGCCGAGCGCGCCGAGGCGCGCCCGTTGCCCGGCCAGCAGCGCGACCGTCGCCAGACCGAACAGCGCCGGCACGAAACGGATCGCGAACGTGTTCAATCCGAGCACCGTCGAGCTCAACCACGCCAGGTAGTACAGCGACGGGCCGTGGTAGTTCGTCGGATCGTAGCGATAGGTGTGGGGCGCGCGCACCAGGCTGGTCAGGAAGTACCCGTTGACGCCTTCGTCATGGTGCAGCGGCTTGAGGTCGACCGCCATGAGCCGCAACAGGATCGCGCCGGCGAGGATGGCGATGAACGCCGCCAGCCAGTTGTCGCGACTCATGTCGAACGGTCTCCCCGGACGCCGGGCCGCGACGGGTCCCCCGTCATCGGTGTCGGGCGGCGTCGGGGCGGCGCCGCTCATTGCCCGGTCGTCGTCGCGGCCACCCGGTACAACCGGTAGGGACCGGCCTCAATCACCACGGGATGGCCGGCGAAGGTCGCGTCCTCGGCCTGGCTGAAGCGCCGCTCGAAGGGTCCGACGACGATGTAGCCGACCTGATACCGCGCCAGCAGGTCGGCGGCCCCGTTCGGCGGGGCGTACATCCGACGGATGTCGGCCTCGCGCTCGGCGTAGGACAAGCCCGTGCGTCCACAAGTGGCCAGGATAGCCCATCAGTGACCGGCGCCCGGTGAGGAAGACGGGATGGTTGTAAATCGGCGCATGGAGGATGACGTCGGTCGGAAGCGGTGGCATCCTTCACCGCCTCGGCGAACTCCACCGACGCGCGGTCGAAGACGTCCACCTGCGCCGAACCCACCGCGACGCGCCATAGATCGAGCACCCCCGAGAGCGTGAGCACGAGCATCGAGACGGCGACCAGAAGCCGCCACCAGCGGCCCCGACGCCACAGCGTGGCCAGGAGAAGCGCGACGATCGGCGCGGTCGCGACGAATCCATAGACGAGCACCTTGACGTTGTCCCAAATCCACGGCGCCAGCCGCACCAGGTTGGCGCCGACGAAGCAGAGCGTGAACGGGAGGTAGTAGCGCAGCAGTCGGTCAGACAGCAGGGGACGCGAGCCGCGCCACAGCACGGCGGCACCGGCCGCGGGGATGAAGAGGCCGGCGTTGGCCATCCAGAAGAGGACCGGATTGGTTCCACGGCGATCCCACCCGACCTCCCACCCCAGGAACGACTGGCCGTGCACGGCGCTTCCCCAGGCCAGCCACACCACTTGCGGGCCACCGAGCAGCAGAGCGACAGCGAGGAATTCCAGCCACCGCCTCCGTGGCGGCAGGGTCACGAGAAGGCACACAGCCAGGCCGATCACCACGAGGTAGGTGTGTCCGTGCATCAACGGCAGGAGGCCGGCCGCCGCGCCGGCACCGACCATGCGCCGGCGGGCGCGGCCCTCGTCCTCGACCGTGGCCGGCGCGTGCGCTCCGGTTGCCAGCCACCATTGGCGGAAGACGGCCACCGCCACCGGCATGGCCAACTGGAAACCTCGTTGCGGGATGAGCAACGTCGTCACGACGTTGCCCCACCGGTAGGGCAGGACCCCGGGATCGGGCGAGGTGATCGAATAGTCGTGCGGCAGGTTGCCGAGAAGCGCCCAGGCGCCGCCCGGATCGGCGGCGATCTCGCCGACCAGCACCCACCATCCCAACCCTCCGCCCAGCATCACGAGCACGGGCGCCAGGCCGGCCGCCAGGCGGTCACCCGTGAGCTCGAGCGTCCATTGGCGCAGCGAGCACGACCAGGGCGAGGACGCCGAGGAAGGCCGGCAGGACCACGGCGGTCCTGAGCGTGGCGCCCATCCCGACCAGGAGTGCGCTCAGGAAGTCGGAGAGGAACGGATACGTAAAGGGCACGCCGGCGAATGCCGGGTGCTCAGGCGGCACGTTCTGTCCGAACGCAAAGCGCGCAATCGCGGCCAGATGAAACGCCAGGTCGCCGTAGTTCTGCACGATGCCAGTGCGGATGGCGCCCTCGTGATCGAGCATCGCCAGCGACACGATCCGCCAGAGCACGCACGCCGGCGAGCATCGCGACGGCCACGGCGAGCACCGATCCGGCGGCGGGCCGTCGGACGAAGCGTCGAACCCGGTCCAGCGCCGCCGCCACGTCGAGGCGCAGGCGTTCTCGCGGTCTGGCGCCGGCCAGAAACGCCAGAGGGCAGGGCGACCAGTGCCGTCGCGAGCCCGGCGTGCGGGCCGGCACCCGATGCGAGCGCCACTCCGAACGAGAGCAGCGCCAGCGCCGACAGGCCCACGCACGTCCCATGTGCGAGCCGGGTGAGCAACGGCGCGTCGTGATCGGAGAGGTAGGTCGCGCCGGTCCCACCCATCAGAGTGACGACCAGCGCCAGGAAGGCGACCATCAGAGCGGATTCGAACAGATCCGAGCCGGGCCGTCGAGCGCACGGACCCGCCGCGGCCGGCCTGCGGCGCCCTGGCGGGCTCAGCGTTTCACCACACCGGCACGGAGCTCGTCCGGGACGGCTCGAGCCGCGTCGCCGAGACCACGGCCGACAGGGTCGGCGCATACCGACCAGCGGCCATCAGGCGGCGCACCTTCAGGATGTCGGCCAGCATGCGGGGGCCGTCGCGCAGGATGTTCACCTTGCTGCCCTCGTGGTGATTCCAGCGCACCGGCACCTCTTTCAGCCGCAGGCCGGCGCGGTGGGCCACGAAGAGCCACTCGAGGTCGAACCCGAAGCGCTCGACGGCAGCCGCCTCGAGAATCGGACGACAGACGCTCAGCCGGAAGGCCTTGAACCCGCACTGGGTGTCCTTGTACGGAATGCCCGTGGCCAGGCGCAGCGCCACGTTGAACAGACGGCCGGCGCGATCGCGGTACACGGGCTGCCGCGCGCCGATCAGCGTGCGATCGAGGGCGCGGGATCCGAACACGACGTCGTAGTGGCCCTGGACGATCGGCTCGACGACCTTCGGCAGCTCCTCGATCGGCGTCGACAGGTCGGCGTCGGAAAACACACCCACCGGAGCCCGCGCGGCCAGCAGGCCGGTTCTCACGGCGTGGCCTTTGCCGCGATTGGCGTCCGAGCGGAGCACGCGCCACGGCACGCCGTCGCTCGCGCCGAGCGCGCGCTCGGCAATGGCCGCCGTGTCGTCGGTCGATCCGTCGTCGACGACGATGAGCTCGGCGGCGACGCCGCGTGACAGATAGTCCACCGCCGCGCCGAGGGTGTCACCCAGGCGGGCCGCCTCGTTGTAGGCGGGGATGATGATCGAAACCAGCGGAGTCGCGTTGCGCACGCCTGGACCTCCTCTGCCGAAGATGCACGTTCTCCTGACTTCGGAATGGCCTGCCGGCCGCTCGCTGAGCGGCCGGCAAGCCGACTAGGTTCGGTCTTAGTCCCTCTCGGTGCAGCCCGAAACCGCGTTCAGAAGCGCCGCCGCCTCGGACCGCCCGCAGAAGGCGTCGCTGCCCTTGCAGCCCACGGGGGGGAACTCGTTGGGAGTCATCGCGACGAGGAGCTGAGCGCAGGTCGTGGAACCTGTCCGCCGGGAATGTCCGCGGCCTTCTGGCAGCAGGTGGCGAAGTCTGTCGGGTGATTCTTCCAATACCCCGGCGAGCAACCGGTACCGGGAGTCGGCGTCGGCGTGGGCGTCGGCGTGGGCGTCGGCGTCGGCGTCGGCGTGGGTGTCGGCGTGGGAGTCGGCGTCGGGGTCGGCGTCGGCGTCGGGGTCGGCGTGGTGTCGGCGTCGGGTGTCGGCGTGGGTGTCGGCGTAGGGTGTCGGCGTGGTTTCCGTATTAGCCGTCCCGCCCTGACCCACCGGTCGGAGAGACCGGGGTACCCGATTGCGTCGAGCACGACACGACGACGAGTGCCAGTGCCGCGCCCAATGCGAGCGAGGCCGCCCGTATGGCGCCGCTCATCTTCTGTTTCCGATGTGCCATGAATCCTCCTGAATGCGCTCGGTGGGAGCCCTAACCCATTCGCCGATCCTTGCAAGCCGCCCGCCGACTGCGCTCAAAGCCCAGCCGTGAGCCCAAGGCCTTGAAATCGGCGGATTTCCTCGATGTTTTAGTCTGGCGGCGGTTACCCGCCATACGACTGAGCTAGTCGGGGCCCGACTTTTTTCTGCTTGGGCAACCCTCCGCGGGCTCGCAGCTCAGACCTTGGCGGCGGCCGCCAACGATGGGTCGCTCGACGGCGCCTACGACGCCGTGATCTGGGCTCGTACGAACGACGCGATCGCCTGGGCGACCTCGGGCGCGAACCGGCGCGCCACCCAGTGATCGTCGGTGTCGAACGTGACCAGCGAAGCCTGCGGCAGCCGCATCGCCAGCGCGTGCGCGACGGCCAGCGGGCTGAGGGCGTCGGCGGTAGCCCAGATGAGCAGCGTGGGGCAGTGGATGCCGGCGAGACGGTCGCCGAGGTCGGGCACGGCGTCGCGCGCCCACGGCGCCGCCTGTGGATACGCCGTGGCGTAGTCTGCGCGCCAATCCGTGGCCCCCGCGCGCCGCATGTCGACGCCGCCAGCCGCGGCCGTGAGCACCAGCCCGCGGATCACCGACGGATGGCGCAGGGCCGCTTCGAGCGCCACGTAGCCGCCCATCGATTGCGCGACCAGGATCGTCGGTTCGCCGATCATCCCGACGACGTGCTGGACCAGGTCGTCGTAGCTGTCGATCCCTGCGACTGATGGCGCGGCGCCCAGGCCAGGCAGGTCGTGTACCGCGGCGACGAAGCCGCCGGGCAGGCGCTGGACCACCGGATCCCAGAACGCGCCGAGACCCGCCGCTCCGGGAATGAAGGTGAGGGGAACGGGTACCATGGAGCGTTCAGCGTTTTGGGCAGGAGGTTAGCATGCAGGCGAGACGATTTCTGATCACCGGAGGCAGCCAGGGGATAGGCGCCGCGCTGGTCGCGCGGGCGCGGACGGCCGGCCACTCGGTGGTCTTCACCGGGCGTGACACCCGGGCCATCGCGCGGGTGGCGGCGGAGACGGGGGCCTTCGGCTTCGTCGCCGACATCGGCAAGAGCGACGAGAACGCCCTCACCATGAACGCGTGCGTGTCGAAGATGGGCGGCGTGGACGTCCTCATCAACAACGCCGGCTACGCCTACCGCGGTGAGATCGGGGCGATGGACGTCGGCGCGATGCGCACGATGTTCGAGACCAACGTCTTCGGCCTGGTCGACCTCACCAACCGCGTCGCCCCGCTGATGAAGGCGCAAGCCGCCGGCGACATCGTCAACATCGCCTCGACCTCGGGCATGAAGGGCGCGGCCGGTGCCACGGCGTACGCCGGCAGCAAGTGGGCGCTGCGCGGCATCAGCCAGTGCTGGCAGGCCGAGCTGCGACCCCACGGCATCCGCGTCACTTGCGTCTGCCCGTCGGAAGTCCAGACCAACTTCGGCGGCCGCACCGGCCGGAACAACCCGAACAAGCTCTACGCCGACGACATCGCCGCGACCATCTTCGCCGCGATCGATCTGCCGCGCCGGGTCCTCTGGCCCGAGGTGGCGGTGTTCGCCACCAACCCGTGGAAGGAGGACTGAGGCTTACTCCCCGCGGAGCGCGATGACGGGATCGATGCGCGTCGCCCGCCGGGCCGGGAACCACGAGGCGCTCTCGGCCACCAGCAGCAGGATCACCGAGAGCCCGACGTAGATCAGCGGGTCGGCCGGATCGACCTCGAACAACGTCTGCTGCATCAGCCGCGAGACGGCCAGCGCGCCGGCCAGGCCCAGGCCGATCCCGACCAGCGTCAGCCGCCGGCCGTGGCCGAGCACCATGCGCATCACCGCCGACGGGGTCGCGCCCAGGGCCATGCGGATGCCGATCTCGGCGGTGCGGAAGGCCACCAGGTGGGCCATCACGCTGTAGACACCCAGGCAGGCGAGGACGAGCGCGAGGCCGGCGAGGCCCGCCAGCAGCACCAGCGCCAGCTTCCGGTTGGCGACCGTCTCGGCGATCCGCGCGGCGAACGTCTGCGGCTGCAGCAGCGGCAAGTCGGGATCGACCGCCCGCAACGCCTCGCGGACGAGCGCGGCGGCTGCGGTCGGAGCGAGGTCGGTGCGCACCAGGATGTTGGTGAAGGCCTCGGGGCGCTGCAGCGCCGGCAGGAAGTAGTCGGCTTCGGGCGGCGTGTTCAGGCCGGTGCTGCGGACGTCGGCGACCACGCCGACGATCTGCGCCTGGCGCTCGCCCATGCCGGTGATCAGGGTGCGGTCGAGGGGATTCTCGCCGGGAAAATGCCGCCGGGCGAAGGTCTCGTTGACGATGACGACGTGCGGCATGCGGGCGCTGTCGCGCTCGTCGAAGTCACGGCCGGCGCGCAGGGGGATCCCCAGCGTCTCGAAGTAGTGCGGCGACACGAGATGGCGGTTCGCCTGTGCCCGTTCGCTCATCGGCGCGAGCGGCCGGCCGAGGACGGCCACCGGCGCCGGCGTCTGCGCGCCGGTCAGCGGCACGCGATCGGTGAGCGCCACCGACGTGCTCGACGGCAGCGCCGTCAGTCGCTGATACAACCGCTCGTAGAAAGCCACCAGCGTCGCGCCGTTGTAGCGCTGCGGCGACAGGACGAGTTGCGCCGTGAAGACGCCGCCGGGCTGGAAGCCGGGTTGCACCGCCTGGAGGCGCGCGAAGCTCGTCACCAGCAGACGCGGCGGCGATGAGCAACACGAGCGAGAGCGACACCTCGGCCACCAGCAAGCCGGCGCGCAGGTGCCGTCCGCCGCCGGTGGAGCCCCGGCTGGCGTCCTTGAGCGCCTCCTGCACGTTCACCGCCGCCGCCTGCAGCGCCGGCAGCAGGCCGATCGCCAGTCCGGTGCCCACCGTGACGATCAGCGCGAAGCCCAGCGCCAGCGGATCGAGCGCGATCTCCAGCGCGCGCGGAATGAGGTCCGACCCGAACGCGAGCAGGCCACGAAGGCTCCAGTGGGCCAGCACCACCCCGAGCACGCCGCCGGCCAGAGCGACGACCATGCTCTCGGTGACCAGCTGGCGCACGACGTCGGCCCGGCTGGCGCCGAGCGCGAAGCGCGCGGCGATCTCGCGGCGGCGGCCGGCGAAGCGTGCCAGCAGCAGGTTGGCGATGTTCGCGCAGGCGATGAGCAGCACGCAGCCGACCGCGCCGAATAGGAGGAGATACCCGCGCCGCTGGTCGCCCACCGCGTCGTCGAGCAGCGGCACCAGCTCGATCTCGGACGGCGCGTCGACGTTGGCGGCGTGGGCGTTGCGATAGCCGGCGGCGACGACGTTCATGGCGTCGCGGGCCTGCTTCAGCGACACACCCGGTTGGAGCCGGGCAATGGCCTGGAAGAAGTAGCCGCCGTTGTTCAGCTGCGCGGGGACGAGAAACGACACCTCGGCGGGACGCGGTACCCAGATCTGGACCTGGTTCAGAGGGAACGCTGGTGGCCGCCGCTGGTAGCACCCCGATGATGGTGTGGGGCCGGCCGTCGAGCGTGAGCGCCTGCCCGAGGATCGCCGGATCGCCGTTGAAACGCTGCTTCCACAGCGCGTGGCCGATGAGGACGACGAGGTCACCGCCGGCCCGGTCTTCGGCGGCCGAGAAGTTGCGGCCGAGCGCCGGCTGCAAGCCGAGTGTGGGCAGCAGCGCCGCCGCGGCCTGCAACCCGATGAGCTGCTCGGGGTCACCGCGGCCCGTCCAGGTGAAGGCGTTGAAGGTCGAGAGCGCCAGGTCGCTGAACACCTGCTGGCGCGCCTGCACCTCGAGGTAGCGCGTATGGGAGAACCCGACGCGCCTGAGCTGCTGCGCCTCGTGCGTCGAAGCCAGCCGCACCAGGCGGTCGGGTTCGCGATACGGCAGCGGGCGCAGGAACACCGAGTTGACGACGCTGAAGAGCGCCACGTTGGCGCCGATGCCCAGGGCCAAGCCGAGCACGGCCACCGCGGTGAACCCGGGCGACTTGAGGAGCTGGCGGACGGCGTAGCGGAACTCGGAGCCCATGGCGACCTCCGATCGGGGCATGGCCCGACGGTTGCCGCCCATTCTGCCTCCAGCCGACGTCCTGGGCCGAAATCGGGACGGATGGACCGACGGCGCCAGGCCGGCGCCGTCGGCCGCATCAAGCCTGCCTACTGCGCGCGCGACGCCGTGCTCGTCGTCAGCACCTGGCGGAAAACGGCCACCGCGCGCTTCATCTCCTCCATCGTGCCGAGCGAGACGCGGGTGTGGCTCTTCTCGAACGGCGGGAAGTCGCGGCCGACCCGCACCTTCTGCGCCGCGCAGGCGTCGCGGAACTCCTTGGCCGGTCGCTTGATGTCGACGAAGACACAGTTGGTGTTGGCGTTGGTGCCCTCGTAGCCCAGGTCCCGGAACGCCTGCAGCGTGAAGTCGCGGACGCGGGCGTTCTCGGCCCGCTCTTCCTCCATGTGCTTCACGTCGCGCAGCGACGCGATGCCGGCGGCGGCGGTGAGCGTGTTGATGCTGCCCAGCCCCCACGCGCGCGAGATCGCCTGCAGAGTGTCGGGCTGGCCGATGGCGTAGCCCAGCCGCAGCCCGGCCATGCCGTGCGCCTTCGAGTACGACCGGGTGATGAACACGCCCGGCAGCTCCTTGGCGAGCGGCGCCGCCGTCTTGACCGAGGCGTCGTGCACGTAGTCGATGTAGGCCTCGTCGAGCAGGATCTTCGTGTCGGGCGAGGCCTGCTTGAGGCCGCGGACGAACTTCTCGACGGCGGCGGCGCCGTGCGCCGTGCCAGTCGGGTTGTTCGGGTTGCAGAAGAACACGAGGCCGGCGCCCTTCGCGGCGGCCGTCATCCCGTCGATGTCGAGGCCCAGCGAGCGATCCACCTGGATCACCTTGACCGGCACGCCCATCCGGCGCGCGGTCCCCTCGCAGGTCGCAAACGTCGGGGCGGCCGTGACCAGCGGCTTGTCCATGGTGCAGAAGGCCCGCGTCGCCGCCTCGAGGATCGGGCCCGATCCCGTGCTGACGATGACGTGGTTCGGATCGACGCTGAACGTCTGGGCGATGGTGGCCGACAGATCGCCGACGTAGTCGGGCGGATAGCCCCGCCCGACGCGCGGCGTGATCCCGTTCTTGAGCGCGTCGATGGTCGAGCGCCCCGGACCGCGTGCGTTCTCGTTGGAGTCGATGCGGAGGGAGCCGCCGTCGTCGGGCGGCTGGAATTCCGCGCCTTCGAAGGCCATCGCTTCGTGCCCACGGCCGATGATGAATCCCGCGGACAGGACGGCGCTGCCGGCGCCCACGGTGTGGAAGAAGCTGCGACGCGACACGGACATACGGGCCTCCTTGCCGATTCGTTGCAGAACGAAGGCTGCAGTATACGGGCGAAACCGGCCCGGGTGGCCGAATTCCTTCCCTCCCGCCCCCCGGGCCCACCGTCGCCATTCCGGCTCAGCGATTCGGCCTGGCCCGACCCGAGAACGCTGTCGATTGCATGCCGTCCCCATTTCGACGGCAGTGCTATTCTCGCCTGACAACCCCCGACGTCATTTCGTCCTGCCGTTCGCCGTCCCCGTTCCGTCGCATGGGAGGCCTGGACATGACTGCACTGCTCGGCCGGTCGCTCGTCATCGCACTCGTCGCGTGTTCCTGTGCCACTCTCGGTCCGGAGGCGCTCGCGCAAGGCCTCTCCGACATGCGCGGCACGGTCGTCGATTCGTCGGGCGGAGCCCTTCCCGGCGTGTCGATCGTGATCACCAACCAGGCCAGCGGCACTTATCGCGAGGTCGTCAGCAATGCCGATGGCAGTTGGTACGTGCCCGGCCTGACGCCCGGCAGCTACCAGGTGTCGGCGGAGCTGACCGGGTTCAAGCGCTTCCTCAGGCGCGACCTGCCGGTGACCGTCGGCACCACCACGACCGTGCCGGTCTCGCTCGACCTGGGGACGCTCGAGGAGACGGTGACGGTGACCAGCGAGGCGCCGCTCATCGACGTCACGTCGAAGCAGATCGGCGGCAACCTGACCACCGCCGAGCTGACCCAGCTGCCCAGCATCTCGCGCAACTGGCTCGGCTTTGCCGCGCTGCTGCCGGGCATCATCCAGGTGCCGAACCTGGCGTCGTGGGGCTCGGAGACGATCTCGGCCAACGGCGTCGACACCCGCAACAACTCGTTCCTGATCGATGGCGCCTGGGACAACGACGACTACCTGGGCCAGAACAACGGCGGCCAGGTGCGGGTGCCGATCGAGGGCGTGCAGGAATCGCAGGTGCTGATTGGCCAGTACGACGCCGAGTTCGGCCGCACCTCCGGGGCCATCGTCAACGCCGTGACCAAGTCGGGCACCAACCAGCTGCACGGCGCCGGGTTCATGTTCTATACGAACAAGGCGATGCGCGCCGAGGACTACTTTGTGAATCAGAACAACCTCGACGAGCCGGACCCCACCAAGCAGGAATGGGGCGGCGCCCTCGGCGGCCCGGTCATCAGGGACAAAGCCCACTTCTTCGGCAACATCGAACGGGTGTCGATCAACGAGGGCCGGACGATCCAGATTCCGCCACGGCCCGACCTGAACTGGGCGACGGTCACCGAAGTGCGGGCGTGGAACGCGCTGGCGCGCTTCGACCACCAGATCAACGCCAACCACAGCTGGTCGATGCGCTGGCTGGGCGAATGGTCCCCGCAAACCGGTCAGACCAACAACCTGGCGATCACGCCCGAGGGGCGCCAGCGGGAGTGGGACCTCGACCAGCACACGAACGTCGCGTTCAATTCCGTGCTCGGCCGCAACATCGTCAACCAGTTCCGGTTCGGCTGGACCCGCGAGGACGATCGGTTCGCCCAGAACGACTTCTCTGACTGCCCGAGCGGCGGCTTCGACGCGTGCAGCAATCAGAACCTGCTCGAGCAGCAGAACGTCGGCGCGAACATCAGCTACTTGACGTTCTTGGATGGCCCCCGCAACGTCGGCACGCACTGGATCACCAACTCGCCGGAGATCTCCGAGACGCTGAGCTGGTTCATCCCGGACAAGAAGGGCGACCACGATCTGAAGTTTGGCGCCAAGTACTACTTCACCGAGTGGCGGTTCCAGAACCACGCTCAGATCAACGGGCAGTTCGTCATCCCGTCCAACGGCCCCTTCAACGCCGCCGACCCTCGGACCTACCCCGAGCGGCTGACCATCCAGGTGCCGGCTGACTTCCGAGTGCTGATGAAGCAGCGGGCGTGGGCGATCTTCGCCCAGGACAAGTGGCGGCTGAACCAGAACCTGACCCTCAACCTGGGCGTCCGCTACGACCTCGAGAAGACGCCGCTCGACGTCTCGGCCAACCCCAACTTCGCCGCGGGCGACGACTACCCGGTCGACACCAACAACATCTCGCCGCGGGTCGGCGCGACCTACACCTGGGACGAAGGGCGGTCGCTGCTCCGCTCGGGGTGGGGCCTGTTCTACGACAAGGTCAACTTCGGCATGGTGCAGGACTTCGTCCGCAACGGCATCAACTCGAACTCCTTCGTCGCCCAGTTCCCGCTCGACCGCATCGATCCGGGGCCGCGGGCGGGGCAGTTCCCGACCGATCCGATGCTGGTGAACGGCCCGGTGGTGAACCGCGAGCTGCTCAACCGGCTCTATCCGCCGGGCCAGGCGGTGCGGAACACCGGCGTGGTCTGGCTCGACCAGCCTGGCCGCCACATGCCGAGCATCCAGCAGGTCAGCCTCGGCTACCAGCGCCAGCTCGGGGCCCGCACGTCGCTGTCGGCCGACTACGTCCACACCTACGGGCGCGAACTGTTCATGCAGGAGAACCTCAACCCCGGCGTCCGGACCACCACCGCCGCCTCGGCGCCGATCGTCCGCGTCGATCCGCAGTTCTTCACCGACGTCAACACCCGCTCGAACGTCGGCGAGTACGACTACGACGGGCTCAACCTTCAGCTCGAGCGGCGTGAGGCCAACGGCTGGAGCAGCCGCGTCTGGTACACGCTGTCGTACTCGCGCGGCAACACCAACGGCGAGTACACCGCGCCGATCCAGTTCCAGTTCCTCGACGACCTCAACCTCGAGGACAACCAGGGCCCGACCGATCGCGACCGGCGGCACAACCTGGTGATCAGCGGCCGCGCCGAAGTGCCGCACACCTTCGGCATGACCCTGGCCGGAACGCTGCGGATGATGAGCGGCCTGCCGTTCACGATCATCAACACGTCCACCGACCCGGACCGCAACGGCGTGCTCTTCGATCCGCTGCCGGCGGGGGAATACAGCGGGAACGGCGCCAATGCGATCACGGTGGACAACGACGGCGGCCGCAACGGCGCCTACGGGCCGGGCTTCATCCAGCTCGACATGCGCTTCGGCTGGCGGTGGCACATGCGCGGGCAGCAGACCCTCGACCTGTCGCTCGACCTGATCAACCTGACCAACCGGTCGAACTTCCTCAACCCGACCGCCGGGAGCACCCAGAACGCCGCGGACCAACGGCTGACCAACTTCCTGCTGCTGACCCAGCTGTCGGGCGGCGGCCAGCCGCGCCAGGCCCAGGTCGGCCTGCGGTTCGGGTTCTAGCGTCGCGGGCGATCAGCCGGCAGACATCGGCAGCGACGGCCTTCCGGGTGCGCTCCCGGGGGCCGTCGCGAGCGTGCCGTCGGCAGCTCGTCCGGGCGCTCGACGATACCGCTGGGCGTCAGCGCCTTGACCCGCTCCCGGGCCACGGCACAAAGCCGTCAGTGCGACGCCAAATTTGAGATCGCCGCGTTTCGGGCGATCGACCAGAACGTCGGCAATTCCATGACTGGTCACACTGGGCGAAAGCGGTTCGCAATTTGCTCAATGGCGCACAGAGGAGCATGCGCATGATCGACGGACGGACGATTGTCATCAAGGGCGATATTTCCGGCAGCGAGGATCTGGCGATCGCCGGACGTGTCGAGGGCAGCATCACCCTGAAGGGGTTCAAGCTGACGCTGGCTCCCGATTCCCACGTGACCGGCAAGGTGATCGCGGCGTCGGTGATCGTGGCCGGATCGTTGGACGGTCGCGTCGAAGCCGACGATCGCGTTGAGATTCGCAACACGGCGGTCGTGCGCGGCGAGATCTCGACCCCCACCCTGATCGTGGTCGACGGCGCCACGCTCAGCACCCAGGTCAACATGACCGAGGGCGCGCGCCGGACGCGCGCGGCGTAGCCGGCTCCACGTCGCCCGGCCCCGGGGAGCCAGGCTGGCCCGAACTCCGTTGACACCACGCGCCTTCTGGCGTTGACTGTCGGCCATGCCAAGGCCCCATGCCGTTCGTCGGTTCGCGGGTCGTCGTGTGCCTGCGGCCCTGTCCCTGGGCGTGGCAGTGGTCCTGGCGAACGTCCCGTTCGTCGCCGGTCAGGGCGGCGCCGGCGCCGGCCAGCGCGCCGGGGCGCAGGACAAGCCAGCCGCCGCAGACACGGGTCGCGTCCGTGTGCCGACCAGCCACGCCAACGTGCACGTCGGACCGAGCACCGGTGCGGTGCTGCTGGTCATGGCGCCGAAGGGGACGACACTGACGGTGACCGGGCGCGACAAGGAGTGGGTCCAGGTCGAGCTCACCCCCGAACTCCGCAAGACCGGGCTCGTGGTGCGCTGGTACAACAACGAAAGCCGCGGGTGGATGCACGACTCCACCGTGGAAGTCGTCCAGCCGAAGCCGCCCGGCCTCGAACGCTAGCGCACGCACAGACCCGTCCGGGAGCCCGTCGGGCAACCTCGCGCATTTGGTCTCGGGTCGCACCGTCACGGTGACCTGGAGTCCACCGCCGACCGCGGACGTCGTGATCGCCGTTCCTTAGCGTCGGTGCGCGGGGTACCGTGGAACGGCGATGGCGAGCAGGTTCGCAGCCGGCGACGCCGTGCAGACGCCGCACGGCAAGGGCGTCGTGCGCGAGGTGCGCAACAAGGGCCGCCTGCTCGTGCAAGTGCAGCAGCGCGTCGTGGTCGTGGCCGAGAGCGAGGTAACCCCGGCGAAGGCGCCCAGGCGCACGGCCCCGGATCCGACGGATCAGGCGACGATGGCCTCGCCCAGACACGCGGCGCGCGAGATCGACCTCCACGGGCTCGGCGTGGAGGACGCGTTGGCGCGCATCGACGAGGCGCTCAACGCCGCGCTGCTGGCCGGGCACGCCGAGGTGCGGTTCATTCACGGTCGTTCCGGCGGGCGGCTGCGCGCGGCCCTGCACGCGCGCCTGCGCGTGATCACGGCGGTGCAGGGATTCCGCCTCGATCCGCGCAACCCTGGCGTGACAATCGCGTCGCTCTGAGAGGGGACTCATGCCCGCGACGCGGAGTCCAGAGCCCACGCCGGATGGTGTGCGACGCGTCCTGGCAGACCTGGACGAGCAAACGCTGGGCATCGGCGACAACGCCCGCCGGGCGACCCGTAGCCGGCCGCCAACCATGACTCAGCGCCGCGGTGTCCGAAGGCTCGCGGCGAGCGCGGCCACCGCCGGCGAATCCGGGTTGTCGCGCGCGAGTGCCTCGAGCTCCGTGTTCATCGCGTCGACGATGCCGGCGCGGCTGTAGGCGATGGCCAGCAGGAGATGGGAGCCGCGGGCGGCAGCTCGCGCTTCGTCGAGGCTGGCCGCCGTGGCTGAATCGGCGACGCGGAAGCGCGCTTCGGGCGCCGGCGGCACCGGAGCCTGCACCGCACCCCGGGCCGTCGTGGCGCTGATCTGCCACGACAAGGTGGCGCCGCGCGGCAGGGGCCGGGCCGGCGTCCACTCCGTGCCGGCGATCGCTTCGCTGCCGGCGACCTCGTCGAATCGCGTATCGAAGACCGCCACCCGATAGCGGGACGCTCCCGGCATCGCGGACCAACGGAACAACGGCCGATCGGACTCGACGACGGTGCCCACCGGGCTCAGCGGTCCGAAGGCCGCTGTGTCCGGCGTGCCGCCCATCAGCGCCCCGGCGGGTCCCTGCAAGCCGGTCAGCGCCGTGGAGGGAGACAGCGCGCCGGCGAGCGCCAACTCGGCCTCCGCCCTGATCGCGTCGGGGACGCCCGCGGGCAGTCCGCCCAGGCGCCCTTCGGCATCGACCACGAGGCGCAGCGCGCCGTCGCGCAGGTCGTGACGCGGCGGGGCGCCGGTTCCGTCGGCGATCTGCGGGCCGCTCTCTGGCGCCGGCCCTGGTGCGGGCGTCATGACCCAGGCGATGGCGGCAGCGGCTCCCAATGCCGACAGCCCGCCGAGCACCCGAGTCCACGACAGCCATTCCCAGGGCGACTGCGCCGTGGCGACCCCGGCGGCCGAGTCGGCCGCGACCGAAAGCTCGACGCGGACTCGGCGCAGGTCGCCGATGTCCTCGCTGCACGCCGCGCACGCGCCGACGTGCGACTCCACGGCCTCCCGCTCGTCGGCCCCCAGCGACCCGTCCACGTACGCTTCAATCGTGTCGTAGTCGGGATGGCCGGCGTTCGCGGAGGTGAGCGCCGCGCGAAGCGCGCCGACCGACGCGGTCGCCGCCAGGCTGCGCGCCCGGCACTCGGCGCACCCTTCGAGATGAGCGTCGAGCGCGAGCAGCTCGGCCGGCGGCAGATCACCGGTGCGATAGCGGCGAAGGGCGTCGGGAGAAAGGTGGTCTGACATCGCGCCCTTTCTATGAGCCGAAACCAGGGCCGGTGTTACCGCGCCGCCCCGCGGGATCGCTCATCTTCCGCCCCAGCCGGGCCCGGGCCGACTTGCGCAAGTTGATGACCTGCTGCCTGGTGAGGCCCAACCGCTCGGCGATGGCCGCATCCTCGAGCGGCAGCACCGGCCACAGCGCCGCCAGCTCGCTGGCCGGCATCTCGAGCATCGCGGCGATGCCGCGAATCGAAGCGACGCCGGTGAGCGGCAGCAGCGCGATGACGCCACGCCCCTCGCCGTCGCGCAGGTTCAGCAGCAGGGCGACCCGTTGGCGCACCGGGAGCTGCTCGATCTCCGCCCAGAGCCCGCGCAGCGCCTCGCGATCGCTCAGGACCGCCAGCGCCGACGGCGCCGGGTCGGCGATGGTCTCCACCTCCGACGGCCCGTCGTCGTCGACCGCGGGCCGACCCGGCGGCGCATCGGTCAGCCCCAGCAGCTGGCCGACGAGCTCGACCAGATCGTCGAGGTGCAGCGGTCCGCCGGCCCATCGGATCAGGGCCGGCGCCGCGTCGGCTTCCGAGAGTCGGTCGGCTCGGCGATCCGCTCCCAAGGCGCGCGCCACGGCGTCGCCCGGGTCGCCGACGGCCGCCGCCCGCGCCGCCGGATCGACGCGCGCGACGCCGCGCCAGGCCGCCAGGCCGCAGACGAGGGTGCCGGCGGCATCGGTCCAGAGGGCCAGCCCCGGGTGGTGGCCGCACAGGTAGCGCAGGCGGTTCTTCAGGCGAGCCCGAATCGGGAAGCGCTCCCGCAGGAAGCGGTGCCAGCCGTTGTAGGCGACGACGGCGGCATACGCCGACAGGCTGGCGATCGGTTCGACGTCTCGACCGGTGCGCAAATCAGCCAGCCGCTCGAGCACGGCCGCCGCGCACTCGGCCGCGATGTCTTCGACGTCGGCAGGCGTGGCTACCGACGGAGCGGGCGGCCTTCTGACTCAGGACCCGCGTGACCAGAGGACGCACGTCGCGCTCGATGAGCTCGCACAGCCGCTCGTCCGCCTCGGTCGCGTCGGACGCGGACAGAAACGGTAGCAGCACCGCGTCGTTGGCTGGGGGCGCCTGCGGGTGCGGGTCGGTCAACGAAGTGCGCCCACTGTAGCGACCCGCGGTGCGGCGCGCAAACCCGGCCGGGCCGGGGCCGACCGTCAGCTGAACGGCTGCGGACGACGCCATCGCCCTGAACGACGACAACGGACTGCCCGTATTACCAGCCCGTGTCGTAAGATCGCGCCCGCCGTGGGCCTCAAACGATGGATGGCGGTGGCGCTGTGGGTCGCAGCCGCCACCGGCCCGCCCGTCCATTCGCAGGCGGCTGGGCAGACGCCGACTGCGGTCACGGTGGCCGACGACCGCGTCCGGGCGCTGTTGGCGCTGCCGCCGGGCGTCGAGCGCGCGGCCGCGCTGCAGGCGCTGTCCTCGCAACAGCTGGTCGAGGCGTCGGTGGCGCTCGCCGCCCTGGCCGAGACGTGGCGGTTGGCCGGCCAGACCGCCGACGCGCTGGCCGCGGCGCGGCTGGCCGTCGAGTGCGCTGAACGGGCCGCCGACGAACCGACGCTGGCGCGGGCCCTGAGCCGGCTCGGGATCGTCCTCAACGCCCGCGGCGACTTCACCGAGTCGATCGCCGTCCTGCAGCGCAGCGTGACGATCAGCCGTCAGCGCGACGAGCACTCGACCCTCGCCGAGGCGCTGGGCGGACTCAGCTTCGCATGGTTCATCCGTGGCGACACCGACGCGTCGCTGGCGGCGTCGACCGAGAGCCTGGCGATCAGCCGCGAGCGGGGCACGCCCGTCGAGGTGGTGTCGGCGCTCAACTTCGTGGCGATGGCCGAACGCCAGCGCGGCAGCTACGAGTCTGCCGTGGCCCGCTACGAGGAGGCGATCGCGCTGGCCGAACGCGCCGGCGCCGAGGTGCAGCTGGCCCGGAGCCTGAACAACCTCGCGGTGGCTGAGCGCGAGCGCGGCAACAACGATCGGGCGGCCGCCCTCTTCGAGCGCAGCTACCCCATCAACGAGCGGCTCGGCAACCGGGCCGGTGCCGCCAACACGCTGAGCAACCTGGGCATGGTCTACCAGGACTTCGGCCGCAACGATCAGGCGCTCGACGCGTTCCTCAAGAGCCTGGCGACCACCGACGCGATCGGCGACCGGGTCAACTCCGCGGGCACGCTCGGCAACCTCGGGTTCCTCTACCGCGTGCAGGGCGACGACACCGTCGCGCTGGGTTACTACACCCGGGCCCAGGAGCTGTACGAGCAGCTCGAACACGCCGTCGGCATCGCCAGAATCGTCGACTTCCGCGCTCGTCTCCACACCTCGCGTGGCGAATACGCCGCGGCCGAGCCGCTGTTCCGGCGGGCGCTCGAGCTGCGGCGCGCCGCCGGCGACCGTGCCGGCGTCGCCAACGCCGAGCTCGAGCTTGGGGCGATGTATCAGGCCCAAGGCGACCTCGACCGGGCGCTCGCGCAGTACCAGCGCGGCGTCGTGCTGCTCGACGAATTCGGCGAACGGCGGTCGCTCTCGTACGCGCTGTTGCGGCTCGCCAACGTGCGCAATGCCCGGGGCGAGTACCGGGAAGCGCTCGACACGGCCACGCGCGCCACCGAGGTCTGTCTCGCCACCGGGCAGGAGGCGCGGATCTGGGCCACCGAGCTGGCGGCCGGCCGGGCGTGGCGGGGGCTGGGTGATCGCGGCCAGGCGAGCGCCGCCTTCGAACGATCGATTGCCCGCATCGAGACGCTGCGCGACAGCGCCGCCGGCCTCGAAGAGGACCGCGAGCGCGCGTTCGAGCGTCAGACCGACCCCTATCGCGAGATGGTCGGCCTGCTGGCGGAGGGCGATCGGCCGGCGGCTGCGCTCATCTTCGCCGAACGCGCCAAGGGCCGGGTGCTGCTCGACGTGCTCCGCCATGGCCGCGCCGACGTGAGCCGGGTGATGACGGCGACCGAGCGGGAGGCCGAGCGGAGGGCTGAACACGGCGATTGTCGAGGCAGCGCAACGCCTCCAGCGGGCGCGGCGGACGCCCGCCAAGGTCGAGGCCATCCAGTCCGCTGACCGCGACCTGGGCGACGCCCGCACGCGCGCCGAAGCCTTCCGCACGACGCTCTACACCGCCCATCCCGAGCTGCGCGGCCAGCGCAGCGAGTCGCCGCCGGTCGGTGCCGGCGATCTGGCGGCGATGGTCGCCGATGGGCGCACCGCGCTGGTCGAGTTCGTGGTCGCCCCCGAGGAGACCTTCGCCTTCGTGGTCACGGCCGGCGATCCGGTCGCCACCAGCGTGCACCGGGTGGCGCTGCCGGAGGCGACGATGCAGCGCCTGGTCGACGAGTTCGTCGCGGCGCTGGCCCGTCGTGATCTCGGCTTCCGCACCCCCGGCCGCGCCATGTCGCGCGCCATCCTCGCCCCGCTCGAGACGCGCCTCCGCGGTCACTCTCGTCTGGTGGTCGTCCCGGACGGTCCGCTCTGGAATCTGCCGTTTCAGGCGCTGATCGGCGGCGACGGCCGCTTCCTGGTCGAGCGGCACGCGGTCGTCCTACGCCACGTCGCTGACCGCACTTCGTGAACAGCGGATTCGCGCGGCGCAACGGGTCGATCGCCCGCGCGCGGTGGCCGCGTTCGGCAACCCGCAGATCGCGCCGGGCCCGGCCGGGCGCGCTCCGGCGACCCGTGGCGACGCGCTGGCGCCGCTGCCGGCGGCCGCCCGCGAAGCGCGCGCCCTCGGCCGGCTGTACGGCGTGGCGAGCCGGGTGTGGGTCGGGCAGGACGCGACCGAAGCCGCGTTCAAGCGCGAAGCCGGGTCCTATGCCATCGTCCACGTCGCCACGCACGGCATCCTCAACGACGTCGATCCGATGAGCTCGCACCTGCTGCTGGCGCCGTCAGGGGAGGGAACCGCGGCCGAGGACGGCCGGCTGCAGGCCCGCGAGCTGCTCGGTCTCGGACTCGATGCCGAGCTGGCGGTGCTCTCGGGCTGTGACACCGCGAAGGGGCGCACGCGGACGCGGCGAGGGCGTGATCGGCCTCACCTGGGCGCTGTTCATCGCCGGCGTCCCGACGACGGTGGTCAGCCAATGGCAGGTCGAGTCCGAGAGCACCGAGCAGCTGATGGTGGGGCTGCACCGGCGGTTGGCCGCCACCCCGGCGGCCTCGCCCGCCGAGGCTTTGCGTGCCAGCGCCGCGTCGCTGCTCGCCTCCGATCGCTACCGCCACCCGTTCTACTGGGCCGGGTTCATCGCCGTCGGCGACGGATTCCGGCCCGTCGACTGAGCGCGTCCGGGGCGGGACGGGCCCCGCTCGACGAAAACCTGCCGGCGCCCGCCGGTGCATGGTAATTCGCGCCACGCCTCCTCCTCGTTGGTGTCGAGCGTCGCACAGCCGGCGTTCCGCCCGGTGGCGTTCGACCGGGCGATTCGAAGGAGGAGCCACGTCGTGAATGCCATCGTCACCCCCAAGCGCTCGGTTCGCTCAATCTCGTTCGCTCTCGTCTGCCTGCTCGCCGTCGCGCTCGTGGAAACGGCCTGGGCGCAGCCCGCGCCGTTGTACTCGAACGGCCCGCTGGTGTCGGTGCCGGGCGGCGGCGCCGGTGGCGCCGACGCCAGCCGCTTGCAGAATGCCCTCGGCATGACCTCGCTGGGGTTCAGCGCCCGGGTCAGCGGCAGCACCATCCGCGCCGTCGCCGACGATTTCACGGTGCCGGCCAGCGGCTGGAACCTCACCCGCGTCACCGTCTTCGCGTATCAGACCGACTCGCCGCTGACCTCGACGTTGACCGACTGCGGCTGCTCATCTTCAACGGCCCGCCCAACCTGCCGACCAGCGCGATGGTCTACGGCAATCCCGGCCGCGAACGTGCTCGCATCGACCGGCTTCTCCCACGTGTATCGCGACTCGCAGCAGAACCCCGGGCTCACCCGGCGCCCGATCATGTCGGCGACGGCCAACGTCAACGTGTTCCTCCCGGGCGGCACCTACTGGCTGGTATGGGGACTGGCCGGCCAGCTGAACGACGGCCCTGGATCCCGCCGGTCACGATTGCCGGCCAGGCGACCACGGGTAACGCGCTCCAGCTGTGCACCTGCTCGGGGTGGGGGCCGGCGATCGACACCGGCAGCAACACCAGACAGGCGTTCCCGTTCGTCATCGACGGAACGGTGGCCGGGGGCTCGACGTCTGCCAGCTTGTCGGTCGGCCTCAACACGTCGACCATCCGCGCCGGCGACCGCCTCGATCATCACCGCCACGCTCGCCGGCAGCGGACCGACGCCCTACGACGCCTACGTGCTCATCGACATCCCCGGCGGCGGCGTGTTCTCCGTGACGCCGGGTGGACCCGTGCCCGGCGTGGTCCCCTACGCCCGTGGATTCTCGGCCGTGCCGATGAGCGGTCCGCTGCTCAATCTGGTGATGCCCGCGGTGCCGCTCGGCACCTACGGCGTGCGCTCCTACTTGACCCTCGCCGGTCAGCCGACGCCGGCCACGACGGTCAACCACGCCGTCTTCACCGTGGCCCCGTGACGCGGGACGGGATGCCGGGTTCGAGCGGCCGCAATCGGCCCTCGATATCCCCGGCATCCCGCCCGCCGTGCCGGGCCTGGTAGGCCCCAGCGGGCGTCCACCTCGCGACTCGACCTGCGCCAGCCGCTCCACCCCCTCGACGCCCGACTCACGGTCCCGTGAGTCGATCCTCCCCTTCAATTGCGAGTAGATTAGTCACCCATGAGTGCGATCGTGCCGCGTTGGGAATGGCGTTCGTTCGGCCAGAGTTTCGGCGGGGCCGAGACAGCGGCTGGCGGCGCTGCCGCCGCAGGGAGTGCAGGAGAGCGACGAGCAGTATCTGCTGTCTGCCGCCGGCGCCAACGTGAAGGTCCGCTCGGCCCTGATGGACATCAAGGTGTTGACAGCAGGTCAACGCCGACGGTCTCGAGCAGTGGATTCCGGTCATGAAGGCCGGCTTTCCGCTGCCAGCGGCCGAAAAGGCCAAGGTGTTGGAGGCGCTGCGGCTGCCGCCGCCCTCGCAGCCCAGCGCCAGCGACACCCTGGACCAGTTCATCGACGAATTTGCCAAGCCGGGCGGTGCGATCCGCGCGGTGACGGTCCACAAGCGGCGCACGCGCTACACGGTGGGCGGCTGCATGGCCGAACTCTCCGATGTCGTGGCCAACGGCAAGCCGACGCGCACCATCGCCGTCGAGTCCGAAGACGCGGCGGCGGTGATCCGGCGCCGTGCGCGACCTCGGCCTCGGCGGGTATACCAACACCTCCTACCCGCGCGGCCTGGCGGCGCTCCTCGACGGCGACGCCGGCACGCTTTGCGGTGATCGATGTCGGCACCAACTCGGTCAAGTTCCACATCGCCGAACGTGCAGCCTGGCGGTGGGTGGCGCACGGTCGTCGACCGGGCGGCGGTGACGCGGCTGGGCGAAGGCTTCGGGACCGAGCCGGTGATCAACGCCGCCGCGCTCGAGCGCACCGCCGCCGCGATTGAGGGCATGGTCGGCGAGGCCAAACAGCATGGCGTCGTGGCCATCGCCGCGGTGGGCACGGCCGGTCTGCGCATCGCTGCCAACGCCGACGAAGCGATTGCCGCGATTCGCTCGCGCACCGGCGTGCAGGTCGAGGTGGTGTCCGGCGAAGACGAAGGCCGGCTGGCCTATCTGGCCGCCAGGTCCGGACTGGGCACGTTCACGGGCTCGCTCGTCGTCTTCGACACCGGCGGCGGCAGCTCGCAGTTCAGCTTCGGCCACGATTCGATCGTCGACGAACGCTTCAGCGTCGACGTCGGCGCCGTGCGCTACACCGAGCGCTTCAAGCTCGGCTGGTCGTCGTCTCGCCCGACACCCTGCGCGAGGCGATGGCGGCGATGTCGGCCGACCTGTCGCGTCTCGACGGACGAGCGGTGCCCGACGCGCTGGTGGCGATGGGCGGCGTGGTGACCAACATGACGGCGGTCGCGCACCGGCTGGCCACCTACGACCCGGCGGTCGTCCAGGGCACCGTGCTCCACACGGCCGAGATCGATCGTCAGATCGAGCTCTATCGATCGATGGACGCGGCCGCCCGGCGCTCGATCGTCGGCCTGCAGCCCAAGCGCGAAGACGTCATCCTCGCCGGTGCCTGCATCGTGCGCACGGTGATGGGCAAGCTGGGCAAGGACCGCCTCACGGTCAGCGATCGCGGCCTGCGCCACGGCGTGCTGGCCGAGCGCTTCGCGGCGTGAACGCGCTGACGTGGCCTATCCGAATCGGTCGCCGGCGAGAGATGACCACCCCACAGAGGAACGACAGACCATGGCCACCGCCAGGACGAGACGAGTTGCTGCCAAGACCGCCGCGCCGGCCTTCTCGGCGCAGGACACGAAGAAGATTCTCGACCTTGCCAAGCGGCTCGAAGAGCATCGAGTTGAAGGTGTCGGTGCCGCGTCTCGGGCCACCGCGCCACGATCGCGAGCGTCGGGCTCGACCCGGTCGAAGCGCAACCGCGGCAGGTGTATTTCTTCGACACGCCCGACCTGGCCCTGAACCGCGCCGGCCTGATCGTCCGCGCGCGGCGCATCCAGGGCGGACGTGCCGACACGGTGATCAAGCTGCGCCCGGTCGACCCGGCGACGTCGATGCGGAGAGCAAGCGGTCCGAGAGCTTCAAGCTCGAGTTGGACGTGATGCCCGGGCGGGTTCGTCTGCTCGGCGTCGTGCAAGGGCGTGGCGACCGGCCGGGAGGTGCTCGACGTCGCCGCCGGCACGACGCCGCTACGGTCGCTGTTCTCGAAAGAGCAACGTGCCTTCTACGAGGCGCATGCGCCGGCCGGCATCGAGCTGAACTCACTGCTGACGCTGGGCCCGACCTTCCTGCTCAGGGCCAAGCACCAGCCGAAGAGACTTCAAGCGCGGCATCACCGTCGAGATGTGGCTGTATCCGGATGGCTCGCGCATCCTCGAGATTTCCACCAAGTGCCTGCCGTCGGAAGCCTTCCAGGCCGGCGCCGAGTTCAAGACCTACCTCGCGGATCGTGGCATCGCCGTCGTCGCCAGCCGACGAGACGAAGACCAAGGCCGCGATGGAGTTCTTCAGGGCCGGGCTCGCCGCCGCAAGGATGCCGCCCAGCCGGCAGCGAGTTGAATCGCGAGCGCAAGTCGCGACGCCACCCGGCTGGACGGCGGCGCGCCCCCGTGACCTAGGCGGCCGGCGGCGGCACTGCTCCGTGCACGCGGACGACGCTCCGGGTGATGGTGCCCAGATTCGGCGTTCCGCAGCAGCCCATCACGCGGGCCAGCTCGGTCTGCAGCAGCTCGAGCACCGATTGCACGCCGTCGGCGCCGTAGGCGGCCAGTCCCCACATGACGGGCCGGGCGACGAGCACAGCGCGCGCGCCGGCCGCGAGCGCCTTCATCACGTCGGAGCCGCGGCGGACGCCGCCGTCGACGAGCACCGGCACCTGCGGGCCCACGGCCGCGACGATCGATGCGACGGCGTCGAGCGGTTCGGGCTGTCCGGGCGTGGTCGCCCGCCCGTAGTTGGAGACGACGAGGCCCTGCGCGCCGCGTGTGACCGCGGTGGCCGCGTCGTCGGCGGTCATCACGCCCTTGACGATCACCGGCACCGACACGGCCCCACGAAGCGCATCCACCGCGCCCCAGTCGAGCCGCGCCGACCGGCGGCCGCCCGCGTCAGGGGCGTCCATGGTCACGAGGATCGCCTTGCAGCCGGCGCGCTCCGCGTCCTGGACCTGCGACCGGATCTTCGCCGGACCGTCGTCGGCGAACGTCTGGAAGATGAGCGGCGTCGTCGCCGCGCCGGCGATCGCCGGCACCGGATGCGACGACCGGCTGCTGATGACGACGGCGGCCTTGCCGGCCGCGGCGCCGCGCACGGTGGCCAGCTCGCCGTCGGCGTGGAAGCGGCGCTGGTCCGCGACCGGGCCGACGAGAATCGGCGCGAACAGCGGCACGCCGAAGAGGTCGAGCGAGAGGCTCAGGTCGAGGCAGTTGACCATCATCCGCGGCCGGAACGTGATGCGCTCGAACGCCGCCCGGTCGCCGCCCGACAGCAGGCGGAACACGTCGGCCTGAAGGACGCGCTCCGCCTCGGCCTCGAACTCCGGCACGTTGACGAGCTCGTCGCGTGGCGCGACGCGGGTCAGCAGTTCCCGTCGGGTCTGCAGCGCCATGACTAGGGAAACCTCACGCGAACGGCGGTCCGGTCGAGCTCGGCCAGCGATCGCCGTCCGGCCGCCGCCATCGCCGCCACCAGCTCGGCCTGGACCATCTCGATCACCCGCTGCGCGCCCGGGATGCCGAACGCGCCGAGTCCCCAACGGGTCGCCCGGCCCAGGCACACGGCGTTGGCGCCGAGCGCCAGCGCCTTCATCACATCGGCGCCGCGGCGAAATCCGCTGTCGACGAGGACCGGCACGCGTCCCCGAACCGCGTCGACGATCTCCGGCAGTACTTCGAGCGTCGACGATCCGTAGTCGAGCGATCGCCCGCCGTGGTTCGAGACGATGATGCCCTGCGCACCGTGTTCGAGGCAGAGCAGTGCATCTTCGGCGGTCAGGATGCCCTTCACCAACATCGGCCCGGTGATGAACGGGCGGATCTGATCCAGGTAGCGCCACTCGTACCACAAGCGGCCCTCGGACACCCGATACGGATTGCCCGGCGCGCTGGCCGGCGGCCGCGCCGGGGCCGTGCGCGGGCTGCCGCCGAGGTTGCGCAGGTGCTGCGTCCGCTCGTAGAAGGTCGCCTGCTGATCGACGGTGACCACGATGGCCTGGCACCCGGCGCCCTGCACGCGTTCGAGCAGCGCGCGGCTCTCGTCGAGGCTGCGCCGCGGGTAGAACTGGAACCACGCCGGTCCGCTCGAGGAGGTGGCGATCTTCTCGGCCGGCTGGCTGGAGTTGTTGCTGATGATGAAGGGCGTCTTGGTGTCGGTCGCCGCCCGGTGCATGCCGACCTCGCCGTCCGGATGGAGCGCCACCTGGAGCGCCGTCGGGGCGACGAACAGGGGGAAGTCGAGGCTCAGCCCGAGCACCGTCGTGCGCGTGTCGACCGCGGTGGTCTCGACCGGCGCGCGCGGCACGACATCGACCCAGCCGAAGGCGTCGCGATTGCGCCGGATCGTGGCCTCCGAATCGGCGCCGTGCGCGGTGTAGTCGTAGACGGTCTGCGGGACGTTGCCGTGGAACACCGGCTCGAAGTCGAACACCGAGGTCATCTCGGCGAAGCCCGGAATGCGCCGATGGTCGCCGAGGGTCCGGGGGTCGCGCTGCGCGGCAAGGAGCGGCGACCCGGCGACGAGTGTCGCCAGGCTCACCAGCGCGTCGCGCCGGCTCGGACTTCGCTGCCACCGCCGTTCGATCGGCCCCACGATCGCCTCCCGCCTGGGCAGACCTCGCCAGGTCGCCCTCGCTGCCCGCCGGTCGACTCCGGCGCGGGACGACCCTACGCCGCCGCGACGCCGAAGTCAACGCGGGGGCCGGCCGGAGCGGTCAACCGCGTCGGCGATCGCGGCCATCCGCGCCGGCGTGCCGTCGAAGTAGTCGACGATCTGTCGCGACACGCGGCCGATCCGGTCCTCGGTGTCGGCGTACGGCCCGGTGATGCCGTTGACGAAGAACGAGATGATCACCGTGCCCGATCGCGCCGACACCAGGCCGACGTCGTTGGCGATGACGCCGCTGTCGCCGGTCTTGTGCGCCACGGGCACGTCGAGGAAGTGCGGGATGCGGCGCGCTCCCGCCTGCTGCCGGCTCATGATCGTCTTCATCGCCGCCGCGCTGGCCTTCGACGTGAGCGTGGCGCGCTCGATGGCCTCGAGCAAGCGGCCGGTCTCGCGGGGCGTCATGTCGCCGAGCCAGTAGGCGCGGTCTTCCACCGTGAGACGGCTCCGCGACTCGGCGAGCTTGCGGCGGTTCTCAGGGTTGCGGACGACCTCGACCCACCGGGCGCGAGGTCCGACGAAGAGATCGGTGTAGAGGTCGAAGAGCGGGCTGTCCTGCGACGCGTACTGCAGGCCGGTTGTTTCTTCGGGCGTCAGCGTGGCGAACTCGGGATCGAGGAGCGTCAGCAGGCGCTTGCGGTACTCGTGCCCGCGCCCGACCATCTGCGCCTTCGGGAAGCCAGACGACACCAGCCAGGCGTTCAGCGCGTCCACGCCGCCGATCCGGCGCACCATCAGGTCGGTGGCGGTGTTGTCGCTCGTGATCACCATCTCGGTGACCAGGTCGCGGTAGGTCGGCCGCAGCCCGAGGTCGTGGAACTGCAGCACGCCGCTGCCGTCGCGCAGGTCTTCGCGCCGGATCTCGACGCGCTCGTTCAGGTCGAGCGTCTTCTGATCGGCGAGCTGGAACGCGCGGATCATGATCGGCACCTTGATCACGCTCGCGCTGCTGAAGGCCTCGTCGGCGCGCACGGCCGCCTCCTCGCCAGTGGTCAGGTGCTTGACGTAGACGCCGGTCCTGGCGGGGAAGCGGGCCAGCTCCGACTCGAGCAGGCGCGTCAGACCGCCGGGCGGGCTCTGCGCGAAGGGGCCGACCGAGAGCACTACGAGCAGGAGAGCGGCCATCGATCGCGGGCGCATGACGCCGATGGTAGCCAGTTCGCGCCGGCTCGGCGCCGGAATTCTGCGTCCGTTTCAAGACACAGGGGGATTCCGGCTACAGGAACGGCTGGAGCATCGAACGCGCGACCACCAGCCAACTCGCTGATTCCACGACGAAGATCCGCGGGAATGCCATCGCCATCACGGCGGTGCTCACGGCGTTGACCACGTGCACCCGCCCGCGCGTCAGCACATCGAACGCCATCGCCGCGGCCATCGGCGACAGCCACACCAGGAAGTACCCGAGCGGCGGCAGGTTCATGCGCCCGACCGCGGCAAAGGCGAGCGCGACCGTCGCCGCCAGGATCAGCCGCTTGTGGATGTCCGGCTTGTGCCGGTAGGCAACGGCGGCGCCAAAGAACCCCGCGAACAGGATCATGTCGACCAGCGGCAGCAGCATGAATCCAGCCGCAGCATCGACCGTCCATTCGCCGGCGCGCACGTGCATGGCGGGAGCGGCGAAGCTCACGATGATCCCCATCACGAGCACGAGAACGCCGTAGGCAATGCCCACCGTGCCGACCCGACGGTGGAGCCGCACCCGGCCGGTGGCGGCCAGCGAGACCTGGACGAGCAGCAAGGCCATCCAGCCAGTGAAGACGGCGCCGTGCAGGTGCATCACGAACGGTCTCGTGACGCCGCCGCTCAGGAGCGTGGCGAAGTAACTGGGCCAGAAGCCGGTCACGACGATGCCAATCAGGAACAGCGTGACGCCGACATAGAAATAGTGAGCGCGCCGGAGCGCCGCGACCGTGCGTTGGCGAAGAAGTTCCCGGGCGTCTCCAACCACTGCCGCTGGCTGTGCCGGATTCTGGTGGAGGACCTGACGCAGGAGGTCGGCCGGCTCGGTGGCTATGGCATCAGAGTAGATCAAAAGGTAGATTGGTTCCAATATTTGGCGGCCAAGTGAACCTGCGCGGAGTCCGATGCCTGGACCTATGATGGCCGCGTTCGACTGGACTGACTCGAAGGACGCAGCCATGAGTGACTCACACGGACGCGACGCCACCGACCTCAGTCGCCGGGCCTTCCTCGAGGGGACCGGCGTAGTCATCGTGGGCGCCGCGACGGCAGCGCCCGCAGCCGGGCAGACGCCGACCGCTCAACCGGCTCCGGTGCCCAAGACGGCCATCAGCCTCATGGTCAACGGGACGCGCCATCGCGTCGAGGTCGAGGACCGCTGGACGCTCGCGGATCTGCTGCGCGACGAGTTGAAGCTCACCGGCACCAAGCTTGGCTGCGAGCGAGGTGAATGCGGGGCGTGCACGGTCATCCTCGGCGGCAAGCCGGTGTACGCCTGCAGCCAGCTGGCGGTCTGGGCAGACGGTGGCCAGGTGACGACGATCGAAGGGCTGGCGGTCAACGGCCAGCTGCACCCGCTGCAGCAGGCCTTCGTCGAACACGACGCACCGCAGTGCGGATTCTGCACCTCCGGCCAGCTGATGAGCGCCGTAGCGTTGCTCGATCGCAATCCTCACCCGACGGCACAGGACGTCAAGGCCGCACTCGTCGGCAACCTCTGCCGCTGCGCGAACTACAACCGCTACGTCGAAGCGGTCGTCGCCGTCGGCGAGGGCCGGACCTCACCCGCGGATCGGCGCCAGACGGGAGGTGCGGCATGAGCCAGCCGAACGACGCCCGTCAGGGCATGGCACCGCTCAAGACGCTGGGCCATCCGACGCCGCGCATCGACGCCGTCGAGCGCGTCACCGGCAAGGGACGGTACACGCGCGACGTGGTCCTGCCCGGCATGCTGTTCGCGCGCATCCTGCGCAGCCCGCATCCGCACGCCCGCATCCGGGCGATCGACGTGTCGAAGGCCAAGGCGCTGCCGGGCGTGAAGGGCATCCTCACCCACGAGAACTGCCGCGTCGTCTGGGGTGCCGGCTCGATTGCCGGCGGCCAGCAGTACAACGACGAGATCAAGAAGATCACGACGCAGCGACGCTACGCGTTCAACAACCCGGTGCGCTTCGTGGGCGAGCCGGTGGCGGCGGTGGCCGCCGTGGACCGCCACGTCGCCGAAGAAGCGCTGGCGCTGATCGCGGTGGACTACGAGGTGCTGCCGTTCGTCCTCGACATGAACGAGGCGTTGACGGCGGCGGCGCCGAAGATCTGGCCGGAAGGCAATCTCTCGCCGAACAACCGCAACGAAGTGCAGCCGATCAGCGCGCGGCGCGGCGACGTCGCCGCGGCGCTCGAAGACGTCGACCCGCGTGTTCGAGGATCGCTACACGACCGCCTTCGTGCACAACGCGCAGATGGAGCCGCGGGCGTGCCTGGCGCACTGGGACGGCGACAAGCTCACCGTCTACACGCCGACCGGCGGCATCGCCAACTGCCGCCACGACATGGCGCGCGACCTCGGCATCCCGGAAGACAAGGTCCGCGTCGTCGTCGAGTTCATGGGCGGTAACTTCGGCAACAAGAACCAGAACCAGGACGCCGACCTGATCACCGCGATGCTGGCCAAGGAGACCGGCGCTCCGGTGCGGCTGGAGTACTCACGCAAGGAGGACTTCATCGGCGTGCACGGCCGCTGGCCGACGACGCAGCACTACACGGTCGGGACGGCAGCCGACGGCACGTTGACGGCGATCCAGCTGCGGGGCGTGAGCGGCATGGGGCCGTACCGGAAGAACTCCGGGACGATGGCTGGCATGGAGCTCTACAAGTGCGCCAACACCGACCTGTCGGTCAGCCCCGCGTACACCAATCGCACGGTGTCGGCGAACTTCCGCGGCCCGGAGTACCCGCAGGGGTTCTTCGGCATCCAGTCGATGATGGACGACGTCGCCAACCAGCTGCACATCGACCCGGTCGAGTTCGCGCTGACGAACATGACCCGGATGGCACGCGACGAGACGCCGTACACCAACTACACGCTCGAGGACTGCGTCCGCCGCGGCGCCGAGCTGTTCGACTGGAAGGCGCGCCGCAAGACGACCCCGGGGTCGGACGCAGGGCCGATCAAGCGGGGCGCCGGCATGACCTACATGCTGTTCCGGTCCGGGCTCGGCAACAGCAGCGCCGTTCTGCGCCTCAACGCCACGGGCCAGTACACGTTGTTCGTCGGCGTCACCGACGTCGGAGCCGGCGCCAAGACGACGATGGGCCTCATCGCCGCCGAGGCGCTCGACGTGCCGCTGTCGAAGGTCGAGGTCGTCTGGGGCGACACGGACCGGTGCCCGTACTCGGTCGGGGAGTCTGGCAGCCGGACGACGATCATGACCGGCACGGCGGTGGTCGAAGCCGCGCGCGACATCAAGGCGCAGGTGGCCGCCAAGGGGATGCCGACCGGCGAGCAGGTCTACGTCGCGTCGGCGTCGCCCAACCCGCGGCTCGACGGCAAGGTGCGCGCCTCGTTCGGCGCCCACTTCTGCGAGGTCGAGGTCGATACCGAGCTCGGCGACGTGCGCGTCATCAAGTACACGACGGTCCACGACTCCGGCCGGTTGATGAATCCGCTCAGCGCCAGGGGACAGATTCAAGGCGCCGTCATCCAGGGCATCGGCATGGCGCTGCACGAGGACATGGTCTACGACCGCCGCACCGGGCAGCCGCTCACCGGTGGCTATTACAGCGCGCGGATCGCCACGCACCTGGACGCCCCCGACATCGAAGTCACCTTCATCGAGAACGACGACGGCTACGGTCCGTTCGGCGCCAAGAGCATCGGCGAGGCGGGCATCATCCTGGCGCCGGCGTGCGTCGCCAACGCCATCTACAACGCGATCGGCAGGCGCATGAAGGACACGCCGATCACGCGGGCGCGGATTCTCAACGCCCTCGGAGCACGCGCATGAAGGCCTTCACCAACGCCAACGCCCGCGACGCGCGTCACGCGGCGACCCTGGCGCAGCAGGCCACGGCGGCCGGGCGGCGCGCCGTGTTTGCCGGCGGCGGCAGCGACCTGCTCGCCCTGGTCAAGGACCACATCGTCACGCCGGACCTCATCGTCCACCTGACGTCGATCACGGGCGCCGACAGGGTGGAGCAGTCGGCGTCCGGGCTGTCGATCGGCGGACTCATCACCCTCGACGCACTGAGTCGCGACGAGACCGTGCGCGGACGCTACACGGTGCTGGCCGAAGCGGCGGGCGCCGTGGCGACGCCGCAGATCCGCAACGTCGGCACCCTGGCCGGCAACGTCTGTCAGCGTCCGTGGTGCTGGTACTACCGCAATGGATTCCCGTGCTACAAGGCCGGGGGCAATCAGTGCTTCTCGGTGGCCGGCGAGAACGAGTTCCACGCCATCTTCGGCGGCGGCCCGAGTTACATCGTCCATCCGTCGGACACGGCGCCGGCGCTGATGGCGCTCGGGGCGACGTTCAGCATCAGCGGACCGAACGGCGATCGAAAGCTGGCAGCGTCGGAGTTCTTCACGCTGCCGCGGCAGAACGCCGCGAAGGAGAACGCGCTCGCCGGCGACGAGGTGCTGACCGCGGTGCAGATTCCGGCGGCGAGGGCTGGCGTTCGCAGCACCTACAAGAAGCTGATGGACCGCGAGGCGTGGACGCACGCGGTGGTCAGCGCGGCGGTCGTGCTCGAGATGGACGGGGACATCGTTCGCGCTGCGCGGGTGGTGCTCGGCGGCGTCGCGCCGATTCCGTGGCGGCTGCCGGAGGTGGAGAAGGTGCTCGCCGGGCAGACGGCTCACCGCGGCCGTGCTGCAGAAGGCCGGTGACGTCGCCGTCGCCGGAGCCCGGCCGCTCTCTCAGAACGCCTACAAGGTGCCGCTGACGCGCAATCTCGTGAGGCGCACGATTGCGGAACTCGCCGCGCGCGCCTAGCAGGATCCCGATGCATCGCCGCGATCTCCTGCTGTTCAGGACCGACCCTGGGAAGAAGGTGTTCGAGCTGGCGTGCGAGCGGCTCTACATGCGCTATCTCGACACCCGCCGTCCCGGCCCACCGGTCGCGGCGCCAGACGATTACTGGCTCGGCGAGCCGGAACCGCGCCTCACCTCGCCCAGCACTGCGTGAGCTCTTCGACGGCCTGCGGCATGACCTCGCTGGCGTCGACGTGCTTCGCGTCGTCGGTGCCACAGTGGCTGGCCGATGCCAATCTTCGACGCGAAGTGGACGCGCTCGTCGCTGCCCTGCGCGCCGCGGCGGCCGCGTCGAGTTCATCGACGGCGCGCCGTCAGTGAACGTGTCGGCGGTGCCCACGGGTGCCGAAGGTTAACTAGCGGAGTGGGCGTCGTGCTCAGGCCATCGCCATGACCGGCGTGGCTACCCTCGGCAGATCGACGGTGAATACGCATCCGTGGTCCGGGAGGTTGCGTCCGGAGATCCTGCCGTCGTTCGCCTCGACGGCCCACTGACTGAAAGCCAGTCCGAGTCCCAGCCCGGTCCGGTCGCCGTTCCGTTGTTCGAAGGGACGAAACAGCTCCTGGACGTTTCCTTCGGCCAGGCCGCCACATTGGTCGGCAATCTCGATGAGCACGCGATCCGCGTTCGCCCTGACGCTCAGCCCCACACTGGTACTAAGGCGTATGAACTTGAACGCGTTGATTCATGATCACCGCCGAAAGAACCTGGCGGTTGGCATGCACCGCGACGGCCGGCTCGCCCGGCTGTGTCGTAACTGGAGACCTCGTGCGCCGAGGCCCACCGTGGTTGACGCTCAACCGAGGTCCTTTTGGGCGAATGACTCCGGGCGGGGCCTCGCGCCGTGGCCTTGCGCGTAGACGCGAGTGAACTCGGCACCGAACAGCAGGATCTGGCACGAGTAGTAGACCCAGAGCAGGAGGATCATCACGGATCCGGCGGCGCCGTAGCTGGAGGCCACGCTGCTCTGGCCCAGATACAGACCGATCAGCTGCTGGCCGATCGTGAAGAGCACCGCGGTCACGAATGCGCCGGTCATCACATCACGCCAGCGAAGCCGCACGTCGGGCAGGAAGCGGTAGAGGAGGGCGAACAGCGCCGTCGTGACCACCAGCGAGGCGAGCACGTTGACCGTGCTCCACACCACGGGGATGCTCGGGGAGCGGCGGGCGAGCCAGCCACTCAGCGCAGCCAGGGCGGCGGTGACCGCCAGCGAGACCAACAATAAAAAGCCAACCGCCACCACCAGACCGAACGATCGGAGGCGGTCGACCAGGAACGCCTTGAGGTGGGCGCCGGGCTTGAGCTTCACCCGCCAAATCGTGTTGAGCGCCGCCTGCAGCTCCAGGAAGGCGCCGGTGGCCGCGACGACGAAGGCAATGCTGCCGAGTACCGTGGCGAGGACGCCTTCGCGTGGTTGACTGGCCCCCTCGAGAAGACTCTGTACGGCGCGTCCGCCTTCGCGCCCGACGAGGTGGTCGAGTTGCCCGACAATCTCGCCCCGAACGGCCTCGGCGCCGAAGACCATCCCGGCGACGGCGGTGGCGACGAGCAGGATGGGCGCAATCGCGAACAACGTGTAGAAGGAGAGCGACGCGCCTAGACGCGGTGCGTCGTCATCCCACCAGGCTCTGAGCGCGGTCCCGAACATTCGTACGATCGACGGCGTGCGCACAGGAGTCCCCTCCAGGGCCGCGTTCACCCGACGGCCCCAAGTCGACGGTAGTGTGCGCCAGCCGAGCCAGCACCGACTGTTCACTACAGAACCGACGATCTGATCTCGAAGGACTACAGTCGAAGACGCTGGATTCGATGGATGACGCAGCGAGAGCCTTGAAACCGTGGGTCGCGTTCGCCGGGTACGTGCTGGTGGTCGTGGTCCTGTACCTGGCGCAGGCCGTCCTGGTGCCCATCGCGCTCGCTGTTCTGCTCACGTTCATCCTGACGCCTCCGGTCAGCTGGCTCGAGCGCTGGATCGGACGTGTCGCGGCGGTCCTCGCCATCGTGACGTTGGTGTTCACGGTCCTTGGTCTCGCCGGCTGGGGCCTGGCGCGGCAGATGGACGGCCTGGCTGACGACCTGCCCCGTTATCGCGTCAACATTCTGACAAAGATCGCGGACGTGCGAGGCGCAGGGCAAGGCGGGTCGGTCGAGAAACTGCAGCAGACGATCGACGACATCAAGAGCCGCCTCGAACAATCGGATGCGCCCGGAGGAACGCGCTCACGGCCCATCGTGATCGCTCCCGGCTACGTGACCGGTTTCTCGACCTTCACCTGGCTCGGTCCGATCGTCGGCCCGCTGGGAACGGCGGGGCTCGTCGTGGCGATGGTGATCTTCATGCTGCTCGAGCGCCGGGACCTGCGCGATCGGCTGATCGGACTGGTCGGACATGGCCGGCTGACGACGACGACCAAGGCGTTGGATGAAGCGGCAACCCGCGTCAGCCGCCAGTTGCTGATGCAGTCGCTGGTCAGCCTGTTCTACGGCGCGGCTGCCGGCTTGGGCTTGTACTTCCTGGGCGTGCCATACCCGTTGGTCTGGGCGGTGCTCGGTGCAGCACTCCGATTCATCCCCTACGTCGGACCCGTACTCGGCGCAGGCGCGCCGATCCTGGTCAGTCTTGCCGCCCTCCAGGGCTGGGCTGGGCCACTCTGGGTCGTGGGGTTGTTCGTGGTGCTCGAGTTGTTCACCAACCTCGTGCTCGAGACGGTGCTGTATGCCGGGGCGGCCGGAGTCTCCTCCGTGGCGCTGCTTGTCGCCTTGGCGTTCTGGACGTGGCTGTGGGGACCGCTCGGCCTGCTCATGGCGACACCGCTGACCGTGTGCCTCGTCGTGCTCGGCAAGCACGTGCCGGGCCTCGAGTTCGTCGGGAAGCTGATGGCGGACACGCCGGCGCTCGCACCCGAGTACGGCTACTATCAACGGCTGCTGGCCCGCGATCAGAGCGAAGCGGCCGATCTCATCGAGCGGCACATCAAGACCGAGCCGCCGGGCTCCGTCTACGATGCCCTCCTGCTGCCGGCCCTCAACTATGCGGAGCGCGATCGCCTGGAGCAGCGGCTGTCGCCGGACGAAGAATCCGCCGTCATCGAGGCGACGCGAGAGCTGCTGTCGGACGCGGCGGAGTCCATCCGGCGCGTGCGTCCGGAGCCACCCTCGTCCGATGATGCACCCCCTGCCGACGCGCCAGCGCCACTGCGCGTGCTGGGGTATGCGACCAACGGCGTTGCCGACGAGCTTGCGCTGGCGATGCTCGCTCAGCTCGTGGACGATATGCCAATCGCCATCGAGGTGACCAAGACGCGCATGCTCGCGTCGGAAGTCGTGTCGCTGGTGCAATCGCAAGGGGTCTCGGTTGTCTGCCTCGCCGATCTGCCTCCGAGTCCTCCGTCGAAGTCGCGCTACCTCGTCAAGAGGCTCCGCACCGCGCTGCCCGACGTGCGCATCGTGGTCGGTCGCTGGGGGCCGCCGGCGCTGGCCGACGAGAGCACGCAGCTGCTGCGGGATGCCGGCGCGACGTTCGTGGCGTCGACGCTGGCGGACACTCGGACCTACCTGGGCGGGCTCGTTGAGCTGCCGCCGATCCCGATTCCTGACACACCCGGTATGCACGCAGTGGCCGAGCGGGAACGAAAGGAATGACCATCGTTCCCGCCGCCTGAGGGCCGCTGCCGAAGCACTCGTCAGTTTGCTACTCTAGCCGCATCATGAGAATGCTCTGTGGTTCGCTGGTCCTCGTCGCCCTGGCCAATGTGGCCTGTCACCCAGGGCCGGTCGTCGACACCGGCCCGAGGCCACCGGGGAGCGGAACAATCGCCGGTATCGTCTCAACCGACGGGAACGCTGCCCTCAGTGGCCGCAAGGTGACCGCGGTCGACACCGCGAGCGGGTCGAGATTCGAGGCGACCACCGGGAACAACGGCGGCTACACCATCAAGGTGCCGGAAGGCACCTACCGGCTCGAAGTCGAGTTGCGTCCCGGTGAGAAGGTGTCCAAGCAACCCGACGAGACTCGCGTCAACCGGTCCGATCTGGATCCCCGTCGGGACTTCGTGATCTCCGCCGGTCGCCCTTCCGCCGGCGTGGCGGGGCAACGGCGGTAGACCGCTGCCGCCGCTACTTGGGCGCCGCCTTATAACTGGCAAACACCTTGTCCATGATCGCGCGCGTCTTCTCCAGTGAGCCGGCGCCCGGGCTCTGGCCGTAGGTCTGAGCCCAGAGCACGTCCGTGCCGCTGACGACGTGGAAGATCCCGCTGGTGGCGTTCACCGGCCCCCACCAGGCGCCATCGCCAATGCCGCTGACCGGCGTGAGGGCGGTCGCCGTGGTCTGCTTGACGGTCGCGCCGAGCGCCTTGAGATACATCTGCAGGTCGTCGCGCGAACGACCGGCTTCGAGCCGTACCTCCACCGTGAAGGTCTCGCTGCGATAGTTGCAGCCGTAGCTCTCGACCGTCCCGAGCGTGCGGCGGACGGCGCGCGGCCGGCGCGAGAGCGTGCCGCCCATCGTCGCTTCGACATCTGCCGCACTGATGAAGGCGCAGCCGTCGTAGGCATCCGCCGCCGTTCCCTGAGCCGTCAGTGGTCCGGTGGAACCGAGGCTGCTGAGCAGAACGGCAACGACTGCGTGGCGCATGGCGTCTCCTTCGGTTCGTGGGCCGGCCTTCGATGCGACATCACACCGGTCGTCCGCGTGCGGCGCCGGGGCGCCCATCCTACGCCGGGAAGGCCTCCTGGCGTCGCCCTGGGAACCATTGCCGTGGCGCCATAAGCGACCCAGACGCCACGCCGTCCGTCTGCGCTCCCGTGTGGTAGCCTGAACGGCCCGAGGGCGCCTACATATTGGAATGCGCCGGTCTTCGAGGAGGCACCGCATGAAGAAAGCGACCGTTCGTCGGGCCTCTGTCAAGACCACATCCGCCGCGACCGGCAGTCACCGGCGCCGACCGGGGGCTCGGGCCCCCATTCGCCGGGCAGGCAGAGTGGTCGTCGGCACGAGGAAGAACGCCGTGGCCAGCAGCAGCGACCGTCCGAACACCAAAGCCAAGTCCACTTCGATCGACGGCAAGGGGGGCAGCCCGGAAGACGGCGGTGTCGGCAACATCGACAAGGTACGCGACATCCTGTTTGGCGGGCAGATGCGCGACTACGAACGTCGCTTCGCCAAACTCGAAGAGCGTCTCGCCCGCGATACGGCCGAACTGAAGGACGAGGTCAAGAAGCGCTTGACGGCGCTGACCGAGTTCGTCAAGAACGAAGCCGAGACGCTGGCGGGCCGCATCAAGACCGAGCACGACGAGCGCACCGACGCCACCAAGGAGCTGTCGCGCGAACTCCGTGAGGCGTCCAAGGCCGTCGACAAGAAGACCGGGCAGCTCGACGACCAGATCACGCGCGCCCAGCGGGAGCTCCGCCAGCAACTGCTGGATCTCAACAAGCAGCTCACCGACGAGATCGGCCGCAAGGCCGACGAAGTGCTGGCGAGACTCGCGCAGGAATCGCGCGAGCTGCGTGCCGACAAGGCCGACCGCGCCACCATCGCGGCGCTGCTCCAGGAAGTCGCGCTGCGGTTGACCAACGAGCTGACGCTGCCCGGCGCCAAGGACTAGCCGCATGGGCGACCCCGCGGTGCACCCGGCCGACGATGGCGGGCGGGAACCGGGCGCGCGCGACGCTGCGGAAGACCTCGCCGCCGTCCGCGCCATCCTGGTCGGGCCCGAGCAGCGCGCGCTCGACGCCATTCGGGCGCGCCTCGGTGATCCCGCCCTTCAGGCCCGCGAGGTGGCAGCCGTGCTGCCGCAGGCGCTGCAGCTGCGGGCGCTCGACAACGAACTGGCACGCGCGCTGGCGCCGCCGATCGAAGACGCCATCACGGCGTCGATTCAGCGCAACCCGAAACCGCTGGCCGACGCGCTCTTCCCGATCATGGGCCCGGCCATCCGCAAGGCCGTGGCCGCCAGCCTCGTGGGCATGGTCGAGTCGTTCAATCGCACGTTGGAGCACAGTCTGTCGTGGCGGTCGCTGACGTGGCGCGTCGAGGCGTTTCGGACCGGGCGATCCTTTGGCGAGGTCGTCCTGCTGCATACGCTGCTCTTCCGCGTCGAGCAGGTCTTTCTCATCGATCGCACGAGCGGGCTGCTGCTGCAGCACGTGCAGGCCGGCGTCGCCGGTGTGCAGGATGCCGACATGGTCTCCGGCATGCTGACGGCAATCCGTGACTTCGTCGGCGACTCGTTCACGGTGGCCGACAAGTCGTCGCTCGACGGGTTCCAGGTCGGCGACCTGACGATCTGGATCGAGCAGGGACCGCGGGCCATCATCGCCGCGGTGATTCGCGGCACGCCGCCCCAGGCACTGCGCGCCTCGCTGCAGGAAGCGCTCGAGACCATCCACCTCCAGCTGGCCGACGCGTTGAACGACTTCCAGGGCGATGCCAGTCCGTTCGAGGCGGCTCGCCCGGAACTCGACGCCTGCCTCCGGGCCGAGTACCGCCGCGACGACAAGCCTCGCCGACTGGTGCCGGCGATGGTCACGGCGCTGATCCTCGGGGCGCTGGTCGCGTGGGCCGGCCTGGCCTGGCGCGAGCGGCAGCGTTGGAACGGCTATCTCGAGGTGCTCAGGGCCGAGCCCGGAATCGTGGTCGTCTCGGCGGAGAGCACCGGCGGCAAGTTCGTCGTCAGCGGGCTCCGCGACGCGCGCGCCGCCAGTCCCGACGACCTGTTGCGGCGGACCGCGCTCAATCCGGCCGATGTCGAAGGACGATGGCGGCCCTACCAGGCCCTCGAACCCCCGTTCGTGCTCGCCGACGCGCGCGAAGCACTCCGGCCTCCGCCCTCCGCCTCGCTGGACCTCGCCGACGGCGTGCTCCGAGTGTCGGGTCGGGCCCCGGCCGCGTGGCTGCTCACGGCCCGCGAGCGGGCGCCGCTCGTTGCCGGCGTCGTTCGCCTCGACGCGAGCGCGGCCGTCGACGGCGAGATCCGGGACGTGGTCGGGCGCATCCAAGCGACGGTCCCGTTGTTCGACCGGGGCACGAGCCGGCTGGCGTCTGGCCAGGAGGCCGCGATCGCTACACTGGTCGCCGAGGTCGGACAGCTGGACGCCCTCATGACGGCGGCGGACCGCCGCGCTCGGATCGCCATCCTGGGGCACACCGACAGCGACGGCGCGCCGCTCGCCAACGTGCCCCTCAGCCTCGCGCGGGCCGAGCGGGTCCACGCCGCCCTCGTCGCCGGGCCGTTCACGCGCCTGACGTGGTCGGTGAACGGGGGCTCGGCAGCAGCGAGCCCGTGGTCGCGGCGACGTCGGAACCGGCCAAGCAGCAAAATCGACGCGTGAGCCTCCGGGTCGAGGTCGAGTGACGGCGGCGGAGGGACGGCAGCGATGATGCAAAAGAAAATCTGCATGCTGGGCGGCTTCGCGGTGGGCAAGACCAGTCTGGTCTCGCGCTTCGTGCGGAGCATCTTCTCGGACAAGTACCTGACGACCGTGGGCGTGAAGATCGACAAGAAGCCGATGGCGGTCGACGGCCAGGAGGTGACGCTGATGCTCTGGGACCTCTATGGACAGGACGACTTCCAGTCGGTCCAGGAGTCCCACCTGCGGGGCACGGCGGGCTACCTGATCGTCGTCGACGGCACCCGCCCGACCACCCTCGAGACGGCTCGTGAGCTCCAGCCGCGGATTGTGCGGACCGTGGGCGAGGTTCCGTTCGTGGTCGTCCTCAACAAGGCCGACCTGGCCACCGAGTGGCGCGTGGACGACGGCACCGTGGCTTCCTCGTTCGAGCGGAACGCCGGGGTGCTGCGCACGAGCGCCAAGACCGGTGACGGCGTCGAGGAGGCGTTTGTCGCCCTCACGCGCGCCATCCTTGCGCGGTGACGTCGAGGCCAGACCGGAGGATTCGATGGACGAGACATTCTTCGCGGCGCTCTTCCCGAAGCTCGAGTGCATCATCATGGAGCGCACCGACAGCGGGGAGTACGTGCCGCGCACGGCCGCACCGCACTGGTTCGTCGACGCGGCGCGGACGTCGGCGGGCGACGGTCCGGCGACGCTCGGCGGCGCGCTGCCGTTTCTCGACCATCTGCGCACCGAGGCTGACCGCTTCTGGTGGAGCGGCGAAGAGGGCGTGATGACCGGCGAGCCGTTCGCCATACCCGGTGCAGACGACCGACTACCTGGTACGGGCCCGGGTCCTCACCCTGGACCGGCGAAAACTCCTCGTGCTCGAGCGCCTCACCGGCGCCGCTGACAGCCGCCCCGTGCTGCAAGCCGCGCGCGAACGTCAGCTCGAGTACGAGCGCACGAAAGCGCGGGCCTCCGACGTGCGGGCGCCGATCGACGCGATCTCACGGCTGGCCGGTCAGTGGCTCGAGTCGGATCCGTCACCGGCGTCACAAGCGACGGCGCGCGAGGTCATGCGTGCCGCCGCAACAGGCGCGGGCCACGCTGGATCTCCTGGGCAACTGAGGTTGCATTCCGGGGACGGCGAAGGCGTGGGTATGCGGCTGTTGAAGAAGGCCATCGCTCGGAGCCATCGGGGTCATCCTGGCCTTTTACCTGATCTTCGCGATCGGGCTCACGGCCCTCGAATGGATCGTGCGCGACAACCCCGCGGTGGAGGAGAGCCTCGAGGCGCACTCGACCGCTCCGCACCGGCTCACGCATTTCGACCAGGGCGCCGCCTCCCTGCACCGGCGCCTCGAGCTCATCCAGTCCGCGACGAAAACCATCGAGCTCGAGTTCTTCATCTACGACGTCGACGAAGCCTCCCGTCTCGTCACGCAGGCGCTGATGAAGAAAGCCAGGGAGGGCGTGCTGGTGCGCATCCTGGTCGACTTCTCGGCCCCCGTGTTCAAGCTCAAGCCCGCCTACGCTCAAGTGCTCGGCGAGGCCGGCGTGAAGGTGCGCTACTACAACACGAGCGCCGTCTACCGGCTGGTCAGCATCCAGCACCGCTCGCATCGCAAGCTCCTGATCGTCGACGGCGACACCGTGCTCACCGGCGGCCGCAACATCGCCAACGACTACTTCGATCTCTCGGACCATTACAACTTCCTCGACTCGGATCTCGAGGTGTCGGGGCCGATCGTGAAGACGGTGCTCGCCAGCTTCGACGTCTACTGGAACTCGCACCTCTCCGCCGAGCCCGAGCCCGACCAGAGCCCGAATCCCGACGCGGCCAGGTTCTTCCTGCCGGACGAGAGCGACCTCGCCGTCATCGGAAAGCTGAGCGCCGCCGGCGAGGAGTACCGGCAGTCCCACAAGACCCATGAGTGCCGCGACCTTCGCTTCGTCACCGATTTCCCGAACCATGGGGAGGCGAGCCGGAAGGTGTTCAACGCCATCGTCGAGGAGCTCGCCCGCGCGACCCAGGAAGCCGTCGTGGAATCGCCCTACTTCGTGATCAAGAGCGGCGGCTACGCCGTGCTCGAGGATCTGCACACACGGGGAGTGCGGGTGCGCGTGCTCACCAACAGCCTCGCCTCCACCGACGCCTCCTACGCCGTGGCCGCGCTCTATCCGTGGCTCGGCTCCCTGGCCGAAACCGGCCTCACGCTCTCGGCCTACGGCGGCAGGCCCATGCCCGCGCAGAGCACGGCTCTCGGTGGTGGCAACCCGCGCTGGGGCGTGCATTCCAAGCGCGGCGTGATCGACGGCGAGACCACGTTGCTCGGCACCTACAACATGGATCCCCGCTCGGCGAACCTCAATTCCGAGCTGATGCTGGTGTGCCGGGGGCAGAGAGAGCTCGCGGCCGAAGTGCTGGCCAGTATTGCCGCCCGGGAAGCGGTCTCCGGCCGGGTCATCGAGCGCGGCACGATCGTGCACCGCTCGGCCCTCCTCGGCGACTCGCCGCTGAGACAGCGGCTCCGCTTCCTGCTCGAGATGCCGATCGCGAACCTCTTCGATTTCCTGCTGTAGCGTCCGGTCTGCTGAGGTGGGTCCACCGCGACATCAGGTCGCCTTGCTGGGCACTTCAGTCGGCTTCCGGCACGAATCGCTCGTCTAGGGCGTGACGTTCATGTCGCGGCCCGCCTTCAGCTTGGCGACCGCGTCTTCGAGGCTCTTCTTGTTCAGCGGATCGGGCGCCTGTGCGAGCGCCTTCTCCGCATGCTCGAGCGCCTGTTTGTAGTCGCCGGCGGCCGAATAGCCGCGCGCCAGCCCGACGTGCGTGGGCCACGCGTCGCCGAACCGGGCGGCGTTCTTCCGGTAGATCGCCATCGCCTCGGCCTGTTTGCCCTGGCCCTGGAGCTGGCGGCCGTACTGGTGGATCTCCACCGGCAGGGCGTTCGGCAGATCCATCGCGTCGGTCATCACCTTGGCGGCGTCGGCGTTCCGCGACAGCTTCTCGAGCACCTGCGCCTTCGTGCGGTAGGTGGTGAAGCTCGGCACGCCGATGCCGGGCAGGCTGACGGCGTTCTCCGCCCACGTCAGGGCCTCGGGGAGGTTCACGTTCGCCTGGACGCAGGTACTGCGCGGCCGCCTGCCAGTTCTGCCAGGAAAAGCCGGGCGCGTTGCGCAGCTCGTTGCGGAGATTGGCGACGTAGAGCGACGCCATGTCGGGCACCACGATCGTGAACGGAACCCGCAGCTCTTCCCATTCCAGCGCCACCGTCGCGCGATCTGGCTTCCGCTCCAGGAACTGGTACGACAGCCACTCGCGGTACGGCGCCTTCTCCGGCGTGACGGTGACGCGGAGCTGATCCTCCTTGTCGTCATAGCTGAAGCTGCCCCACGACGTGGAGTTCTTCGAAAAGATCACGGTCCACTCGGTGGGCCCGGCCAGCATGTGCACGCCGTAGCTGCCGGCGGGCAGGGGCTGACCCTGCACCAGCACCGGATGGGAGACGGTCAGCACCGTGTTCTCGTTCGCGCCGGCCCGCCACGGGCCCTTGCGGCTGTTGAAGCCCAGGTCGTGAATCCCCCATGGGACGAGCGCGCCGTAGATCTTGCCGCGCCGGTCCTGCCCGTTGGGCCCATGGACGTCCGGGCTGTGATAGCTGATCGCGACCGTCGCCAGTCCGATCTGCTGGATGACTTCGCTTCGCTGGTTGTCGCCGCTGGGCGGCAGGGTGATCGATTGCGCGGCCGCCGGCCGGGCCAGCAGCACCGTCAACGCACACACGCACGAGGCCACACGAGTCATGGACGGCTCCTTGGCCGCGAAGGTCGCGGCCGAGCCGGATGCTGCATGCCGTGTGCCTTCGCTTGCACCGGCGCCGGCGGGATGAACGACGCGCCGGCGAGGACGAACTCCAGGTTGGCGGACACGAGCGTTTGGAGCTGCCGCGGCAACGCCCAGTGGCGACACGCCGGTGTTCGATTCCGGGCAGTTACGAAATTTCGCGTGATATCGTGGCCCAACCTTCGGAGGGCACGCCATGACCCGGTCTCGTCTCGCCCTTGCCGCCGTTCTCCTGCTCGCCCTGGTGCGGGTACCGCAGGTCGAGGTGACGACTGCGGCGCAGGCCTCGGCGGCCGTGGATCCGTCGTACCTCGATCTGCTGCGCTGGCGCTCGATCGGTCCGTCGCGAGGCGGACGGGTCGTCGCCGTGACCGGCGATCCGGTCAACAAATTCACGTTTTACCAGGGCACCACCGGCGGCGGGGTCTGGAAGACGGACGACGGCGGACTGAACTGGGCCAACGTGTCGGACGGGTTCTTCAAGACGGGGTCGGTCGGCGCCATCGCCGTGGCCCCGTCCAACCCGAACGTCGTCTACGTCGGCATGGGCGAGGCGTGTTTCCGGGGCAACGCGTCGCACGGCGACGGCGTCTACAAATCGACCGACGCCGGCAAGACCTGGACCCACCTCGGGCTCGAGACGACCAGGCAGATCGGCCGCCTGCAGGTGCATCCGACCAATCCCGACATCGCGTTCGTGGCGGCGCTCGGCGATGCCTGGGGCCCGCATCCCGACCGCGGCGTCTACCGCACGCGCGACGGCGGACGCACCTGGCAGAAGGTGCTCTTCAGGAGCGAGAACGCCGGCGCGATCGACCTGGTGCTGGACCCGAGCAACCCGAACGTGATCTACGCCACCACGCTGGAACTGCGGCGCTATCCGTGGGGCTTCCGCAGCGCCGGGCCCGGCACTGCCATCTTCAAGTCGACCGACGGTGGCGATACCTGGTCGGACCTCAGCGCCAAGACGGGCCTGCCGAAAGGCGACAAGGGGCGCATCGGCATCGCGCTGGCGCCGTCGCGGCCCAATCGCGTGTGGGCGATCATCGACGCGGCGGGCGCCGATCAAGGCATCTACCGCAGCGACGACGGCGGCGAGACCTGGACCCACCTCACCGACAACCCCGACCTCACGCAGCGACCGTGGTACTACCACCATATCTTCGCCGACCCCAAGAACGCCGACGTGTTGTGGGCGCTCAACGTCGACCTGTTCAAGTCGACCGACGGCGGCACGACCTTCGCGGAGGTGTCGGTGCCGCACGGCGACAACCACGACCTGTGGATCGACCCGCAGGATTCCCTGCGGATGGTCGAAGCCAACGACGGCGGTGCGACCGTGACCTTCAACGGCGGCAAGTCGTGGTCGACGATCCTCAATCAGCCCACGGCGCAGCTCTATCACGTGGCCGCCGACAATCAGGTGCCGTACCGGGTCTACGCGGCCCAGCAGGACAACACCACCATCTCGGTGCCGAGCCGCTCGGACCATGGCCGCATCACCATCGAGGAATGGGAAACCGTGGGCGGCGGTGAGGACGGCTACGTCGCCCCGCACCCCACGGACCCCAACATCGTCTATGCGGCCGATCATCACTGGCTGCACCGCTATGACCGGCGCACCAAGCAGGTGCGCGACATCTCGCCCAACCCCGAGACGCACTACGGCTGGGGCGCGGCCGACATCAACTTCCGCTTCTGGTGGACCTTCCCGGTGATGGTGTCTCCGCACGATGCGAAGACGCTCTACGTCACGTCGCAGGTGGTGCACCGCACCCGCAACGAGGGCCAGAGCTGGGAAGTGATCAGTCCCGATCTCACCCGTGCCGATCCCAAGACGCTCGAGAAGACGCCGTCGTACCTGAGTCCATCGCCGGGGGAATTCTGGGGGCCGATCACGCGCGAGGCCTACGGTCCGGAGTGGTACGCCACGATCTTCGCGTTCGCCGAATCGCCGAAGCAGGCCGGCGTGCTCTGGGCGGGCTCGGACGACGGTTTCGTGCAGGTGTCGCGCGACAACGGCGCGTCATGGACCAAGGTGACGCCGCCCGACCTACCCGAGTTCGCGCTCATCAGCATCATCGACCCGTCGTCGCACGACGCGGGCACGGCCTATGTGGCGGCGACACGCTACAAGCTGCAGGACACCAGGCCCTACTTGTACAGGACGTCCGACTACGGGAAGACGTGGACGAAGATCGTCGACGGCATACCGGCCACGGATTTCACGCGCGTCATCCGCGAGGATCCGGGACGCAAGGGTCTGCTGTACGCCGGCACCGAGACGGGTGTCTACGTCTCGTTCGACGATGGCGGACGCTGGCAGCCGCTGCAGCTCAACCTGCCGGTGGTGCCGATCCACGACCTGGCGATCAAGGACGGTGACCTCATCGCCGCGACCCACGGCCGCTCGTTCTGGATTCTCGACAACGTCGCGCTCCTGCACCAGCTGACGCCCGCCGCCCTGACCGATGCGGTGCGGCTGTTCGCTCCGCGCACCACCGTGCGCTACGGCCGGGGCGCGTCGCTGGCCGGCAACTTCGCCGCCGCCTCGAACGTCGACGGCGCCAACCCACCGACCGGCGTCGTGGTGCCCTTCTATTTCAAGCAAGCGCCAACTGGGCCGGTCACGCTGACGATTTCGAAGGACGGGTCCGGCCCTGGCGCCGGCGTGGTGCGCACCGTCACGTTGGACCCGCCGGGCGTCGCGCCCGGCGGACCGCGCCGGCCGATCGCACGCGCGGGCGCCAACACGTACGTGTGGGACATGCGTTACCCGGCCTCGACGGTGCTGCCAGACGCGGTGTTCCAGGGACGCGCCGTCGGGCCGGTGGCGGCGCCGGGCAACTACACGGTCGAACTGTCGGTCAACGGCGTGCCGACGAGGACGACGGCGACGATCGTCAAGGATCCGCGCCTCACCTACACCGACGCAGAACTGGAGGCCCAGTTCGCGTTCCTCATCGACGTGCGGGACAAGCTCACCGAGACGATGAGCGTCGTGAAGCGCGTCCGCGACACGCGCAGTCAGGCCGAGGAACTGGTGAAGAAGGCGAAGGAGACCCGGCGCGGCCGGACGCCGGAAGCCCAGGCGCTGCTCGACAAGGCGATGACCGACCTGAACAACCGCCTCTACACCATCGAAGAGCGGCTGGTGCAGTATCGCGCCAGGGCCAACCAGGATCTCATCGCCAACCCGACCGGCATCGACAGCAAGCTGGCCCAGCTCCTCGGGTTCGCGTCGATGGGTGACGGACCGCCCACCGACGGCGCCAGGGACCTGCTGAAGCGTCTCACCGCCGGGATCTCGGAGCGCACCACGGCGCTCGACGCCGTGGACAAGCAGGAGCTGGCGACGCTCAAGCGCCTGACCGCGACGCTCTCGAAGTAGGTCGCACCCGGCGAGCACGCCGTCACGGCTCACGGCGAGGCGCTTCACGACCACCGCGGTGAGGTCGTCCATTTGCCTGGTTCCGCCGGCAAAGCGCAGGACGGCCTCGTAGAGGCTGGAGATGATCTGTGAGGCTGGCAAGTGGCGCGCGGCCCGGATGGCCTCTTGCAGCCGTGGGATGCCGACGTCCTCGTCCTGCGCATTTTCCCACTCCCAGAATCCGTCGGTGAGGAGGACCAGCAGATCGCCTGCGGCCATGCGGATCTTGCTGGGTTGGCCCATACGACATGGTGGGGACGATGCCGAAAGGGATGCCATGCGCCTCGAAAGCCTGGACGCGATCGTCCGCGGCCGTGTAGAGCAGCAATGGACCGTGACCGGCGGAGAGCAGCTCGAGCCGGCCGTCGGCGGGCTCCAGCGCGGCAGCCACGAACGTCACCAGCTTGCCGGGCGGTAAATCGTCACACAGGAGTCGGTTCACGTGGCCCAGGATCGTGCTCAGATCCGCCTGCTCGGTCATGCCTGCCCGGACGTAGGCATGACAGGTTGCCGCCACGAGGGCCGCGCCGATGCCGTGTCCGGTGACGTCCGCGAGCGTGAACGCCACGCGTCCATCGGGGAGCTCCTGCCAGCCGAAGAAATCGCCGCCGGTCTGGTCCGCCGACTGATTCCAGCCGGCCACGTCGTAGCCGGCGAGCCGCGGAACCTCTTTCGGCAACAGCCCTTGCTGGATGGTGCGCGCGGTTTCGAGCTCGCCCCGTATCCGCTCCACCGCGCGGGCTTCGCGCAACGCGGCGCTCACGTGGCCGCGTATCTGGCGTGCCACCTCGCCGGCAACCAATCCTGCGACCAGGATGACGACGATGTTGCCGACGTAGAATTCGATCGGATGCATGCCGCCGACCAGCTCCGGCGTTGGATACTGGGCGAACACGTAGATCACGACGGCCAGATAACCGGCGGCTGAGCACAGGCCCGAGAGGCGGGACAGGACCGGGCTCAACCGCAGCGTCGATAGCGAAATAAAGAGGAAATAGGCCAGGACGACCGGCGCCACGAGGGCGGCGTACGGGCCGGTCATGCCCATGGCGATGAACACGCCGAGGCCGATGGTCGGAAAGAGCGACTCGACGACGACGTTGCTGATCCAACGGGCCGGGCCCGGTTCCGTTCCCTCTGCCAAGGCGCGCGTCACGCGCCGCAGGGTCGCCACTTCATAGGCGATCATCGCGCCGAAGAAGGCGGCGAAGATCGCCAGCCCCGGCGCGCCGTCGCGGCCCTCGAAGACGAGCCTTCGGGCCACGGCGAACACGAACAGCAGGGACAGGACGATCAGGATCGCGATGATGCGAATCCGCTCGCTGCGAAGCGCCGCCTGTCGAAGAGTCTTCGAGTCGAGCTCCGGGGTCTCCATGGTCGCTACTATCTCACTTCCGCGAGGGCCTCAGTCGCGACGGGCCGGGTGTGTCCGACAGTTGGGTCGGTGATCAGGCCCGCACGAGACGGGATTCGCCACAGAAAAATCCGGTGCTCGTTGACGCGGCGAACGTCCGCCGGCGCCCAACCACCCATGTCCCAGACGTACGAGACGACCCGCGAACCTGCCGGCAGCTCGGAGCGCAGCTTGTCCCGTAGCTTCAGGTTCGGTCCCGGGTGCAGGAACAGGGTCACGACCGTAGCGGAGCGGACGTCCGCGGTATACATGTCGCCGAGCCTGAACTCCACTCTGTCCTCGACACCTGCCTCACGCGCCTTCGCTTGCGCCTGAGTCACCAATGCCGGATCGATCTCAATCCCCACGGCACGCGCGCCGAACTCACTGGCCGCGATGATCGGGATGCGCCCGTCCCCGGACCCGAGATCGTAGACCAGGTCCTGCGGGCCGACGTCAGCCAGCTTCAGCAGTTCGCGCACGACGGGCATCGGCGTCGGCTCGTAGCGAACGTCCTGCCCGGGAATCGTCCCACAGCCGAACGACGCCAGCGATACCAGGACGAGCCGCCACATGGTCGGGTTCCTCGTCTGGCTCCGCGACGGGTGGGGCAGACGTGTGACGTAGATAGGCGGCTTGACGAACGACTCGGCGTCTTGTGCCGTCGATCAATCGCCCTTCGGCTGACCAGGGCCCGCGACCGCGGGTATCCGCTCGAGGCCGACCAGCTTCCAGCCGGTTCCGACGCGCCTGAAGTAGACGTCGATCGGCTGCGCCCAGGACGGGTGACTCGTGCTCTGCGCACTCACCGCCACCTTGACGAACGAGTCCGCGGCGGTGGGCAGGCCATTCGGGGCCGCCACCTTGGGCTCGCGGCTCGTGGTCTCGGCGATTCGCGACGCCGTGCCGGTGGCGTTGTCGAACCGCGACCAGACGGCGGTGTAGGACGCCGGCGCCTCGGCGAAGCCGTACTGGACGGCGGCGTTGCCGAACGACAACGCGTCGCCCTCGAGCCGCGGATCGACGATCGGGTTGATCTTCGGCAGATACGCCCGGCCGATCTTGTCGCGGCGCTTGATGAGCACCTCGGCCAGGTGCTGTTCCGCCTGCGGGTCGCTGTACTGGCCGGTCTTGACCACCGCCCGGATCAGCTCGTCCGAAAACGCCATCACCCGCCGCGCCGCCCAGAAGGCGTCGTCGTCGCGCATCTCGATATAGGCGCCGGTCGGCACTCGCGGCTTCCACGTCTCCGGATCGAAAGTGTCGCCCTCGAACGGCCCGATTGCCGGGACGTCCTCGTAGTCGGCCTTCTGATACGGACTGCGGGCGAGTCCCAGCGTGAACAGCTTGCGCGCCGTGGGTCCGCGTTCGTACATGTACTCGTAGCCCTCGTTCCACTGGTGAGGGCCGTTGGCGCCGACGCCGAAGGTCGAGCCGACGTCCTGCAGATAGTGCCTGACCACTCCACGTGTCCCCTCGGTGATCACCGTATCGAGGCTGTTGCCGGCCTTGATGTCGACGAGATTGGTCCATGCGCCGAACACGCGCAGCGCCCGCAGCTCCCGCCGGTGCTCGTGCGGGACCAGATCGTTCGGGTCGTCGGGCCTGGTGCCGTGTACTGGTATCCGCCGAGCACCTTGCCGGGCAGGAGGCGTCCGGCGGCGAAGCGGTACGACCCGTCGGCCCGGCGATCGGCCCGCTCGAGCACCTCCTTCACGTCGTCCCGCTTTAGTGGCGTACGCTTGCCCGAGGGCCGGCGCTTGGTCGCGTTCGGCTCGATGGTGAGCTCCTCCGGGCGCAGGTTGGACAGGAAGTACTCGACCTGGTTGTAGCCGAGGGCCCAGAAAATCTTCGTCGACACCACCACCGCGCCGGTGGCCCCGTCGGGATTGGCGGGGGCATCGAACGAGATGAACCACGTGTGTCCGCCGGAGTCGGTGGCCGTGAAGCCGGGTGCGGCGCCGGCGCCCTTCTCGCGGGAGATCGTCCAGGTTCCCGGCTGCGGCGCCGGCCCGGCCACCGGCCCACGGCTCACTTCCTCGACGGTCAACTGGCGGGTTCCGATACGGTTGGTGAACCAGCTCGAATCGGGCACTTCGTCGATGGTGTTGAGGTTCTGCGCCCGGGTGTTGGTGTGGTCCCGGCGCCCGCTGACGAACATGTTGTAGGACAGGTCGTAGAACAGATCGATCTCATACGGCAGCGCGCCCGACGCGTCGCCGGTCTCCGGTGCCGTCGCCAGCGGGTCGTCGGAATAGAACTTCTGGTCGGCGCTGCGGATCGGGTCGAGCGCCGCGACGAGCAGGCCGCAGACGACGAGCGCGAGGATCGGGCGCCGCGAGGCCGGGCGGGAGACGGCACGAAGATGTAGGCGAGTCATGGTCCGGTTCCTCAGAACGTGGCGCTGGACGAGAAGATGACGTGAAGACCTTCGTTGCCCTTCGCCAGCTCGATGCGCAGCGGGGTGACCATCGGGCCGTGCAGTCGGAACCCGACGCCGAAGTCGGTCTTCAACCCGTCGAAGTTGAGATCGGATCGGCTGGCAGTGACCTTGCCGGCGTCCCAGAAGAGCCCCACGTCGATGAACGGGCTGGCGATGACGCGCAGCTCGGCCTGGAACAGGAGGCTGTGCCGGTCGCGGAAGCGCCAGCTGGAATACCCGCGCAGGGTGGAACCACCGCCGAGCGCGGGCAGCATGAAGAACGGGATTTCCTGGTTGCTCTTCAGATAGGTGGTCGACGCGAGCCCGTGGAGCGACAACACCCAGAAATCGCGGCCGAGCGGGATGTGCTGGATCGCCTCGTAGTCCACCTGGTTGAACCCGAAGAGCTCATCTTTGTCGGTGAAATCGTGGTAGGTGGCGCCGTAGTAGCCGCCGCTGCGGGTGTAGCCTGGTGACGTGCGCCAGTCGAAGGCGGCGGTTCCGGTCAGGTGGAGGTAGGTCGGATCGGCGCCGAGCCCGACCAGCGTGTCGGTGGTGTAGACCTCCTCGACCGATGGCGCCGACCCGGACCCCGGGCCCTGCTTCCACTGCGAGTACTCGACGCCGGCGCCGAGCAGCAGAATTCGCCGCGTCGGCCGCAGCTCCAGGTTGGCCGAGCCGTACGGCTGCTCGAAGCTGTAGTTGGCGCGATCGTCCTTGGAGGTGTTGGCGGTGCCGAATCCGTAGAACCCCACCTGGGTTGCGTCGCGCCAGCCGCCCAGGACGGAGAGCGTCGCCCGACGGTCGAACAGCCGCGGCGCACGGAACTCGGCTTCGATCCGCTTGTAGCCCTTCGGCGTGTAGCTGCCACGGACGTCGATCAGGTTGTAGCTGCTGACGTGCCGGGCGTAGCCGGCCCCGAGCGTGAACCCGCCGCCGTTGTAGGCGCTCGAGAAGAACGGATGCCAGTGGAGGTTGCCGGTGACGAACGCCTCCTCGATCTTCTTGAAAATCGCCTCGCCCCTGCCGCGCTCAATCGGCTTGAGCACCTTGGCCTTGGCTTGCTCCTCGGCCACGATGGTGGCGGCGCGGGTGTCGGCGGCCGGAGCGGGCGTTTGCGCCCACCCCTCGGGCGGGGCAGCGACCGTGCTGAGGACCAGCGCCACTGTCAGCGTCGTGCCCCTGACTGTGTGCCGCCTGTTGACGGATCGGAACATCAGCATTTCTCCTCAGTCTGTGGCGGTCGTGCGACTCAAGCGAGCCAGACGCGGCTCGAGGGGCTGGGTGCCCAACTACCGGGCCGCTCACTGGCGGACCTGACCGCCTCTCGGCACGAGATCAAGCGTGTTAGCTTACCTAGTCGCGTCCGATCCGCCAAGCCGGGGTCTCCCGCACCCCGATCGCGACGACTCCGAGGCGCGGCCCGCTGTCGCGCAGTGCAAGTTGGCGGCTGGCGCATCCATCAACGCAGGCCTTCGCGTGCTCCGGATCGCGCCGCCTCATCCTTACAGCCCCCGACATGCCCGCGTGATGAGTCTGTTATAGCGGCAGGACGCAACGATGGCAGGCGCGCACGTGCGCGCCTGCGGCCCTCTTCGGCCTGGCGACTGCTCGCTCGCCACGCTGTCACGATTGTGACGCGCGGATTCGGGCGATCTGGTTCAGGTGCAGCCGATCGTGTCCAGCGTACAGCCGGCACAGGTGGCCGACGCTCTCCTCACCGCGCTCGCTGTGCACGCCGACGCGAGCCATGTCGTCCGGCGTGGCGCGTTCCAGCAGTCGCAGGTTGGCGGCGCGCACCACGTTGAATGTCTCCAACGCCTGCCGTGGGTCGGCATCCCCGTAGTGCAGACCCTCTGCCCACAGGTCCTGGTCGTAACCGGTGATCGTCGGCCGGTCGTGCGCCAGGATCAGCCGCACCCGCCAGGCCCAGACCAGGTCGGAATCGGCGAGGTGCTGCAGTACGTGGACGATTGACCATTTGCCCGGCGCTTCGGGCCGTCGCAATTGCTCGTCCGAGAGGCCGGCGATGGCCTGGCCGAGAGCCGGCGGGGTCGCGCGCAGCACCGCGAGCGGATCGCGATCGCCGAGCAGTGCCAGAATCGCGCCGGCGTAGGCGGCTCGCTCGGCTGGCGGATCTGATCGACCGATTGCTAAAGATGGACATCCGCTGATTCTATGACCGTCAGCAGATCGCGGCGCGTCAGTTTTGCCACACCGCGAACCCCTGTGCTCGCAACCATGCCGCGAGTTTCGGTTCCATGCGGGCGGCAATCCGGTACGGCAGACGCGAAAATCCCTCGACCAGGTCGAGCCTCAGCCTCAGGCCGTGGACCCGGACGAAGCGTCCGGACTGCGTTCCCACCCGGTGACGCTCGAACCGCTCCTCGGGCGTGAGGCCGGTCACCCCGATGTACAAGCATCCGCCGGTCGCGCCGCCAGGGTTGCGCTCGCGGAAGGTGCGGTTCTTCCAGACCGCGCGATCGAGCTCAATCGCGTAGACGCTGTGGTGGCCGCGTGACCACGACCTCGCCGACACGCCGGCGCACAGCGCGAGCAACTCCGCCTCGACTCCGTGCGCCCGGCTGAGCTCGAGCGGCGCGCCCGCCTCAATCCGTCGTATCCCACCCCAATGGAAGAAGACGTCGGACGACGTCTTCCTCGCGCGGATTACGTGCCCGCGTCCCCACTGCGGATAGTCCGCGTGTCGAACGATGTCGCCAGGCGCCATGGGGTGATGGCCTCGAGTCGACCCGGTCGTCGGGCGGGTTGGCACTCGGCCCTTGCCGGCGCAGACTACCGCGGCCTCATGGCGAAGCTGCGGACCGCTGACTCGACGTCGTCGTAGATTTCGAACGCGAACTTGAGCTTCAGCATCGCAAACAGATGGTGACTTCGCGCCGTGAGCCGCGCGAGACGTATGGCTCCGCCGTGTTCCGTCGCGCGCTTCGACTCGGCCACCAGCATGCCGACGCCGGCGCTGTCGATGTAGCGGACGTCCGACAGATCGACCACGATCTGGCGCCGTTCGGCGGCGATCATCTGATCCACATAGCGCCCGAACGCCAGGTCGCCGTCATCGAGCGTGAGCTCGCCTGACAGGGTCAGCACCGACACGTCGCCTTGCCGGTGTTCAGCGATCTGCAGCTTCGATTGGTCGTTCATCGTGGCCCTCGACTCGATGGGTTGCAGCGGATCCACCAGTGGCGATGTGAGGATGGCTGAGGGCCGCAGGCAATGCATCGCTTCGGCCTCCAGCGGGCAGAGTGTAATGCAGCGTAGCAACGGCGGGCCTGAATGACTAGCGGCTCGGACGAGAGTCACGGTACTGCTAGACTCCGCTGCCACGGAGTGCGCGCATGAGAGGATTCTCGATCCGCCCGTTCTGTTCGTCGATTCTCCTGATCGCCGGCCTGGCGATAGCCGGCTGCATGGCCGCACCGGCTGCCGATTCGGCCAAGCCGTCCGCGACCGGCACCGAGATCCTATGGGACCGCTACGGCGTCCCGCACATCTTCGCCCCCGACCATCCGAGTCTGTTCCAGGCCTACGGCTACGCGCAGATGGAGGCGCACTCGGAGCTGTTGATTCGCCTGTACGCGCAGGCCCGCGGGCGCGGGGCGGAGTTCTACGGCCCGCAGTATCTCGATTCCGATCGCTGGGTGCGCACCAACGGGCTGCCGGACACCGCCAAGAAGTGGGCGGCCGGGCAGAGCCCGGAGTTCGCGCCGCTCATCGAGGCATTCACGAAGGGCCTGAACGCGTGGGCCAACGAGCACCCGGCGGACCTCAGCCCCGAAGCCCAGGGCGTGCTGCCGCTCACCGTGGAGGATGTCTACGCGCATGGCTTGCGCGTGATTCACTACGACTGGATCGTGAGCCCGCGGCGGCTCGAGGGCCGGCTCGCCCGTTACGGCGACGAGGTGCACGGCTCCAACGAATGGGCCATCGGCCCCGCCCGCTCGGCCACCGGCAAGGCCATCCTGATGAGCAATTCGCACCTGCAATGGGGCGACATCCACACCTACTTCGAGGTGCAGCTCACCGCGCCCGGGGTCACGTCGTATGGCGCCGTGTGGGTCGGCTTTCCAGTGCTGCGCCAGTGCTTCACGGAGTACGTCGGCTGGACGCAGACCACGAACAACCCATGCCGAGTCCGATCTCTACAAGCTGGTGCTGAAGGACGGCGGCTACGTGCTCGACGGCCAGGTGAAGGCGTTCGACACGCACACCGAGACCATCAAGGTGCGCGAGGCCAACGGCCAGATGAAGGACGTGCCGCTCACCGTGCGGCGTAGCGTCCATGGCCCGGTGGTCGCCGAGCGCGGCGGCGCGCCGATTGCGATGCGCGTGGCGGCCATCGACCGCCCCAAGCTGTTCGAGCAGTTCTGGCGGATGGGCCTGGCGAAGAACTTCGCGGAGTGGGAGGCCGCGATGCGCATGCAGCAGCTCCCGCTGTTCAACACGGCGTACGCCGACCGCGACGGGCACATCGCCTACGTCTACAACGCCACGCTGTGGAAGCACTCCACCGGCGACTACCGCTTCTGGCAGGGCGTCGTGCCGGGCGACCGTTCGGATCTGATCGCCACCGAGATCGTGCCCTACGACGAGATCCCGAAAGTGGCCGACCCGCCGACCGGCTGGGTGCAGAACTCCAACGACATGCCGTGGACGTCGGTGTATCCCATGGTGCTCGACCCAGCCAGGTTCGCCCCGGGCTTTGCCGCGCCGCAGGGCATCACGCAGCGCGCGCAACGCGGCATCCGCATCCTCAGCACGGCGCCCGAGAAGATGACGTTCGAGAACGTCAAGGCGTGGAAGCTGTCGACTCGGGTCGAGACCGCCGATCAGTTCGTGGACGAGATCGTCGCCACGGCGAAGGCCATGCGGCACGGAGCGCGCGAAGCGCGCCGCCGAGGTGCTCGCGAGATGGGATCGCGAGGCGGAGGTGGGCAGCGAAGGCACGCTGCTCTTCTACAAGTTCATGACCGCGGCGGGATCGGCGTTCGAGTCGATTGGCGGCTTCAAAGTGCCCACCGACGACAAGCGGCCGCTCGAGACGCCGCGCGGTTTCAAGAATCCGGCCAGGGCCATGGCCGCGCTCGACGTGGTGGCCGGCGAGGTGGAGAAGGAGTACGGCTCGCTCAGCGTGAAGTGGGGCGACGTGCTGCGCTTCCGCCGCGGCAACGGCGACTTCCCGGGCAACGGCGCGCCGTCACCGCTCGGCGCCATCCGCACGATCGGCGTCGGCCCGTTCAAGGACGGCAAGACCGAAGCCGTGTCGGGCGACACGTTCTACGCCGTGATCGAGTATTCGACGCCGCAGCGTGCCGAAGTGCTCTTGAACTACGGCAACTGGTCCAAGAAGGGATCCAGGCACATCGACGACCAGCTGCCGCTGGCCTCGCGCAAGGAGATGCGCCCGATGTGGCGGACGAAGGCGGACATCGAGGCGAATCTGGAAGCCCGGAAGGTGTTTTAGCTCGTGGCTCCGCAGGATGACGACCGGCGGCGAGAAGAAGCTGCCAAGCAGGCGGCTCCAGACGTCAGTCGCCGCACCTTTCTCAAGACCGTGGGTGCCACGAGTCTCGGCACGGCCGTGTCCGGGGCGGCCGCCTCGGCCGAACAAGTGCGGCCACCGCCAGCTCCGGGCACCCCGCCCGCACCGACTTGGCGTTGCCCGACTCCGCCGGCTATCAGAACATCCGCAAGGAAGTCGCCGACAACCTCACCAAACGTGGGATCGTCGGCTACGCCGATCGGTTGCGAGTGCAACCCGGCGAGACCATCGCGTTCATGGTGAGCTGCGAGCGGCCGCGCTATCGAGCCGACATCGTGCGGCTCATCCATGGAGACGCGAATCCGCAAGGGCCAGGCATCAAGGAAACGCTCGTCGACACGGTGGCCAACGCCGAGTACGCCGGCAGGCACCAGGATCTGCCGCTGGGCTCCTACGGTCTCGTGCCCGACCATGCCGCGCTCCGTCTCGCGGGCAGCTTCACCTTCACCGCATGGATCGCGGCGACCAGTCAACGGGTCGGGCCCACCGACCAACGAGTGGGTGCCGAGGGACTGCTCACCAAATGGGGAGGGGCGTCCCCGAGCTCGTCTGGATACGCCGTGGGCATCGATGACCAGGGACGCCTCACGTTGTGGCTCGCTGATGCCGCCGGACGCGTCGAGGCAGCGTCTGCCGAGGTGGCCTTGCGGCCGTGGATTCCCGCCATCCCCGGCATGAATCAGCGTCCGCAGGGCGTGGCGACGGCGTGGTATTTCGTCGCGGTGAGCTTCGATGCTCGCACCGGCCGCGTCGTGTTGACTCAGGATCCGCTCAACGGTTTCCCGTTCGATGCGACACGGGTCACAACCGAGAAAACCACGGCCATTCGCGCGATTGCCGTCAACAACGAGCCCGTGCTCATCGCGGCCCAACAGCAAGGCGCTGGCCGGCTGGGGGCCTTCTACAACGGGAAGATTGACAATCCCCGACTCTACGATCGGGTGTTGTCCGCCGACGAACTGCAGGCCATCAAGGGCGGCGCGGGACCTGCCGATGCGCTCGCGAACTGGGACTTCTCGGCCGACATCCAGTCAGACATCCTCACCGACCGCTCACCTCGTCGCCTCCATGGCAAGACAGTCAACCTGCCGACGCGGGCGGTCACCGGACACAACTGGGATTCCTCCCAGATGGACTACGTCCGCGCCCCCGAGCAATACGGCGCCATCTACTTCCACGACGACGATCTCGAGGATGCCAGGTGGGAGGTCGGCTTCTCGTTCCGCGTGCCCGACGCGTTGCCGAGTGGCCTCTACGCCGCACGTCTGCGCGCCGACGCGTTCGAAGACTACGTGCCATTCGTCGTGCGACCCAGGCAGGGCAGCCCGACCGCCGCGCGAATCGCGCTGCTGATTCCCACCTTCAGCTACCTGGCCTACGCCGGCACTGGGACGAGCGCGTTTCGGCCCCTGAGCCTCTACTCCCGGCACAGTGACGGCAGTGGCGTCTGCTACTCGTCGCGCTTGCGGCCCATCACCAACATGCGGCCGAAGATCGACACCTACAATCCGTGGCAGTTCATGGCCGACACCCATCTCGTCGACTGGCTGCGACGTGAAGGGTTTCGCGGTGGACTTCCTCACCGACGAGGATCTGCACGACGAGGGCGCCGCCGCGCTGGCGCCCTACAAGGTGGTGATGACGGCCACCCATCCGGAGTACTACTCACTCCAGATGCTCAACGGCCTGCGCGAGTATCTCGGCAACGGCGGGCGGCTGATGTACATGGGTGGGAACGGGTTCTACTGGGTGACCCCGATGGACCCCAGCGGTCGATACATCGAGGTTCGGCGCCGGGACGGGACGGAGCACTGGCAGGGCGCGCCTGGAGAGCACCATCACAGTCTCACAGGCGAGCCTGGTGGTCTGTGGCGGTTCCGCGGCATGGCGCCGCAGCAGTACTTCGGCGTCGGATTCACGGCGCAGGGCTTCGATCGCAACTCGCCCTACAAGCGCATGCCGGACAGCTTCAACCCGCGTGCCTCGTTCATCTTCGAGGGCGTGGGTGACAACGAGCTGATTGGCAACCATCCGTCGCTCGTGCTCGGCTTCGGTGCCGCAGGTTCGGAGCTCGACCGGGCGGACTTTGCGATTGGCACGCCACCGCACACATTGGTGCTCGCCTCGTCGTTCGGTCACTCGGACGCGTATCAGCACGTGGTCGAGCAGAACAACACGGCCAACAACGCCAACCCGGGTGGCACTGTGAATCCTCTGGTGCGCGCCGACATGGTCTATCTCGAGTACCCCAAGGGCGGGGCGGTGTTCTCGACCAGCGCCATCGCGTGGTGCGGGAGCTTGTCGTTCAACAACTACACCAACAACGTCTCGCGCATCACCGAGAACGTGCTGAAACGTTTTGCGTCGAACGATCCCCTGCCTGGTCCGGCGACGCCGCGCGTGACGGCGGGTCGCTGAGAGCCGGCTCGTCGACGCTAGACGATGAGCAGAAGGGGGCGGCCATTGAGCGTTGTCGACGAATTCCTCAGGCGGTTCGCGGCGTCGCCCCTCCACGTGCCGCAGCTCGAACGCGTGTTGGCGGCCTATGCCGGTGTGTCGCCGGCCGCGTTTGCCGCGGCCGTCATCGAGTCGGACCGCGAGGCCGCGCATCCCGAGGCGACGCGGATTGCGCTCGAGTTGCTGGCCAACGGACTGATCGAGCAGGCGTCCGCTGCCGGAGGTCGACATCGCACGGCTTCGGAAGGCGATTCTGTCGGTACCGGCAGGTGCCGCGTCGGTTCGGACGCTGCTGGGCGAGCATCTGGCTGCCGCCGTGGAAGACGATGAACCCGCCCGGGATCCGGTCCCGCGACCTTGACGCGTCCCGCCAGTCACTGGCGCTGAGGGCGCCACCCGGCCCGGAACATGATAGGTATGCGCCATGAATCGTCGTGCGTTCCTACAGCAGTCCGGCGCCTGGGCCGGGTTGGGCATGGCCGGGCTCGCCGCCGGGTGCGACGGTAGGCGGAGCAGTCCGGCCGCGAACGGCGCGTTGCCCTTCTACGACGCGGTCGGTCCAATCGTCCCGATTCGGGCTCACCCCGATCGCATCTTCCGCACCACCGTGTGCCTCCGGCCCTTCCGCGCCGCCGGGCCGCGGATGGACGTCGAGCACGTCGGCAACCGCGTCGTCGTGCACAACTATGGACACGGCGGCAGCGGCTGGTCGCTGGCGTGGGGCGCGGCCGACGTGGCGGTGTCGAAGGCTCGGGCCGCCGCGCTCGAACAGCCGCGACGTGGCGGTCGTCGGCTGCGGAGCGCTGGGATTGACGGCCGCGATCATCGCGCAGCGTGCGGGCCTGCGCGTGACGATCTACGCCAAGGAGCGGCCGCCCGACGTGCGGTCGGCGCGGGCGACCGGCGTGTGGAGCCCCGACTCGCGCATCGCCTTGACCTCGGCGGCGGCGCCCGAGTTCGCCGGCCAGTGGGAAGCCATGGCCCGCACGTCGTTCGCGATGTACCAAAGCTACCTGGGGATGCCGGGCACGCCGATCGAGTGGACCGATCGCTATTTCCTCTCGGATACCGACCCGACCGGAGGCAGCGAATCCGGCGGCGGGCCGGGGGCGCCGGCCGTAGACGCGCCGAAGCGTGACTTCGCGCACTACGAGTCGCGCATCGACGACATCACGCCCGACATCGAGGCGCTACCCGCCGGCAGCCATCCGTTCCCGACGAAATACGCGAGCCGCACCTCGTCGATGACCTTCAACGTCGCCGACTACACCCGACAGCTGATGAACGATTTCCTCATCGCCGGCGGCACGCTCGAGACGCGCGAGTTCCACTCGCCGCAGGAGGTGGCCTCGGTGCCCCAGCCGGTCATCATCAACTGCCCTGGATACGGCGGCCGGCAGTTGTGGTCCGACGAGAGCATCATCCCGGTCCGCGGCCAGATCGCCTGGCTGATCCCGCAGGAAGGCGCGCACTACGGCGTGATCTACAAGGACCTGAACGTCGTGGCGCGGCGCGACGGCATCGTCGTGCAGCCGATTCCCGGCGGCGACGACTTCGGTTTCAACGACGACAACGAACAGCCCGATCGGCAGGCCGCCGAGGCCGGGGTCCGGCTGCTCAAGGAGCTGTTCGACGGCATGGCGGCCATCCGGCGCGGCTGACCGCGATGGATCGCCGTACGTTTCTGCAATCCGCGACTGGCTTGCTGGCCGGCGCCACCGTGGCTGGGCGTAGCGTCGCCGCCGCGGCGAGCCGGTCGATGATCGAACGTCTCGGCCTGCAACTGTTTACCGTGCCGGTGTTGCTGGAGCGCGACCTCGAGACCGGGCTGCGTCAGATCGCCCAGATCGGCTACCAAGAGCTGGAGCTGTTCGGTCCCTATCCTTTCTCCCTGACGTCGGCACACGAGCGCTGGCGTTCGATTACGCCCATGCTGGGTTTCACCCAGAGTGGCTATTTCGGCCGCACCGCCCGGCAGTTTCGGCAACTGATGGATCGCCATGGCTTAACCTCCCCGTCGATGCATGTCGATCTCGAGACATTGCAGCAGCGGCTCAGCGAAACTATCGACGCGGCGCAGCTCCTGGGTCAGCGCTACGCCGGAATTTCCTCGATTCCAGAGGAGCGGCGCCGCTCGCTGGATGATTACCGGCGCATGGCCGATCTGTACAATGAGCTCGGCGCGCGCATGGCCAAGGCCGGACTGCGATTCCTCTATCACAACCACGGCTATGGTTTGACGCCTGTCGACGGCCAGATACCACTGAGGCTGTTGATCGAGCGGATCGATCCGCGCTACGTCGGCCTGGAGATGGATATCTACTGGACGACCGCTGGCGGCGCCGATCCGGTGGAAATGCTGGACGCCTATCCCGGTCGCCATAGGCTGATACACCTGAAGGACATGAAGCAGCGCGTGCGTTTCGAAGGCGACGGTGGCACCCCGGCGCAATGGGTCAAGCTGTTTCCGTACATGGCCGATGCCGGCGAAGGTGTGCTGGATATTCCCACGATCGTCGCGCATGCCAAACGCGCGGGTGTCGAGCATTTCATCGTCGAGCACGATCAGGCGGCCGATCCGCTGGCGACGCTGCGTACCAATTACCGTTACCTGTCCACCCTCTAGCGCCTGCGCGCCGCGTTGCGGATCACCTGCATCACCACGGCCCGCCGTTCGGCCGGAGCGACAACGGCGCGGTCGCGCCTCACGATCGCTTGGGCGGCTCCCATGACACCGACGTCAAGCCATGGGCCCCGCCGGCGACCAGCGCCTCGGTCACCTCGTCGATCGACACGTGCGGCGGCAGTGTCGTCTGGTAGGTCATCTGGCCGCGGCCCCCTGCGTGAACTCCTGGGCTCCCACGTGACGCCGAACCGCGCGAAGACGCTGCTCGCGGGCCGTCCCGCCCAGCCGCCACGCGAGGGCGTGGCCTGGCAGCGCCAATCGCCTGGTGCCGGGGTCGGGTAAGGCCCATTCCTTCACCCTCAGGCCTGCTAGTATTTGCCCATCGTCCTCGCCTATTGCAGCCTGAGCTAGGCGCGTACTTCAACGGGACGGATGACTTCAGCGAGGTTTCGACAATGCAGCGGCGATGGCGGTCCGGGCTGTGGCTTGCGTCGATGCTTTCGGTGGCCAGCCTTGGCGTGGCGGGCGCCGGTGCGGGCGGGAGCGTCGGCGGCGATGCCCGGCTCCTGGACGCCGTTCAGAGACAGGACAGGCAGGCGGTGCGGTCGCTGCTGAAGGAGCACGCGGACGTGAACATGCGCCAGGGCGATGGCGCGACCGCGCTGCACTGGGCGGCATACCTGGACGACGCGGAAACGACGGCCTTGCTGATCCGCGCCGGAGCCAAGGTGAACGCGCGCAACAACTTCGGTGTGACTCCACTGGCGCTTGCTGCTCAGCAGGGCAGCGCCGTCATCATCGATCAGCTCGTCAAGGCCGGCGCCGCGCCGAACGACCCAGTGCATGTCGTGAATGCCGGAGAGACACCGCTGATGCTCGCGGCGCGGTCCGGAAGCGTCGACGCGGTGAAGGCGCTCGCGAGAGCCGGCGCCGACGTCAACGCGAAGGAGACGTGGAACGGACAGACGGCGCTGATGTGGGCGGCTGCCGAAGGGCACGGGCCGGTCGTGGAGGCGCTGATCGAGCTCGGAGCCGATATCCACGCGAGGTCCAACGGCGGAACGACGCCGCTGTTGTTTGCGGTGCGGCAAGGCGACATAGCGTTCGGTCGAGGCGATGCTGGCGGCGGGCGCGGACGTGCACGAGAAGCGAGCCCGATCTGGCGCACCCCATTGCTCGTGGCGATCATCAACGGGCACGAGGATCTCGTGGACCTGCTCCTCGACAAGGGGGCGGACCCGAACGCCGAGGGCGGATCGACCCAACTGACGGTGCAGGGCATGCGGGCGCGGGCGCAGGCGATCGAGCTGAAGACGCCCTCATACCGAGAGCAGTTGCGTGACGTCGGCAGCGAGGGAGGGAATGGACGGAACAACATCTTCGGCAAGCCGCTGCAGGCCGCCGTGCACGTGGCCAACTGGCACATCAGCGACGAATTCATTTCGTCGAACATCGACCGGCTGCGCGTCATCAAATCGCTGCTGGCTCACGGCGCGGACGTCAACGGCCGCAACACCGACATGGAGCCCAGATGGTCGGGCGCGAGGTATCGCCGGCGACTGGTCGGCGCAACCGCGTTTCTTGCTGCCGGCGAAAGTCGCCGACGTCGAGGTGATGCGCTTGCTGCTCGCGCATCGGCGCCGATCCCGCGATCAACACCGGCGTGAACATCACGCCGCTGATGGCGGCGGCCGGCATCGCCTGGGCCTCGAACCAGGACCGTGCGAGCGAGGCGCAGGTGCTGGAAGCCGTCAAGTTGCTGGTGGAAGAACAGGGCGCCGACGTCAACTTCGTCGGCCGACCCGGCGAAACGGCGATGCACGCGGCGGCGTACCGGGGCGCCAACAGCGTTGTCCAGTATCTGTTCGACAAGGGCGCGACGCTCGACGTGGTGGACAAGACGGACGAACGCCGCTGACGTCGCCGAGGGTGTGGAGTACGGCAATTCGTTTGCGGCCCAACCGCACACCGCGGAGCTGCTGCGGAAGCTGGGCGCGAAGGAAATACCGTGTCCGAACCTGTGCCGCCAACCTGATTCCGGAAGAGGCGTTGCCGCGCAAGGAAGGGGCACGATGACACGGCAGTTGGCCCTCGTGGTCGCCGCGACCTGTGTCATTGCTGCGGTCACCGGCGACGTGCAAGGGACAGGCGCGGCGCCGGCGCGGGGCCCGGCCGCGGTCGCTCCGGACCGCCAGGTTCTCGGCAAGTACTGCTTCACCTGCCACAACCAGAGAGTGAAGATCGGGCGGGCTCGCGCTCAGCACGCTGGATCTGGCGAGCGTGAGCACGAACGCTGACGTGTGGGAAAAGGTCGTGCGCAAGGTCCGGACGGGAGCGATGCCGCCGGTGGGACGGCCGCGGCCCGACAAGGCGGTCGCCGAGCAGCTCGTGACGTGGCTCGAGGCGGAGCTCGACCGGGCGGCGAGCGAACACCCCAACCCCGGCCGACCGTCGCTGCATCGGCTGAACCGTTCCGAGTATCGCAACGCCATCCGCGATCTGCTGGCCGTCGAGATCGACGCGGCCTCGATGCTGCCGGCCGACGTCGCCGGCTACGGGTTCGACAACAACGCGGATGCCCTGACGCTGTCGTCGGCGCTGACGGAGCGATACCTGGGCGCCGCGGCGAAGATCAGCCAGATGGCGCTGGCCCGGCCGCGAGGCGTGCCGGCGCCGGAGACCTTCTTCGTGCCGACCGATCGCGACCAGGGGAGTCCGCTTCAGCGACGATCTGCCGTTCGGGTCGCGTGGCGGACTGGCGGTGCGCCACTACTTTCCGGCCGATGGCGAGTACCTGTTCGAGCTGCGGCCGAAGGAGAATGGCGTGGCCGGCGGGTTCGAGGGCATTACCGCCGAACCCCATCAGCTCGAGGTCAGCCTGGACAACGTCACGGTCTGGACGGGAACGGTGGGCGGGCCGGAGTTCGTGCCTGACCGTGGAGGCAACGCGGGTGGAGACGGGGGCGCAGCCGAAGAGGAGCGAGACAGGAGGCTCCTCGAATTGCTGAAGGTCCGCGTGCCGGTGAAGGCCGGCTCGCATCTGGTTCAGGTGTACTTCGCCGCGAAGACCTCGGCGTTCGTCGAAGACTTGTTCGACCCGTCCTTGCGACGAGATCCTTACCGAGCCGTCGGCGGCGAGCCACGACTTTCCAGCGCTGACGATCAGCGGCCCTCGGCCGGACACGGCCGCAGTCGCGGATTCGCCCGAGCCGGCGCCGGCTGTTGGTCTGCACCCCTGCCCCAGGGCACGACGAGGCGTGCGCGACGAAGATCATCGCGACGCTGGCGCGGCGTGCGTACCGGCGCCCGCCGACCGACGACGATCTCCAGGCGCCGCTCGCCTCGATATCGCGACGGCGCGGGCCGAGGCCGGGTTCGAGGCGGGCATCGAGACTGGCTACTCGCAGCATCCTCGTGAGCCCGAAGTTTCTGTTTCGCTTCGAGAGTCAGCCGGCGGCGGCTGCGGCCAACGTGCCCTATCGCATCAGCGATCTCGATTTGGCATCGCGCCTGTCGTTCTTCCTGTGGAGCAGCATCCCCGATGACGAGCTCCTGAACGTCGCGGAGAAGAAGACTCTGCACAAGCCCGACGTCCTGCAGCAGCAGGTGCGGCGGATGCTGGCGGACCCGCGCTCGCGGGCGCTCGTGGACAACTTCGCCGGCCAATGGCTGTTCATCCGCAATGTCGCCGTGTCCCAGCCGAGTCCGGAAGTGCTGTTCCACTTCGACGACAACCTGCGCCAGGCCTTCGAGCGGGAGACACAGCTGTTCTTCGAGAGCATCATCCGCGAGAATCGCAGCGTGATCGACCTGCTGGACGCCGATTACACGTTCCTGAACGAGCCGGCTGGCCAGGCACTATGGCATCCCGGGCGTCCACGGTGAACGATTCAGACGAGTGTCCCTCCCGGCCGACAGCCCGCGGCGCGGCCTGCTGGGAAAGGGCTCGATTCTGATGGCAACGTCGTATCCGAATCGGACTTCTCCGGTCATCCGCGGGAAATGGATCCTGGACAATGTGTTCGGCGCGCCGCCGCCGGCGCCGCCTGCGAACGTCCCCGTTCTCAAGGACGAACGCGACCCGCGAAAGGTGCTGCCGATGCGCGAGCAGATGGCCGCGCACCGCGCCAATCCCGCGTGCGCGAGCTGCCATGCCCAGATGGACCAGCTGGGATTCGCGCTCGAGCACTTCGACGCGATCGGCGAGTGGCGAGACATCTATGCATCCGGCGCGCGCGTCGACGCGTCGGCCGAGCTTCCGGACGGCACGACGTTCAACGGGCCCGTGGAGCTCCGGCGGGTGCTGCGCGCGCATGCGGACGAATTCGTGACCACGGTCTGCGAAAGGCTGTTGACCTACGCGCTCGGGAGGGGACTCGACGCGAGCGACACGCCTGCGGTCCGTAAGATCAAGCGCGACACGGCGCCACAACGCCACCGGTTCGAGGCGCTGATTCAGGCAGTGGTGACGAGCACTCCGTTTCAGATGAGAATGGCGCAGGCGGTCACGAACTAGAGCCGTTCTGGTCTTGCTGCGTGTAGAGGTTGTCCAATGGTGATCACGAAGATGGCGTTGCCCCGCCGGACCTTCATTCGCGGAATGGGGGCGGCGGTGGCATTGCCGCTCCTCGATTCGATGGTGCCGGCGATGCAGGCGCAGGCGAAGGCGGCACCTCGTTTCACCGCCGTCTACTTCGGCAACGGGGCGAACATGTTCGCCTGGACGCCGGCCGCCGAAGGGGCCGGGTTCGAGTTCTCGCCGAGCTTGAAGCCGCTCGAGGCCTTCCGGAACCGGACGCTCGTCTTCACCGGGCTGGATAACTTCCAGGCGACCGATCAGGGCGACGTCGGCGGGCAGCATCCACGCGCCGCACCGGCGTTCATGAGCTGCGCCCACCCGAAGCAGACCGAAGGTGCCGACGTGCAGGCCGGTGTCACGATCGACCAGCTGATTGCCGAAAGAATCTGCCGCGATACGAAGCTGTCGTCGCTGGAGGTCTCGGTCGACCGCAACGACGTCGTCGGCGCGTGCGACCACGGCTACGCCTGTGCCTACATGAACTCGCTGGCGTGGAAGTCCCCGACGATCCCGCTGCCGTCGGAGACCAATCCTCGCTTCGTCTTCGAGCGCATGTTCGGCATCGGAGCCACAGCCGAGGAACGCCTGGCTCGGACCAGCGAGGACCGCAGCATCCTCGATGGACTGGCGCAGGAACTAGCCGACCTGCGCCGGAAGCTCGGAGCGCGCGACCGCACCAAGTTGAGCGAGTACCTCGACGCCGTGCGAGACGTCGAGCAGCGCATCGCCAAGAGCGAATCCTCGAGCAGCGCATTCGAGGTACCGGAGCGGCCGGACGGTGCGCCCGAGTCGTTCAGGGAATACGCCGAGATGATGTTCGACCTGCAGGTGCTGGCGTTCCAGGCGGACATCACCCGCGTCAGCACGTTCATGATGGCGCGTGAGAACATCAATCGCTCGTATCCGGAGATCGGTTTGCCGGAGGCGCATCACTCGATGTCGCACCACGGCAACAATCCGGAGAAGATGAAGGCGTTCGCCAAGCTGAACGCCTATCACGTCGACACACTCGCCTATTTCCTGAAGAAGCTGGACTCGATCACGGACGGCGACGGGACGTTGCTGGATCACACCGCGGTGCTGTATGGCAGCGGCATGAGCGACGGCAACGTCCACAACAACTACAGCGTTCCCGTGGTCGTCGTCGGCGGACAGTCGCTGCAAATCAAGGGCAACCGCCATCTGCGGTATCCGAAAGCCACGCCGCTGGCCAACCTGATGCTAGGTCTGATGGACAGGTTCGGTGTGACCGCGGATGCATTCGGCGACAGCACCGCGGAGATCGATTTGCTGACGGTGTAACGAATCCCGTGGCGCCCCCTGCGGCCCCGAGCGAGCTGCCCCGCAAGCTGACGCTCTTCGACGGCGCCGCCCTGCTCGTTGGCGGGGTCATCGGCTCGGGGATCTTCGTCGTCCCGAGCCTCATCGCTCGCCATGTGCCCGAGCCTGGCCTCGTCCTCTTCATTTGGACGTTCTCCGGACTTCTCGTGCTCTGCGGGGCGCTGGCGCTGGCCGAGCTGGGGACGATGCTGCCGCAGTCAGGCGGGCTCTACGTCTACATGCGCGAGGCTTACGGCCCGTTTTGGGCGTTCCTGTACGGCTGGACGATCATGCTCGTCGTCATTCCGGGCTCGCTCGCGGCGCTGAGCAGCGCGTTCCTGCTGTATCTCAAACAGTTCGTGCCGCTGACGCTCTGGGAGGAGAAGTCGCTCGGTATCGCGGTCCTCATGGGCCTCGGGTTCATCAATGCCAGGGGCGTGAAGCAGGGCGCCGGCGTGCAGAACCTGTTCACCGTGCTCAAAGTGGCCGGCCTCGCCGGCCTCGTCGGCCTGGCCATCGCCACCGGACGCGGCGACACCGCGCACTTCCTGCCTCTCGCGCCGGCGCAGATGTCGTCCGGGGTCATGTCGGCGCTGGGCGTGGCGATGATCTCGACGCTCTTCGCCTACGACGGCTGGCATTTCGTGGGCTTTGTGGCCGGCGAGATCGACAACCCGCAGCGCAACGTGCCGCGCAGCATCCTTCTGGGCATCTTCGTCGTCGTGCTGGTCTACGTGGCCGCGAATGTCGCGTACATCTTCGTGCTCGGGCAACCGCGCATCGCCTCGTCCGGACGGGTGGCGGCCGACGCGATGTCGGCGATGGTCGGCCCGCTTGGCGCGACGCTCATTACCGTGGTCATCCTGTGCTCCATCGTCGGCGCCATCTCGGCGAACGTGCTGGCCGGGCCGCGCGTGTTCTTCGCCATGGCCAGGGACGGCCAGCTGCTTCCGGCGCTCGCTGCGATTCATCCGCGATACCACACGCCCGCCAACGCCATTTGGGCGCTCGCCTCCTGGGCGGGACTCCTCACACTGACTGGCGGATACGAGCACCTCATCACCATGTCGCAGTTTGCGAACTGGATCTTTTTCACCATGGTGGTGCTCTCGGTCATGGTCCTGAGGCACACGCATCCGGAGTGGCAGCGGCCCTATCGGGTATCCGGCTATCCGCTGACCGTCATCGTGTTCGCGCTCGTGTCATTCGCGTTCGTCGTGAACACCCTGATGGAATCCGCGCGGAGCGCGCTGATGGGCCTGGGCTTACTGGCGCTCGGCGTGCCGTTCTACATACGCTCGCGAAGGCCGCCGACGTGACCGACAAGTTCACGCTGCACTGCGCATGGTGCGGACGCCAGCCTGGCGCCGATGCCGACACGACGCGTTGCACGACGTGTGACGGACCGTGTCGCGTCGACGTCGATCTGAGCTCGATGGCCGGGCGGGCGCCGGCGATGCTGCGCGATCGCCACCTGCCAGGGATATGGGCCTGGTTCGACCTTCTGCCCGTCCGCGATCGCCGCGCCGTCGTGTCGCTGGGCGAAGGGAACACCCCGCTGCTGGCGGCGCCGAGACTCGGCGCGTCGATCGGCGTTGGCACGCTCCTGCTGAAGGACGAGACGCGCAATCCGACCGGATCGTTCAAGGACCGCATGCTGGCGGTCGGTATCACGCGGGCCATCGAGCTCGGCAAGCGCGTGGTCGCCGTGCAGTCGTCTGGCAACGTCGGCGCCGCGGCAGCAGCCTATGCGGCGCGAGCCGGACTCGACGCGAAGATCTTCGTTCCGCGCACGGCGCCGCCGGAGAAGATCCTGCAGGCGCAGATGTACGGCGCGGAGGTGTTTCGCATCGACCACGATTCGCCCAGCGACATCTTCGAGTTGCTGCAGTGGGCGTGCGACGAGTTCGGTTGGTACCTGGTCTCGACCGCCGCCATCTACAACCCGTTCACGCTCGAGGGCGCAAAGACGATCGCCTACGAGGTCGCCGAGTCACTCGCGTTCGACCTGCCGGACTGGATGATCGTGCCGGTCGGCGGCGGTGGCAACATCGGAAGCGTCTGGCGTGGGTTCCTCGACCTCCGTGCGCTCGGCCTCGTGTCCCGTCTGCCGCGCCTGGTCGGCGTGCAGGCCGCCGGCTGCGCGCCGTTCGTGGACGCGATCCGCATGGATCGGACGGCGCAGGAAGCGCTGGCGACCCGCTGGCCCAGGATGGACACGGTGGCGGGCGCGATTGCCGACGACGTGGTGTTCGACGCCCATGTGGCCCTGCCGGCCGTCCGCGAGTCTGGCGGCACGGCCGTGGCGGTACCGGACGCGGAGACACTGGCGATGGAGGCGGCGCTGGCGAGCACCGAAGGTCTGTTCGTCGAGCCAGCCGCGGCCACCACGCTCGCCGCTCTGAAGCGGCTGGTCGGTGACGGAGTCGTGGGACCCGCGGATCGCGTGCTGTGCTTGATGAGCGGAACAGGATTGAAGGACACCGGCGTCGCCAGTCGTCTCGTCTCAGCCGTCGAAACAATTCGGCTGGAGCGCGATGCCATCGCCGCTCGAGTCAACGCTCGGACGACGCGCGTCGGGCCCGGGTGATCCGGTTGCTGGAGCGGGCTAACCGTTCGCGCCTCACGATCGCTTGGGCGGCTCCCACGACACCGATGTCAAGCCATGGGCCCCGCCGGCGACCAGCGCCTCGGTCACCTCGTCGATCGACACGTGCGGCGGCAGTGTCGTCTGGTAGGTCATCTCGGCCGCGGCCCCCTGCGTGAACTCCCGCGGCTCCCACGTGACGCCGAACCGCGCGAAGACGCTGACGACGTGGGAGAGTGGGAACTCGCGACTCGACGCCGTCATCTCCACCAGCATCACCCGTGGCTTCACCGCCACGATGTAATCGAGGACGACGATCGCGGCGGCCAGGAACAGCCCGCCGAGCGCCGCGATCGGCAGGGAGCCGATGCCGCACGCCATGCCGAGCCCCATCAGCAGGAAGAGCACGGTGACGTCCTTCGGGTCTTCGACCGGCGTCCGGAAGCGGATGATGCCGGCCGCGCCGGCGACGCCGAATGCGCGGGCCAGGTTGTCGCCGATGATGATCATGATCAGCGCACCCGAGACGCAGAGCAGCACCTGGGCCTGCTCCATCGATCGGGTGAGCTGATGATCCCGTTGCTGCAGCTTCTGGACGAAGGTGACGAACACGGCGATGACCGCCGCCGACAACAACTGCACGAGCTCGGAGATCGGATAGCCCCATGGCAGTGCCGGCACGCCCATCCCGTCGCCGGCCGCTCCGGCGAACGGGCGGCCGGCACCGACGCCGCCAGTCGTCTCGACGCGCCAGCCGAGGCCGATCGCGGCGATTGCCGTGCACGCCAGGGCTCCGACCAGCAGCAGCAGCGTTCTGCGCCAGTCGAAGGGCCGGAGCTTCGCCTCAGCGACCGAGTCGAAGATGTTGAGGACGGCGTCCAGGCGCGCCAGCTTGAGCAGCTCGCGGGTGTTCGCCGTGGGTCGCGCAATCCGGAAGGCGCCGCCGACCCGACCGGCGCTGGTGTGGGCCCGCACCAGCGCGCGGATGCCGGCGCTGTCGATCGTGGCGACAGCGTCGAGATCGGCGATCAGCAGGCGGCAGCCCTGTCCGAGCAGCCGCTTGACCGAGGCCTCGAAGTCCTCGGCCGCCCCTCCGGCGACCAACGGCTGCCGGGGCGTGAGCACCACCAGGTGACCACCGGCCGCTCGCTCGGGATGTGGCATCAGGCTGGGCTGGAAATCAGTGGCGACCGTAGCACACGGCCGGCCAAATTGAAATGGCTGTGCCAGCCGGCATGGGGACGCAAACCGTACACGGCCGGTGCGAGTGGGGAGCGGCGGTCCGGTCCCGGCTATCATGTCGGCGCGGGTTGGCTGGGCGGAGCGGCGGGCGAATCGGATCGCCAGGGAGGCTGCCGTGAGACGACTGCTGGTGGCGGCGCTATGGATGCTCGGCGCCGGAGTCGCCGTGGCCGGGCAGACACCGGCGACGCCGGGTGTGCAGGTGCCGACGGATCCCCCGGGAATGCGCGCCAACCTCCTGCCTCGGCCGCGGGTGCGGATCGGAGACTGGCTCACCGTGGAAGTGATCGCCAAGCTCCAAGGCGATCTCGCCCGCTTCGATCGGGTGGTCGACGAGGACGACGAAGAGTTCTACTGGCGCCGGCGCCGCCTCGGCCTCCGCGGCGAGCTGTGGGGCCGGGTGGGGTTCGAGGTGGAGCGCGAGTTCGGCTACGACGAGGAACCGTGGCGCGACGTCTACGTCAACGTCCGCGCCTCGGATCTGTTCGAGGTGCGCGGCGGCAAGTTCAAGGTGCCCTTCGGGCTCGACAACCTCACCAGCTCGACCGACAACGACTTCATCTTCCGGGCGTTGGCCACGCGCACCCTCAGCCCGGGCCGGGCCATCGGCGGGATGGCCCACGGCGAAACCGACCGGCGGCGGCTCACCTACGCGATCGGCGTCTTCGATGGTCGCGACATCCCGTCCGCCGAAGTGTTGTTCGCTGACGATGACAATGGCGGCGACATCTTCGGCACCACCGTAGGTGGACGCGTCACGGTGCAACCCTTCGACGCCGTCGAGCGCCTGCCGCGGGGGCTGCGCAACATGGAGTTCGGCGCCAACGTGGTCTGGTCGGAGGTGCCCGCCGGGCTCTACGGCTTTCGCGGCCGCTCGGTGTTCGGCTACGAGTTCTTCGAGCGGGTGTACGTCAACGGCGACCGGCTGCGCGTCGGCGCCGACGTGGCGGTGCTGGCCGGACCGACCAGCCTCAAGGCGGAGTGGCTGAGCGGAGAGGACGATCGGCACGGACAGGGGCTGGGGAACATCGACCTGCCGGAGCTGTTCGGCCGCGGGTGGTACGTGGCGGGCACCTGGCTGCTCACCGGGGAAGAGAAGGAGGAGGACGTCCGGCCGTCGCGCCCGTTCGTTCAACGCGGCCTCGGTGCGCTGGAAGTCGCCGCGCGCTACGAGCGGCTGACCTTCGGCAGCACCGACGATCAGGGCGAGCCGGCCTTCGCCAATCCACGGGCCGTCAACCTGCTGCGCAACCGCGACGATGCCTGGACCTTCGGGCTCTCGTGGATCCTGAATCGCTGGTTCAAGCTGCAGGCCAACGCCATCCGCGAGTCGTTCAGCGACATCGACCGGGCCCCGATCGTCGGCGCGCCGGTGCACTGGAGCTTCGTCGGCCGCTTCCAGTTCGCCATGTGATCGACGCCTGCTGTTGGCCCCCGTCGTGATCGGTTGTGTCGCCGACGCTCACGGTGTGCAGGTCTGCCCCCTGGCCTGGGCCACCTGGCAGCGCACCGACGCGGCGCGGGCCGCCGGGAACGCCAGCAGGGCCTCGATGGCCTGATCGAATTCGCTGTTGCTGTACGGCTTGACCGGGTCAGCGTACATCTGCGACGTCACCAGATCGCGTTGCGCGGCGAACTCGCGGGCGAGCCAGCCGGCACCGGCCGGATTGTCGGCGGGTGGCTCGGTCGCCGACGTCGCCGCCTCGAGCAGCGCGTCGAAGTAGGCCTCGCGCAGGGCGGTCACCGCCATCGACCGGCGCATCAGCGGATAGGACTCGTGATAGGTGAAGATCGAACGGTCGGTGCGCCGAGAAGGCCTTGTCCTCGTCCCAGGCGATGAACTGGTGGCGGGTGGTGTCCTCGAACCGATAGAGGTGGAAGTTGGCGGTGCCGGCGCCGCCGATGATGCCGTCGTCTTCGGCCAGGAAGTTCTGGATGGCCATCTGCCGGATGAATGACGTGAGGTCGAGGTACGGGCCCATCGCTTCGGCGAAGTTGGCCTCGGGCGACTCGTTGATCGCCCGCAGCAACCCCTCGATCGGTCCGAACTTGTCCTGGTCGGTGTCGTTCTGGTGCGTGCTCGGGTCGAATCGAGCGCCGTACACCGACAGATCCGAACCGAGATACGTCCAGAACCACGGGTCGACGTAGTCGTACTCGAACAGGTAGCCGTCGTTCTCGGTGTCGCCGTTCTGCTCGCCGAACACGCGGGCGAGGAACTGTTTGTCGATCGCCTCGACGATGCCGTAGAGCCCGGCGTACTCACCGTTGACGTAGAGAGTGGTATGGGCCTCGCGCGGCGCCGGCACGCCGAGCCGCTGATAGAGCTGCATCGCCGCGCGCTCGCGGATGCCCGAGGCGTCCTGCACCAGGTTGTCGAGCAGGAACGACTTTCGCCCGAGCCACTCCTGCCCGAGCGCATAGCGGTTGGCGTCGACGCGCAGGGCGGGCTTGGTGCCGCTGCGCGAGCCGAGACCGCGCGAGCGGATGCCGACGTTGCGCACGGTGACGCCGTTCCAGGTGACGTCAGCCGGGTAGTAGGTGTTCTCGCCGAAGGTGGCCTTCAGCGCCTCCCAGTCGCGGCTGTTGACCAGCAGATCGATCCGATGGAGCACCGCCGGATTGTAGAAGTCGTCGATGGTCTGCGCCGACACGGTGCCGGCACAGGCGCAGGCGAGCAGAAACGCGCACGCTCGAATGGTCATATCGCGGTCCATCGGATTCACCGAGGCCTCCGAGGCCTTGCCGTGACGGCCGTCTTGGACGGCCACCGGTTGCAAAGACGACGCCGTCGGGACGAACTCCCAGTTAAGATAGCGTCATTCGCGGACTTTCTCCTGCACCGTCCGAGAGGCCGCTTGCCCTGTTACCGCATCTGCACCCGATCTGTCACACGGTGATGACACTTCGCCCCTCAGCCGCGTCCCTCGGTGTGGCCGCGTGCCTCATGCTCCTCGCCGCGGCCTGCAGTGGCGGGGACACCCCCGGCGGAGGGCTCGAGCCCACACCAATCCCCGGACCGCCCGTCGTGCTCGTGGGTGCCGGCGACATCGGCGAGTGCGGCCCCCTGGCGGGCCCGGAAGCGACCGCCCTGCTCCTCGATCGGATCGAGGGCACGGTCTTCACTGCCGGCGACAACGCCTATCCGCAAGGCCGCGCGGAGGACTTCAAGAACTGCTACGAACCCTGGTGGGGGCGGCACAAGGGCCGGACCCGGCCGTCACCGGGCAACCACGATTACGACACGCCGGGCGCCGCCGGCTACTTCGCCTACTTCGGCAGCAGCGCCGGCCCTGCCGGTACCGGGTATTACAGCTATTCCGCCGGCGCCTGGACGGTGCTGTCGCTGAACTCGAACGTCGGCGTCGACCGCGCGTCCGCGCAGGTGCAGTGGATGCGTGGCGAACTGGCGAGGGCCGGCGACCGCTGCACTGCCGCCTATTTTCACCATCCGCCCTTCACGTCGGCCAACCGGGGCGAGAGCCTGTTCATGCGCGGCTTCTGGCAGGAGCTGAATGCCGGCGGCGTCGACCTGGTTGTCGCCGCCCACGAACACATGTACGAGCGATTCGCGCCGATGAACGGCAACGGCGATGCCGACCACGAGCGCGGGTCGCGGCTCTTCGTCGTCGGCACCGGCGGCGGCGAGCTGGTCCCGGCGACGGGCGCGGTAGCGAACAGCGAGGTGCGGCTGGCGTCCTTCGGCGTGCTGAAACTCACGTTGAGCACGCGCAGCTATCAGTGGGAGTTCATCCGGCCCGGCGGCGGCACCGCTGACATGGGCGCCGACGTCTGCCGCTGAACGAGGAGTTCTCAGGATCTCGTGGCGTGGATGGGGTGGCTCGGACCGACTGGGCTCGCGGCCGGCCGTCGCGGGTGTCACGATGAAGGTGATGGCGCGCATCCGGGCCCCGCGGTTCCTGGCCGGCCTCTTGATCGCACTCCTGACCATTCCGCTCGCCCTGTCCTCCCCGTGGGCCAAGGCGCTGGTGTTCGAAAGGGCGACCGCATGGGCGCGCGGCCGATACGGCATCGAGATCCGTGCGGCGGCGTTCGACTATCGCCTGACCTCGCTTGGCGCCAGGCTGAGCGAAGTGACGGTGGCCGCCCGGGCGACGCCGGCTCGTCCGTTCCTGCGAATCGCGGAACTGGACCTCGATCTCGCCGCCTCCGCGCTTCGCGGGCGCTTGAACTTCGATGGTATCCGCGTGCGGCACGCCACCATCGTGCTCGACCGGACGACCCGACCCACAGGCACCGTGCCTGACTCCGACACAACCGGGCACCGGCACCACCCTGCCTCCATTCGAGGTCGGGGTGCTCCAGGTCGAGGACCTCGATCTGACGCTCGGCGGCGACGATGGGACTCGTGTGGTCGTCCGACAGCTCTCCACGCTCCTGAGCGGGCGTGAGCCCGGCCGCCTCGAAGGTGACATCGATGTCGCCGGCGGCATCGACGTCTCGTTCGGCACCGAGGCTGTCCGCGTGGCATTCGACCGGGCCGAAGCCCGGATCGTCGTGCACGAGGGCGCGCGCGCCGTGGGCACGCTGACGGCCTTCTCACCTGTCGGCCAGCTCCGGATCGAAGGCACCGCGCCGCTCGACGCGCGCGGCAGTTTCGACCTCCGGTACGACGCGACCGCCCAGCTCGAGCAGTCCCGTCGCTGGTGGAGGGACGCACCCGATTGGACGGGGCGCGCCGCCGTGCGGGGCGAAGTGCATGGACCGCGGCAATTCCCCGAGGCTTCCTTTGCGGTGACGAGCACGGACTTCGCCTGGTCGTCGCTTCGGCCTGCCACAGTCGACGCGGCGGGGCGGGTATCGACCAAGGATCTGGCGCTCGATGCCTTCTCGGTGACGTCGCGACGAGCCACGCTCGAAGGACGCGGACGCCTCGCGTTCGCCGACTCTGAACGGAGTGATCTGACCGGGCGATGGAAGAACATCGACACGGGTGTGATCGCCGAATCGCTGTCGCTGTCCACCACCCCGGCGTCCCGCACCGCGCTCTCCGGGTCGGCCGCGCTCGGGTGGAGCGGCCCTCGCCCGATGGCAGCGACGATCGAAGGACACCTGGACGCCACCGCGGCCGCGGCGTCACCGGACGACGCCGCGATCGGCACGCTGGTGGCCGACGGCCGTAGCGGCCGCTGGACCATCGACTATCGGCAGTCGCTCGCCGGCAGCACCCGCGCCACGTTCCAGGGCCGTGTCGACCTGGACGAGGCCGAATTGGCCGAATCGGCGGTGGCTGGCTCGATCGCGCTGCACTCACGGGACGTGCACGCCGCGCTCGTCCAACTGCAGCGCCTCGGGCTTCCGCTGCCGCCGACGAGCGGCGCCGTGAGCGCGGACCAGCTGGCGTTCGACGGCCGGGTGCTGGGATCGCTCAGGGCCCCGCGCCTGACCGGGACGTTGACGGCGGATGGTGCGCGCGTCAGCGAGGTGAGCGGCTTACGCGTGCATGGCGCGATCGCTCTCGATGCGCGGGCACTCGGCGTCTCGCCGTTGGTGGTCGAGTCGGCCGGCAATCGCGTTGCAGCTCAGGGAACCCTGCCGTGGCGTGGCGCCGACGGCCGCGGCACCTTCGAGGCGCACATCGACGACCCCGCTCAACTGGCGTCCATGCTTCCCGAACACTGGAGGCCTTCCGGAACGCTCGAGGCGTTCGGCGAGTGGCGCGGGTCGGTGCCGAACCTACGCGCGACGGCGCGGCTTTCCGGCACTGCGGTCGCCATCAACGGCCTGGCGTTCGCGTCGTTGTCTGGCGAACTCTCGCTCGCAGATCGCATCGTGCAGGTCAAGGGGCTGCAGGCATCCCAGCCGGGCGGCGCGATCAGTGCATCGGCATCGTGGAACCTCGGCGACCGGACGCTGGTCGCCAGCGCCACCGGCAGCGGCCTGGCGCTCTCGGTTCTTACGCCTGGCGACGCCGGGACCATCCAGCCACGCGCGCAGTTCGCCGATCTGTCGATTGAAGCGCACATCGCCGGGTCGACGACTCGCCCGGAAGGCGTCGTCTCGGTGATGGCCGGCTCGGCCGAGATCGACGGCCGACGCCTCGGCCGATGGACGGCCCGCGTCGACGCGAAGGGAGGCGTCGCGCGCATCACGGCGGGTGTCCCCGAGCGTGGCGCACAGCTCGACGCCCGCCTGACGCTGGACGCACCGTGGCCCTTCGAGGGGCGCCTGTCGTTCACCCGGACCGACCTCGCCAGTCTCGGGCAACTGGCCGGATTGAGTGACGAGTACGTCGAAGGCGTCAGCGCGTCGTTCGACGCCATCCTCGACGTGTCGGGCACGGCTCGGGATCCTGCGAACGCGAGGGCCAGGCTGGGGTTGACGGGACTCGACGGCCAGGTCCGTGGGCAGACGCTGGCAATCCCACAGCCGGGCCATCTGCTCGTGGAAGGGGGACGCCTGCGGGTCGTCGATCCGATGCGGCTCACGCTCGGTTCCGCCACGCTTGAACTCGCCCCCGCACCTGGCGGAGCCACCGTGTCGGGCGGCATCGCGAGGATCGAGGGCTCCATCGCCGACCTCGCCCCTCTCATGCCCGGCGCGATGCCCGAAGGCATGACGGCCGAGGGCGTGGTGAAGGCCGAAGTCCTCCTGGGAGAGCGGCTGAGTGCCCTGGAACCGACAGGCCATCTGACGCTCGCGCTCTCATCGCTCCGTCGCGGCGAACAGGAGCTCGCCCGAGCCACGACTGTCGTCGTCGAAGCCGATGCGCACCTGCTCCGGGTGCGTGAACTGAGTGGCACCGTTCTTGGAAGCCTTATCGAGGCGCGGGGGGTGGCCCCGGTGGCGTGGATCCTCGCGGGCCGCGCCGGAGAACCCGACCAGGCCAGTGAGCCGGCCACCTTCTGGCTGAAATCCACCGTGGCCGTCGCGTCCGTGATGGCGGCGGTGCAGGGGCAGGCGCCGGACATCACTGGCACGCTGAACGTGACGGTCGAAGGCAGTGCCGCGGCGCCGCGTCTCGATGCAATTCGGGCCACCCTGCGCGAGGAAGGGGGCGAGATCACGATCGGCGCGTTCAAGCTGAACCCGCGGCGTCCGACCGAGTTGCGCCTCGAGGAGGGGCGCCTGCACGTGGACGGATTCGAATGGCGAGGCCCCGAATCCACCGTCGTGGCGACGCGGCGGCGTGGGCCTGGCCGACGGCGTCGACGGACGCTTTCACGTGGAGGGGAACGCGCCGCTGGCGCTCCTCGCCGTGCTGGTACCGGAACGCCTCGATGGACGAGCGCGGTTCGATCTCGACGTATCGGGTGGGCCGGGTCAGCGAGAGGTGGTGGGCACCCTCGGCATCGACGATGGCAGCATGGTCGTGCAGCGGTGGCGGCTGGCCTTGGCCGGCTGGTCGGGAACCGTGTCGATCGACCGGGACACCATCGCCGTCAAGGGACTGCGCGGCCAGTTCAACGGCGGTGAGGCGACCATCGAGGGACGCTTGCCGATCGGCCGCGGAGCTTCGGCGGCCCAGTCGCTGGCGGTCACTATCCGCGGCGCGTTCCTCGAGGTGCCCCGAGGGCTCCGCAGCCAGCTCGACGCCGCTCTCGAATGGAACCACGCCGGGGGTCGCGGTCGCCTGGCGGGCAACGCGACCCTCACCGCCCGCACGTATCGTGAGCCGGTGACCGAGCTGGCGCGCATCGCCTCGGCGCTGATGGAATCGTCGGGCGGTTCGCCCGCGGCCCTCCCGGCCGCGGTGGCCACTACTGAACTCGACGTCCGCTTCGCCACGATTGGCCCGCTCGCCATGACCAACAGCGTCGCCCGCGTCGAGCTGCTGCCGGAGTTGCAGCTGAGCGGCACCATCGGCCGGCCCGCGCTCAAAGGACAGATCGCCGCGGTGGACGACGGGCGCATCAACGTCGGTGGCCGCCAGTACCGGCTCCGCGACAGCCGGGTCGAGTTCAGCCCGGACCGTGGACTGGTGCCGCGACTCGACATCACCGGAAACACGCGCGTCGGCAACTACGTCGTGTATCTGCACCTGACCGGGCCGGCCAACGAGATCGAGACATCGCTCATGTCCGATCCTCCCCTGGGGGAGCGCGATTTGCAGACTCTGCTCGTCACCGGCCAGCTGGAGGGCCTGGCCAGTGGAGGCGACGCCGACAACAGGGTCGTCGGGGCGGTGTCGGGCGGCGTGCTGGGCTACACCGGGCAGCTCGTTGGATTCGACTCGGTGGTCGTGGGCACCACCGACGATCTCGCGCTGGTCTCGAGCGACGTCGACCCGGCGCTGCGGCTCACGGTGTCCAAGCGGCTCGGTACCCGGTTCGAGCTCGTGCTGTCGGACAACCTCGACGACAACGAGCTGACGTGGGTGATCATCTACCGGCCCAGGCCAGGCTTCGAGTTCCGCGCCATCTCACGCGGCGGCAGCGAATACACCGGTGAGTTCCGACAGGAGATCCCTTTCGGCCCGGGTGTGTCTCCTCCGCGAACGACCGCACGTCGCCAGGTGGAGCTCGATCGGATCGCCGACGTGACGGTCAGCGGCGCGCCTGGCTTTCCGCCGTCGGAGGTGCTCGCAGCGACGAACCTGCGACGGGGAGACCAGTTCGATTTCGGCCGCTGGCTCGATGACCGCGACCGGATTGCCCGCGGCTATCTCGAACGCGGGTATTTCGCTACTCGAATCGTGCCAACCAGGCGTGTGGGCGACGGCGCGGCTGGTTCGCCCCGCGTGACTCTGGACTATCGCATCACGCGCGGGCCGCGAACGGTCCTCGCCGTCTCGGGATACGCCCCGCCAGCGGCGTTGCTCGAACAGCTGCAGCGCGCCTGGTCCGACAGCGCGCTGGTGGATCTGCTCGACGCGGATCTCACGGAGGTGATGCGCGGGCACCTCGTCGACGTCGGCTACCTGCGGGCCACGGTCGCGGTGGACGTGGACCAGTCGGGGCCGGACCAGGTGACGGCGACCTTGCACGTGGACCCCGGCCCCCTCACGGTCGAGCGGCATCTTGCCTTCTCTGGCAACACCGTGATGAGCGGGAAGGAGCTGCTCGACGCCGCGCAGGCCAACGCAGCGGACGTCGCGGCATGGAAAGACCCCGCGGCGCTCCTGGAGGCGCTGCAGTCCGCGTACGCCGCGCGCGGCTTTCTGGCGACCAGGCTCACGGTCGGGGCCGTCGAGTTCTCGGATGCGATCAGCCACGCTCCCCGTCCACGTCGTCGAGGGGCCGGTCGCGCGTGTGACGAGACTCACCGTGAACGGCGCCAACCGCGTGAGCCAGGCGGAGGCCGCGGCCGGCACCGGCCTCACCATCGGCGCTACCTATCTGGCCGGGGCCGAGCGGTCGGCGCGACTCGGGCTCGAGCGGTCACTACCGCAATCTGGGCTACAGCGAACGTGGCGGTGGAGTCGCAGGCAACGGTGAACGCCGGTGAGGGGCTGGTCGACGTCGTCATCACCGTTGACGAGGGCCCGCGCCACGTCGTCCAGTCAGTGCGCACGACCGGCGTCGAGAGCACGCGAGACGAGCTGGTCGCGATCGGCGACCCGGATCGAACCCGGGTCGCCCGCGAGCCCGGCGGTTGCCGAAGCGGCCCGGCGCCGGCTGTACGACATCGGCACCTTTCGCGCCGCCGAAGTGACCTTCGAACCAGTCGAGGCCACGTCCGAGGCGGCGACGGTGCCGGTCGACGCGGTCGTGACGCTCCAGGAATCGCGCCGGTTCATGTTCCTGTACGGCATCGAGGCCACGAACCAGTACCAGCCGCTGTTCGACCAGAGAGTGAGCTCGGGCGGCATCGCCGCCGACCTGCGCGACCGGAACTTCCTCGGCCGTGGCTGGACCCTTGGCGCGGGCCTGCGCTATGAACCGGACTACAGCAGCGCGCGCATCCTCGCCTCGGTGCCCCGGATCCGGTCCCGGCGTATCCGAACCAACGTGTACGCCGACGCGCGCACCGAGGATCGCGACCGGAACGAGAACGTCATCCTCCGCGATATCGAGAGGGCGCTGACGATCGAGCAGCGGTGGCGCGTTCGTGCTCCGGTCGAGCTGTCCTGGGGTTACTCGGTACAACTACCGTGACATTGGCTTCGTGAGCGCCGCGACCGGACAAGCCGTCCTCGACTTCACCGGCTACCTGGCCGCGGTCGCGGGCGCCGTGGTCGTGGACCGGCGCGACAACCTGTTCGACGCCAAGCGAGGGTGGATGGTGTCCACGTCCGCCCAGTGGGGGCTCCGGTCCCTCGGATCGGACTTCGATTACCTGCGCACGCTGATGCGCGCCTCGCACTACCAGCCGATGGGACCGATCACGCTGGCCTCGAACATCAGGTGGGGCAACCTCGAACGCTTCGGCGGCCAGCCGCCGCTGTCGGTGCTCGACCTGTTCTACCAGGCTGGCGGCACGCAGACGGTGCGCGGCTACAAGCAGGACTCGCTGTCGGCCTACCAGTTGCTCGGGTCGCCCATCGGCGGGAGCAAGCTGCTCGTGGTGAATGAAGAGGTGCGCATTCCCCTGTTCTGGCTGCTGAGCGGCGCCGCGTTCGTCGATGCGGGCAACACGTTCGCGGACAAGGACGGCATCAACCTCAGCGACCTGGCCGTGGGCGTCGGCTTCGGACTGCGCATCCGCACGCCACTCGCGCCGGTGCGCATCGACCTCGGCTTCCCCGTGGCTGGGAGAACCGGGAACACGTCGGCTACGTCGGCGCGCTGGCACTTCTCGATCGGGCACATCTTCTGAACAGGTGCCGGGAGGTCGCCCGTTCGGGCATAGTACGTGCCTTCGGTAGCGCCGGCTTCTCACACCGCGAGGCACGGCGAGCCGAGCCACTCCATGCCCACCCCAAGACACCGCCTCATCGAGACCGAATGGCCGGATTTCGGCCCCGAACCGTTGGCTGCTCCGCTGGTGCCGCCCGAGGAGTTCGCGGCCCGTCTGGACCAGCTTCGAGGCCGGATGGACGAGCGGAGGCTCACGCACCTGCTGGTCTACGGCGATCGCGAGCACTTCGCCAACCTCGCCTGGTGCAGCAACTTCGATCCGCGATTTGAAGAGGCCGTCCTGATCCTCCGGGCCGACGGCAGCCACCCCCTCCTGGTGGTCGGCAACGAATGCGAGAGCTATCTGCCGATCAGCCCGCTGTGGCAGCGCGGCACGCTGCGGGCGGAGCGATATCAGCCCTTCTCCCTGCTCGACCAGCCGCGCGATGCCAGCCGCACCCTTCAGGAGATCTTCGGCGGCGAAGGCATCGGCGCCGGCGCACGCGTCGGTTGTGCGGGCTGGAAATACTACGGGCACCCTCGCCGCATGGACACCCCGTCCTACATCGTCGATACGGTTCGCGAACTGGCTGGCGTCGACCAGACCGTGGACGCCACCGACCTGTTCGTCCATCCCGGGTACGGCGTGCGATCGACGTGCTCGGCCGCGGAGATCGCCTTCTTCGAGTACACGAACGTCAAAGCGTCGAACGCCATGCGGCGAGTCCATTTTGCCCTTCGGCCTGGCATCACCGACCACCAGCTGCTCGCTGAGGCTCGATACGACGGCCTGCCGCTGTCATGCCACATCACCTGCAAGACCGGCCCACACCGCGTCAGCCTGGCCAGCGCGTCGGGGAATCTCGTGGAACGTGGCCACACCTGGTCCGCCAACGTCGCGTATTGGGGCAGCAACATCTGTCGCGCGGGATGGGTGGTCGAACGGCCGTCGGAACTGCCGGAACCGGCGCGGGACTATGTGTCTGCGTTCGCCGGGCCGTACTTCGAGGCGATGGGCGAGTGGTTGGGCGGGCTGCGGCCGGGGGTGCAGCGGCGCATCCCTCTATGACGTGATTCACGCGCGTTTGCCGTTTGAGCGGTTCGGCATCTTTCTCAATCCCGGGCATCTCATCCATCTGGATGAATGGGTCAGTTCGCCGATCTACGCGGGCTCGCCGCTGCCCATCCGATCAGGCATGGTGCTGCAGACCGATGTCATTCCCTCGTCGCCGACGTACTTCTCCACCCGGATGGAAGACGGCGTCGCCGTCGCGGATGACGCGCTGCAGCAGACCATCCGCGAGCACTACCCCGAGACGTGGGCGCGCTGTCAGGCCCGCCGCCGGTTCGTAGAAACCACACTGGGAATACAGTGTCCGCAGGCAGTGCTGCTCCTCTCCAATATGGCGTGCCTGGTGCCGCCGTACCTCCTCCGTCCCAATACGGTGCTCGCGCTCGGCTAGAAGGCTGCCAAAATGCACAACCGGCCACGCCAGCGGGCCGGAACGTGACGGTTCTGCACCCTGCGGGCCGATGTAGAATTACCGCCCCACAGGCCCCATGTTGATCGACGCCCGGACCCTCGATGAGGGCGCGACGCTCGAGGCGGACGTCTGCATCGCCGGCGCCGGCGCTGCCGGCATGACCATCGCGATGGACTTGCGTGGATCGGGCCTGTCGGTCGTGTTGCTCGAGAGCGGCGGGGTCGAGCGCGACGAAGCGACGCAGGCGCTCTCCGAAGGCCGCATGACCGGAATCGACACCTGGGACCTTCGCCGGATGCGGATTCGGTCGCTCGGTGGGACCACGGGACATTGGAACGGCTGGTGCCGGCCGCTCATGCCCCAGGACTTCGAACGGCGCGACTACATCCCCGACAGCGGCTGGCCCCTGAAGTACTCGGATCTCGTGCGCTGGTTCCGGAAGGCGTGCCAGACGCTCGAGATCGGGGAGTTCGAGTGGGACGCGGACGAGCGATCGGAGCGGACGTCGAAGCCCCTGTTGCCCGTCTCGTCGAACATCGAGCAGCGGTACTACCAGTTCAGCCCGCCGACGCGCTTCAGCACGTGTCTACGGCCCGGTGCTGGAACGGGCCGAGGACGTCCGCGTCGTCACCTTCGCCAACCTCGTCGACATCCGTCTGGATCAGACCCGCGGGCGCGTCGAGGCCTTCGCGTGCCGGACGCTGGAGGGGACGACCTTTCGGGTGAACGCCGGGCGCTACGTGCTCGCGTTGGGTGGTGTCGAGAACGCCCGCGTGCTCCTGGCGTCGCGATCGCAGCAGCGCGAGGGCGTGGCCAACGGCCACGACGTGGTGGGCCGTTACTTCATGGAGCATCCGCACTACTACGGCTCGATCGGCGTAGTGCATGCGTCGGCGCTCGACCTGTCGTTCTACAGGCGCGGTGACTCGGACTGGAAACGAGCCGACGGGACGCCCGTGCAGATGCTGGGCGCACTCGCGCTCTCCGACGGCGGTCTCGCGGCGCGAGAAGCTGCTCAATTTCTCGGCCACGTTCCTGGCGGCGCCGCGGCCCAACGCGCCGAAGACCGAGAGCGACGCGCTGCCGGCGGCGACGGCGCAGGCGCTCGTGACCCGCGGCCGTGGCGAGTTCCAGGCCACGCAGTTGACCTTGCGCTGCGAGCAATCGCCGCTGCGCGACAGCCGCATCACGTTGACCGACGAGGTCGATGCCCTCGGCATGCCGCGCGTGGCGCTCGACTGGCGGATCGCGCCGGAGGACGACGTGCAGATGCGGCGCGCGATGGTGGTGCTGGGCAGCGAGCTGGGCGCCGCCGGGCTGGCGCGTCTCTGGGTGCCCGGCGACGCGGCACGGTTCGTCTGGCGGCAGGATCCCGGCGGTCATCACATGGGCGCGACGCGCATGGGCAAGGATCCCGCCGTCAGCGTCGTCGATGCCACGAGCCGGACGCACGAGGTGCGGAACCTCTACGTCACGGGAGGCTCGGTGTTCACCACTGGCGGCGACTCGAACCCGACGCTCACCATCGTCGCGCTGGCCCATCGTCTGGCCGACACCCTCAGGTCGGGGCGCGGCGACGGGAGGTCAGGCGAATGACCGTCATTCCGAGGCGTGAGTTCCTGTGGCAGGCGCTGTCGGCGTGCGCCGCTGGGGTACTCGTACCCGCGCAGTCGGCGTGGGCCGTTCAATCCGGCCACATCGATCGGGCGGCGACGATGGGCGCCGGCTATTTCGGCGACCAGGGTGACGCCGTCCGGGCCGTTGGCGAGGCGTACCTGCGACAGCTCGGCCGCGATACGACTCGCGAGTCGGTCGTCGCGGCCGCGCGCGGGGCGCTCGAAGCGATCGACCGCTCGCGCGACCAGCCCGGCGCGATTCGCGCGCTCGTTCGAGCCGTACGCGACGACTTCGAGCGGGGACGGTCGGTTCAGCTCGAAGGATGGATCCTCTCGCGCACCGAGGCCGAGATCTGCGCCCTCACGCTGCTCGACGGGTAAGAGACAGTCGATACGCCAACGTGGCAGGCCACCCCTAGGCCGAAAACGCAGCGTGACGGCCGGCTGCCTGAACCCCCACGGGATTGCTACCGCCAGCCCTCAGCTGGCGAATTTGCGGTGCTGACTTCAACTGACGCGTGTTCAGCGAACTGATCTTAGGCAGATGTGCGCAGCAAGCGCTACGATATTCGCCCGCGCAGAAAGAAAGCATCGGCCGGCGGCGGTGAACCTGAAAACGGCAATGGCGGCGCCGAAAACGGCGACGAGTTGGAGCCGGTCGAAGTCGAATAACGACCTTCTGATTTGTGTTGCTGCTATCGAGGCGGGTCTTCGGACCCGTTTTTTGTTACTACGGGAGCAGCATCTTCAGCGTGGCTTCGACGGCGGCCGGCTTGAATCCAAATGGTCCAGCGGCGCTCTTGTGCGCGATGGTGCCATCGCGATCAATCACATACAACCGATCGGGCCAGCCGGTGTAAAGACGCTCGACGCGATTGTCCGGGCCGTCGACGATCGCCGGCAACTCGATCCCCAGGTTCTTGACACAGAGTCCCGCGGTGCTGAAGCGCTCGTCCGCGGTCATCGTGCTCTTCACGAGCACGTCGTCTTCGAGGTTGTCCTCGACCTGCCACGCGTCGATCGGATGTGCCTCCTGGATGTAGACCACGTAGAAGGCGGCGCGATCGCGGTAGTCCTGGTGGAGCTTGTTGAGCGCGGGCACCGCCCGGCGGAAGGGCGGTCAAGTGTAGCTGCCGAACACCAGCACCACCGGTCTCTGGCCGCGATGCGATGACAGCGTCACCCGTTCTTCCTTGTTATCCAGTTGCGGCAGCGTGAAATCGGGTGCCGCCTCGCCTTCGGATAGCGTGCCGCCGCGCGCCCAGAGCCACATGCGCGCCGCGGGCAGGGCCCCCCAGACGAGCGGCGCCGGCAGGTAGCGCATCGCCGTCCCGAACTGCTCCGGTGGACGCGTCATCGCGGTCAGGACCGTCGCAAACAGAACGGCATACAGGCCGACCAGGAGTCCAACGACGCGCAGCAGCCACTTCATCGCGGAATTAGGAGTGGCAGTCTACTACAACCGCCGCGACTCTTCGGCCGGCGCAGCAGTTACTCCGGCATCGTTAACAACCGACGAACGCTGCGCACGACCTCCGCCCAGATCTCGGACTGTGGATCGATGAAGAGGAAATGTCCCGCCTTGGCGAAGTGGGTAGCGGCCATAATCGTGTCGCCGGCTTTCTTTGCGGCTTCTGCGTAGGGCTCCACTTGGGAGCCGAACATCGCGCCGGCGAGGAATACTTGCTGTCCACCATACGGCAGCAGTTCGACCGGTGATGCCGCGCGATACCGATCGGGACGAGTCGAAGGTGTTCCGCCCATCAGCTCGGTAATCGCCGCGCGTCCGCAGATCTGCTTCTCGACTGCGAGCGCAGCGCTCAAGTCCGCGGGTCCATCGAGATTCACGACGCCGGCCAGTACCAGCGGGTTCCTGGTGTAGAGGTCGCCGCCCACGGGCACTTTCTGTCGCGCAGCCAGCCACATGGCGAGGTGTCCGCCAGCGGAGTGGCCGATCGCGATTGCCCGATTCAGATCGAGCTGCTCGCGAGCCGCAACTGTTCGAAGAAAGTCCGCGGCAGCGGCGACGTCCTGGAATGTGCCCGGCCAGCCGCCGCCAGGCTGATCGATGCGGCGGTACTCGATGTTCCACGTCGCGATGCCGGCCTCGGTCAGCGCATTGGCCATTGGCCGCATGTTGTCGAGTGCGACCGCCCGGGGATCGTAGGTGCCGAGCTTCGACACCCAGCAACCGCCGTGGACCACGATCGCGACGGGATGCGGACCCTTGGTCGACGGAACCCGTAGCTCGCCGAACTGCATCGGGTCGGCGCCGTAGGTGATCGGTTGCGCGCCGGGCGGCACTGGAGCGTTCGCCAATTCAGCGGGCCCTCTTGCCTGCGCTGCGAGTGAGCAGCCGGCCAATGCAACGGCGATCGAGATTCGCAAGAGCATGCGCTGCAGCTTACAGGAACGGCCGGATATGGCGAACTGATGAATCGGGCACCAGGAGCGCTCGGCTCGCCGCCAGATGAGCACGCGCGTCCGATTCCGCAGACCCCTCGCCCGACTCGGCGGCGGCCGCCGCCAGCGGCACCACCTCAGCCCGCCGCGCCGCCCGCGACGCCAGCACTCCGTAATAAAGCAGCAGGTTGACGCGCGGCCGCGGCACCAGCACGGCGAGCCGCCCCAGGAACGCCGTCGCCCCGAACCGCAGAGGCGTCGTGCCGTCCGCCCACGGATAACGCAACTGCAGCACGACCCGCCGTCGGCATCCACTGACAGGCGATCGCCCGTGACCGGCGGGCGCAGGCCGTCGTTCGCATTCGGAAACACTCGCCTTGAGGTCAGCAGATGACCATGGTCTCGTTCGCCGAAGTGCGACGCGATTCGCCGATCGCCCGGTGCTCGACCAGAACGGGACTGACCGGCGAATTCGAAGTGATCCTCAACATCGCCCCCGAGGACTACATGCCGCTGATGGTTCGATCGGGCGTCAACGCCGGCGTCGCCCTTCCTCCACAAGCGCTTCGCCTGCCCGACGGGCGAATACCGATCCACTCTCCGGGCGGTGTTGCGACGTCGGGCTGACGCTCGAGTCGCGAAAGGCCCCGCTCGATGTCGTCGTGATGAACTCGGTCGCGAAAACACCACCGAGAACTGACCGGCCTGCGAATGGAGACCGAGGCAGGCTACGCGCGAAACCGCCAGTGGCGGCGCGTTTGGCCCGCGACCCGTTCGAGCCCGGGCCGCCTGTCCGGCGGCAGATTGTTGCGAATGAGGTTGGTGAGATCACCGATGAGCGTACGCTCGTCGCCGAAATAGCTGTGACCGATGAATGACGTATTCACATTCGATGCGTCGATGGTGTCGACGGTGTCGACAACGACTGGCGATCGTCCGGCCCTCCCGTACTTGTGAATGAGTTTCGACAGACCGAGTGGCAGGTCGGACGACGCGGCATACAGCGTGAACCGCTCGCTGCGGCCGGCGAACGTCTCGGCAAGCTCGGCGAACGTTTGCGCGTCGAAATCGGGTGCGGCAAAGACGATCTCGCGCAGCCTCGATGCGCCTGCCGGGAGCAACCCCGGATTGACGCTACCGATGGTCTCCGCCAGTACCCGGCTGCCCATGCTGTGGGCAACCACGTGCACGGTGTCAGCACCGCACTCGAGCAGCACGCTCTCGAGAAACGCCTTGAAGTGGGGCTGCGTCCAGCGCGCGTTCGCCTCGTCGATCGTGTACTTGGCGCCAGCTCCTTCCGACGGCCAGCTGTAAAGCACGGGCAGGCCCTGGAACTGGAGGTCGTAGGTGACCTGTGCCGTGCGCCGCGCCGCATCCTCGAACGAGACGTTGTAGCCGTGCACGAAGATCAAGATTTCGTTGATAGGCAGTTGGCCGAGCCTCGCTTTCGCGGTACTGCGCCAAATCACCGGAAGCCAGTGGCTCGACCTTCAGGAGCACCACGTGTTTCTCCGGATCGGCGCGGAACTGCAGCTTCCAGAGCGTCGGTGTTTCAAGCACGGCCGCTTTGTGATCGTGCGGAATGCTGACTGTGGCCCGGCCGAACTCGATCGTCTTGCTTCCACGTTCGCCACTGTAGAACTCGGCCGGCGTCGCGCCCGTGCCGCGCTCGCGATCCGTTGCGAACAGGATCTCAACTTCGACGTAGCGCGACACTGGCGGCGCCGGTGCCGTGGTTTTCGATTTGCCGCGAATCGCGACGGTCGCTGCCCGCGCCGCGACGAGTGCCTTGTAGGCGTCGGGGTATTTGCGAAACAGCGCGATCAGCGCCTTTGCCGCCGCCACCGCGTCGGCCGCCGGATCCTCGAGCCGATCGAGCAGGGTCCACAGTTGTGCGCTGAACTCCGGCCAGCCGTCGCCGGTCAGATGCGGCAGGTCTTCGGCCAGCGTCCCGACCGTCTCGACGAGTAATGCCGCTTCACTCATGGCCCGCTCCTATCTGCAGCAGCACGTCGCCGCGCCCGAGGACATGAAAGGACGCCCACGCGTACGGGTGCGCAAACGGGTATTCGTCACCCGACGCGAGCTTTTCCTTGTAGGCGTCGATTTCGAATTCGACGAACGGGTCGTCGACCCGGCGCTGGATGTCGCCGAGGCGCACGACCGCTTCAGTGCGCGGCATCTCGCGCAAGGTCTTGGCCGCGGCTCTCACGATCGTCGCCACGTCGCGCCTGCCGCGCTGCGCAACAAGTTCGGCATAGAAGAGATCGGCGTACAGCGCGCTGAGGAGATCGCTGACCGGCCATTGGGTGGCTACGATAGTCGAGACGCCGGCGAGCAGCAGCGCGCCGGGCAAGCCACCAGCCTCGGACAGCGCACTGATGCCGCCGCTGCTGGTGCTGCAGGCGGAGAGAAACGCCAGCTCGCATCGTTCGAACGCGCGTTGCACCATCAGGTCGCCAGCGGTCCACAGCTCCGCGATTTGAAGACGCTGCCCATCGCGGTAGCGCGCCCACAGCGTGCCATCGGCCGAGTACCTGAGAAGTACTCCCGTTCTCCCGCATCGGTATTGTTGTACTCGATGAGATGCCCGATGCCCGCGACATCGGCGGCACGGTTCTCCTCGTCGACCGTGTTCCACGTACTCACGCCGGCAATCACGCGATCGAAGTCCTCGGCACTTGTGAGCGGCGTCTGTTTCCAGGCGGGCCGGAGCAGTAACGCCGCGCGCACCGGATTGGTCAGATCGGCGCGGCCGTGGCCGCAAAAGTGCACCAACTCGCAGTCCGCGGCGACGCGCGCGAGCTCGGGCTGCGTCGCGTGTTCCGGCGCGACGCTGACGACCACGAGGCCCGCGGCGGTCAGGTGATGCTGCACGGCCTGCGTTTCCGCAGGCGAAATCGGCAGATCGGCCGTAGGGTCGCCGGCGATCGTCGCCTTCGACAACGGGCGCACCTGCGAGTGGCGCGCGTTCACGAAATGCGCGGCGCTGGGGACGGTGACGACGTCCCATGGCGCGAATGACGGGAGCGCCCAGAACGGAATAAAGTTGTAGACGCTGTGTGGCACGACGACGAGGCGCGTCACGTTGCGGCGGTTGAGCAGCGCGGCGAGCGGCGCGCCGAGTGCCGTGTCGATCGTCGCCAGCAGTCGAGCCAGCGGCGCGCGCGGATCGCGAACGGCTTCACCGACTTCGAGCGCGAGGATGAAACCATCGGACTCGTCGCCGAGGAGCTGTTGCCCGACCCATGCCAAGGTCAGGTCCGGGCGCAGCAGCGTCAGGGACGGCCTGCTGCGCTCGCCGCGCTCAACGCCGGCGATCAGCGTGCCCTTGAAGTTGACTCCGAGCAACAGCGCCATTTCGCCATCATTGAGACTGCCGGCGATGTCTTCGAGCGTCGCATGGGCGGCCAAGTCGCGCGGTAACGCAGCGCGAACCCGGCGGTACTCTTCAAGGACGCGGGTGTGCGCGGACAGCTCGGCGCCGATCCAGTCCTCCTTCTTGTTCAGCGTGCCTCCGAGCGCTGCGGGCGCGACGCCGCGGCCGAGCGCGTGCAGTTGCTCCTCGAGCGCGAGGAGCGTAGCGCCCGCAGGCGAGCGGCGCAACGCCGCCTGATGTCGAAGGCGCAGGCTCTTTGCGCGTTCGAGGGCGGCGACCGCCTCGGTCCAGCGATCGAGCGCGGCGTATGCGAAGGCGAGGCCGATGGTGACCTCGCTGAAGTTCTCCCCGGTCTCGTCAATTGCGGATCGCTCGACCGCAGCGATGTATTCCTCCTCGTAAGCGTCGATTCGCGGAGCGAGGATGTCGATTACCATCTGCTCCTGTGACGGCAGGCCGAGGCGCAGCCGGGCTTCGATGAGGACCGCGGAAAGCGTGGCTTTGCGATTGAGGAGGCCGCCGCTCCAGGCCTGATGAAAGGCCTCGACCGCCCGTGCACTGTCTCCGGCGTTGCTGGCCGCGAGCGCAGCAATCAGCATGTTTTGTGCGCGCACCTCGTCGGTGGATCCGATGGCGCAGATGCGGTCGAAAACAGCCTGTGCCTTCGCACGCCATGCCCCATCGGCGTCCGTTCCGTCGTATGCCGGCCCCGAATAGAACGAAAACACCTCCAGGAGGAAATCGCGTCCGTACTCCCCGCGTCGACCAGCGGAAACAACTCTTCGCCGCGGGCGATGAGCTCGACGCCGGCATCGTGTTCCACGAGATTGGAGTGAAGCAGATCGGCGATGGCGAGCAGTTCGCCTTCACGGTCGCCGCTCTCGCGAACCCAGTCGACAAATTGCAACAGCGCATCGCGCGCTTTCGCGCGATCGTGCAGCGGGTGCGTCTCGGGAAGGCTCAGGATCGATTTCGCGATGAGACGGGCCATTCCGATCTGGCCGGCGTCCACCATCGATGCGCCAAATCGGGCGCGGCGCTCGTCTTCGTCGACGCTGCCGAGATAGCTGGTGCCGTTCAACCACAGGGCCGCCACTGCGCTGGCCTCCTCGCGCAAGGGGATCAACGCCTCACGCCAGGCGGGGTCGTCCGGCTCGAAATGCAGTGTGACCAGGAACCGCGGACCGAACTTCGAGAATCCCTCGACGAACAGCGAGCTCCGTTCTTCCGCATCCGCCGCCTCGAGGATCCGGCGCAGGATCTCGAGGTGATGCTGCACTTCCTCGGCATCGATGGTGTTGTCACTCATGGCAGTCTCTTGACCTATTTCGGATGGTTCACTCCCGCGTTATGCAATTCGCCATCCGATTCCCCGGTTTCGACGGACCGCCCGCGCTGGTACGATCGCGTGCCGCGGCGTCTCAGGCTTCCTGTTCGCGGCCGCGGAATCAGATCGAAAGCGGTCCGTCGGATTGGTCGGCGCAGGCCTTTCCGTCGTCGCGCTGCTCAACGTTCTCCTGATCGTCGTCCTGTATTACGGCATGAGACCTTTGGGGCGGGCTGACGAACGCCGGCCCCAATGCCTCAGCGCGCCGCGGTGGTCGTGCTCGGGCGCGGGGCCACCGGCGCCGGCGTCGAGGCGGCGAACGCGGACACCGCCGCCATATCCTGCACCGACATGCTGGTCACGATCGGTTTCATCAGCTCGGCCCAGGGCCCGCGCCGCGCACCGGTCTTCATGTCGAAGAGCTGCCGCATGGTGTAGCTCGGCGAGCGTCCCGCCAACGCCGGCACGGGGCCGATGCCTTCGAGATTCGCACCGTGGCAGGTCGCGCACTGATACTTCGTGGCCAGCTGCTTGCCGCGGAGCGTGCCCGGCAGGACGTAGGCTGTCCAGGGCATGCGCGTGTCGCGCGCCTCGGCCCGCAGGTTGTCGTCCGGGATTCGACGATCTCCCCAGCCGGGATCGCCACTTGCGCGCCGCCCTAGTTTGCCGGGACGATAGTCGCGATAAACGGGGTCGCTGGTCAGCAGCAGCGCCGTGATCAGACCCTCGCCGAGGGATTCGCGCGGTGTTCGCCCGTCGCACAGCCCGCCTGAGCGGAGATCGGTGAGCGACACTCCGGCCTGCGCCAGGATCTGCCAGCCGGCATCGTCGAAGAATGCGGCGTAGCGCCGCACGCTCATGTGGCCGTACAGATCGCAATGCGTCGGCATCACGATCGTCCGGTACAGTTCGAACCAGGTCGAGGGCATCGTCGCTCCAGCCGCGCGGGCTGGAGGGATGTACTTCAACGTAGTAGAGTCCCCGCATGCCGAGCCGGCGTCTGGCGTCTCCAGACGATAGTCGCGATAAACGCGGTCGGTGGTCAACAGA
>CAWAYR010000020.1:0-260527 GCA_963786365.1 uncultured Acidobacteriota bacterium
GCGGCACGTGCGCCATCTCGGGCGGCGTGTTCATCATGCCGCCGATCATTCCATGGGGACGGTTGAACATGTAGTACTTGCCGATCGGACCCATGTCGAGCGCCTCGCTGGGCTGCCACCCGAACACGTCGCTGTAGAACTTCAGGGCCGCTGGCGCGTCGGTCGTCATCAGCTCGTGCCACGACGCCTCGCCCAGCTCGGCCGCAGCCTCCGGTTGCCGCTCGGCGCTCGCCGGCTCGTAGATATAGAAGGCGGCGCCTTGCGGGTCCTTCATCATCTGCATGCGGCCGACCGACGGCACCTCGATCACCGGGGAACACTCTCTGCCTCCAAGTCGCTTGATCCTGGCGGCGGTGTCCTCCAGTTTCACCACGCCGACATACATGGCCCAGAACGGCGGCGCCTTCATCCCCTCAGGGGTCGCCATGACGCCTGCGACCGGAATCCCTCCACTTCGGTTGAACACAGTGTAGGGCTGGGGCGAGGCCGGGAAGGGCGCCGACGTCCAGCCGACTACCCGGTCGTAGAACGTCTCAGCGGCCTTGGGGTCGCTGGTCATCAATTCGTTCCACAGTGGCCGTCCCAGCAGCGTTGAAGTGGCAACAGTCATCGTAACCTCCATGGCTGAAAGGGGTGAGAGGAGACTGGTGTGGCATAGGCCTGGGCCGATTATCGCTCGACCGACGCCGTCGAGCCATTCGCTGCTGTTCAGCTTGCGGATCGTCGTGCGGCCATGACATCTACTTCCGGGGGCCAGGGCATTCACGGCTGCCGTCGACCCTGATCGTCCAGAATGGGGATGCGGCCGCCGCGGCTTACCGGCAGGTCGTTAGGCGCGTAGGGGCCGCGACCGTCTTTGAGAACACCACCTGATTGCCCGGGACGTCTCCCTTACCGTGGCGAAGACCGCAGTTTGACATGAATGGATCCGGTGCGTAGGTGGGTAATTCGGAGTGGTGGCGCTCGCTCCGGCTCCTCGGGCTGTTCATGGCGATCAGCCTGGCGACACGATGGCTCTCCCTCGTCCTCGACGTCATCGACATCGACGAAGCGAGTCATGCCGTCGGTGCCCGGGTCCTGCTGCAGGGGGGACTGCTCTACACCGATTTCGTCGACAACAAGCCGCCGCTGCTCTACGCGGCGTTCGCGCTCGCCCAGCTCGTCGGCGGCCGCGGGCTGGCGGGGGTGCATCTCGTCACCGCCGCGATCGTCATACCGCTGACCGCCCTGGCCGTCTCGGCGTGCTACAGGCATCGCCGCACCGGCGTGGTGGCCGCGATCACGTTGATCGTTTACGGCGCGGCCTTCATCGGCCACGACATGCTGGCCACCAACGCCGAGCTGCTGATGGTCCTTCCGGCGTCGTGGGCGGTGATGCACCTTCGTGACACTCAGCGCGCCGCGTCGGACATCCGGATACTGACGGCCGGCCTGCTGTTCGGAACGGCGGCTCTCGTCAAACCGCAGGTCGCGACGTGGGCCGTGGCGGCTACGGTGGCGATCGCGCACCTGCACGCGTCGCGCGGGGAACTGCGGCGGGCGGTTCGCGCGGTCGCGCTGCTGGCGGCGGCCATGGCGGCACCGGCGGGTCTCGTGTTCGCTTACTTCGCGGCCCGCGGGGGCGCAGAGGCCCTCATCTACTGGATGGGCGGACAGAACCTGTGGTACGCCGGCAATCCCATCAGCCCGCGCGAAGCGCTGGAACGGTGGCTCAGCTACTTTGTTCCTTCAGCTTCGCCACCGCGCCGCTGTGGTGGGGGTGGTGGCGGAGCCGGGCGCGCATCCAGGAGCCGTACTGGAAGCTCTTCTCATCGGCGCTGGTCGTCGCGTCACTGCCTCCGTTGTTCCTCGGCTTCCGCTTCTTTCCGCACTACTTCATCCAGCTGCACGTGCCACTCGTCCTGGCGGCCGCCCCGTGGCTGGACGAGGTGGTCCGGCGGCCGCTCTCGCGCGCCGGCCGTACGGTCGTCGTCTGGACGATCGTGATGCTGGTTGGGTTCACCGTCGCGAATGCCGTGCTGTACCTCGGCCCGGCCGGCACCGTCTATAACGAACGACGTCCGGTGTACCGCGAGGTCGCCGAGCGCCTTCGCGCCGATGCCTGCGCCACCGGGGCATCGCTGTTCGTCTGGGGGTCGGCGCCGAATCTCTACTACTACTCGGGTCTGCGGCCGGCGTCGCGGTTCGTTGCGCTGTCGGCAGCGCGGCTCACCGGCTACATCCCGGGGAATCTCGCCAGCAACCGAGGAGATATCCCGGCCGAGGGGACCGTGGTGCCCGCGCACTGGGACTGGCTGATGGGCGACCTCGACCGGCACCGCGCCACCTTCATCGTCGACACCGCCCCGGCGAACCTGTATCGCTGGGGGCGTACCGATCAGCGAACATCCCCGCCTGCAGCGCTACGTCGAGGACCACTTCGATCTCGTGGAGACGATCCGCGATGTGCGCATCTATCGCCGGCGCGGCTGCGAGGCGTCCCGCGATTCCCGCCTCGCTCCAGGGCACCACCGGGGCGGGGTGTGGACGGACGACGGCGGGCTCAACTGGGCCAACGTCTCCGACGGCTTTTCTCCACCGGGTCGGTCGGGGCCATGTCTGTGGCGCCGTCGAATCCGAACATCATCTGCGTCGGCATGGGGGAGGCGTGCTTCCGGGGCAACGTTTCGTACGGCGACGGCGTCTACAAATCGACCGACGCGGGCAAGGCCTGGGTGAAGCTCGGACTCGAGCCACGCGCCAGATCGGCAGCCTGCAGGTGCACCCGACCAATCCCGACATCGTCTAGCGCGACGTCGAACCCATCGTATCGCAGCGCCGGGCGAGGAGAACCGCGGGACGCAGATCGGGGCACACGAGCTCATCTGACGCTTGCGTCCGCTTCGTTGTCCACCGGGAGGTTCATGCGACGGAGCAAGAGCTGCCATCGCGGATCCGAGTGGAGTCTGTCGAGTCGAGGCTCCGTCTTCACGTAGTTCACACCGTTACGTTCTTCCGCGTGCCTGAACAGAAGGCGGAAGGCCTCGTCGTTGTCGCCAAGAACAGCAAAGGCTTGCGCCAACTGTGCGGGCTGGATCGTGGTCCGCAAGGTCTGTACGATCCGGTTGGCTTCATCTCGTTTGCCCATCCGAGCGAAGACGATGGCGATATCGGGACCGCCGGCCCGCCGACCTCTCAGAACGCTCACTTTGTCGTAGAGTGCAAGTGCCTCGTCATACCTCCCCAAGGCCTCGTACACGTCAGCTAGCCGGCCATAGCCATCGGCACTGCGGGGCTCCAGTGCGATCGCCTGATTCAGGTGAGGGATTGCCTGGTCAAATTGGCGGGCCCGATACAGAACCCGACCGAACGCTGAGTGAACCGTCGACGACAACGGATCAAGCTGCTCGGCCCTCTCGATGTGAGCGATCGCTTCAGGGAAGCGTCCCAGGGCCATGAACAACATCGCGGAAAAAAAGTGCGCATCGAGATTGTTCGGGTCGATGTCCAACGCCCGTCGGAAATCACGTTCGGCTCCTGTCCAGTCCCAGTCATGACCGAACCTGAGGCGGCCCATCGACACGTGGGCTTCAGCAAGTCTGGGATCGAGGGTCACCGCCGTTCGCGCCGCGGCTCGTGAAGGCGACTCGATTTCTTTAAACGTTTTGGCCCCCCACAGTCCTCTCCACCACCAGGCGTGGGACAGGCCGGCATAGGCCGCAGCGTACCCGGCATCGATGCGGGTCGCCCGCTCGAAGTGCTCGACCGCCCTCGCCAGGTCCTCCTCCGTCAATTTCCACAGATAGTGCTGCCCGAGTAGGAATTCCTGATGCGCGGTCGGATCGACCGTGCCGGCAGAGGCCATCCGGGCCCGCTCCTCCGCCGTGACCTGAATGCGGATCTCGTCCGCCACCGCGCGTGCGACCTCTCCCTGTAACTTCAACGTGTCGGTGAGTTCACGCTCGTACTCGCGCGCCCACAAATGGGTGTCGGTGGGCGCGTGAATCAACTGCACGCTAATCCTCACGCGGTCGCGCGTCCGCTGCACCGAACCTTCGACGACGGCGTCCACCTTCAGCTCCCGCGCAATCTCTGAGAGCGAGGTCCGCGTGCCCTTGAACCGCATCACCGAAGTGCGTGACACGACCCTGAGAGCGCTGATTGGAGCCAGGTTTCCGATGAGCGCCTCGGTCATTCCATCAGCGAAGTAGTCCTGCGTTGGATCGCCCGACAGGTTGTTCAGGGGGAGCACCGCGAGCGAGGTGATTGCCGGTCGTGCGGTGGTGGCCACCGGCCGAACGGTGTAAAGGATGCCTCCCACGGCGAGGACGGTCAGCCCGGCCAGCGCTAGCCAGCGCCACGTCCGCGGACCGCCGGCTCGTCCATTCTGGAGTACCGGGCCTGCTGCTCGCCTGCGGATGGCGGCTCGTTCACCTTTATCTCTGTCACCGCGGCCACGAACCGATAGCCGTGACCGGGCACGGTAAGGATGAACCGATGATTGTCGGGCTTCTCGCCGAGCGTCTTGCGAAGAATCGAGACGTTTCGGGTCAGCCCGCCCTCTTCGACGCTGGCGCCGGCCCAGACCTGGTCGAGCAATTCGTCCTTCGAGAGCGCGCGGTCGCGGTTCTCGACGAGAGCCACCAGCGTCTCCAAGACCTTGGGCGCCAGCGCCACGGCTTCGCCGTTGCGCAGCAGCAGCCGCCTATCGAGGTCCAGTGAGAAGGAACCGAACGCAAACGCGGGCTTCGGTGGCTCGCTCATGGCAGCCGGAACAATTCCGAAGAAAAGCGAAGACCGGTCGTAAGGACTTGTAACCAGCCACGCCGGCAGGATCACCGCGTCTGGCGGCGTAGCGCGATTGTATCGCAGCCCGCGAAGCTCAGGCGAAGGACCACAGGCGCTCTCGGAGACCCCGCCGGGCCATTTCGGACCGCGCCCCAGTGGGAAGGAACGGGCATCGAGTGAAGGAAGAGCCAATGAAACCCACTGTCCACAACCTGCGGGGCGCCATTTTCATCGCCGGGGTCGCCCTCGTCTTCGCCGCGGCCGCCGAAACGGCGCAGGAATCCGAAGGAGCCGGCACCGTCAACCAGGTCTTGGAATGGAACCAGATCTTCATCGACACGCTGATTGCGACGAATACGGCCAATTCGTCGAGTCAGCGGCTCGGCGCGATCGTCCACACCGCAATCTTCGATGCCTACAACGGGTTCGAGCGCAGGTACGCGCCAATCTTCGTGGACGGCACCGCGCCTCGTGGCGCATCGCGCCGGGCCGCGGTGATTGCCGCGGCATACACCGCGCTCGTCGGCATATTCCCGTCTCTGTCGATGCCCCAACGGGAGGCGCTCAACACCCGCTACGTGGCGTCACTCACCGCGCTGAGCGATCCGGGTGGCGATGCCGACGAATCGCGCCAACGGGGCATCGACTGGGGAACGGAGGTCGCGCAGGCCGTGCTGGCTTGGCGGGCGAACGATGGGTTCAATCCCCCTCCTTCGTTTTCGTTCGTTGGCGGACCGGCGGTCGGCCAGTGGCGGCCGACGGGGGGATCTTGCACCGCCATGAGTGCGCTGGGCTTGGCCTTTTCCTCACCGTTCGTCGTCGCCACCACATCCCAGTTCGATCCTGGACCGCCGCGAAGTCTCGCAAGCCCGACCTATGCAGATGATTTCAACAGCGTCAAGACACTCGGTCGGAACACGGGCTCGATGCGCTCGGCGGGTCAGCCCGAGCTGGCGCCATTCTGGGAAGGCAACGCCAGCGTGCACTGGAATCAGGCGACAAACCAGATTGCGCGCGCAAACCGCCTGTCGATCTCCGCGAGTAATCGGCTTCTGGCGGTGTTGAACATCGCAATGGCCGACACCGCCTTCACGATCTGGAGCGCGAAGTGGCACTACGGCCAGCTTTCGACCGTCGTCACGTGGCGACCGGTTACGGCCATCCCGCTGGCGGACATCGACGGTAATTCGGGCACGGCAACCGACGCGGGCTGGCTGCCACTCGTCAACACGCCATGCCACCCCGAATATCCTGCCGGCCACCCCGGTCTGAATGGAGCGGCGGCGACCGTACTCCTCAGGCACTTCGCCGACGCCCAGACGTTCACCCTGACGACACCAGGAGGGCCGAATCGCACCTATACCAGCATTTCGCAGGCGCGGGCAGACGGCAACAACGCGCGCGTCTGGGGCGGGATGCACTACCCGAGCACAGTCGTCGTGAGCGACACGGTCGGCGCGGCGATTGCGAACTACGTCGACGTCAATGCGATGCGGCGGCTCCCCAGGCGTCATGAAAGATAGACGCCTCAATTCGAAAGCGTCCAAGCACTCGTTTAAGGAGAGGACAATGAAACTCGCTTGCACACCCGCGCGTATCGGCGCTGTCGTTTCCCTCGGACTGGCCGTCCTGGTCACGGAGTCGATCACGGCCGCAAAGTTCGGGGAGTGGTCCGAGCCCGTCAACCTTGGCCCGCCCGTCAACTCTGCGTTCGACGACATCTCTCCCCATCCATCGAAGGACGGGCTCAGCCTCTACTTCGCGTCGACGCGCAGTACCGGGGCGTTCGGCGGCGAAGACCTCTGGGTGTCCAGGCGCACCACCGACGGTGATCCATGGAGCTTGCCGGTCAACCTGGGACCAATCATCAACGCATCGTCAAATGAACGCGCGCCAGCTCTCTCGCGAGACGGTCACTTTCTATTTTTCAACAGTGACCGTCCAGGAGGATATGGCGGGTCGGACATCTGGGTGTCGTGGCGCTCCCACACCCATGACGACCTCGGCTGGCAGGAACCCGTGAACCTCGGCGGCGGAATCAACACGGCGGCGTTCGAGGGCGGCGCGGCGTTCTTCGAGAGCGACGACACGGGACTCCCGCAGCTCTATTTCGTGAGTAACCGGCCGGGCGGTGCTGGAATTCAGGACGTCTACGTCAGCACCGTGAGCGGTGGTTGGTTCGGGCCCGCTGTGCGCGTCGCTGAACTCAGCAGTCAGCAGAGCGATTTGAGTCCCGCCATTCGGCACGATGGCCGCGAAATCCTCCTCGCATCGAATCGACCTGGCACGCTCGGCTTGAACGACCTGTGGATTTCGGCGCGTCGGACGATCTTTGACGCGTGGTCCGACCCGGTTCACCTGGGTCTTTCGGTAAATAGCGCGTCGAACGAGACGTTTCCGTCGCCCTCCTCCGACGGCCGGACGCTGTTCTTCAACGCCAACCGGTCGGATAGCTTGGGCGGATTCGACCTCTACATGGCATCGCGCTGAAGGGGGTCGCCCTTGCTCGCTCCAGGTTCCAGCGTGCGCGGTGGTGACGTCACGACGCGCAAGCGTGCCGTAGCCGCGCCGTTTACAGCTCCCCGCACTCGCCCGTACTGTCGCCAATCGACTGCGCCGGCACACCCACCCGACGCAACACCGTCAGCAGCACGTTCGACATCGGCGTGCGGTCGGGCAACCGCACACATCGCACCCCCACAGGCGTGCCGCAACCGCCGCCAATCATCGCCAACGGGAGTGGGAAGTGATCGTGCGCGTGGCTGTCACTCATATTGCTGCCGAACAGAATCAGCGAGCGATCGAGAAGCGAGCCATCGCCGTCGGGCAATTCCTGGAGCGTACCGGCAAAGTTCGTGAGCATCTTCGTGTGAAACGCCTGAATGCGAACGAGCTTGTCGAGCTTCTCGGGATCGTGCTGGTGATGCGACAGCAGGTGGAACGGCTCCGGGACGCCAATGTGGCCGTAGGTCATCGAGCTGGCCTCGGCCGCCATCATCAGCGACGCCACCCGGGTCATGTCGGCGCGGAACGCGAGCGCCGTCAGGTCGAACATCAGCGTCAGGCGTTCGACGAAGCGCTGTTCGACTTCGGCAGCGGATTGCCGGGCCATGCACGCGCGTGATTCGACGTCCTCGACGCGACGCTCGGCGTCACGCACGGCCTCAAGGTAGTCGCCGAGCACGCTGCGATCTGCTGGCCCAAGCCGCGTTCGCAGCCGGGCCGCGTCGGCAGCGACCAGGTCCAGAACGCTCGTCGAGCCGGCTGCGTGCGCGTCGCTGGCGTCACCGGTCCCGCCGCGGTCGAACAGCGTGTCGAACACAGCACGCGGACTGGATTGCATCCTTACTGGCACGCCTGCCCGGCGGAACGAGATCGTCGTCGCCAGGTTGTCGTCGTACTGCCCTTCCCAGATACCTGCACCGACTTTGAAGGGTTCCTCGGCGGCGAGCGCCAGCGACGGCAGCGCCGTGTCGCGCCCGAGATAGTCCGCGGCCAATTGATCAATCGTGGCCCCATGCGTCCCGTCGCCGCGCTCGCGTGGCGATGTTCCGGAGAGCCAGGTGCCCGGCGTGATCGCGTGCACGGGGCCGTAAGCGTGACGATTCTCGACGCCGCTGACGATCGTCAGCCGGTTAGCCAGCGACGATAGCGGCTCGAGGATGCGTCCCAGTTGACCGCTGCGGCCGGCGTCAGCCGGCATCCACTCGTCCATGACGGCGCCGTGAGGGAAGTAGACGAACGCCAGGCGCGGCGCTGGCCTGATCGAGGCCAGTAGCGCCCGCGCTGGCAACATGGCGTCGAGCATGGGCAGGGCGACCGTGGCCCCCATGCCGCGCAAAAACGTGCGCCGGTCGAGGTGTCTCTTCGCCAGGAACATCGGGGTCCTTTATTCCGCCCCGCTGGGGTTGCTGGCCGCCGGCATCGCGCCGGCGCTCGCGAGCTTCACGTCCTGGGTGGTGATGAACTCGAGCAGCACCGGCTTGCCTTCCCTGGTCGCGCGGATGCCGTTCACGATCGCGTGTACCACCTGCTCCGGCTCGGTGACGCGCTCGCCGTGGCCGCCCATTGCCTTGGCGAAGTCCGCGTAGTTGCCGGAGATGTCGCAGGTGCGGTACTTCGCATGCGACACCTGCATCGCCGCGTACTCCGTCTTCATCCCGAAGTTGTTCGACAGGATCGACATGATCGGGATCTGGCACCGCACACAGGTCTCGAAATCCATGCCGGTCATGCCGATGGCCGCTTCGCCCCACCAGTTGATGCACAGCTTGTCGGGGTGCGCGACCTTCGCGCCCATCGCCAGCCCGAGTCCATAGCCCAGCTGCGTCGTCTTGCCCCAGCCGAGGTAACTCAGCGGCGTCACCGACTTCCAGAACGGGATCATCTCGTCGCGCGGCGAGCCGGCGTCGTGCGTGATGATCGTGTTGGCGACGTCGGCCGTCTGCAGCAGATCGTGGAGGACGCGGTACGGCGACAGCGGCTTGGCGTTGCTGCTCATGAATGGCCGCCACGCCTCGAGCCAGGGGCGATTCTGTTCCTGGATGCGCGCCGCCACCTGGGGCGTCAGACCCCGCGGCTTGCCGCGCAGCCGCTCGCTGAGCGCGTGGTGCAGCATCGCCAGCGTGAGCTTGGCGTCGCCGAGCACGGGAGAATCAGTGGGAATGATCTTGTTGAGGTCGCGCTCGTCGACCGTGGCATGGATGAAGCGCTTGTTCGCCATCGGCCAGCGGATGGAGTAGCCCGGGCTGAAGCTGACGCCGACGCCAAAGACGACGTCAACGTCGCGGACGTGATCCGCCAGAGCGCGCGACATCGTGTTGCCGCCGGCGCCAAGCGACAACGCGTGCGTCTCGGGAAACGCGCTCTTCCCTTCCATGCTCGTCCCGACCGGCGCCTCGAGCAGCTCGGCCACCTGCAACAACTCGGGCCACGCCTTCGCATAGTGGACGCCCTGACCCGCGTAGATCATCGGCATCTTCGCCTTGAGCAGCAGGTCGGCCGCCGCGTCGATCGCGGTGGCATCCGGCGCGATCAGCGTGCGCCTGGTCGGCTCGTATGCCAGATCGGCGAGCGTGGGGATCGTCGGAATCTCCGCGCCGAAGACATCACAGATTTCGACCAGGCACGGACCCGGGCGGCCATTGCGCGCCAGCGTGAACGCGCGGCGCAGCGCCGGGACGATCATTTCCGGCGTGGTGACCGTCTCTGCGCTCTTGGTGATGTGCTGATAGTTCAACGTGGCGTTGAAGGCGGGCGGGACGTGGGCCTGCGCGCGCGCCGGTCCGGGGACAATCACCACCAGCGGCACGCCTTCGGAGAAGGCTTGCGCCACGGCGCCGAATGCGTTCTCGATGCCAGGGCCGCCCTGGCACGCAAACACCTTCACGTCGTCACTCGCGCTCAGGCGCCCGCCGGCGTCGGCCATGGCACAAGCGACGCGCTCCTGGCGAACGACGATCGGGCGGATGTCGGCGGCGGCCGCGTACTCGGTGAGCGGCGTCAGGGGATAGACGAACAGCGTCTTGACCCGCTCGCGCTTCAGGATTTCGGCAACGACGTCACCTACGCGCATGGCGGGAGCTCCTCTCAGTCCGCGGTCCATGGATCGACGGTCCCCAGTCCAGGGTGAGCGGTCCTCAGGCCGGAGGTATGAGAGAGGGTTTTAACGTGTTCAAGGAGGATTGTCGAGGACAGAGCACTGCGGATCGGGGACCCCCTCGATGCGGAGAGAGGCACAGCGAGCGCGGCGTCGGTCCCAGCCCGGCCTGGAGTGCGTCGAGCACGGCGTCGAGGTGTGCGAAGTTGGCGTCTAACGACGACGACCGCCGCCGCCCGAGCGACCGCCGCCGCGGGCGCCGCCGTAGGATCCGGCGCCGGAGCGGGTCGCGCCGCTTGTCTGCCAGCCGCTGCGATCGGTCGCGCGCTGGTTGCCCTTCTCCCGGGCGTTTCGGTCCCGGTCGAGTTGTCCGCTCTGGGTGGTGCCGGTGGCAGGCTTGCTGGCAGGCTGGGTGGCGGCTGGGTGCCGGCGCGGTCCCGCGGCTGCGCGCTCTCGCCACCGGCGGGGGTCCAGCCGCCGGAGCCGTTGCTCTGCTCCCAGCCACCGCCCTCGGTCTGGCGGTAGACGTTGCCGTCTCGGCCGGCGTAGACATCGCCGCTCCCGGTGCGGCCGACCGTGGTGCGCCCTCCGGGTCCGGTGCGCGTCACTGCTCCGGCGCCTTCGTCGGTCCGAACGCCGCTCGTCCGGGTGCCGGTCTGGTAATTGGTCCGGTGCGCCGTCTGCGCCCAGTCGTCGCCGCGCTGCACGGAGCTGCTGCCCCAGTTGCCGTAGACGTTCGAGCCCTGGCGGGTCTGCGCGTAGGTGCCGGTGCGCGGGTTGTAGGCCTGGGCCGCCGAACGCGATCCGTACGGGCCATAGGCCGCGGCGCCGCGCGCGTAGGTTCCGGTCCGCGGATTGTAGGACGCGCCCATCCCGACCCCGCCGTACGGACCGTAGGCGGCGTAGCCGCGTCCGTACGCGCCGGTGTACGGGTTGTACCAGGCGCCCATCCCGTAGGTGTGCGGGTACCCGTAGTAGGCCGGATAGTAGCCGCCGTAGTAGCCGTACGGCGGGTAGTGACCAGCCGCTGCCCCAGACGGCGCAGCCCCACCCGATCATCAGCCCCGTGTAGGCCGCGCCGTAGGCAAACGTCGCCCACTCGTCGTCGTCGTCCTCGACCGTGACGTAGGTCACGTGGTGCGCCGGCGAGCTCGCCGGAATCGAGTACACCTCCGGCGGTATCGAGGTCGCCACTTCCCAGGGGCCGTTCGCCGTCTTCGACACGAACCAGACGGCCTGGTAGCACATGTAGTAGAGCGTGCCGACCCTGACGATGTCCTTGTCGGTGTTCTCGGCCCGCGCGACGCCGTTCGCGCCGTCGATGGCGGTGAACTGCGGGTCGCCTGAATAGGCCACGTCGGGCGCCTTCAGTTCCTTCTTGTTCACCCGCGCGGTCCGCGGAATGCTGGCCAGCACCACGGCCTCGATGGCCTGCGGCGTGCCCGGCACCGAGGCCAGCACGCGCGAGCGCGGATGCTCGATCGAGATCTTCTGGAAGTCCTCCGGCAGCTTCGTGGTGGTAAAGGTCCAGGGGCCGTCGAGGCTCGGCGCGCTGAACCAGCGGCCGGCGACGAGGAAGTAGAAGGCGCCGGTGCGGCCCATGCGGAACAGGTCGGCCTCGGTGTTGTTCACCCAGAGGAGGGACGTCGCCCCGGGGACGGCGACATAGCCGATCGGCCCTTCGAGCAGGATGAGCTCGGCCGGCGTCGTGCTGACGAACACCTTCGGCGTCGTCTTGGCGTTGAGCTTCTGGCCCGGCAGGGCTGCCCTCACGTCCTTCCAGTTGTCATCGGCCGGCAGCTTGCCGAAGCTGTCCGGCAGCGTGCCGGTCACCGCGGTCCACGGCCCGACGAGGCTCGGGGCTTGCAGCCAGGAGGCGTTGTTGCGCACGTAGAAGGTCTTGCTCGGCGGGTGCTCGAACAGATCCCAGTTGGTGTTCAGCGCATACCGCAGGTCGACGTCCTTGATCGGACTCCAGATCGGGTCGCCGTCGAGGTTGATCAGCATCGCCGGCGCCGCCGCCGAGAACACGATGGGCGGATCGGCCTTGATGCCCTCGGCGTCCTTCGCGTTCAACGGGCTGGTCGACACGTAGGCGAGGAGCCGGTCGAGGTCGAGCACACGCTGGTGCGGGGGCAGCGCCTGGACGTCGGCGACGAGCGCCTTCACCACGTCCGTCGCCAGGGTCCTGAAGTTGTACTCGGAAATACGGAGGTCGAGACGCACGACACGGTCGTCGACGGACACCTGCGTGTCGCCTTCGATCTTGATCGTGCCGAGCGCGGGTTCCTTGGCGCCGGTGGGGAGGAAGGACACCGCTGACCACGCCACGATCTTCTTCTGGTCGGTCCAGCTTTCGATCTGCGGCTGATGCCAGACCGCGCTGCCACTGCTCAGCGCGACGGTCCGCGGCCACCCGGTGTCGGCGTTGGTCCCCGGCGGCGGCGTGGCGGTCGCCGCCGGCGCTGGCTTGGTCTGCGTCGGCACCGCCGCCGCGGGCTTGGCCTGCGCGCGCAGCAGACCTACGGGAGTGGCCAGCGTCGCGGCGAGCAGCGCGGCGCACCAGCACGACGGACGGGACAACCGCATGAACACACCCTCCTGCCGCACTAAGAATCGTGGCCCCTGAACGACCGGACGGCCGCCCGTCGGCGGTCCGGTCGTCTAACCTACCGCGCGCGGGCCGCGTACGGATTGCCGCCGAGCGCGTTCGAGATGTCGGTGATCGCCCGCTGCGCCTTCACGCTGTTGCCGGCGTCGTCGAGCGGCGGCGCGATCACCGCGATGCCGAACTTGCCGGGCGACACGGCGATGATGCCGCCGCCGACGCCGCTCTTGGCCGGCAGGCCGGTCGCGTAGAGCCACTTGCCCGAGTCGTCGTAGAGGCCGGCGGTGGCCATCACGGCCAGCACCCCGGGCACCTTGGCCGGGTCGATGACCTGCTTCTTGGTCACGGGGTTGGTGCCGCCCATGGCCAGCGTGCCGGCCATCGATCGCCAGGTCGCGCGCGTTGACGCCGATCGAGCACTGCCGGGTGTAGAGATCGACGGCCTGCTGCCAGTCTGTTCTTGATGTAGCCGTAGGCCAGCATCAGCGCGCCGATCGCCTGGTTGCGCTGGTTGGAGTCCGACTCGGACTTGTAGACGTCCTGCAGCACCGTCAGCTGGCGCCCGGCGGCGGCGTTGTGGAAGCCGATGATCTTCGTTCCAGACCTCGTCGGCCTACGCGCCGCGCACCAGTCCGGTGGCCGAGATGGCCCCGGGGTTGACCAGCGGATTCATCTCCGGGGCACCGGTGCCCGACATCGTCCGCGCGCCCTCGATGGCGATGATCGAGTTGAAGCGCGCGCCGGTGGCGTCGACGCCGATGGTCTTGGTGATGGCATCGAGCCCCTGCTCCTGGATCACCTGGGCCATGGTGAAGACCTTGGAGATCGACTGGATCGACACCTCGGTTTTGACGTCGCCGGCGGTGTAGACCTTGCCATCGGCGGTGACCAGGGCGATCCCGAACAGGTTCGGGTCGACCTTGGCCAGCGCCGGGATGTAGTCGGCGTTCTTGCCTTCCTTGAGGTTCTGGTACTTGCCATGGGCGGCCTTAATTGCCGCTTCGATCTGGTCCGGCGTCTGCGCCGGGGTCTGGGAGGCCGCGGCCACGGCCAAGCACGATGGCGGCGAGGGCGGTGACGGCCCGACGGGATTGCGTGTTGCTCATGACTTACTGACCTCCGATGCTGTACCAGAAGTTGTACCTGAACGAGAACTGGAGCTTGAACCCGTCGCCCTGGTATGGGTCCCGGAACATCTCGCGGCGGCCCCACTGCAGCTCGCCGCCGACCATCATCGCCGGCACCGGCGAGTAGAGCAGGTTGCCGAGGGCGTACTGGCCAGCCTTGAACGCCGTCGTCGGCCTGGCCGTTGCTGTTGTCGATGTCCTGCCGGGAATACCCGATCGCGGAGGTGAACTTCGTGCTCCACGCGTGGTCGAGGAAGAGGCTCAGACCGGTCATCGGCAGGGGCGTGCCGACGAGCGGGGTGACCGGGTTGCTGAAGTTGTTCTCGATGCCGATGTCGACGGGCGAGTCGTTCATCGAGTTCTGGATACCCTCGCCGACCACGAACGCCGCCCGAATGACACTCGACGACCCGAGCTTCAGGTTGCCTGACAAATTGAGGCCCCAGCCGGTCGCGTCGCCCGACAGTTCGAACTGGTCGGCGAGCATGTCGTCCCACTTGATTCGCCGCAGCTGACCGGCGGCGCGGACGTAGCCCCAGTCCTGGGTCCGCTTGTAGGCGGCGGTGATGTCCGGCATCGGGAAGCGGCGGCTGGATGTTGTCCAGCTCGATACGGTCGGCGTACACGCCCTGGTCGCCGCTGGCCCCCGGGCGCTCGAGGGCGAACATCAGGCTGTTCTGGCCCTGACCGGGGTCCACCGGACCTGGACGTTGCGAATACCAGGCCATGCCGGTCGGCCCCCAGTACTCGAGCTGGTTCGGGAACACGTCCGGATTCGGTGAACGGGCTCCAGTACTGGCCGGCCGCGAACTGGCCCAGCTCGCCCTAGGCGTGCCGCAGACGCAACGTCGTTTGTCCGTAGTCGACGCCGGTGCCGAACATTTCGAACTCGAACGTCGTTTTCAGCTCGCCGGCGGCGGTGGGTAAGCCAGCCTGACGCCGAAGCGGGTCTGCCGGACGCCGGCAAACGTGCTGCCGTCCTTGCCGAATTCGTCCTCGAACGACGGCAACCTGATGACGCGCAGGGTGTCGAACCAGTTCGGGTTGATCGGCTTGAAGTTGTGGCCGATGTCCAGCATCGTAAAGCCGTAGAGCTCCATCGACGGCTTCTGTTCGGCCGCGGACCGGCGGGGTCACGCTGACCGCCAGGCCACGGGTGTAGGTGATGGTCACCTGGTCACCGACCTTGTAGCCTTCGAGGTTCTTGGCGTCCTGGACCCTGAACGTCGACCGGCCACCCGAGGCGGTGCGGATGGTCACCGAGGGCGTCTTCGGATTGATCGCGTCGAGCGTGACGGTGGCGGTCGTCTGGCGCGCGATGGTGGCGCCCGGGGCGCCGGGAGCGCGGGTGACCGATGTCGACGACGCCGCCGCCGGTGCGCCGGGCCGGCTCAGGGCGGTCACGAGCGTCTCGAAGTACCGGAAGGTGACCGTGTCGCCGACCTTGAGCGCGTCGAAGCGCTGCACCTCGGGACCGCAGTAGACCTCTTCGAGGAGTCCCGCCTTGTTCCGGAGGGTCACGACCCGCGACGAGTGGTCGATGGCCTCGATGGTGAACGAGGCACTGACCTCTTCGGTCCGGGTGGCGGGCTGCTGGGCCAGCACGGTCGCCGGACCGAGGAGCAGGCGGCCACCACGACCGGCCCGATCAGCCGAATCCCCGCCCGGTGTCGATCACGGCCAGTGCGGCTCCTGCCATCAACTGTTCTCACGATGTTGCTCCTTTGGAAGTTGGCTCGAACCTGCCGGGGTATCGCATTACTGACCGCCTTTTGCATTGGCTGCCTCCCAGGCGCGTACGCGACGGCGCCCCTCGTCGAAGATCCGCTCGTAGTTGCCGCGGCGCACTTTCAGGCTGGCATCGGCATTCAGCTGCTTCCATACCGGCGCCCACAGATCGAACACCGCGAAGTAGGGCGCGGGCCCGGCCGGGGCCACGGTATCGGTGCCGAACAGGAAGCGGTCCGGATGCCGGTTGAGCATCGCCGCCACCCGGGCGCTGACCTGCGGCGACGACACCGCGTACTTCGCGACCTCGTCCCACGAGATGTCGAAGTTCACGTGGGCGAGCGAGGCGTCGGTGAGCATCGCCTCGAGGATGTCCAGGTGGGTGGGGTGACGCTCGGCGGCGTCCGCCGACACCTGCACCGGCCGGACGATGCGGCCCAGGCCGGTGTGGGCCCAGATGATCGACGCCTTGGGATGGCGCCGGAGCAGCGCCTTGGTCTGGGCCAGGTAGACCGGCTCGGCGTCCACCTTGCCGAACGGCATGTCGATGTCGTTGTGGAGGATCACCACCAGGCCCGAGGCCGCGGCGAACTCGAGCACGCGGTCGAGCGCCGGGTTGGTGAGGCTGGCGGTTTCGCCGGCAATCTTGGCCGAGACGAATTCCTTGTGGATGCTGAACTCGCCGATGCCGGTGAAGACGCCGGGGAAGGTCTGCAGCACCCGGCGGATGTGGTCGGCGGCGTACATGTCGGCCGGGTTGAACCCGGTGATCATCGGGTCGAAGCGGGCCTGCTCGTCCTTCGTCAGCCGGCTGTAGGCGACGGCAATCGCCGCGTCGGTGAACGAGTAGTAGTAGAGCGGCGCGTCGCTGTGCAGGTAGTAGGTCGGGGCGAAGTCCCCGGAGTTGCCGTAGGACCACTGCTGCTGCAGCGGAATGCCGAACAGCGTCGAGCGGCCGACCCGGGTCCCCATGATGCGCAGGAAGTCGCGGGCCCCGATGCCCTCCTGAACGTAGTTGGTCAGGTGGAAGTGCGAATCATTGAAGGTGGACCCGGAATCTCCGGCGGCGGGCTGCGGCACCGGGGCCTGGCGAGCGCCGAGCCCGGCGCTGGCGGCCGCGCCGATCAGCGCCGCCGCACCGACGACCGCAACCGCCGTCCGTGCTGAGCCACGTGGATCTGCTCATCGATCGGCAACTCAGAAGAAGACGGAGAACGCCGTGGCGAAGGTCGTGCCCTTCTGGCCGCCGACGTAGTAGCCGAAGGCGCTGCTGACCGGCGAGCGGTTGACGTCGATCAACTGCACGTTGAGCCGGACGTAGCGTGAGTCGATCGGATAGAAGTTCATCCCGACCAGGTACTCGGAGCTGTCGTCGAAGCCCGCGTCCTTGTCGCCGTAGATCTGCGAGGTCGCGCCGTAGACCTCGAGCTTCTTCTTGATCGGGTAGAACGCCGCCTGGAGGTAGAAGCCGGTGTCGTGGATGCTGTCGACCGGCAGGAGGCCGTCGGCCGTGAAGTTGTCGAGCCAGCGGTTGTAGATCTCGGTCTGCAGGAAGATGCCCTTGTATTTCATGCCGGCATCGAACGCCAGGATCTCGGTAGTCCACCGTGTCCACCGTGACGTCGGCGGCCAGCGCGCCGGTCTCGAACACGTTCACGCTGTCGGCCAGCCTGAGCGTGGTGTTTCCCGGACCACCCGTGAGGCTGTCGGTGAACCGCTGCTCGGGGCTCCGCGTCCATGAGACGCCGAACCGGGTCGCCACGTCGTCGTGCCATTCCCAGTCGCCGTAGGCGCCCTTGGGGCCGAACTCGTTCGTCGTCGGCATCCACCACGTCGACGCGCCGGTGGTCCACTTCGCGATCGAGCTGGCTCGACTTGACGTCGAGGATGCTGCTGGTGTTGCTCAGCATCGCGTTGTACCAGAGGCCGGGCACCACTTCGCCCTGGGCCCAGATGCCGGAGCCGAAGAAGGGCCGGAAGAACTCGTCGGCCATCACGCGGTCGTTCCCCAGCCACAGCGGATGGTTGCCCTGCAGCGAGCGGGTCCCCGGGTTGCCGTTGAGGCCGGCGTAGAGGCTGAACCTGCGGTGGAACTGATAGCCGACGTTGGTGAAGATGGCGTTCTGGCTGGTGTCGAGCACGGTCCAGAACGTCATCGAGTAGATCAGCTTCCGGGTGCCGAGCCAGCCCTTGAAGAAGACCATCACCCGGTGCGGGTAGATGTCGTTGCGGCCGTCCACCGGGCGCGTGTTCCCCAGGTGATCGGTGAACTCCTGCTCGCCGGGCGTCTGGTTGATGTAGCGCACCAGCCCGTAGCCGCTGATCGCCAGCTCGCCCAGACTGCTTCTGCCGACGAGGAAACCGGTACCAGGGTTGAATTCGCCCCACGTTTCGATCAACGGATCGCTGGCCTCGTCGCCGTTGGGCGCAGCCGTCGCCTGAGCCGCCGCGGCCACGGCGGCGGCTCCGACCAGGAACTCGCCGCCGCAGCCTTCGGACACCCAGATGCTGACCTGGTCGTAGCCCCAGTTCCGGCCGAGGATGCACTCGCCCGACCCCGTGGAGCGCGTCAGCGCCACGCCCTTGGAAGTGTCGGCCGGGCACTGTTGGCGTCCGCCGCCTGGTGCCGACTCGCACACCAGCGGCGTCACGGCCGCGCTTGCGCTCGCGGGTGGCTGCGGCGAGGGCATCGGATCGGTTGCAGCGGGTTGCGCCGTCGCCTGTGCCGTAATGCACAACGCCATCGACGCGGCTTGCAGAAGGTGCCTCATAGGTTCGTCATCGCCGTCGATCCGGTGCGCCGCCGTCGGTGGCTGCGCTGAGCAGACCGCTTTCCGCGCGACCGGGGCTGCAGGAGCGATGCCATCGCACGCTGGGACGGGCAAATGTCCGCAATCAAAGGCCGCACTGAAGTTCCGCCGGAACATCCTGGAGGTCGCGAGGCGATGGCCGCGTGCACGTCCTACGAAGTACCGTGGGCGCCTCCGGCATTCCGTGGATGTGGCGAATACGAATCAGCCGATGGCGCCGGCCGCATCGGGTCGGCGTTGCGCACGTTCTCGATGTAGTCGAGCCCCATGTGCTTGGACACGAAATCGAATTCCACCGTGGGACGCCGCGGTGACGCCTCGAGCACTTCCAGCAGCTTCGTGAACGGGTTCGACAGGACCCGTCGGCGCATGGCCTCCTCGCTGCACCACCGCTCTTCGTAGTGCACACGGAAGTCCTCACCTAGCTCGGTCCAGATCGTGCAGGACAGGCACCCGGGTTCGAGACGCGTGGGGATAATCAGCACCCGAAGGGCAGTGGCTATCCGCCGGCCATCTCGCTCGGGCGCGCTCAACCCAATAGCCAAGCGCACCACGAACCATGCGACGAGCATGATGAGTGCCAGCTGCTGCGCGAGTGGCGACGTCGCCCGGATATGACGCGCAGGCAACGAGTTGGCGTCACGCCGAGCGCGGTGCAGTAGAGCTGGAGTCGCCGCATGCCCCCGGCAATACAAGAGGTTGCATCGAGTTTCCGGGGGTTGGTAGCGGCGTCGACTCGATATCTGCTACAAGTCCTAGGCACAGCGCCATGAGCGAAAGCGGCCAACGGTCCACTCGGAAGAGCCCTCGATTCGCGGTCCCGAGCGCTGAGCGCCTGTTTCGAGACTGCCCTCGATCTGGTCTCGAGCGGCGTCGTACGTGGCCGACGGCGACGGCCGTATCATGCTCGCCAACCAGCAGCTCGAGCGGCAGTTCGGCTATTCCCAAGGCGAACTGGTCGGAAAGCGGGTCGAGGCGCTCGTCCCCGACGCGCTCCGCCTGGCCGAGCGGCAGCGGGGCGGGAGCGTCCACGCCAGCCCCGACCACATCCGCCAGCCACGTCGAGGACCAACTGTTCGGGCAGCGCCGGGATGGCTCCCTGTTCCCGGTGGACGTCACGCTGAGCCAGTTGCACACCGACGACGGATGCTTCGTGGTCGCATCGGTCGCGGAGGACTCGTCGACGGGCCGCACACAGGAGCAGGCCTACGAGGAGACCGCTCTCCCGTCAGCGCGAGTTCGAGCGGCTGATCGCCGACATGTCGGCGCAGTTCATCAACGTCCCCGCGGACGCGGTGGACGGCGCCATCCGGAGCGCGCTGACGCAGATCGGCCATACCCTCGACCTCGATCGCGCGACCTTCTTCCGCGTCGCGGCGGATGGCGCGCTCCTCGATCCGGTGGGCTGGCACGGCGACGCCACGCCGCCGATTCCCGATCCGATACCGGCGACGCTCCTTTTCCCGTGGGCCCTCGAGACGCTGCGGGCTGGCGACATCGTGTGCTTCTCCAGCCTCGACGAGATTCCCAATCCGACCGATCGGGAAAGCTATCGCAGCCTCGGCATCCGCTCGGCGGTCACGGTGCCGCTGGCGGTCGCCGGCCGGACGGTCGGCGCCGTGGGATTCAACTCGTTTCGACGGGAGCGCGCCTGGTCGGCGGACGAGTTGCACATGTTCCGCGTGTTCGCCACGGCCTTCGGCAACGTGCTGGCCCGCCGCGAGGGCGACAAGGCCCTGCGCGCGGCCCTCGACGAGGTGGTGCGGCTGCGCGATCAGCTGCAGGCGGAGAACGTCTACCTGCGGGCCGAAGTCCGCGACCGGTCAGGCGTCGGCAAGGTCCTCGGGGAGAGCGTGGCGATCCGCCAGGCGCTCGAGCTGGTCGATCAGGTGTCGGCCACCGATTCGACAGTGCTGCTGGTCGGCGAGACCGGCACCGGCAAGGAGCTGTTCGCATCGCGGATCCACGATCTCAGCAATCGGCACACACGGGCCATGGTGCGAGTGAACTGCGCCGCCATTCCGGAAACGCTGGTCGAAAGCGAGCTGTTCGGCCGGGAAAAGGGCGCGTTCACCGGCGCTCTGGCCCGGCAGATCGGGCGCTTCGAGCTGGCCAACCATTCCACGATTTTCCTGGACGAGATCGGCGACCTGCCGATGCAGGTCCAGGTCAAGCTGCTGCGGGTGCTGGAGGAACGGTCGATCGAACGGTTGGGCAGCTCGACGTCGATCAGGGTCGACACCCGCGTCATCGTCGCCACCCACCGCAACCTCGAACAGCGGGTCGCCGACGGGCAGCTTCCGGGAGGACCTCTACTATCGCCTCAACGTCTTCCCGATTCACGTGCCGCCGCTGCGCGAGCGGGTCGACGACATTCCGATCCTGGTCTGGCAGTTCGTCGAGCAGTTCTCGCGGGCGTTCGGCAAGCCGATCGAGACGATTCCCGCCGACAACCTGGCCGCCCTGAAGCGCTATTCATGGCCGGGCAACATCCGCGAGCTGCGCAACGTCGTCGAACGGGCGATGATCGTCGCCCAGAGCCCCCGGCTGGTCGTGCCGGTGCCGACCGGCGCGGCGACCCCCGCCACCCAGCGCAGCGAGGTGCTGGAGGACGTCGAGCGCGAGCACATCCGGCGGATGCTCGAGACCGCCGGCTGGCGCGTCCGCGGGTCGGGTGGCGCGGCCGAGCGGCTCGGCCTCAAGCCGAGCACGCTCGAAACGCGCATGATCAAGCTCGGCGTCAAGCGGCCGGCACGCTGACGCCGCGGTACTGCCGGCGGAACAGCCCCACGGCAACCAGCATCAGCGGCAGCTCGGCAAGGAAATAGGTGTAGGCGAAGCGCGCGAACTCGACCCGCCCGAGCATCGACACCGCGACGGCCATGGCCACGCCGAGGTTGCGGCTGCCGAATCCGACGGCGATCGTGAACCGGTCCCGAGGATCGCGGGTGAGCACGGCCCCGGTGGCCCAGCCCGCCGCCGTCGAGCACACGACGAACGCGGCGGCGAGCGGCACGGTCGTCGACAGCCCACCGACGAACGCTCCGGGGTCGTCGAGCACGATCAGCGCCAGGACCAGGGCGACCCCCACGAACGCCAGCTGCCGCAGCAGGGGCTGGCGCGCGATCGCCCACTCGGGCCACCGCCGCCGCACCCACATCCCCAGGGCGGCCGGTACCACCAGCAGCGCCGCGAACTGCGCGAGCCAGCGTCGAGACGGGCACGGTCAGGACCAGCGAGTCGGGCAGCATCCCGGCGAACAGCCGACCGAGCATGGGCATGGTCACCGCCGCGAGCAGGCACGACAACCCGGTGAGGGTAATCGACAGTGCCCCCGAAGCTCGCGCGAGGTAGCTGAAGGTGTTCGCGATGCCGCCGATCGGACAGGCGGCAATCAGCAGGACGGCGGCCGCCGCTTCCGGGCGTCGGCCGGAGCAGCCAGATGAGGATCAGGGCGATCGGCGGCAGCAGAAGGAGCGGACCGACAAGGCCGCCGAGCACCAGGCCCGGGTGGCGGCGCACGCGGGCGAAGTCGCGCCCGGTCAGGTCCAGGCCGAGTGCCGTCATCATCAGGACGGACAGCACGATGACGCTCACGTCGATCAGCACCTTCACGGCGTCACCGGCTGAGGGTGAACTGCAGGCCGGCCTGGCGGGAATCGCCCGGCCGTCCGCCGATGGCCGGCGGCGGTGAACTGAGCGTGCCGGTGATGTAGTCCTCGTTGGTCAGGTTGCGCGCGAAGGCTCCGAAGGCCCACCGGCCGGAGCGCGCCCGCAGGTCCGCGCTCACGTCCAGCAGGCCGAGCGGGACCTGCCGCTGCACCGCGTCGTTGAAGGGCGTGAAGTACACGGTGCTCTGCCACCGGGCGTCCGCCCGCAACGACAGCCGGGCGCTGTGGCCAACGGCCCGGCCCCACTCGAACCACACTCGGCCGGTCCATTCCGGGGCGTTGCTCAATCGATTGCCGGCGACGTCGACGGACACGCCCCCGACGTCGACCGCGGCGTACTGGTCGTACTTCGCCGCGAGCCACGCCACATGGCCGCCGGCCCGGATCGCCGGCGTGAACCGTACCGCGCCTTCCGCCTCGACGCCGCGAATGACCGCGGTCGCCGCATTGGAGATGTCAATCACGCCGGGGAAGATCGTCGTCTGCACCTGCAGATCGGTGTAGTCGGCATGAAACGCGGCGAGGTCGAGGCTCGCGCGCCCTTGGGCGGCCGCCATTTTCAGTCCCCCCTCGTAGCTCCAGACGAACTCCGGCGCGTAGCCGCGGCCGGCCGCCGGCGACGTGAGGTTGAACCCGCCGCTCTTGAAGCCTCGCGTCGCCGAGACATACGCCAGCCGTCCTTCCGCCAGCCGCGCCTCGAGTCCCAGCTTCGGCGTCCAGGCCGAGTGGGAGATGCTGTCGGCGTAATCGTAGGCCGACCCGGCGACCACGACGGATGGCGTGTCGAGGGTGACCAGCCGGCCGCCGTTGACGATCGACTTGTCCTCGTCGGTGTAGCGGAGACCCGCGGTGCCCGAAAGCCGGCTGGTCAGGTTCACCGTGGCCTGACCGAACACCGCCCGCGAGCGCGAATCGACGTCGGGATCGAGCTGATTGCTGACGCCGCGGCCACCCAGCCGGACCCGTGTCGGCTGGCGGTCGGCCTCGTCGAAGACGAACAGGCCGCCGATCCAGGTGAGGCGCGACCCCTGGTGCGCCACGGTCAGCTCCTCGGACCACTGGCGCTGGATGTCGTGCACGTTCGAGACGGTCAGGTCCAGCTCGGTGATGTCCGCGTCGACGACCAGCTCGTAGTCGAGCGTGCGATAGGCGGTGAGGCTGGTCAGGGTGGTGGCCGGGGCGATCTGCGCGGTGAGACGCATCGAGCCGCCGTTCTGGACCTTGTCGCTGTTCGCCGGCACCGACGTGTGGACCTCATGCAAGTCGGCGGGATTGTTCACCTGGAACCCCGGCTTCACCGCCACGACCTTCGGGTAACCGAGAGGGGTCGGATCCTGGCGGGTGGTGTCGGCCGAGAACACGAGCTCGCTCCGCCGGTTCAGTATCACCCGGAGCCGGCCGAGGGCGGCGGTCACGTCTTCCCCGCCCAGCGGATCCCCCGGATGATCGAGATCGCGGACGAACCCGTCGCGCACGCCGCGCAGGATGGTCGCGCTGCCCATCACCCGGCCGCGAACGAGCGGGCCGCTCACCCGGGCATTGGTGCGGATCTCGCCGGGGCTGCCGGCCACCAGCCGCACCGAGGCCTCCGGCTCGTCGGTCGGCATCCGCGACACGATGTTCACGGCGCCTCCGACAACGTTGCGCCCGTAAAGGGTGCCCTGCGGCCCGCGCAGCACTTCGACCCGTTCGACGTCCAGGAAGTCGGCCAGGACCCCGGCCGGCCGCGCCAGGTAGACGCCGTCGAGATACACGGCGGAGCTCGGGTCGGAGCCGGCGAAGACGACATTGGTGCCGATGCCGCGGATGGTGAGCTGCGCGAAGCCGGTGTTCTGCGAGAAGGTGACCGACGGACTGAGGCCGGCCAGCTGCTCGACCGTGTGCACGTCGGCGCGCTCCAGCTCGTCGCCGGGCAGCACGCTCACGGCCATCGGCACGCTGTGCACGTCGCGCTCGCCGACCTTCGTGGCGGTGACCACGGTGTATTCCTGCAACCTCACTTCCAGGATCACCTTCACCGTGGCGGTCTCTTCGGGCGCCACCCGGAGTCTCTGACGTGCCGGCGCGAAACCAGTCGCGATCGCAGTCAGGTCGTAGTCGCCGGGGGGCAGCTTCTCGATCGTGAACCGTCCGTCGGCCCCGGTCCGGACGCTACGCTCGACGGACCCGCGGACGGTGACCGCCGCACCGGTCAGCGCACCGCCGGTGGCGTCAGTGACGATACCTGAGAGCGCCGCGGCGGGTTGCGCCGCTGCTGGTTGGGTTATGCAGACAGCAGCCGCAAGAACGAACGCAAGCCGGGGGTCGTTCCAGGAGTGCCAGGGGGGCATGCAGTCATTCGCCGCAAGAGATCCGCGCTCATGATATCAGCGCGTTGCACGGGATCCGCGGACGCAGTTCGGTTCAGTGCAGCTCAGCCTTACCGCTGTCATTTATCGGTTCGTCGAATGGAACCAATTCGATCCGGTCCTACGCACCTCATCCACGCGAAGATTTGCCATTGCGCCGGCTGATACACATCGACGACCCTTTTTCGTCCGTATTCATCGAACGACCGGGAGGCAGCATGCGCGCACGCGTGATCGTAATCTGGATTCTTCTGCTGCTCGCCACGGCTTCGGCGGCCTTTGCCCAGAAGGACACGGTGACCACCGCGACCGGCGAGACGATCATCGGCGAGATCATGAGTGTGCAGAAGGACGTCCTCACGATGTCCACGCCGTATTCGGACGCCGATTTCAAGATCAAGTGGGATCAGGTCGTCTCGATCGACAGCGCCCGTCAGTTCCTGATCGAGACCTTCGACGGCAGACGGCTGTCCGGCGCGCTGACGACGGCTGCCGGGAACAGGGTCGTCCAGGTCGGAGCAGACACCATCGGGCTGGCCGACGTGTCGGTGCTGCAGCCGTTCGAGCGATCGTTCTGGTCGAGGTTCTCGACGGCCCTCGACTTCGGCTACAGCATGACGCAGGCGAACGAGGCCAGGCAGCTCACCGTCGGTGGCAACCTTCTGTATCGGGACGCACACGTGGTGGATACCGTCCTCGGCAACGTCTTCAAGAGCTCGCAGTCGAACGCGCCGGAGACGCAGCGCTGGAACCTCGGGAACGACTTCCGGTATCTCCTCGGCGATCGCTGGTACGCGAACACCACCCAGGACTTCCTGAACAGCGACGAGCAGAGCCTCGACCTCCGCACGACGATTGGCTTCGGCGGCGGGCGGTACTTGCTGCGCTCCCCGTCGCAGTACCTGGCGGTCGGCGCCGGGCTGGCGTGGACCCGAGAGGACTACACCGACCCCGTCATCGAGACGAAGGATTCCACCGAGGCCTACTTCGGCACGGAGTTCATGACCGAGAAGCTGAAAATCGCCGACCTGGTCACGCGATTCACCTACTACCCCAGCCTGACCATCGACGACCGCTACCGGATCAACTACACGTTCGACCTCGACTTCAACCTGCCCGGCGACTGGTATATCAGGACGAGCCTGTTCGAGAACTACGACAGCCTGCCGCCAGCCGGCCTGTCGAAGAACGACTGGGGATGGTCGAATGCCTTCGGCTTCAAGTTCTGAGGGCGGACAGCGACGGCGAATATCAGGCGTCGGTCATTTGGCGCTGCGCCCGGTCACTGGAGGTTCTTCGACCGTGCCCTCGAGCACTGCCTTGTAGGTGACGCCCGCCAGTGCGGCGCCGACGACCGGCGCCACCCAGAACATCCACAGCTGCTGCAGCGCCCAGTCGCCGACGAACAGCGCGGTGGCGGTGCTGCGCGCCGGGTTGACCGACGTGTTGGTGACCGGGATGCTGATCAGGTGGATCAGCGTAAGTCCGAGGCCGATGGCGAGACCGGCGAACCCGGCCGGCGCGCGCTTGTGCGTGGTGCCGAGGATGACGAGCAGGAACATGAACGTCATCACCACTTCGCACACCAGCCCCGCGGCCAGGGAATACCCGCCCGGTGAGTGCGCGCCGTAGCCATTGGAGGCAAAGCCGCCGGCCAGGCTGAAGTCCGCCTTACCGCTGGCGATCAGGTACAGCACCCCCGCACCGATGACGCCGCCGATCACTTGTGCGACGGCATACGGCAACAGCAGGGCGGCCGGAAAGCGACCGCCGGCCCAGAGGCCGACGGAGACGGCGGGGTTGAAGTGACCGCCCGAGATCGGACCGAAGGCGTAGGCCCCGGTCAGCACCGTGAGACCGAACGCCAGCGAGACCCCGAGCAGCCCGATGCCGACGTCGGGGAACGCGGCAGCGAGAACGGCGCTGCCGCACCCCCCGAGAACGAGCCAGAACGTACCGATCGACTCCGCACAGAGCTTCGCGAACACGGCGCGCTCCTTTGCTGCCTGACATCCAGGCAGGTGTGAACCGAACCGCCGGCCGAGAGTTGGCGGCTGCGCCTACTTGCCGGGATCGATCGACAGCAGCATCGCATCCGTCCAGACGACGTCGACGCGATCGCCGACCTTGACGTTGGCGAGAACTGCCTTGTCCTGCACCTTGGACGTGTACTTCCACCCGTTCGGACCGGTGAAGGTGATCGTCGGCGTGTTCATGTCGATGGCGGTGATCGTCGCCGTGACCGTGCGCTGCGTGGCCCGGGTGCCGCCCGGCAGGGTTTGCTGGGAAGGGGTCGTGCCGCCGGTGCTGGTGTCCACGTCCGGCTCGCCCGGCTTCTTCATCCGGACGACGACGTTTTCGTAGAATCGGGCGTTGACCTTGTCGCCGACCTTGATCTCCGCGAACCGCTTGATGTCGGGCCCGGCGACGACCTGCACGAACGTGCCGTCCGGCTTCTTGAGCGTGACCGTCCGGCTTCCGGCTTCGATCGCCTCGACCGTGGCCGTCTCGGTCCTCATCTCCGAATTGACGGTCTTGGTTTGAGCCAGGGCCGAGTGCGCCATGGCCACCACTACTGCACCTGCAACGATTCCGACGACAGTCCGGGTCATATGTCCTCCAAAGTGCGTCCCGATGACGCGCGCACACGGCGATGAGTCGATCGAGTCGGGCGGAGCGACCACGCACGCCGGCTTGGCGCGGGGCCGAATCAGTTCACGGCGAGGCAGACCGCGCTCGGTGGTCGACGTCCGAGCGCGGCCCCGGGTCACACGACAGCGCTAGCCGACGACGCGCCGCCTGATCGTCAGCCCGAGCCCGATGGCGAGCGACAGGACGCTGACGAGCCCGACGAGCGGCCACGAACTGGCGGTCTTCGGCAGGGTCCGGCCGGCCGAACCGGACGCGCCCGAGGCGGCCGCCGACCCCGGCGTCGACCCGGACGCCGATCGGGGCGCCGTGGGCACCGCGGCCGGCGAGCCCGACGCTGCGGGCGCACGCCCACCACCGCCGGCCGGGGCCGCCGCCGCGAGGGTGGCGTTCACCTGCTGCTCGGTCAGGACCTGCGGCGGCATCGAGGTGATGATGGTCGCGCTCAGCTTGTCGCCGGGGCGGAAATCCGACACCAGCGCCGGCTTGCCGGCGCGCATGATCTTCACGCCGCGCTTGTCGATTTCCCCTTGCGAGAACGACCGGTAGCCCTCTTCGGTCCGGACGATGATGCTCGTACCCATCGCATGCGTGACCGTGCCGTTCTTCACCTCGGTGACGGTGACCGGCGTGACCGTCGTCCGGGTCGTGACGGTGGCGGTGCCCTTCATCCCGACCTTCAGCTGCTGCACCGACAGCTGCTGTCCGTTGACCGTGAAGCGGAAGTCATCGGCGACCGTCAGCTCCCTGGTACCTTCCGGCAGCCTGACGACCAGCGTGTTGCCGTCCACCGCGAGGACCTCGAAGTTCTTGGTTTCCGACGAGGTCGTCGTCTGTGCGGGCGACCCCACGGCGGTCGCACACACTATCGCTGCCGCCAGCGCCATCCGAACCATTGCGCGTGTCATAGAACGCTCCATTCTGCTTTGTGTTTGCGCGACATCGAGGTGACGTACAAAGGCCAGAGCCCTGCGGCGAGCTGCCGGGGTCCACACCGGGGACAAAGTTCGTGTGCTGCGGATGGCAGCGAAGACATCGTGCTGGCTCCAACCCGCACGGCACGGACGATGAATCGCTGGGGCGCCGAGCCGACGAAGTAGAAGGGATAGCACGTGACCAGCGTCAGCGCCGTCGTCGGCGTGGGGTCGAGCACCGAGACGTCCTCCGGTTCGACCACCCACGTGCGCTCGACGCGATAGACCTGCGTCCCCTCGAGCGTGTCGAGCTCGATGGCATCACCGGGGGAGACGTCCTTGAGGCCGCGGAAGAAGCCGTCGCGGTGCCCGGCGATGCCAGAGTTCCCGGCGACCCCCGGTGGCGGCGTGTCCTCGATGTGGCCGGCGCCGCGGTCGAGGGTCCGGTCGTCGGTGCCCGGCAGCACGGCCACCTCGAGCCGGATCTTCGGGATCCGGAGCACCGCGAGCGGAGCGGGACCCGCGTCCTCCAGCGCCTGGCGCCAGGCGCTGACGCGATGCGGGGACCACAGAGTGAGGTCGGGGGTGCCGGCCGGCGCCGCCAGCGCTTGAAGGGTCGCAAACCGCTCGAGATCGTGCCGCGGTCGAGCTGGCCAGGCCGATGTGGAACGCGCCCCACCACATCAGTCCGACCACGCCCAAGGCCCAGCTCGCGCTCTCGGCGATCAGCAGCGGCCGGCGACCTAGTCTCATGGAACGCATTCTCCTCCGAAAGGCTCGCAGCGTGCAGGCCCCGTGCCGGACGCCGCGAAGCGCGGAGCGGCCGCTTTCGTTGAGGAATCCGCGACGTGGCCGCCGGGCTGCGGGCGCACGGCCGTCGCGCTCCCCCAGCTGGACGGGCCGCACCACGGAATACCGTGGCGTCGGGCGCGGGCCCATGGCCTCACCCACCTCGGCCTTTCATTCCCGGGGGACGTCCGCGTGAAGGGCAGCGGACCGGCCTGGGCCAGCTCGACATCAACGGGTTCGCGTGGATTGGTCGCCGATACTAGAGAGCCAGGAAATGCTACATCCGGCGCAGTGCCTCGTCCAGCGCCAGATGGAAGGCGCTGCTGCGTGGCCGGCCGGCGAAGCTCAGCTGGTGCTGCAACCGGCCATTGACCACTTTCAGATTGGCCCAGCCTACTACTTGCTCACCCCATAGCCTCGGCATCGCGTACTGGCCCATGCGGCGCTTGTCGGCCGTTCTGAATCAAAGGCAAGAGAGAGGCCGGCCTGCGTGCGAGCTGACGCCGAGCGACGCGTAGAGTGCCTCACTGAGCGCGACGTCCCTCGGGTCACGGGTCGAGTTCCTGGCCGGGCACTACCTGTCCGACGCGCCATGGGCACGACTTCTCGAAGACTACAATCTGTTCCGCGGACGTATCTGGCCGCTTGTGCTCGTAACCATAGTCGTCGCGCCGCGCTGGAGTGCCCGAGCACGCGGGTTGCTCGCGAGACATTGAGAGCCTGCGGGTATCGTCAACGCGACCTCGACGAAGACGCAAGAGTGCTAGAGCTGCAGCTCGCCGGCGCGATAGTTCTCAACGCGCTGCGCGAGGATCAGATCCTGGGCGCGCGCGGGCGCCCGCATCGGGTCGGCCTGGACAAAGCCGAGGCGTGCGACGGCCCGCGGCAGGCTGGGGACCTTGAACAGGCCGCGCGCGATCGCGTAGCGGCGGAGCTGCCGGAGACTGGGGGCTTTGAGACGGCTCACGCGCGGCGTCCCGTAACGGCTGCGGGCCTCATCTGGTGTCGACGATTCTCGCCTGTCCGGCCTCAGAGCCTCGGCCTTCTTCTCTCAGAAAGGGTTACCGCACCGTGCCGAAGCCCCCAGAGCCAAGGAAGATGTAGAACACGCCGACCTGAGAACGCTTTCGAGTCTCGTCCGGCCGCTCGAGATACTCCGAGCTGCGACTGGCCAACTGGTACGTGACGCCGAGGGCGTGCCGGCGATAGAGGCGGAACGCGAGTGAGGCATCGCCCACGAAGATGAGATCGCGCTGGCCAGTGGCGAACCCGCCGTGGGCGCTGACGAGGTATCCCGCGCGGTGACGTCCAGCGCCGCCCGGCGCCCGGCGATCACTCGGAGGTTGGCGAGTGCCTGCGGAGCAAGCGCCGTAGTGATAGTCGCGCCCGTCGGTCCGGTCGAATGCATGCGCAGCCGCATATCCCCCGCCTACGAGGCCAGTGCTCTGCACCACCAGCGACTCGGACATTGAGGCTTGCAGCGTTGTGCCGAACGTGAACGCCGTGCTGGAAAAGCGAAATTCGTCGGGCGCGAGGTAGTCGTAGGTGCCATAGAGGCCCCAGATGCCGGCCAGGCGCCCCGCTCCGTAGTCGCTCCCGGCAATCAGACCGCGCGTCGACAGCCGCTGGAGTCCATTCCCCGAGATGCTGCTCTCGATCCTGAAGTGATCGAACGGACGCTCGTGCCGGTAGCTGGCGTTTCCCGGATACCCGTAGTCCATCGACAAGGCGAGCTGCGGTTGATACCCCACCAGCGAGGACACCGATCCCGAACGGCCGGTCGCAATCGCGGTTGTGCCGACCTGGACGCGGATGTCGGAGAACGGCACCGCATCGGGCGCGAGCGATCCCGCGGGATCGCCGACCAGGGCGTGATTGATGCCGGTCGGCGGAGAGACGAGCACCGACGCCAAGCCTCTCCAAATGCCCGGTCCATCGTCGGCGCGTTCCAGCAGGAGACGGGAGATGCGAAACAGCGGCTCGCCCAGGAACGAGCCGGCAATGCCGCTGGCAATCTGATCGTTGCGGGCCGGCGGCGTGGTTTCGCCGGCGATTTCCCAGAGTGCGCTCCCGGCCAGCGTATAGGCCACCGACGGCCAATAGCTCAGGCCGTTGGACCGGGCGATCCCGTGATACATGGCCCCTTGATAGGGGTGCCCGAACTGATTGATTTGAAACGGATCGTCGTCGACCACCCAGGGACCGCTCAGATTGCGGCGGACCGAAGCCGGCGTCACCGTGAAGCTCGCGGGATCGATCAGCAGGCGGCCGGCGAGATTGACTGCCGCGTCCATCGCCACGATCTCGACCAGCGGAAGAACGTAGCTCTTGTGAGCTCCAGCCTCTTGCGGCAGGCCTGGACGCATGGCGGCGCCCGACGCGCATGCGGCGCTCAGCCCGCAGGCGAGCACCGCGCCAAGCACCCCGACGCGGGATGAGGCCATGACTCAGGGCATGCATCGCACGTGCCAGGACAGACGTTCAGTCTGCGCTTATCCGCCAGCGAAGTCGGCGGCAACGGGACTCGTTCGTACCCTGGAAGGCGCCACATTCGGAAGCTGGTGTCGCCAATCTGGCAACGAGAGGCACACACCGAAGTTCAGTTACGGTGCGTTCCAGTCACTGGAACCTGAGTGACCACGTGCAGGTGAGGGCCAACCGAACCGCCGGGTTGCTGCGGCGAATCGCCGCCGACGGTCGGGTGGCTCCACGTGCCGGCCACGGACGTGGCAGTGGCGGAACCCGCGACAATGGTCTGAAAGTCGATCTCATGCAGATCGAAGGAGGCCGGCGAGCCGACGATGCCTTGGCGAATGAGGATCGGCGTCGTCGTGCGATCGAAGATCGAGATCCCGGTCGACGCCAGAGGCGCCGTCGCTTGTCAGCGCACCGGTCCTGAACAACAACCAGCCCGTGCTGCCGGCTGGTCAGGACTCAGGCGCGAGACGCCAGCCTGCGGTCCAGTTCTGGGCTTGCATCTGCTCGCTCCAGAGCAGGGCGCTGGTCCAGTCGTCGAAGTCTCGAAATCCCAGCGGACGGTCGTTGACAAACCAGATGACGGCCACTCCGTCCACGCGCGGGTTGATGACCGCATGCGACGACTGGCCATCGGCGCGCTTCATTCGCCACATCACCGTCGGCTCGTCGTAGCCCGGTCTCGTTGGGGTCTCGGACACGCTGCACGAGAGGCAAGGGTGATGCCATCTGGATTCCCAGTTTTATTGCTGAAGAGCCTGGCACGCCAATCGTGAAAGGTATCCGACCGCAAGACAAAAGGGAGGGTCATCCAGATTCATCCACCGCGAGACTCACGGCGTTCGGCCATGGTAGAAGTGCAACCGTGAAGAGGAAGGCCCTCTGGATCCTGGGCGGAATCGTCGGCGTGTTTCTCGCTCCGTTGGTCTTGATGTGGGCGGTCTTCGTCGCCGAGGATGTCAGCCGCGACCTCGCGCTGCGGCGCTATCAGCCCACCAGCTTGGCCGACGCCGTGGCGCACAAGTACGCGACGCCCGCGATGGTGGCGCGCTTCATCGACCAAGGCGCCGACGTGCACCAGACAGTCGCTGGCGCGAACGGTGTCACGGCGATCCCGCTCATCGCCGAGGCGAGCGCGCGGGACAACGTGGAGGTCGCGCAGCTGCTGCTCCAGCGCGGCGCTCGCGTGGGCGACGCCAATCTCTGGAGTCGCGCCCGCAACGGCAACGAGGCGATGGCCCGCATGCTCATCGAGCACGGCGCAAGCTTGGGCGGCCAGCCAGACTACGAAGAATCGATCGGCCCCGAGCTGCTCCAGGCCGCCGCGTTCGGCGGCCAGGCTTGGCTGGTTCGAATGATCGCGCAGCAGGGCGGTGACGTCCAGGTCGTCAACGCCTACGGAGAAGGCCTGCTCGCCCTGGCCTTGCAGAGCGAATATCACGACAGCCTGGAGACCACCAAGGCGCTCCTGGCGGCCGGAGCGCACGTGAATCCGTTGACGAGCGAGGGCACCCCGCCCTGTACTGGGCTGCGTATAACGGAAAGCTGGAAGAAATGGACCTGCTGCTAGCCGCGGGGGCACGGGTGGACGTCCCGGTCGCCCGCGCCGTACTCAAGGACCTGATGCTGCCGCCAGGCGTCTCGGTCACGCCTCTGTCAGTGGCGGTCGAGAGGTGCCACTACGAAGCGGCAGACCGCTTGCTTCGGCGGGGCGCCTCGAAGTCCGCCGTCATCTACGACGGCAAGTCGCTGGCGGAAGGCGCCTGCTACCACACGCTCGATGGCGAGAAGGCCCAGAAGGATCGGATGCGGGCGCTGCTCGCCCGCTAGCGCCCGCGGGTCTTCAGCAACCTCCAGTAGACGATCCCGCCGGTTGCCCCGAGCGCCATGCCGATCAGCGGTTCAACCGGTCGAAACACGGTCGCGCTCACGACGAACCCGGTCATGACCACCATGAAAACGAGCGGCGTCAGCGGATACCCGGGCGTGCGGTACCCGGACGAGTCCGGATAGCGCTTGCGGAGACGGAAGACCGCGCCCACCATGAAGATGACCGCCACCTGCAGCGGCACGGTCGAGAAGTTCACGAGCCGGGAGAACGACCCGAAGAACGTCAAGGCCGTGAGCGAGGCCGCGGTCGTGAACAGAATCGAGCCGGTGGGTACCGCCGTCCGGGGCGAGACGCGGGCGAGCATCGAGAAAAAGCGGCCCAAAATTCCTTGCGCCCCTTCGGCATGCTGCGCCGCCATCGTGTAGAACAGGCGCGGCTGCGTCATCACCAGCCCACCCAAGGCGCCGGAGATCGAAATCGTCATCAGGGCGTTCAGCAGTGCACCCCCGCGCTCGCCGAACGACGCCGTGGCCACCGTGGTGGCCATCGCCGCCGGCGCCGCCCGCATCTCGGTCAGCGGGACGACCCGCAGATAGGCGACGTTGACCACGAGATAGAGCACGGTCAGGGCCGCGACGCCGAGGCCCAGGCCGAGCGGCAGATCGCGCCCCGGCCTCCTCACTTCACCGGCGACATTGGTCACGTCAATCCAGCCGTCGTAGGTGAACAGCACCGCCGCGATCCCGAGTCCGGTGACGCGGATCAACGCCAGCAGGCCGCTCTCGACCGACGTGTCCGCCGGCAACGCCGGGCCGGCGGCGGGTGCGGCGAGGAACAGGCCGCCGCCGACCAGCCCCGCAATGCCCAGCAACTTCACGGTCGTGAAGAGGATCTGCGTCCGACCTCCCCACTGCACGCCCGCCAGGTTGATCGCGGCGAAGAAGACGATGGCCGCGGCTCCCCAGCCAACCGGCGACACGCCCGGAAACACGTCGACCGTGCGATGCAGGACTTCGCCCAGCGCCGCCGCAACCGACGCAATCGCCCCCGGCCCGGTCACCCACAGCTCGAGCCACACCAGCATGAAGCCCCACAAGGGGCCGAACGCCTCGGCGATGATGTGGTAGGTGGCGCCGGCCTGCGGCAGCCGGGTGCACAGCTCCGCCAGCGTCAACGCCCCGCACAACGTGATCAGCCCGCACAGCGCCCAGATGAAATAGACCTGCCACGTATGCTGGGCGACGGCGGCGAGGTCGCCCGGCGTGAAGAAGATCCCCGACCCGAGCATGTTCCCGACGACCAGGGCGGCCACCGCCGCGACCCCGAGGTTGCGCTTGAGCGGCGGCGGGCCGGTCATGAGGTGCGGATCGCCTGAAGGAGCGCATGCACCTGGGAGGCTCACCACGCGGTCGCTCGACTCGCGCCCGCTCCGGAGCGACGTGCCGACGATGTAGCCGTCGGCGAGGGGCGCCAACTCGCGGGCATTGGCCGGACTCAGTCCGCTGCCGATGAGCACGGGGACACCACCGGAGCGCGCCGCCCGGAGATCGTCGGGACGTGGGCCGATCCCGGTCTCGTGGCTCGTGACGATCACGGCGTCGGCGCCAGCCGCCGCGGCCTCGCGGGCCGACTGCTCGATCGGCTTCGGTCCGCCGACCGGCGTGCTGTACTTCACTTGCAGGTCGGCGAAGATGCGGACGTGGCCGGCGCGAATCCGGTCGCGGTAGGCGATGATGGCCGCGGGCTCCGGCTCGATGACGCCCAGTTTCGACTGCACGCGGTCGACGAAGAAGTCGAGCCGGACGAAGCTGGCACCGGTGGCAGCGGCCACCGCGAGCGAGCCGCGCCAGTCGTTCAGCAGGACCTCGACTCCGACCGGGACGCGGGCACGCTCCACGACCTGGCGGGTCACCCGCGTCATCGCGGCGATGACCTCGGCGCCGCCGACCAGGGTGTGGGGCTGGTCGAAGTCGTTCTCGACCAGCACGCCGTCGACGCCTCCTGACTCGAGCGCCTCGAGATCGGCCAGGGCCGCGTCGACGAGGGCCTCGGTCGTGGTGAAGGAGGGATAGCCCGGCAGCGGCGGCAACGCGATCATGCCGATGAGCGGCGTCCCGCGCGGGAAGATGTCGCGAAACCGGCTCATCGATGGCAGCCCGGTCGCGGTCGCGCCGACGTGACGAATGACTTCCGCGGCGGCCCGGCTTCCCGCCTGCAACGCGACGATGGCGTCGCCCTTCGTGACGTACGCGACGGTGAAGGCCGCCTGGAAGGCGTCCCCGCATCCCGTCGTGTCCACGCGCTCCTCGGCGGGCACCGGCACGGCCGGCACGGAGACACGGCGGCCGCCGACCAGCGCGCTGCTGCCGGCGGCGCCGTGGGTGACGACGATGATCGGGCCCCCCGCGATGGGATCGCGGAACGAGGAGCGACACCGTCGTCTCGTCGCCGCTGATGAAGGCGAGATCGAGGCGACCGAGGAGGTCGTCGATACCTGACGAGGTCCGGGCCGAGATCCGCGCCATCGAGAAGGTCGGCGACGCGGCACGCGCCCGGGCGTGCCGCCTCGATCGCGGGATGAAAGAGGTGTTCGACCTGGCGGAAGTACGGCGCCATCACGACGTCGCAGGTCGTGATGAACGCCAGGTCGTCCTCGCCCAGGCGGAAGTCGGTGAGCACCCCGGGGTCATAGCCGCCCTCGGGAAAGTGCCGTTCCCCGCCGGGCCCCAGGTCGGATGTGCTGTGTCGCCGTGGGCCCCGGCCGCGTGTGCACGTGTGAGCAGTCGACGCCGGCGCGGCGCAGCGCCTCCCGCACGGCGTCGCCGGCCGCATCGGTGCCGGTGCAACTGACCAGCGCGACCTCGCCCACCGCGCCCGAGGCTGTGCCGCGCCTGCACGGCGAAGTTCAAGGAGATGCCTCCGACCGTCGCCACGCGACGATCGACGTAGACATCGCGCGTGCATTCACCGACGGCGGCGAGCTTCATGACAGGCGCTGGCCCCGGCGGCCAACTCGCCGGGCGTCAGCCGCCCCGGCGAGCCGCGTGGGCGCTGCCGATTGTAGTCGAGCCGCCACGCCTCCTGCGTCGCCCGAGAGTGTCGCTACCCTTTCGTACGACTCCGACGGTCGTGCAGCCGCTCGAACTCACGCTTCAGAGCTTCGAGTTGGTCGTCGTCGAGCTCCTCGAGTTGAATGAGCTGCGGCCGCGCTCCGGCAGTGCTTCTGATCAGCTCATCGAGCTTCAATTGCAGCGCTCGCGTGTCGCGGTTCTGCGTGTTCTGCAGCAGGAACGCCACGAGAAACGTCACTTGAGACGCTGCCGTGTTCATCGTCAACTGCCACGTGTCCGAGAACTGAAAGACAGGACCGAGCAGGAGCCACACGGTCGTCAACACGAGATTCGCAGTGAAGGCCCATGGAGAGCCAATCACGGCCCCGGTTACGTCAGCAATTCGTCTGAATCCATTGGTCATGATTCCTCCAGGGCAACGACCGACGATATCAGGCCGACGTAACGCGTCCGGGGAGGCGTCGGGCCTTCCGGCTCCCGACCGAAAACCTTCGACGTGGCCGCCGGACGGCGGAGCGTGCGTCGATCCATGCCGCGCCGTGCAGCGCGCGGCTGCGTCAGCTTGTACCGGCAGCACCGGCAGCAGTGTTGAGCGCGATGCCCGGCAACCGGCGTCCTAATCTCTGCCGTGGATCCGGCCGAAAAACACAGAGACGGGTCTGCAGCGCGAGAGGCCAAGACGGGAGTCCGAGCGGTCCCTCCTTCATCTATGACACCAAGCCGATCGAGCGAGGTTGCCGCCGGCGCGGAACTATGGGACTGGGATCCGGCTACCAACCGGATGCACTTCTCGCCCCGCTGGTTTGCGCTGCTGGGATGTGACGAGCACGAACTGGGCAACACGCGCGAAGCCTGGCTCGCCCGGGTCCATCCTGACGACGTCGCCTTGCTGACAGACGCTCTCGATGCGCAGCTCGCCGCCGGCACCGGCGAGTTCGACATCCGTTATCGAATCCTGCACAAGGATGGGACCTACCGGTGGATGTCGTGCCGCGGTGGCGTTCAACGGCGGGCCGACAGTCGCGTGGAGCGCGTCACCGGCTGCCACGCCGACATCACCGCGACGACGGTCGCCGATCCGCAGAGCGGCCTGCCGAATCGCTGGTTGTTCATCGAGCACGTCACCCGCGCCATCGGACGCGCCGCCCGCTACGAGGGGTTTCACTTCGCCGTCCTGCTCGTCGATCTTGGTCGCGCCGTCGACAGCGCCGCGGCCCCGGCTGCGATCATCGCCGATCCGCTGCTGACGGCGGCGGCACGGCGCCTGGAAACCTGCGTCCGCAGTAATGAGAGCCCGCGCACCATGCGCCACGACGATCTGGTCGCGCGGCTCGAGGGAGACCGGTTTGGCATCCTGTTGTCCGGCCTGAAAGATGTCGGGCACGCCATCGTTGCCGCCGATCGGCTCCTGGGAGAGCTGCGCGCGCCGTTTCCAGGTCGGGATGGCCAGGTGATACTGTCCGCCAGCCTCGGCATCGCCGTGAGCGCGACCGGCTACTCGAACGCCGATGACGTCCTCCGTGACGCCGAGACGGCCCTGCATCGCGCCACCCTCCTGGGAGGGGCGCGCTACGAAGTCTTCGACACCGCGGCGCTGCAGTCGTCTCTCACCGAGCTCCAACTCGAGGCCGAGTTCGCTGGAGCCCTCGACCGCGGCGAGTTCGCACTTGCCTACCAGCCGATCATCGCGATCGCATCGAATCAGATCGTCGGGTTCGAAGCATTGCTGCGCTGGCACCATCCGGTCCTCGGCGTGATCGCTCCCCTCGACTTCGTGCCACTCGCCGAGCGAAGCGGCTTCATCGTTCCGCTCGGCCGGTGGGTGCTGCGGCAGGCCTGCACCCAGCTCACGCGCTGGCAGGGCGACCTGCCTGTGGCAGCTCAGCTCTGGATGGCGGTCAACGTCTCACGCGCGCAGTTTGCCGACGCCGGGCTGATCGACGACGTCGCGGTGGCGCTGCGTGAGTCGGCGCTCCAGCCAGACCGGCTCGTGCTGGAGGTGACCGAGAGCCTGGCGATGGACGATCCCCTCGGCGTCAGGAGCGTGCTGATGGAACTGCGCACCCTCGGCGTGCGCGTCAGCATCGACGACTTCGGCACCGGACACTCGTCGCTTGCCAACCTCGGGCAGCTCCCGATCGACGCGCTCAAGATGGATCGGTCCTTCGTCCGAGGGATCGAGGCCAGACCCGACCTGTACGAAATTGTCGCGGCGGTGTTGGTCATGGCGCGCCAGCTCGGGCTGCGAGTCGTCGCCGAGGGCATCGAGAACCAGGCGCAGCTGGCAGCGATCCGATCGTTACGAGCCGAATACGGACAAGGCTACGTGTTCTCCAAACCGCTGTCATCCGACCGCGCAGCGCTCTTGTTGCAGGACGGGCTCTCGATCAGCGTGGCGGACCAATCTGACGTTGCCGCGCCACCACGCACCGACGCGGCCGCGTTTACTGCGCCACACCGCCGTCGTGACCGCCGGCTGCCGGCCGTCTATCTCATGGCGGCGGCGGCCGGGGTGCTGCTGATGCTTCTGGTCGGGGCCGCTGCTGACGTGGTCGGCACCGCCACAACCGACGTCAGTTGCCGCGCGCACCCGCGAGCCGGAGAAACTCGGCGCGTCGCCTCCCGCAACCGTTCCGACCCCGCCGACGGTCGTCAAGCCCGTGTCGCTGCGCGTTCTGCACCAGCATGTGATGGGAAGCTGTCGAGGACGCTTGGTGGTGTCGCGGAACGCGGTGGCGTTCGTGCCGGACGACGGCGAACGACAAGCGGCCGACGTCTTCTCGTTTCGGTCTGGCGAGTTCCTGCACGAGCTCAGTGACGACGTCCTGACCATCAGGTCCAACGAGCGCACTTACCGCTTCAAGGCCGCCGAGAGCAGCTGGCACCGACACCAACCCGCAACTCAAGAAGCTGGCAGCGGCCCTGGCGCGAAATCGGTGACCCACCTGAGGTTGAGCCCCGACCTTCCGCTGGTATCCTACCTGCCATGTGGGCACAGCATCAGCGCACGGGTCGGCACAGCACGCGTCGAATGGTTGCGGGCGTCGCCTTGGTCGCGCTCGTCAGCGGGTGCGGAGGCTCCCCGCCTTCGACTCCTCCGGCAGCGGCCTCACTCGACGGTCCCGACATCGCCGCCGCGCTCAAGGGATTCCAGGGCAGCCAGATCAAGCAGCACATGAGCGTGCTGGCCGACGACGGGCTCGAGGGCCGCGGCCTCGGCACCGCCGGATACGAGGCGGCGTTGCAGTACGTCGAAAAGACGGTCACGGGCTTCGGACTCGCGCCGGCCGGCGAGGGTGGCGGCTTCCGGCAGCGGGTGCCGCTGCGCAACAGCGTGGTCGTCGAGAGCGGAAGCTCCATGAAGGTGCGTTCGGCGGCCGGCACCAAGACCCTGGCCTACGGCAAAGACTACCTGCTCGGGGCCGATCCCCTGCGCGAGCAGGTCAGCATCGACGACGCGCCGGTCGCGTTCGTCGGCTACGGCGTCAGCGCCCCGACGCTCGGCTACGACGACTATGGGACCGGCATGGACGTGACCGGCAAAGTCGTGGCGTACCTGAGCGGTGCGCCGGCGATGCTGCCGAGCAACGAGCGCGCCTATTACTCATCGGGTGCGGTGAAGGAGGCCGAGGCAATCAAGCGCGGCGCCATCGGCACCCTCAGCTTCACGTCGCCGGACGACCCGCGCTTCCGCTGGGATGTGAGCGTCGCCACCGGCAAGCAAGGGAGCTACGCCTGGGTGGACGCGCAGGGCAACCCCAACCGCGGGGATCCGGCGCTGCGCGGCTCGGCGTCCCTCAACCATTCGGGCGTGGCGGCGCTCTTTGCCGGCGCGGCCAAGCCCGCCGCCGAGGTCTTCGCGGCCGCCGCCAAGAGCACCCCGCAGGCGTTCGACCTGGCGACCCGCGTGTCGCTGGCGACGCGCTCGACCCACCAGGACGTCGAGAGCGCCAACCTGGTCGCGCGTCTGCCGGGGAGCGATCCGGCGCTCGAGAACGAGCACGTCGTCTACATCGCCCACGTCGATCACTTCGGCCGCGGCGTGGCGATGAACGGCGACGCGATCTACAACGGCGCGCACGACAACGCCTCGGGCGTCGCCATCGTGCTCGATGTCGCGCGCGCCTATGCGGCGCTGCCGACGCGGCCCCGGCGCTCGATTCTGTTCCTGTTCGTCACCGCCGAGGAGCGCGGGCTGCTCGGCTCCGACTACTTCGCGCGGCATCCGACGGTGGCCAAGGACGGGATCGTGGCCGATCTCACGCTCGACATGCCGTTCCTGTTCCACCCGCTGCTCGACATCGTGCCGTACGGCGCCCAGCATTCGACGCTCGCGGCGCCGGTGACCCGCGCCGCCCAGCACCTGGGGTTGGCCATCGGGACCGATCCGATTCCCGAGCAGGTCCTGTTCATCCGCAGCGACCACTTCAGCTTCGTGCGCCAGGGCGTCCCGTCCCTCTTCATCAAGAGCGGCTTCCAGACCGGGGATCCGGCGCGTGACGGCGCGGCGATCAACGCCGGCTTACCGCCGCGACGTCTACCACAAGCCCAACGACGACATGTCGCAGCCGTTCGACTTCGAGGCCGGCGCGGCGCATGCGCGGCTCAACTTCCTGACCGGCTGGCTCGTGGCGCAGGAGACGGCCCGGCCCGCCTGGAACGAGGGCGACTTCTTCGGCGGGCTGTTCGGACGTCCCACGTCCCAGGAAACAGGCCTGGCAGCGGCCAAGGAGTGAGGGCGTTCATGGCGGCCGATCGCGCGGCGCGGTTCGTAGGGCGGCTCTTCAGAGCTGCCTTCTGGTCGATTCGAAGCGGATCGGCGTGATCTCGCGCGCCAGCAGGACGAATAGCCCGTAGCCGATGAGCGGCAGGATCCCGGCCAGCACGAACGGGATGGTGAACGATCCGTAGGCGTCGACCAGTGCGCCGGTCGCCCACATGAACAGGATGGCGCCGAGGCCGCCGCCGAACGCGGTGATGCCGTAAACGGTACCGACGAACCGCGGCGGCACGATGTCGCCCGGGATGGTTTGTGTGGTCGTCGCCCAGGCGCCGTGGCCGAGCGTGGCCAGGCTGATGAGCAGCACGAAGCCGAGCGGCGTCGGCGCCAGGATCGCCGGCAGGCTGGCCACCAGGCACAGCGCGCTCACCAGCATCACGATCTTTCGCGCCGGGTCGAGCCTCCAGCCGCGCTTCATCAGCCGCGACGACACCCAGCCGCCGCCCACTTTGCCGAGATCGAAAGTCAGGAACGGGATGATGAGCAGCAACCCGATGTTGATCAGCGACACGTCGCGGTGGTTCCGGAGATAGATCGGCAGCCACGTGAAGTAGAACCAGCCGGCCGGCTCCTCCATGAATCGCGCCAACGCCACGGCGAGCACGAGGCGCTGCTTCAGGAAGAACGACCACGGCACCTGCTGGCTGGGTGCCAGCGTCGCCTGTTCGCCCCGGAACGAGAGGATGTGGGTCCGTTCCGCCTCGCTCAGCCGCGGATTGGTCTCCACCGGCCGGTAGTAGCGCAACCACAGCGGCAGCCACAGCAGGCCGGGAATCGCCACGATCAAGAACGCTACCTGCCACCCGAACCGCGTGATCAGGAACGCCGCCACGACCGGCGTGATCATCGCGCCCACCGCCGAGCCGCTCTGGAAGAGGCCGACCGCCGTGGCGCGTTCCTTGGGTGGGAACCACTCGGCGCACACCTTGGTGCCACCCGGGAAGTTCACCGATTCGGCCACGCCGAGCACGAAGCGCAGCACGCTGAACTGGAAGACGGAGCGGCCGAGCGCGGTCAGGCCGGTGACCACGCTCCAGATGAGCACCGCCACGGTCAGGCCGCGCCGAGCGCCGACGCGATCCACGAACGGCCCGGCGAGGAGCTGCCCCACGGTGTAGGCCACCAGAAAGGCATTGGCCATCCACGCGATGTCGGCGTTGCTGAAGCCGTACTCGGCCGCCAGGATCGGCGCTGCGATCGACAGCATCTGCCGGTCCATGTAGTTGTTGACGGTGATCAGGAACAGCAGCAGGCAGATGAGCCATCGATAGCGGGCCGGTGCGCTCGGGGTGCCGTCGCCGGGGGGCGCGGCGCTCACCGGGTCGGCGGGCGCGAGAGTGGACGGAGTGGCCATGCCGTGGCCGTGGAGGCTAGCGCAAGTGACAGCCAAATTGACAGCGCCTTGGCTGGTTCGACACACTCGCTTCGCCCGGAACGTGATGCAGGTCCGCGACCCTCACCCACCCACGCCCATTGCGGGTCCCGACGTCTATCGCCAGGCGCTCGTGTTCGATGGCCTGCTCGCGGCCACGCCTTCGGGTCGTGTCGTGGACGCGCTGCTGGCGGCCGGCATCAGCGGCTGCAATTGGACGGTGTCCAGCCACAGCGACGAGACGCTGACCGCGATCACCAAACTGACCCAGTTCTACTGGCTCATCGAGCAGCTGCCCGATCGGACGCTGCTGGTGGAGCGCGAGGCCGATTTGGTGCGCGCCAAGCGCGAGAGCAAACTGGGCATCGTGCTCGGGTTCCAGGGCGGCACGCCGCTCGGCCGTAACCCGCACCTGGTGCGCGTCTTCCACCGCCTCGGCGTACGAATCATCCAGCTGACCTACAACGAAGGCAATGCGCTGGCCCCCGGTGTGCTCGAGCCGTCGGATGGGCCGCTCACCAGCCTGGGCCGGCAGGTCGTGCAGGAGATGAACCGCAGCGGCGTGCTGGTGGACCTGAGCCACGTCGGGCGGCGCGCCAGCCTGGAGGCCATCGAGCTGTCGGCCGATCCGGTGATCTTCTCGCACTCCAATCCGCGGGCGCTGCACGACAATCCCCGCAACATCACCGACGAGCAAATGCGAGCGTGCGCCGCCACGGGCGGCGTCGTCGGGCTGGCGACGTTCTCGGCGTTCGTCGGTGACACCGCCAACGGCCGCCATCCCGGGCTCGACGACTTCTTCCGCCAGATGGACCACGCGCTGGCGGTCGTCGGACCCGATCACGTCGGCATCGGTACCGACATTTTCCTCGACCCGACCGACGGCGTCTGGTGGCGCGCGGTCACCGGCCGGCTCTACCCGGAGGTGAGCCAGGGCATGACCTACGAGACCCACAACATCGCCGGCTTCATGCACCACGCCGACTTCCCCACCGTGGCCGAGGCGATGCTGGCCCGCGGACACGACCAGGCCACGGTTGGCAAGATCCTCGGCAACAACTGGCGGCGCGTGTTCCAGCAGGTATGGGATCGATGACGCGCGCGCCGCTCAAAGAGCGCCTCCAGCGCGGGGAGGTGTGCGTCGGCACGTTCCTGCTGTTCCTGGCCGGCGGCGACGTCGCGCAGTTCTTCGCCGGCCTCGGCTTCGATTTCCTGGTCCTCGACATGGAGCACGGGTCGCTCGACCTGGCCCGCGCCCGCGAGACCATCCAGGTGGCGCGCGCCTGTGGCGTGGCGCCGCTCGTGCGCGTGGCCGAGGCGCAATACCACCTGGTGACCCGCGCGCTCGACGCCGGCGCCGAAGGCATCATCCTGCCGCGCGTGGAGGACCCGCAGCAGTGCCACGACCTGGTGCGCTACGCGCGGTTCCAGCCGGCGGGCGAACGCGGCCTGACCACCTTCGGCGGCCACAACGACTTCGCCACCGTGCCCGACATCGCCGCGTTCGCCGCGGCGCGTAATCGCGACGTCCTGCTGTTCGTGCAGATCGAGACGCGGGCCGGGCTCGAACGGCGAAGCGACATCCTCTCGGTACCTGGCGTCGACGGCTGCCTGGTCGGCACGGGCGACCTGTCGTTCAGCCTCGGCGTGCCCGGGCAGCTGCAGCATCCCGAGGTGGTGGGCGCCGTGGACGCCATCTTCGCCGCCTGCCGCGAGCGGCAGCTGATCTACACGCTGCCGGTGCGCACGCCCGAGGACGTGCCGCGCTGGCAGGCCGCCGGCATGCGCATGATGACGCTGGCCACTGACGGCGCCCTGCTGGCCACGGGCGCCCGCCAGTTCCTCGCCAATGTGAAGCGCGAGCGACACGCGGGCGAAAGGGAGAAGGCGGCGGGCCAGGATGGGAAGCCCGCTTCAGCCCGGGCACCAAAAGCCGGGCGGCAGACTCGTCCGGCCGGAGTCGGACAAGGGCTCTGGCGGTGCGCCGCCCGAGGATGTCGAGGATCCTTAGCACCCTGTGCTAGCCTGCGGCCACGATGTGGCGACGCTCCCCCGTCTGCCGCGTGCCCGGGGCTGGCTCCAGTCAGACCACTGGCTGCGGTGTCTTCGGCGAAGGGACTCTGTCCACCATCGTGCGGCACTTCCGATGGTGAGCAGACGCCTCGAGCTGGAGACGCTATGGTCTTCCCCGCCGTGATACGCCCCACTGACCGCAGTGCCAGCGGCGTCGGATCGCCGCCACCGCCGCCAGCCGCGCCGCGGACTCGCGACGGCGCGATGGCGGCGCACGACGACGCCCGCGCCGCGTTCGAAGCCTGCCTCGCCGAAGTGCGCGCGCTCGAGCAGGGGCACCTGCCATTGGCCACCCACCGGTGGGCGGCGCGGCACCGGGCGATCGGCGAGGCGCGAAACAGCGAGTTGACCGCGTATTGGTGGCGGAACGGTCTGATGGCGGCGCTGAACGTCGCCCTGGTCATCGCCGTGGTCGCCGTCGTCTCGGCCCATGCGGTCACGGCGGCGGCCATCGCCGCGGTGGCGGCGCTGGGCATCGGCCTGAGTGTGGCGTGGGCGGTGGCGGTCCGCGCCGGCACGCGACGGCTGGCGCACTGGGAGGCCCGCCTCGAGGCCCTCGACGACGAGGCCCCGACGGGCCGCGAACCGCTTTCCGCCGGCGAACAGCCCGCGCGGCCGTCGCCCGGGGCGGGCTCGTGGCTGCTCATCGTCGTCTTCGGTGCGTTCTGGGTGGCGGTGGCGCTCGGCTGCGTGTGGGCTGCCCCCCTTGGAATCGTCGCGACCGGGCGCGGCTGAACCGCTCGGCCACCGTCCTCACCCGCTTGCCCGCCGCGCTGCCGGCGAGGCCGATGGCCCGTCCGGACTCCCGGCGCATGTGCTAGGCTCCGCTCCGCAGGAACAAAGCGTCGCGTCGTCGTCTCGTGCCGTGTGCGGTCCCCTCGAAGGAGGTTGGTCATGCGCAGTGTTCTCTTAGGCGTGGGTCTGGCAGTCGTGATTTCCGGCGCAGCGGTGCCGGCGTTCGCCCAACAGGGCACGTCGGAGATCACTGGCCGCGCCCTCGATGAACAGGGGGCCGCCCTTCCCGGCGTCGCCATCGTCGTCACCAACGAAGACAGTGGGCAGTTCCGCGAGGCCACGACCAGCGCCGAGGGCGTCTACCATCTCGCCTCCATGGTGCCGGGCCGCTACCGCATCGTCGCCACGCTCGAAGGGTTCCGCACCTTCGAGCGGACCGGCCTGGTGCTCGCCGTCGGCACCACGATGACCATGAACCTCACCATGGCCATTGGCTCGCTCGCCGAATCGGTGACCGTCACCGGCGCCAGCCCGCTCATCGACCTCACCGCCACCGACGTCGGCGGCAACATCGGCACCGGCGAGCTGGCCGAACTGCCGGCGATGAACCGCAACTACTTCGCCACCGTGGCCCTGCTGCCCGGCGTGCAGTTCTCGCCGTCCACGCAGATGGGCAACGACACCATCGTCGCCAACGGGCAGTCGAACGCAGAACAACAACGTCTCGGTCGACGGCGGCTACAACGGCGACGACGCGCTGGGCACCAGCTCGGGCGCCCAGGTGCGCACGCCGCTCGAGGCGATTCAGGAGTTCGAGGTCATCACCAGCATGTACGAGGCCGAGTACGGACGGGCCGGCGGCGCGATCGTCAACGCGGTCACCAAGAGCGGCACCAACAAGTTCTCGGGCGTGGTGTTCGGCTACGTGGCGAGCAACACCCTGACCGAAAAGGACTACTTCGCCAAGCAGGGCGGGCTGCCGAAGGCCGAGGTCGAGAAGCGCGAGTGGGGCTTCGTGCTGGGCGGGCCGATCGTCAAGAACAAGGCCCACTTCTTCGTCAGCCTCGAACGCCAGGTCGACAAGCCGAACCGCACCCGGGTGTTCCCGACCCGGCCCTCGCTCGACTTCTCGATCGTCGAGGACCGCAACGACTGGAACACGATGATCCGCTTCGACCACCAGATCAGCTCCAATCACACCTGGGCGGTGCGGTGGCTGCGCGAGCTGGCGCCGCAGTATCCGATCGTCGTCAATCGCTCGACGCTCGACACGTTCCAGGACGAGACCGACCTCGACCAGACGGCCGTCTTCACGTTCACCAGCGTGCTGGGCGGCACCAAGGTCAACACCTTCCGCTTCGCCAAGACCTGGGAGCACTGGTGGCACGGCAACGACTGCCCGCGCGCCCAGGGCGGCGGCGACAGCTGGGAGGGGTTCACGTTCGGCGAGGAGGACTCGGGCAATCAGGCGCTGTGCGCGCCGCAGCTCGACAACATCAGCTTCCTCACCGGCGCCAGCACCGAATCCCAGGGGCCGTGGGACCAGAACTACCAGGTCGAGGACAGCCTCTCGTGGTTCGTGCCCGGGAAGAGGGGCGACCACAACTTCAAGACCGGCGCGCGCTACAACTGGACCGAGCTGCGGCGCGTCTCGCAGATCAACCAGAACGGCACCTTCCGCTTCAACACCGACCTGCCGTTCGACGCCGCCAATCCCCGCACCTACCCGAGCGCCTCACCATCCGCATCCCCGGCGCCTACGACGAGACGATGACCAACCACACCATCGAGCTGTATCGCGCAGGACAAGTGGCAGATGGGCGACAAGACCACGCTGAGCCTCGGGCTGCGCTACGACCTGGAGCTGTTCCGCGACATCGAACCTGGCGACAATCCGCTCTTCGCGCCCGGCCAGAAGACCACGGTCGACAAGAACAACTTCTCGCCGCGCATCGGCTTCACCCGCCAGCTCGACGACGGCGGCAAGTCGCTGGTCCGTGCCGGCTACGGCATCTTCTACAACCGCACGCTGCTCGGCGCCCTCGACGACACGATCGAGTTCCCGAAGGTCACGCCCTCGATCGTCGCGATGTTCCCCAACGACAACGCCGACCCTGGCCCGAGCCGCGGGCAGTTCCCGACCGATCCGTTCCTGGTCAACGGCCCGGTCGTGAACCGCGCGCTGCTCGACCAGCTCTATCCGCCCGGGTCGGACGCTCCGCAACACCGGCGTCGTGATCTACGACACGCCGGATCGGCGCCAGCCCTACGCCCACCAGATGACCGTCGGTTATGTCCGCGAGCTGGCCTCGTCGCTGGCCGTGCACGCCGACTACGTGCGGATCATGAACCGCGACATGTTCCTGTCGCGCAACCTGCTGCCGATGGTGCGGGCCGACACCACGCGCACCGGCGCCATCACCCGCGTCGACGCCTACGGCATCTTCGGCGCCGATGCCGTCAACTACAAGCAGCAGGTGTGGGTGTTCGAGAACACCGGCGAGTCGACCTACGACGCGCTCAACCTGCAGCTCGAGAAGCGGTATGCCAACCGGTGGTCCGGGCGCATCTCCTACTCGCTGTCGAAAGCGAACGGCACGGCCACCGATCAGGCCGACCGCAACACCGACCAGTTCCTGACCGATCTGCGGCTCGACGCCCGCGAAGGGCCGACGCTGGTCGATCGTCGTCACATCCTGTCGGTCGCCGGCCGCTTCGAGGTGCCCAAGACCGGCGGCATGACCCTGGCGACGACGGCACGGTACATGACCGGCTCGCCGTACACCATCTACAACAGCAACGTCGACGTCGATCAGAACGGCCAGCTCGACGACCCGGTGCCCGCCGGCACTTACAGCGGCCTCGGCGACAACGGGCTGAAAGACGTCGAGTACAAGGGCGGACGCAACGGCGCCTACGGCCCCGACTACTTCCAGGTCGATCTCCGGGCCGGATGGCGCCGGCGGATCCAGTCGCGGACGCTCGAGGCCTTCATCGACGTCTTCAACCTGACCAACCGCACCAACTTCGACAATCCGACGGTGGCGGCTTCGGACCAGCGGACGCCGGCAACCTTCCTGGTCCTGACCAACCTGCGCGGCGGCAGCGGCTTCCCGCGCTCGGTGCAGTTCGGGATGCGTTTCGCGTTCTGACGTTCGACATCAGGTGGACGGCGCCGGGCGACCGGCCCGTCCACCGCACAGCGCGACTCGGGCGACGCGTCCAGGCCAGGACGCCACGTAGGGCGGCTCTTTCGAGCTGCGTCGAGGCAGAGCTGAAGCTCTGCCCTACAATCGAAAAACACTCTAGACTCCTGGACCGGACGGGCACCCTCGCCGCCCGAGCTTCGAGGACTCCAACATGGCCAAACCGACGGCAGACATGGGCACGGGACTGCAGCACGCCAGCCGCCGCCATTTCTTCAAGCTGCTCGCCGGCAGCCCGCTGCTTGCCACGGCCTACCCCGCGTTGTCGCCGGCCTGGCAGCAGGAGGTGCGGGCGGCGTGGCAGCAGGCGCGCACTGCCGCCTCGCACGCGGGCACGGCCACCTGCGCCGAGTGCGGCCAGACCTTCGCCCTGCAGCCGTCGCACACCCCTGACGCGTTCGCGGCACAGACGGCACCGGCGCCGGCGCAGCCGCCCGGGGCACTCGACGTGCATTTCTCAGGGCAGCTGATCGACACGGCCGGCGAAGCGATCAACGTCTGGGACCTCGAGCGCGTCGCCTACGCCAACACCCTGCCCCAGCACTGGAACTACATCCACATGGGCGTCGACGACCTGGAGACGCGGTTCGCCAACCGCCAGGGCTTCCAGCGCATCGCGCTGCGCCCGCGCCGGCTCGGACCCGACGTGCCCAAGCTCGACACCGCGGTGACGCTGTTCGGCAAGCGCTGGAACACGCCCCTGTTCCTGTGCCCGGTGGCGGCGCTCGAGGCCTACCACACGCAGGGCGAGAGCGGCGCGGCGCGGGCGGCCAAGGCCCGCGGCATCCTGCAGATGCAGTCGCACCAGAGCTCGCAGTCCTACGAAGCGATCGCCGAGGCGCGCGGCGAGCCGCACTGGTTCCAGCTCTATGCGAATCAGGACTGGGACATCAACAAGCGGACGCTCGACAAGGTCAAGGCCGCCGGGTGCCCGGTGGTCGTGTGGACGATTGACCTGCTCGGCGGCAGCAACCGCGAGCTGTCGCGCCGGTCGCAGGGCAAAGACAACTACGACCGCCCGCTGTGCCAGAGCTGCCACCAGCACAAGGCAGGGCTACCAGCGGCCGATGCACCGCGACGTCTCGGGCCCGCCCGGGCCGCGTCCGCCGTTCGACTGGGACTACATCAAGCGGCTGCGCGACGCCACCCAGATGAAGGTGGTGCTGAAGGGCATCGTCACCCGCGAAGAGGCGGAGCTGGCGGTGGAGCATGGCGCCGACGCGGTGTTCGTCTCCAACCACGGCGGCCGGGCCGAGAACGCCCTGCGCGGGTCGATCGACTGTCTGCCCGAGGTCGTCGCCGGCGTGAAGGGCCGCATGCCGGTGCTCATCGACAGCGGCGTGCGCCGCGGCGCCGACATCTTCAAGGCCCTGGCGCTCGGTGCCGACGCCGTCGGCATCGGCCGGCCCTACGTCTGGGGCCTCGGCGCGTTCGGCCAGGAGGGCGTCGACAAGGTGATCGACATCCTGCTCGACGAGTTCACGATGGTGATGCGCCAGACCCGCACCGCGACCCTCGACCAGATCGGGCCGCAGTTCGTGCTGCCGGGGCAGCCGCCGATCATGATGCGGCAGAACACCCAGGGATTCGGGCTGTGACGGCCCGCGTCCTCGCCGGGTGCGCGGTGCTGGCGCTGGGGCTGCCGGCGACCATCGCCGCCCAGACCTCGACCGTCGACTTCAGCATCTCGGGTTCGTCGACGGTGCGGAACTGGACCTGCACCGCCCAGGGCACGATCGCGGTCACGCCGGCCACCGCCGGCACACCGGTGCCGGGCTTCGACAAGGGCGTGCAATCGGCCACGGTCACCGTACCGCTCAAGGCGTTCCAGTGTCCGGACGCGGAGATGACCCAGCATCTGAACGAGGCGATGAAGTCGGACAAGTTCCCCGAGGTCGTCTATCGCCTCGAGAAGTACGAGATCGCCGCCGGGCAGCCGCAGGCGGCCGGCACGCTGACGGTCACCGGGGTCACGCGACCGGTCACCTTTCCGATCACGCTGACCGCGGTGGACAAGGGCGTGCAGGTCGCGGGCAACACCCGGGTCGAATTCGCGACCTTCGGCCTGGAGCCGCCGGCGGTGTTCCTCGGCATGCTGAAGGTGGGGCCGCAGCTCCGCATCGAGTTCAAGGGGCTGGTCGCGCGCTGACCGGCGCGCCGGCGCCCGCCAGGTACTCCTCGATCGATTGGACGTGTCGCGCCAGGCCGTCGCGGTAGCGATCGCCGCCGTAAGGGTTGAGGCCGCCTAGAGGCCGCGGCCCTCGGCCGAACGCTGCAGGACCGGCGGCGCGTCAGCCAGCGCCGGCACGGGATGCGACACCGCGCTCTCCCGTTCTGGCGCCGTCGCCCGACGGCGGCTCAGCCGCAGGCGCAGGTTCTCGATGTACACGTAGTAGACGGGCGTGATGTAGAGCGTGAGCACCTGAGAGACCAGCAGCCCGCCGACGACCGCCAGGCCGAGCGGCCGTCGCGACTCGCCGCCGGCGCCCCATCCAAAGGCGATCGGCAGCGTCCCGACCAGGGCGCACATCGTCGTCATCATGATCGGCCGGAAGCGCACCAGGCAGGCTTCGTGGATGGCCTCGAGCGGCGTCTTGCCGTGCTCACGCTCGGCCACCGCGGCGAAGTCGACCATCATGATGCCGTTCTTCTTCACCAGGCCGACGAGCATGATCACGCCGACGAAGGCGTAGAGGCTCAGGTCGCTCTTGAACAGCAGGAGCGTCGCCAGGGCGCCGAAGCCGGCGGCCGGCAGGCCCGACAGGATCACCAGCGGCTGCGTGAAGCTCTCGTAGAGGATGCCGAGCACGAGATAGATGACCACGATGGCCATCAGGAGGATCAGGCCGAGGCCACGCAGCGAGTCCTGGAACGCCTGGGCGGTGCCCTGGAACCGGGTCGACACGGTGGCCGGCAGCGCCGCCGCCGCCTCGGCCTGGATCCGCGAGACGGCGTCGCCGAGCGCGTAGCCCGGCGCCAGGTTGAACGAGATCGTCACCGACGGCAGCTGCCCGGTGTGCCCGACGCTGAGCGGCCCGGCGCCGATCGTCACCTTGGCCAGCGTGTTCAACGGGATCAGCTTGCCGCTCGACGAGCGCACGTAGAGCATCGACAGCGCCGCCGGGTTGCGCTGGAACTCCGGGGCGACGCCCATGATCACCTGGTATTGGTTGTTGGGGGCGAAGATCTGCGACACCTGGCGGGTGCCGTAGGCGTTGTAGAGGGCGGTCTCGACCTGGTTGACGTTCAGGCCGAGCGCCGAGATGCGATCGCGATCCATCTCGATCTGGACCTGCGGGTTGTTGAGGCGCAGATCGCTGTTGACGTCGGTGATGCCGGGAATCTCCCGCATCCGCGCCTCGAGCAGCGGCGCCGACCGGTAGAGCACCTCGGTGTCGGTGTCCTGCAGCGTGAACTGGTAGACGCTGCGCGCGCCCTGCTGGCCGCCGAGGTTGATCGGCGGCTGGTTGACCATGAACACGCGCACGCCCGGCACCTGGGCGACCTTCGGTCGCAGGTCGGCGATGATCTGGTCGACCGAGCGGGTCCGCTCGCTGACGCGGCTTGAGGTCGACGCCCATGCGGCCCTGGTTCAGCTGCACCGCCGCCGCCCCCGCCGCCGCCACCGCCGCCGATGTTGTTGCTGAAGCCGACGATGTCGGGGTCCTGGGCGACGATCTCGGCCACCTCCATCTGGTGGCGCAGCATCTCGTCGAAGCCGATGCCCTGGATGCCCTCGACGCTGATCTGGAAGCGGCCCTGATCCTCGCTCGGCAGGAAGCCCTTCGGCACCATCAGGAACAGGTAGGCCGAGCCGGCGACCAGCACCAGCGACACGGCCAGCGTCAGCGCGCGGTACTTGCAGGCTGAGCCGCAGCGACCAGTCGTAGGACCGCACCCAGAGCGTCGAAGAGCCGCTCGGTGAAGTTGAACAGCCAGCCGTGGCTGTGGCTGGCGGGCTCAGGAACCGGCTGCACAGCATCGGCGTCAGGCTGATCGAGACGAAGCCCGAGACGATGATCGCCACCGCGATGGTGACCGCGAACTCCTCGAGCAGCCGGCCGACCAGGCCGCCCATGAACAGCACCGGGATGAAGATCGCGACCAGCGACGCGGTCATCGCCACGATGGTGAAGGCGACCTCGCGCGAGCCGTCGAACGACGCTTCCCGCGGCGACTTGCCCATCTCCATGTGCCGGACGATGTTCTCCAGCATCACGATGGTGTTGTCGACGACGAAGCCGACGCTCAACGTCAACGCCATCAGCGACAGGTTGTCCAGGCTGTAGTTGAGCAGGTACATGACCGCGAAGGTCGCGGCCATCGACACCGGCAGCGTCACGCTGGCGATGATCGTCGCGGTGACGTTGCGCAGGAAGCCGAAGATCACCGCCACGACCAGCACGAAGGTCAGCATCAGCGTCAGCTTGACGTCGTGCACCGACTCGCGGATCGACGCCGAGCGGTCGGTGCGGACGTCGAGCAGGACCGACCGGCGGCAGCTGCTCGCGGAAGGTCGGCATCAGCGTCTTGATGGCGTCGACCACGGCGACGACGTTCGAGCCGGGCTGCTTCAGGATCGCCAGGTTGATGTTGCGCTGGCCCCTGGTAGAAGTTCGCCGACTTGTCCTGCTCGATGCCGTCGTAGACCCGGGCCACCTTCGTGCAGCCGCACCGGGTTGCCGTTGCGGTAGGCGATGACGACCGGCTGCGTAGGCCGCGGCCCGCATCAGCTGCCCGTTGGCGAGCACGGTGAAGGCGCGGTCGGGCCCGTAGATGGTCCCGGTCGGCAGGTTGACGTTGGCGGTCTGGATCGCGGTCGCGACCTCGTCGATGCCGATGCCGCGGGCCGACAGCCGGCGCGGGTCGACGTCGATGCGCACCGCGTAGCTGGGCGGCGCCGAAGAGCTGCACCTGCGCGACGCCGCTGACCATCGAGATGCGCTGGCCGATGGTCTCGGCGTACTCGTTGACGGTGGAGAGCGGCAAGCGTCGCCGAGCGCAGCGTCAGGAAGATCACCGGCTGGTCGCCGGGGTTGACCTTCTGGTACGACGGCGGCGACGGCATCTGCGGCGGCAGCTGCCGCGCGGCCCGCGCGATCATCGCCTGCACGTCCTGGGCGGCGGCGTCGATGTTGCGGCTGAGGCGAACTGCAGCGTGATGTTGGTGTTGCCCTGGGTGCTGGTCGAGTTGACCGCGTCGAGCCCGGCGATGGTCGCAAACTGCTTCTCGAGCGGCAGCGCCACCGCCGAGGCCATGGTCTCGGGGCTGGCCCCGGGCAGGCCGGCCTGCACCTGGATGGTCGGGAAGTCGACCGTCGGCAGGTCGCTCACCGGCAGCGGCGGTAGGACATCACCCCGAAGACGGTGATGCCCAGCATCAGCAGCGTGGTGGTGATCGGCCGCTTGATGAAGAGCTCGGCGATGTTCATGATCCCGCCTTTGGCCTCGCCGGCCGCGCGCTGCGTCACTCGGCCGCCCGGCACCAGCCGCAGGTGTCCGTCGGTGACGACGGTGTCGCCGGCGGCGAGCCCGGTGGCGATCATCGTCTCGGCGCCGGCCACGCGCGCGACGGTGACGGCACGCAGCTCCACGGTCTGGTCCGGCGTGACGACGTAGACATAGCTGCCGTCGGGACCGGTCTGGACGGCGACCGACGGCACGACAATCGCCGCCGACTCGGTGGCCAGCCGGACGACGACGTTGACGAACTGTCCGGGCCACAGCGCGCGGTTCTCGTTGGCGAAGGTCCCCTTGACCTTGATCGTCCCGGTCGTCTGATCGACGGCGTTGTCGACGAAGGTGATGTGGCCGACGGCGGCGGCCCGTCGCTGCCGGTCGGACGGGCCTCGACGCGCAGCGATCCGCGGTCCAGATAGCGGCGCAGCGCCGACAGCGACGCTTCGGGGAAGGCGAACGAGACGAAGATCGGCGACACCTGGTTGATGGTGACCAGCGGCGTCTGGTCGTTGGCCCGCACCAGGTTGCCGGCGGTGACCATCAGGGCGCCGGTCCGGCCCTGGATCGGCGCGCGGATGGTGGCGTACTGGAGCTGCACCTTGGCGTTCTCGACGGCGGCGCGGTCGGCGGCGAGCGTGCCCTCGAGCGCGGCCACGGTGGCCCGGGCGGTGTCGCGCTGCTCGCGGGCGAGGATGCCGCGCTCGACCAGCTGCTCGTAGCGCTCGGAGAATCGCGCGGGCGTTGCCGGCCTGCGCGGTGTCGCGCTGCAGGTTGGCTTCGGCCTGCAGCAGCGCCGCTTCGAGCGGCCGCCGGTCGAGCGTGAACAGCTCCTGCCCCGCCTCGACGTCGTCGCCCTGCTGGAACTTCACCGTGGTCAGCTCGCCGGTGATCTGCGCCCGCACCGTCACCGTCGAGTAGGCCTCGACGGTGCCGATGACGCCCATCTCGAGCGGGACGTCCTTGCGGACCGCGGCGGCGGTGGCCACCGGCACCGCCGGCGGCGGACCAGCCGGTTGCGGTTGCTGGGCCTCACCGCGCGAGCAGGCCGAGACCGCGGCGGCAGGGCACCCATCAGCAGCCCGCTGCGACAGACCATGCGCGAATTGCATCATCTGAGCCTTTGGAAAATCGACGTCGGCGAGCCATTAGAGCACAGGGCGTTCGGACGCGTTGTAACAGGATGAAACGCCGAAACGGGCCGTCAGCGCAGGCCGTCGACCAGGTACAGCGCCGACAGCGCCCGGATGAACGTGTAGACGTAGGCTCGGGCGTCGGGCGTCATCACGGTGCGAAGAATCTCCATCGTGCCGGCCGGGTCGGGCGGCAGCAGCGCGCGCACCGGCTCCCGCCGCCCGGTCCGCAGATTCACCCGCGCGACGATCGGCCGGCAGGCTGCGCGCGCCCTGCACGTACAACCACTCGCCGTCGGCACTGACGACGATCGGCACATCCCGGCCCTCGGCGCCGGCCAGCGGTCGTGGCGCGCCGCCGCCGATCGCGAAGACCGCCAGCCGCCGGTCGGTGCCACGCGTGACGAAGTGCTCGCCGTCCGGCAGGACGGCCAGGCGCCCGAACACCCCGTCGGCGGTCACCGCCTGCGGGTCGCCGCCGTCGATCGACTGCAGGTAGATGCGGTTCGGGCCGGTCCTTCTCCGCCGCCGCCACCAGGAACCGCCGGCCGTCGGGCAGGAACCGCGCCGCCGGAAAGTACGACGCGAGTGGCCCGGCCGGCAGCGTTCGCGGCTGCCCCACGCCGGTCGGCAACAGCACCAGCCGATCGGCCGCCACCGGCGTCGACAGCACCCACTGCTTGTCGGGCGACAGCGCCAGCGGCACGCCGTCGCCAAGCCGCACCGCCGGCGCGCCGTCGAGCGTGCGCAGGTAGATCGAGCGGGCCGTGCCGCCGCCCTCCCACGACTCCTCGAGCACGGTCGTCGATGCCGTCGGCCGACAGATCCCAGGCCATCGATCCGTCGAGCCACGACAGATCGCGTTCGCGGGCAGCGCCGGCCGCCTGGGCCATCACGCCGGCGCCCCACGCGTCGCGCGACACCAGGGCGCGGCCGTCGGGCGCGACGTCGTGCAGCGTGAGGGTCGCCGGCGCGGCCAGCAGCTGGCGCTCCTGCCCGGCGCGGCTCACCGCGTGCAGCGCCTGCGCCGCCCCGGTGCGCGTGCCGGTGAACCAGATCTCCTGGCCATCGGGCGACCAGGCCAGGCCGAGCACGCTGTTCCAGCCGGTCGACAGCGTCGTCGCCCGGCCCTCGAGGTCGACCAGCGCCACCGAGCCGGCGGTGTCGCCCGAGACCGGATGCACCAGGATGGCCACGGCGTCGCCGCTGGGCGAGACGCGGATATGGGTGATGTGGCCCGGGCTGGGATCGTAGAGCGTGCGTCCGATCGGATACTCGAGGACGTCCTTGCCGCTGCCGCTGCGGACGATCGCCAGTTCCGATCCGTCGGGCCGCCAGTCGGCGGCCAGCACGGCCTCGGCCAGCTGCCGCGGCGGGCCGCCGGCCAGCGCCGCGCGGGCCAGCGTGCCTTCGACGCGGCCGAATCCCTGCGGGTCCGAGCACCACGGCCATCTCGCCCTTGGCCGACATCGCGAAGAGGCCCATGCCGGTCATCTGCAGCGGCCGCGCTTCGGGGGCGTCGGGCCGGGTCGAGAACAGCTCCGTCGGCCGCCCTTCCCACGCCGCCGCGTAGACGATGGTCTGACCGTCGGCGGTGAAACGCGCGCCTTGCACGGCGCCGCGACGGAAGGTGAGCTGATGGAAGCGCGGCTGCGCCGGGCCCGGCTGGCGCAGGCCGAGCGCGAACCCGCCGGCGAGTGCCAGCGCCACGACGGCCACGCCCGCCGCCCACTTCCACGGCAGGCGCCGCGACGGCGCCGCGGCGATCGCCGGCGTCGAGACGCCGGAGATCGCTTCGAGCGCGAACCGCAGGTCGGCCGCGGTCTGGAACCGGTCGTCGCGCGACTTCTCCAGGCAGCGATCGACGATGCGCGCCAGCGACGAGCGACAGGCCCGGCACGACCAGCGTCAAGTCCGGCGGCTGCTCCTTCAGGATCGCCGACAGCGTTTCCGCCGGCGAGTTGCCCTGGAAGGCGCGCTGGCCGGCGAGCATCTCGTAGAGCACCGCGCCGAACGAGAAGATGTCGGCGCGATGGTCGGCCAGCTCGCCGCGCGCCTGCTCGGGCGACATGTAGCCGACGGTGCCGAGCACCAGGCCGGCGGCCGTGGTCGACATGGCGCTGCGCGTCGTGCCCGCGGCTTCGCTGAGCTTGGCCAGGCCGAAGTCGAGAATCTTCACCAGCCCGTCGGCGGTGACGAACAGGTTCTCGGGCTTCAGGTCGCGATGCACGATGCCGCGGCGGTGCGCCGCCGCCAGGCCGCGGGCGATCTGCTGGGCGTAGGTCAGCGCCTTGCGCAGCGGCAGCGGCCCGTCGGCCAGGGCCGCGCGCAGCGTCTCGCCGTCGAGCAGCTCGGTGACGACATAGGGCTGGCCCTCGGCGGTGCCGACGTCGTAGACGGCGACGATGTTGGAGTCGTTGAGCGCGGCGGTCGCGCGCGCCTCCTGCTCGAAGCGCTGCAGCCGATCGGGGTCGGTGGCGAAGGTCGCCGGCAGCACCTTGATGGCGACGTCGCGGCCGAGGCGCGGATCGCGGGCGCGATACACCTCGCCCATGCCGCCGGCGCCCAGCAGGCCGACGATCTCGTAGGGCCCGAGCCGCGATCCCGGTGCGAGGTTCATGGGCCCGCGGCCGTGGTGTCGGCTAGCGGGTCAGCGACCGCTCGGCCTTGCCCGAGTAGTTGATGAACACCGTCTTCAGCTCGGTGAAGAAGTGCAGGCCTTCCTCGGCCATCTCGCGCTCGCCGACGCCGGTCGACTTGGTGCCGCCAAACGGCAGCTGCGCCTCGCCGCCGACGGTCGGCTCGTTGACGTGCACCATGCCGACCTCGACGTCCTCGACGAAGCGCATCACCGCGGTGATGTCCTGCGTGAAGATCGAGGTGGTCAGGCCCGTACTCGACGGCGTTGGCCTTGGCCAGCGCCTCTTCGAGGCTCGACGGCCACGGCCACCGACGAGCACCGGGCCGAAGATCTCTTCCTTGAAGATCCGCATGCCCGGGATCGACGTCGTCGAAGATCGTCGGGGCGATGAAGTAGCCCTGCGCCAGGTGCTCGGGCCGGCCGCCGCCGGTGAGCAGCCGTGCCCCCTCCTTCCGGCCGACGTCGATGTAGTCGAGCACGGTCTGCCACTGCGAGTCGGCGATCGACGGCCCCATCTCCATCGTCTCGTCGAGACCGGGGCCGACCTTGATCTTCTCGGCCGAGGCCACCAGCCGATCGACCAGCGCGCGCTTGACGTCGGGGTGGGCGATCACCCGCGAGGTCGCCGTGCAGCGCTGGCCGGTGGAGCCGAAGGCGCCGCCGTGAATCGCCGTCGCCGCCTTGTCGAGGTCGGCGTCGGGCATGACGATCACCGCGTTCTTGCCGCCCATCTCGCAGGTGACCTTGGCGCCGCGCCGCGCCGCCTTCACGTACAGCTCGCTGGCCGACCTGATTCGACCCGGTGAAGGAGATCGCCCGCAGTTCGGGCGCCGCGACCATCGCCTCGCCGACGACCGAGCCCTTGCCGACCACCATGTTGAAGACGCCCGGCGGCATCCCGGCCTCTTCGTAGATCTCGGTGAGCAGCGTCGCCGTCGCCGGCACCAGCTCCGACGGCTTGAACACCACGCAGTTGCCGGCGACCAGCGCCGGCGCCGACTTCCACACCGGGATCGCCCACGGGAAGTTCCACGGCGCGATCAGCCCGACGACGCCGAGCGGCTGGCGCAGCGTGTAGGCGAAGGTGTCGCGGGCTTCGGACGGCAGCGTCTTGCCGTGCATGCGGAAGCCTTCGCCGGCGTAGTACTCGAGCAGCGAGATGCCCTTCATCACCTCGCCCTTGGCTTCCTTCAGGATCTTGCCTTCCTCGCGGGTCAGCACCCGGGCGATCTCGTCGGCGCGGCGGCGCGCGATCTCGGCGGCCCGCCACAGCACCCGGCCGCGCTCGGGCCCGGGGGTCTTCTTCCAGCCGCGCCACGCCGCGCTGGCCGCGTCGACCGCCAGGCGCGACGTCGGCGGCGGTCGCCAGCGGGAACTCGGCGATCACGTCGGCGGTGTCGGCGGGATTGACGTTGCGGGTGACGTGGGTGGAGGCCGGGTGATACCAGGAGCCGTTGACGTAGGAGCCGGTGTGCATGCGGGCTAACACACTAGCATGCGGGCGAGGCCGACGGCGCGCCGGCCCACGCCGCCACGTCGTCGGGCTAGCCGCCGTATTGCCAGGAAGCGCGCCACTCGTAGAACCACGTCAGCCTCTGGCCCGACGGCAGTCGTGCCGTGACCCTCTCCTGCGCAAGGAGCGTGTGGGCGTCGTCCGCGAACGTCCCCTCGACCCGCGACTCGGTCTCGATGTCGACGCGTGTGCCGTTGCACAGCATCGCGCCGGGATGACGTCCTTCGGCCATGGTCAGGGTGTCACGGTCGATGACGCCGGTGTATTCGTAGCGATCGGTGGGATCCCGCTCGTCGGCGACGATGACGTTCACCTCCCCTCCGCCGAGCAGGGTCAGGGTCATGAGCCATGGGACGGTCCGTCCAGGAGTGAACGTCACTCCGCACGCGTCCCCGCCGGTGACGGCCGTCAGCGTCGTCGTGAGGCTCCATCGTTGTCCGCCGCTGGCGCGGCGGCGCCGGAGCGGGCGTAGCCGTCGGTGCGGTCGGGAACGGCGGAACGCTGCGTCGAGCGGGTGTCGCAGGCGGCCGACCACGACGCGAGGACCACGACCAACGCCCTTGCCGACGCCGTCCATGATGGCTCCTCGAAGGACAGCTGGCCGTCCGCTACGGGCTGGATCGCGGCCGGCCGTCATTGCCGCGTCGCGTGCCACTTGGAATGCCACGTCAGCGTGGCTCCCGACGCCAGCCACGTGCTGTAGACCTCGTCGGCCTCCAGCGACCGTCCGCCATCGGCGAAGCGCCCGGTCACGCGCGCCTCGTCTCGGAACCCGACTCGCGTGTCGCCGCAGGTCATCCCGGCCACCGCCACCGACTCCCGTCGTTACCGTGAACGCTTCCCCGTCGGTCGTGCCGGAGTACGCAGGCCGATCGTTGAGGTTGCTGTGGTTGACCAGAGACAGCACCAGGCGCTCGCCGGCACGATCGATCGTCAGCGTCCATTGCGTGGCGGCGCCGACCGGGGGGCTACCTAGACCAGGGCACGCCTCGCCACCGTGGGCGCCGAGGTAGGTCGTCGTCAGGCTCCAGCGCTCCGCCGTCGCAGCGGCAGCCGGCGCGGACGGGGCGGTCGGCGACACCGGCAGCCACAACCGTGGGGATAGGTCGCTGCAGCCGGTCGGGCCGAGCCCGAGACACAGTGCGGCGACGACCGCGGTGGACGGCAGAAGGCGCGTAGGCACGGGGGTAAGATAGCCATCGACTCGAGCCAAGTCTCAGGAGCCGTTCACGAAGAATTCAGGTTTTCGCCAAGAGCGCGTCGTGAGCATTCAATTCGGTCCCTACACCCTGGACCTCGAGACCCGCCAGCTCCTGCGGGAGGGTCGCGACGTGCACCTCACGCCGAAGGCCTTCGACCTGTTGGCCACCCTCGCACTGAGCCGTCCGTCGGCGCAGAGCAAGCAGGTCCTCCATGCACGGCTCTGGCCCGATACCTTCGTGCCGAGGCCAACCTGTCGAATCTCGTGGGAGAGATCGGGCGGCCCTCGACGACCGCGGCCGCGTCGCGACCTGGATTCGGACGGTCCACGGGTTCGGCTACGCCTTCTGCGGCGAGGCGGTCACCGTGCCGCGCACGCGCCGAGCGCGGCCGCTGCCCATCCCGGGTGCTGGCTCGCGTGGGGTCACCGTCGCTTTCCGCTGTCGCTCGGCGAACACGTCATCGGCCGGGATCCCGACGTCGATATCCCGCTCGACGAGTCCACGGTGTCGCGGCGGCACGCCCGGCTGCTCGTCACAATCGACGGCGCGGTGCTCGAGGACTTCGACAGCAAGAACGGCACGCTGCGCGGTGGCGAGCCGGTCACGGGGCCGGTCGCCCTCAGCGATGGCGACGCCCTCCACATCGGATCGTTGATCCTGACGTTCCACATGCGGCCACCGCTCGGGTCGACCGACACGCACGCCAGGACGCTGCGATAGATCGGTTCACCCCATGCCACTCGCCAAGGGCACCCACGTCGGTCCGTACGAGATCGTCGGATGGCTCGGCGCCGGCGGGATGGGCGACGTCTACCGCGCCCGTGATTCGCGCCTCGGGCGAGACGTCGCGATCAAGGTGATCGCGGAGGCCTTCGCCGAGGACGCGAGCCGGGTGCAGCGCTTCGAGCTGGAGGCCCGGGCGGCCAGCCTGCTCAGTCACCCGAACATCCTCGCCGTCTACGACGTCGGCAGCGACGGCGGCGCGCCGTACATCGTCTCCGAACTGCTCGAAGGCGAGTCGCTCCGCACCCGGCTGCAGCTGGGGGCGCTGCCCTGGCGCAAGGCCGCCGACTACGCCCGCCAGATCGCCGACGGGCTGGCCGCGGCCCACGACAAGCACCTCGTCCACCGCGATGTGAAGCCCGACAACCTGTTCATCACGACCGACGGGCGGATCAAGATCCTCGACTTCGGCATCGTCAAGCTCACGCGCCCTGACGAGGCGCCGTCCCGGCCCTGTGGGGGGCGCGACGAAGACCAAGACCGGCGTCGTGCTCGGCACTGCCGGCTACATGTCGCCCCAGCAGGTCTGCGGCGACACCGTGGACGCCCGTTCCGACCTGTTCAGCCTCGGGGCGGTGCTCTACGAGATGCTCGCGGGCCGTCCGGCCTTCGCGCGCGAGACGTCGGCGGCGACCATGACGGCGGTGCTGACCGAGGAGCCGCCGCCTACCGGCCGACGTGCCGCCGGCGCTCGCGCGCGTGGTCGTCGCGCTGCCTCGAGAAGTCGCCGCAGCGCGCGTTTCCAGACCGCGCGTGACCTGGTGTTCTGCCTGGAGGGCGTCGCCGCGACCGACGCCCGCGCGATGCCGGCGACCGGATCGGCCGCCGCGCGCCGCGCGCTGGCGCGCGGCCGCGGCAGACCGGCGTGGCCGTGCTCGGCCTGATGGCCGCCGCATGGCTGACCGGGCGAACCCCGCCCGCCGGCGCGAATCCGCTGGCCGACGCGCGGTTCACGCGCTTCACCGACTGGGAGGGCGCGGAAGAGGGCGCGGAGATCTCGCCCGATGGCGAGTTCGTCGTGTTTCTCTCCGACCGCAGCGGCCAGTTCGACATCTGGCAGAGCCGGGTCGGCACCGGGGTGTTCTCCAATCTCACCGCGGATCTGCCGCCGTTGACGTCCAGCGGGTTCATCGTCCGGAAGCTCGGCTTCTCGGCCGACGGCAAGGACCTCTGGTTCAATCCCGGCGATGGTCTGCCGCCGACGCTGATGCCCGCGACCGGGGGCGTGCCGCGGCCGTTCCTGGCGGCCGGCACCAACACGCCGGCGTGGTCGCCGGCGGGCAACGAGCCTCGTCTACATCGACAAGTCCAACGGCGACGACCCGATCTACGTCGCCGATCGCTTCGGCGGCGACGCGCACGCGATCTTCGGGCCCGGGCCGCTGAAGAACATGAATCCGGTCTGGTCGCCCGACGGCCAATGGATCTACTTCGGCCGGGGCGCGGAACCGCAGGACGAGGCGGAGATGGACGTGTGGCGGATTCGCCCGACCGGCGGATCGCCGGAGCGCGTGACGACACAGCATCTCGCCATCAACTTCCTGGCGCCGCTCGACGCCCGCACGCTGTTGTACGTGGCGCGGGCGGAGGATCGGTCGGGGCCGTGGCTGTGGTCGCTCGACATCGGCAGCGGCGTGTCGACCCGAGTGCCGTCGGGCGTCGATCAATACACGTCGGTCTCGACCAGCCGCGACGGGCGGCGGATCGTCGCCACGGTGGCCAATCCCAGCGCCAGCCTGTGGCGCGTGCCGCTGCTCGATCGAGTCGCCGAGGAACGCGACGCCGAACCCTACCCACTGCCGGCACCCAACCGGGATGGCGCTGGCCCCGCGCTTCGGCAAGACCGCGTTGTATTACCTCTCCGCCCGGGGAACGGCCGACGGCCTCTGGAAGGTCGAGAACGGCACGCCGTCACAGGTACGGCGGGGCGTCGACGGGGCCCTGTCCGAACCGCCGGCGGTCTCGCCGGACGGCCGACTCGCCGTCGTCATCCGGAAGGACGGGAAGCGGCATCTCTCGATCATGTCGGCGGACGGCACCAACGCGCGAACCGTGGCCCCGACGCTCGCCATCGAGGGCGCCGCCGGCCAGGGTGCCGTGGACTGGTCGCCCGACGGCACGCGGATCGTGGCCGGCGGCCGCGACGAGCAGGGCCCGGCGCTGTTCGTCATCACTGTCGAAACCGGCGTGCCAGCCCGCATCGTCGACGGCAAGTGGGTCAATCCGGTGTGGTCGCCACGCGGCGACCTCATCGTCTACGCCGGACGGTCGCTCATCGGCCAGGTCGAAGCTTCGCGGGGTGCGACCCGACGGCACTCCGGTCGACCTGCCGCGGTTGCTGGTTCGCCCGGGCGGCTATCGCTTCCTCCCCGACGGCGCCGGCCTGGTCTACTTGCCACGGATCACGTCCCCGGACTTCTGGGTGGTCGACTTCGAGACCAGGGCCGTGCGCCAGCTCGCGCGGCTCGCCAATCAGGGCGCGGTGCGGACCTTCGACATCACGCCCGACGGGACGCACATCGTGTTCGATCGCTCGCGGCAGAACTCGGACATCGTCCTCATCGATCTGCCGCCGCGCTGAAGAGCCCTGGCGAGGGCACCCGTCGGCGCCTGGACGCATCCAGGCATGGCCATTGCAGCGTCAGCCTGCGATGCCCAACCTCAGTGTCCCGGTCGACTCACCTTTGTCCTCGTTGCTCCACAGGTTGGCGTCGTACGAACCCCGCGGCGGCGAGGTGATCAGTCTCTACCTGAATCTCGGCCCCGACCAGCACGGCCGCGGCGCGCACGACGTCTTCCTGCGGCGGGCGTTCGCCGACCAGCTGAAGGCGGCGGCAGCCCGTCCGGACGCTGGCGACGGCCTGGCCCGGACCGTGGCCCGCATCGAGGCGTATCTCGCCGACGACGTCGATCGCGCGGCGAAAGCGGCGGCGATCTTCGCGACGGCCGACGGCGACGAGCCTGTTCGAGGCGGTGCCGCTCGAGGCGCCGATCGACGGGCACCAGCTGTTCCTCGGGCCGGTCCCGCACCTGTATCCGCTGGTGCGGCTGATCGACCAGTACCCGCGCTACGCGGCGCTGCTCCTCGACACCAACCGGGCCCGGATCATCGTCTTCGGCCTCGGCGCGGTCGAGAGCCGGGAGGAGGTCAGCGGCGAGAAGACGCGGCGGCATTCGATGGGCGGCTGGTCGCAGGCCCGCTACCAGCGCCGCACCGCGAACATCCACTTGCACCACCTCAAGGAAGTCGTCGAGATGCTGGAGCGCGTCGTTCGCGACGAGGCCATCGACCGCATCATCGTCGCCGGCGACGCCGCGGTCGTCGCGCGGCTGCACGAACAGCTGCCGGCGCCTCTTGCCGCCAAGGTCGTCGACGCCGTGCGGCTCGACCGCCACGCCGGTGAGGACGAGATTGTCAGCGAAGCGATGCGCGCCCTGCGGCAGCGGGACGCCGAGGACGACAGTGCGCGGGTGGCCGACGTGGTCGGCGCCTGGCGGGCGGGTGGACTCGGTGTCGCCGGGCCGGAAGCCACGCTCCGCGCCCTGCAGCTGGGCCAGGTCGACGAACTGCTGATTGCCGCCACGCCGGCGATCCTCAAGGCGGTGCAGACGTTGCCCGACGACGCCGCGGCGGCGCCGTCGACGGCCGAGCGCTCCGCTCCCGACGGCGCCGAAGTGGCGCAGTTGCACCTGGCCGACGAACTCGTCACGCGGGCGACCCAGACCGGCGCCGCGGTGCGGATCATCGAAGACGCGGGGTTGCTCGAAGACTACGGCGGCGTCGCTGCTGCCCTGCGTTTTCGAATCTGATCGAAGGAGTCAGGTGATGAGCCGTCAGAACAAGGTCAACCCTGGGCAGTACACCAGCGCCGGCCGGCTGTCGGCCGACGATCTCGGACGCGAGCTGCGGCGCCAGAACGGCAAGACGGCGGCGGCCGGCGGGCCCGAGGCCGAGCGCCCGGCCTGGGAAACCAGGCAGCCGCCGATTCGGCTGGCCAAGAAGGCGCGGCCGCCGGCGGTGCCCGGACGCGCCAAGGTCGCCGCCGCCCGAGCGGTCATCGGCGTGACCCGCGTGACCGCCAGAGCCGCGAAGACAGTCACCGGCGCGGCGAAGAGGGTCGTGACGAAGGGCGCCGGGTCCGCGTCGGCAACAACGCGGGCGGCGACGGCGGCCCCGCCGCGCGCCGGCCAAGAAGACGACGACGTCCCTGACGAAGACGACGCGGGAGGCCCCGCCGGCCCCGGCGGCGAAGCGCCGCTGACGCCTCAGCGGACGCCGGGGCGAGGCTCGGTCAGTTCGGGCCGTCCGGGTCGGTCGGCCCGTGTGGTGAGCGTGGCCAACGTGGCGAAGTGCGCGGCCGCCTTGCCCCGATCGCCAGCGTCGGCCGCGGCCCGGGCCGCGCCGTAGACGGCGCGGAAGCGATTGGGCTCCTTGGTGAGCGTGGCCTCGAACTCGGTCAGCGCCTCGGCCGGCCGCTTCAGCTGCAGCAGCATCTCGCCCAGGAGCTCGCGCGCCGGCTTGATCGGTCCGGGCGTGACCGCGGACTTCTCGGTCGCGTCCTCGCGCTCGGCCGCTTCGCGCATCAGCGTCAGGGCCTCGGCTGGAGCGGCCTTCGGCGAGCAGCACCCACGCCTCGGCCCCCGCCGCTGGATCTCCACCTGCTCGGTCCAGTACGCGTCCTTGGTGGCGGCCACGGCATCGCGCAGCGCCACCAGCCGTGTGACGTCCTGACGCGCTGCGGCGCGTTGCCGCTTCGCGCCGCGCCGATCGCGCGCGCGAAGTGGGTGACGGCGTCGGCCCAGCCGAACGGCGTCTGCGGCGGCGTCAGCGCGGCCGCCTCGGCCCAGGCCGCGCGTTCGAGGGCGTAGCGCGCGGGAATCGCCGCCACCGCGTAGTAGCCGGCGGAGGGCGGCGCGGCGTTGCCGGGGCCGGCGTTGGGGATCCGCACCGCCAGCGGCGCGACGAGCGGGAGCGTGCGGGCCGCCGCGGCGTCCTGCGCGGTCTGCAGGTAGGCGTACACCTGGTAGTCGAGGGCGTGCAGTTCCTCGGCGGCGCCGCCGGGATCCTTGCGGGCGGCCGCGGCCGAGATCAGATTGGTGTCGATCGAGTCCTGCCACAAGCCCACGCGCGTGAAGGTGTGCGAGGGCATGTGGAGGGCGTGCGGCGCGTCGGCGCGATCTTCGCGTAGCGGCGGGCGGCGTCGAGCCCGCGAGCCGCCAGCGGCGGCACGTCGAAGCTGTGGATGATGTAGTGCGTCAAGCCGGGATGCTCGGGCTGCCGGGCGAACTCGGCTTCGAGGATGGCCGCGGCCTTCAGCAGGTTGGCGTAGGTCTTGTCGGTGGGCAGCGCCGTCTGCCCGAGCGCCAGCGCGTAGAAGATGCGGGCCTCGGTGTCGTCGGGATAACGGGCGGCCAGCGCCTCCATCGCCTTCTCGTAGGCCACGGTCCGCGACCGCTGGTCCCGCGTGGCCGCGTCGCGGAACAGCGTGTCCACGGCGGCCAGATACGCCTTCTCGCGGTCGGTGCCGGCGCCACTGGCCGCGCCGGCGTCGCTGGCCGCCAGGCCGGCCGCCAACGCCTGTGGCGTCCGGAAGCCGCCGAAGGGATTGCCCCACCAGCTCATCGCGATGCCCCAGTGGGCCATCGCGCAGCGCGGGTCGCCCTTCAGCACCGTGGTGAACGACTCGACGGCGGCGGAAAACCAGAAGGAGTGCAGGAGCGCGATCCCGCGGTCGAACTCGGCCTGCACGGCCGGCGCGCACGAGGTGGCGAAATGCACCGTGCCCAGCCGGCCGGCCGGCGCGCCGTGGTCGTGCTGGCGGGCGACCGCCGGCTGGGCGATCGCCGCCACGATGGCCATTGCCGCGGCCGCGGTGCCCAACCTTCGTCGGCACATGGTGGACGCTCCTGGGCCGGATGATACCCGCCGAACCACCGGACGGCAACGCTCAGGGGACGATCGCGAACGGCGTCGTGACCCCGCCAATTGCTTGCGATACCCGGCCGGGTCTCGTACGATCCGCGCCGCCATGAACCGCCGCCTCGCCGTCGCCGCCCTGGCCATCGCCGCCACGCTCGGCGTGTCGGCGCGACAGCCGGCGGGCTGCGACCTGCTCATCGCCGGCGGCCGGGTCGTCGACGGCACCGGCGCGGCCTGGTTCGCCGCCGACGTCTGCGTGGTCGGCGATCGCATCGCCGCGGTCGGACGGCTCGACGGGGCCACCGCGGCGCGGCGCATCGACGCCACCGGCCTGGTCGTCGCTCCCGGCTTCATCGACATGCTCGGCCAGTCGGAGTACTGGGTGCTGCGCGACAACCGCGTCGCCAGCAAGGTCATGCAGGGCATCACCACCGAGCTCACCGGCGAGGCCAGCTTCACCAGCGTGAGCCACGCCGGCGCCCGCCGATCTGCATCCCTTCGCCGACGATGTTCGACCGCGAGGGCGTGCCGGCGTGGACCGACCTCGCCGGCTACCTGCAGATCCTCGACGCCCGGCCGGCCACCATCAACCTCGGCACCTTCGTCAGCGCCGGCGGCGTGCGCGAGTCGGTGGTCGGGCGCGACGACCGCGCGGCCACCGCCGACGAACTGGCGCGGATGGAGTCGCAGGTGGCCGCGGCGATGGAGGCCGGGGCGTTCGGGCTGTCGACGTCGCTGCAGTACGTGCCCGATCGCTTCGCCCGCACCGACGAGCTGGTGGCGCTGGCGAGGGTCGCCGGACGCTACGGCGGCAGCTACATCACCCACCAGCGCTCCGAGGGCGACGCCATCGACGAGAGCCTCGACGAGGTGTTCCGCATCGCCCGCGAGGCCGGCGTGCCGGCCACCATCCACCACCTGAAGACCGCCTACAAGCAGAACTGGGGCCGGATGCCGCAGGTGCTGCAGCGGATCGAGCGCGCCCGCGCCGAGGGTCTCGACATCGCCGCCGATCAGTATCCCTACGTCGCCGGCAGCAATCCGCTCGACGCCAGCCTGCCGGTCTGGGCGCGCGAGGGCGGCCGCGGCGGCGATGGTGCGCCGGCTCAACGATCCCGGCGACCCGGGCGAAGATCAAGGCCGAGATCCTGCAGCCGTCGACGACGTGGGAGAACCAGTACCTCGGCTCGGGCGGCGCCGCCGGCATCCTCGTGTCGGCGGTCGGCCGTGCCGATCTGAAGCGCTTCCAGGGACGCACGCTCGACGACATCGCGAAGGCCGAGCGCAAGGACCCGCTCGACGTGCTGATGGACCTCATCGCCCAGGACGACACGACCGGCAGCGGCGTGATGTTCTTCATGGACGAGGGCGACGTCCGCACGGCGCTGCGCCATCCGCTGGTGATGCTGGGCACCGACTCGGGCGGGATGGCGCCCGACAGCCCGCCGCCGACGGCCGGCGTGCATCCGCGCGCCTGGGGATCGGCGGCGCGCATCCTCGCGAAGTACGTCCGCGAGGAGCACGTGCTGACGCTCGAGGAGGCGATCCGCAAGATGACCTCGATGCCGGCCCAGCGGATGCGGCTGTGGGACCGCGGCCTGGTACGGCCCGGGGCCTTCGCCGATCTCGTCGTGTTCGATCCGGCGACGATCCGCGACCGCGCCACGTTCGCCGAACCGCGGCAGTACGCCGAGGGCGTGCGCTACGTCACGGTGAACGGCCAGCTGGTGGTCGACGGCGCACAGTTGACGGCGGCGCGCCCCGGGCGGGCGTTGCGCGGACCCGGCACGCGCGCGGCCGGCCCGACCGGCCCGGCATCGGCCGTCCCGTCGACCGACGTCGCCGCGGTCCGACGGGTCGTCGACGACTACGTCGGCCTCTACCGCAAGGACACGCTCGAACAGTGGCGGGCGCTGTTCCTGCCGACCTTCACCGCCACCTCGCCGGCGCGCGACGGCGGCGTCACGGTGCGGACGCTCGACCAGTTCTACGAGGCGCAGGCCCGCGGCTTCGCCCAGGCCACCGCGATGTCCGAGACGCTCGAGGACGTGATCGTCGAGCGCACCGGACGCCTGGCCACCGCCCGGGCCGCCTTCGTCTTCCACCAGAACGGCACGTCGCGTCGTGGGCGCCTCGTGCTCACGCTGATCGAGACTGGATCCACGTGGCGGATTGCCAGCCTGCTGTTCTCCTATTGATGGTGCCAGGGAGGTTGTGATGAGTGCTCGCCCGTCGTCGTCCGGGGTCGATCGCCGCCGCCGCGCGTTCCTGCAGGCCGCCGTCGCCACGCCGTTCCTCGCGGCGGTCGGCGAGGCACAGCAGGCGCCGCCCGTGGTCATTCCGCCCTCGCCGCCGCGCGACTGGAGCGGCGGCGACGCCGGTGCGCTACCCCGATCCCGACATCGTCGCGCTCGACCCGCGCTTCCGCCGCTACATCATCGGCAACACGCCGATCCGCCGGCTGCACACCGGCACCCTGTGGGCGGAAGGGCCGGCCTGGAACGGCGTCGGCCGCTACCTGCTGTGGAGCGACATCCCGAACAACGTCCAGCTCCGCTGGGTCGAGGACGACGGCCGGGTCACGACCTTCCGCAACCCCTCGGGCAACAGCAACGGCAACACCTTCGATCGCGAGGGCCGGCAGCTGTCGTGCGAGCACGGCGGCCGCCGCGTCGTCCGCTACGAGCACGACGGCACCGTGACCATCGTCGCCGACCGCTACCAGGGCAAGCGCCTCAACTCCCCCAACGACGTCGCCGTGCACCCCGACGGCAGCATCTGGTTCACCGACCCGATGTACGGCATCCGCGGCAACTACGAGGGCTTCAAGTCCGAGTCCGAGACCAAGCCCGGCGTCTACCGGGTCGACCCGCGCACCAGCCAGGTGACGCTCGTGAGCGACGAGCTCACCGGACCGAATGGGGTGTGCTTCTCGCCCGATTACAAGCGGCTCTACGTCGCCGACACCGGCAGCGGCCGCGACATCCGGGTCTGGGACGTGGACGGCGCGACGGCCCGCAATGGCCGCCGGCACGCCCTGCTGACCGTGCCCGGATCGCCCGACACGCCGTCGGCGGCCGACGGCATGCGCTGCGACGTCGATGGCAACATCTGGGCGGGAGCGCGGCCGGGCGTGCAGATCATCGCCCCCGACGGCGTGACGATCGGGGTCATCCGCCTGCCCGAGAACTGCGCCAACGTCTGCTTCGGCGGCACCATGCGCAACCGGCTGTTCATGACCGCCAGCCAGTCGCTCTACGCCGTCTACGTCGACACGCAGGGCGTGGCCCCGGCCTGAGGCCCGGGCGCGATCGTCACTTCAGACGGATGCGGGCCAGGAACAACCCGACGTCGAGGAACGGGATGTAGGTGGTCATCACCTCGAGGCGGCGCCAGCCGAGACCGCCCATCGGCAGCACCAGGGGCAGGGGCGCGTAGTTGAGGCGGTCCTCCCGACCGATCAGCAACATCGTGTAGCCGCCGCCGAGGTGCATCCCGTCTTCCTTGGACAGGCTATGCGCCATCCAGGCGTAGCCCACCATGTACTGGAAGTTCGAGAACGAGTCGGCCGACCCCATGACATAGAGCAGCCGGGTGTGGCCCTTGTCGTCGATCGCCGACGGACCAAGGCCCAGGCCCCACGCGGCGTCGTTGTAGCGCTCACGCTGGGAGTCCGAGTAGCCCCACGGCGTGTGCCAGATGTAGCCCGGCACCCAGGCCTCGAAGTGGCCCCCGTTCCAGGTGGCGGCGAGGCCGCGGCCGGTGCGTTTCCAGAATCCGGTCGTCCCCGGGGGCGCCATGCCCATCGGCGTCGTCCCGGCCAGCCGGCGCCAGAACCCAGGCGGCGGCGCGTCGTCGGCCGGAACCGCGGGTTCCTGGGCCGGCGCCGGTGCCTCGGTCGGGGCAGCGACGGGAGCTGGCGGGGCCGGTTCCTGCGCGACCGCGTCGCCGGCGATCGCCAGCACGAGCACGCACACCGCCACGAACGACACGCCCGCCGCCGGCCGTCGCGGCTGCGCCCCTCGAATGGGCGACATGGCCGTCACGGCCCCCTGGACTGAACACCTCACCGAGCGACGATTTTACGCCGAGTGCGCCTCGGCGCGCCGGCCCGACCGGTGCGCCGGCGCTGTCACGCGCGCGTGACCCGCCAGGATGCCGCTGGTCGGCGCCGGCAGGGCGAGCGCCCGCCGCGTGACGGGCTAGTGCGCGCCGGCTGGGGCCTGGCCCTTCGGCCGGCGCATCAGGAGCACCAGCGGCAGCAGGACCAGGAACATCACGCCGAGCAGCCGGAAGATGTCGACGAACGAGACCATCGTCGCCTGCCGCATGCACCATGCCCTGCAGCGCGGCGTAGGTCTTCTGCGTCGCGGTGACCGGGTCGGTGCCGCCGGCGATGAAGCCCTGCCGCAGCGTCTCGAAGGTCTGCCGCGAGGTCTCGGAATAGACGTTGACGTGCTCGCTGAGCACCTGGCCGTAGGCGTGGGTCTTGCGCTGCAGCAGCGTGCCGGTCACGGCGATGCCGATGCTGCCGCCGAGGTTGCGCATCAGGTTGAAGAGGCTGGTGGCGTTGCCCATGCGCTCGCGCGGGATCGGGTCCATGCTGATCGTCGTCAGCGGCACGAAGATGAGCGACAGGCCGATGCCCTGGACGAACTGCGGGAAGAAGACGTCCCAGTAGCCGGCGTTGCAGGTTGAGCTCGCCGCAGCCACAGCAGCGTGCCGGCGCCGACGGTGAGGCCGAGGGCGACGCAGCTTGCGCGGCGTCGAACCTTGCCGATGATCAAGCCGACCACCGGCATGCCGATGAGCGAGCCCATCCCGCGCGGCGCCATGGCGATGCCGGCCTGCAGCGACGGATAGCCGAGCAGCGTCTGCAGCATGATCGGCAGCAGCACCAGGCTGCCGTAGAGCACGAACCCGAGCGACGGTCATCAGGAACACGCCGGTCGCATAGGTGCGGATCTTGAAGACCCGCAGGTCGATGACCGGCTCGCTTGGCCAGCCATTCGCGGGCCAGGAACGCGACCAGGCCGACGCCCCGACAGCACGATGAGCGCGGTGATGAGCGGCGAGGAGAACCAGTCGCGCTGCTGGCCGAGGTCGAGCGCCGAGCTGCAGCGAGCCGACCCACAGCGCCAGCAGGCCGATGCCCCAGTAGTCGATGCGCGTGGTCTCGCGGCGCAGGTACGGCGGGTCGAAGATGTAGAGCTAGGTCATCACCAGCGAGGCGATGCCGACCGGCAGGTTGATGTAGAAGACCCAGCGCCAGCTGTAGGTGTCGGTGAGCCAGCCGCCGAGCACCGGCCCAAGGATCGGCGCGACGACGATGCCGAGGCCCCAGAAGCCCATCGCCTTGCCGCGCTCGTGCGGCGGGAAAGGCCTCGAGCAGCACCGCCTGCGACAGCGGCTGCATCGCCCCGCCGGTCAGCCCCTGCAGCAGGCGGAAGATCGACCAGCATCTCGAGATTCGGGGCCAGCCCGCACAGCAGCGACGACAGCGTGAAGCCGGTCACCGAGGTCATCAGCAGGCGCTTGCGGCCGAAGGTCGCTGGCCAGCCAGCCGGTGAGCGGCAGGACGATGGCGTTGGCCACCAGGTACGAGGTCAGCACCCAGGTCGACTCGTCGATCGTCGCCGAGAGGTTGCCGGCGATGTGCGGCAGCGACACGTTGACCACGGTGGTGTCGAGCACCTCCATGAAGGTGGCGAACATCACCGCCACCGCCACGATCCAGGGGTTGACCTGCCGCTGGGCCGGGCGCGTCCATCCGACCGGCCTCATTGGTGCGGACGGTCGGCGTACACCGACAGCCCGGGACGCAGCCGATGCTCGGGATCCTGGCCCGGCGTCGAGCACGATCTTCACCGGGCACGCGCTGCACGACCTTGACGTAGTTGCCGGTGGCGTTGTCGGGCGGCAGCAGGCTGAACTTGGCGCCGGTCGCGGCGCCGATGCTGTCGATCGTGCCGGTGAAGGTCTTGACCGTCGAGCGCGTCGACCTCGATCGAGGCCGGCTGCCCGGGGCTGCATGTCGGCCAGCTGCGTCTCCTTGAAGTTGGCCACGACCCAGACCTCTTCGCGGGCGACGATCGCCATCAGCGGCTGCGCCGGCCTGCACGGTCTGCCCGACCTCGACCGCCTTGCGGCCGACGATGCCGGCGATCGGCGCCTTGATGACGGCGCGATCGAGAGCGAGCTGGGCCTGGGCGACGGCCGCTTCGGCCTGCTTGACGCTGGGCCTCGGCCGCCGAGGCGCGGGCCCGGGTGATCTGCATCTGCTCGGGCCCGGTGCTTGGCCGTAGGCGAGCCCGGCGTGGGCCCGGGTCGCGGCGGCCTTGGCCTGCACCGCCCGCTGCTCCGCCACGGCGACGGCGCTGACCGGCGGCCGCCAGATCGGAGACCGCGGCATCGGCCGGCGGCGCGAGCGCCATCGGCGGTGGCCACCGCGGCGTCGAACTGCTGCTGCGCCACTTCCTCCTTGGCGACCAGCGGCTTCAGCCGCTCGACGTCGCGATCGGCCTTGGTGGCGGCGGCCCGCCGTTCGCGCAGCCGGGCGTCCGCCGCGGTGCGCTGCGCCTGCGCGGCGTCGAGCTGGCGCTCGGCCACGGCGATGGCGGCCTGGGCCTCGTCGAGCGCGCTCTCGGCGGTGCGCATGCCGCTGGTCGTCGAGACGGAGGCAATCGGCACGTCGGAGCCGGCCGCCAGGGCGCCGGCGCGGGCGTCGGCGAGCTCGGCCTCGGCCTTGGCGAGCGCCACCTGGTAGTCCTTCGGGTCGATTTCGACGAGCACGGTACCCGGCTTCGACGTACTGGTTGTCCGACCACGGCCACCTTGATCGACGGTGCCCCCGACCCGGGCGGCGATCTGGGTGATGCGGCCGTCGATCTGCGCGTCGTCGGTCGATTCCTTGCCGGCGCCGGCCCACACCACCGTGCCGGCGACGGCGGCGAGGGCGACCACCGCGAGCACGACCCAGCGTGCCATCCCGCGCGAGGACTGCATGTCGAGCGCCATCTACTTCATCCTTCCGATATACGCCGCCACGGCCTGTTCGGCGCTGCCGACGGCAAGCGCGAGTGCCGCCTTGGACAGGTTGTGGCGATAGAGCACGTCGAGTCTGGAGTCGGCGGCGCGGGCCAGCGACTCCTGCGCTTCGCGTGACTTCGAGATTGTCGGTGACGCCGGCGCTGAACCGGTCGCGGGCCTGGGCCAGCTGCTGGGTGGCGAGGGTCACGGTGGCGTCGGCGGCCTCGAGTTCCTGCGCCGCCGCGGCCACGTCGAGCATCGACTCGCGCACCTCCAGGTCGATGCGGCCGCGCAGGTCGTCGTACTTCGGCGCGACGCTGTCGGAGCAGCGCCTGGGCCTCGAGGCGGCTCGCCTGCGCCTTGCCGCCCTCGTAGATCGGCACGCGCACCGTCGCGGCGACGGCATACGTGGGATGCGCGCCGCCCACCGTCTGCCCGATGGTGCCGTAGTCGGCATCGAGGCGCAGCGTCGGCAGCAGCTCGGCGTTGGCGGCCCGCTCGCCGGACTCGGCCGCCGGCGAGCCGATCGCTGCGCCGCCAGGTAGTCGGGGCGATGCGCGTAGGCGTCGAGCAGCGCCTGCTCGAGCGACACCGCGGCGAGCGGTTCGAACGGAATCGCGTCGGCCAGCACGATCGCCTGGCCGGGCGGCAGCCCGATGGCGCGGCCCAGCCGCAGCTTGGCCTTGGCCGCGGCGTTCTCGGCGCCGACCCGGCGCTGGCGCAGCGTCTGCACCGCGACGTCGGCCCGCAGCACGTCGATGCCGGGCACGAGCCCCGAGGCCTTGAGGTCGCGGGCCTGGGCCAGCAGCGCCGCGGCCGTCTCCTGCTGTGCGCCGACGACGTCGATGCGGCTGGCAGCGGTGACGGCTTCGAGATAGAGGTTGACCGACACCAGCACGACCAGTTCACGGGCCGAGCGCACGCCGCTGGCCGCGGCCCGTTCCGCATAGCTCGCGGCGCGCGCATCGTGCAGTGCCCGCAGATCGACGACCGGCTGCGACAAGCCGACGCGCGCGTCGAACACGTTGAAGGGGCCGACGATCGGATCGGGGGCCGGGAAGCCGAAGGCCTCGAGGTTGATCACCTGCCGGCGTTCGCCGACGCTGCCGCTCACCTTGGGCAGCAGGTCGGACAGGGCGCGCCAGCGGGCGCCGTGCGCCGACTCGAGCGCCTCCTGCTGGAGCAGCAGACCGAGATTGAACTGCAGCGCGCGGTCGACCGTGTCCTTCAGCGTGAGGCGCAGCGGCTCGGCGGTGGCGGTGCCCTGCGGCACGCTGCCGCGAAACGGGTTGGCCGCCGGCACGCCGGCCTCGCTCTGGGCCGAGGCCGGGATCGCGCCGGCGGCCACGATCAGGCCGGCCACGGCCACCAGTGGAGAGTCGTCGTGTCATGCCGTGGATCCTGGCGCGTCGGGGCCGGGCCCGAGGCCCGTCCAGATCAAGTCGGTCAAGAAGGTCGATCTCCTGAGCAGCGTCCGACGCGGCTGCGCGACAGCAGCCGCCGGGCGACCAGTCCGCGTGTGATGTCGAACACCGCCAGGGCCGCGGCCGCCGGATCGACGGCCCGCATCTCGCCGGCGGCGATGGCGCGTGCGAAGGCGTCGCGCAGCATCCGCGTGTGGGCCAGCATCGCGTCGCGGCAGCTGCTCTTGCGCGGGGTGCGGTCGGTGAGCTGGCGGCTGACCTCGCCGACGTACATCCGGAAGTAGTCGGGGTGCTCCTGGAAGTACGCCACGCGCGTCTCGACGAAGGCGCGAATGGCCTCGCGGACGACGCTCGCGGCCCGCACCCGGGCGTCGGTCAGCCGGGTCAGCTCCTCCATCCCGGCGGCGAACGCGGCCTCGTAGATGGCGAGCTTCGACGGGAAGTAGAGGTAGACGGTGCCCTTGGCGACCTGGGCCTCGGCGGCGATGGCCTCCATCGTCGCCTCGTCGAAGCCGCGGGCGCCGAAGACCCGGCGGGCGGCGCCGAGCAGGGCGTCGCGGCGGAAGGCGGTGAGGACTTCCTCACGGGTCGGGCGCGGCGCCGTCGTCTTCGTGGATACCAAGCGGTCACTCAAATGACTGAACGGTCGTCATACAGTCCCGAACAGTCATTCGGGAATACCGCCGGGGCGGCGGCGCACACGCCGGCCGCCGGGACGCACCGGTCCCGTCCACCCCCGCCCTGGCCGCGCGCTACGCGCGGCAGCCAGGGTGCATGCAGTTGCAGTGCAGTTCGGTTTCCGGGGCCTTCCGACAATAGTCGCTGCAGTACTTCGTGCCGGCCGGCACGGGGCAGTCGCAGGCGGGGTGGGCGCATTTCGGCCGCGGATTGACGGTGGGCTCGGGCATGGGGTCCCTCGCTTTCTCCTCGCATCATGCGCCGGAACCCGCTCCGGCGCCAATCCCCCCGCGGTGGCCAGCGGTTTGACGCGCCGGGTGACGGGGATTAGACTCCGACACGTGATGGCCCGACGGGGCATCTCACGATTCAGTCATGGATGGTCTGACCAGCGTCGCGCGCTGCTGTTGTCGCTGCGGCACCCTTTCCGAGGGGCCGGGGGCGCGACTGCCGTGACGCACGAATCACGATGACTACGATGCGCGTCACTCGCTGCGGCCCTCCCGAACCCGGGAGGGCCGTTCTCGTTTCTGGGACCGCCACACGCGCGTGGCGGCGACGGGCCGTTCCCTCAACTCGGCGGTTTCGTTCGGAGCACGTATGAACCTTGCTGTGATCGCCAACCTCGTGGTCTTCGCTCTCGCGCTGGCCTGGCTCGCCTCTCGCCGCCGGCAGGGCACGCCGCTCTCGACCACCGTGCTGGTCGCGGTGCTGCTCGGCGTCGTCCTCGGCGTCGCCGCGCAGACGATCTACGGCCTCGGCAGCCCGGCGATCACCGGCACCATGTCCTGGGTCGGCGTGGTCGGCGGCATCTACGTCCGCCTGCTGCAGATGGTGATCGCGCCGCTGGTGCTGGTCTCGATCCTGGCGGCGGTGACCAAGCTCAACGACACCCGGTCGCTCGGCAAGATCAGCGCCGGCGTGCTCGGCCTGCTGCTGGCGACCACGGCCGTGGCGTCGGTGATCGGCGTCGTGATGGTGCGGACCTTCGGGCTGCGCGCCGACGGCCTGGTGCAGGGCGCACGCGAGCTCGAGCGCGGCGCCTACATGACCGGGCGGGTCGGCGAGGCCCAGGCGTTGAACCTCCCGACGCTGCTCCAGAACTTCGTGCCGACCAACATCTTCGCCGACCTGGCCGGCACGCGCTCGACCTCGGTCATCGGCGTGGTCGTCTTCGCGGTGATGCTCGGCCTGGCGGCGCTGGCGTTGCGCAAGGACAACCCGGAACTGGGCGAACGGGTGCTCAAGGGCATCGAGGCGTTCCAGGCCCTGGTGCTGCGCCTGGTCCGGATGGTGATCCGGCTCACCCCCTACGGCGTGCTGGCGCTGATGACCCGCGTCGTCGCGACCTCGAACGTCAACGACGTGATCAGCCTGGGCACCTTCGTCGTCGCCTCGTACGTCGGCATGGGCATCATCCTGCTCATGCACGCCGCCATCCTGGCCTCGACCGGCATCAGCCCGGTCCGCTTCTACCAGAAGATCTGGCCGCTGCTGACCTTTGCGTTCACCTCGCGCTCGAGCGGCGCGGCCATCCCGCTCAGCATCGACACCCAGGTGACGCGGCTCGGCGTGGCGCCGGCCATCGCCAACTTCTCGGCCAGCTTCGGCGCGACCATCGGCCAGAACGCGTGTGCCGGGCTCTATCCCGCGATGCTCGCGGTGATGATCGCGCCCTCGGCCGGGGTCGACCCGACCTCGTTCTCGTTCCTGGCGTCGCTGGTCGGCGTGGCCACGCTCGGCTCGTTCGGCATCGCCGGCGTCGGCGGCGGCGCGACCTTCGCGGCGCTCGTCGTGCTGTCGACCCTCAATCTCCCGGTGGCCCTGGCCGGACTGCTCATCTCGGTCGAGCCGCTCATCGACATGGGCCGCACTGCGGTGAACGTGAGCGGGTCGGTGACGGCCGGCGCGGTCACCAGCCGGCTTCTCGGGCAGACCGACCTGGCAGTGTTCGCCGCTGACGAGCCCGTGGCCGTGGAAGATGCCGCCGGCCCACACCGCGACGGCGAACCGGTGACCCGTCCGATGCCGGCCGCATGAGGCGGCACCCGCACCGCTAACGTTCGACGCGCGCGAACGTCGCGCCGTTGGTCGTCACCGACGCGACGCGGCCGGCGGCGTCGATCTGAAACGTCGCCTGGGACGTGCCGCGCCAGCGCGCGTCCCACACCGCGCGGAACGTGTCGTAGTGCCAGTGCTGCAGCGGACCTGCGAAGCCGGTGCCGTAGCGAGCGTGCAGGCCCGCGGCCTGCTTCGACACCTCGACCGTGCCGAACAGCGGGCTGGTGTAGGTGCCCACGTAACGATCGAGCGGCAAGGTCGGGGCCGTGCCGGCGACGCGCTCGGCCTCGGCCTTGGCCCGCCGCCCCGCTGCCTCGGTGGCCAGTCCGTCGTACAGCCCGCGCAGGTCCGCGCTCCAGTCGCGCGGCGCGCCGGCCGAGGTAGAGGTCGAACACCTTGTACATCAAGGCGTGCCGTAGCTCGGCGTGATCGAGGTTGGCGAGCACGTAAACGCCCAGACCGCGGTCGCGGATCAGCCCGGCGATGGCGACCATCCCGTCGATGCTGCCGGTGTGGAAGTCGACCTTCTCGCCGGCGTAGTCCGACTGGAACCAGCCCAGGCCGTAGGTGGTCCAATGCGGCTTGGTCAGCCGCATCGTCGGATAGAAGGCGTCCTCGCCGACCATCGTCTGCGGGGCGAAGAGCTCGGCAATCACCTTGGCACTGAGCAGGCGCTGGCCCCCGGCCGTCGTCCCTCCGGCCAGCAGCATCCGCAGCCACTGCGCCATGTCGCGGACGCTCGACCAGATGGCTCCGGCGGGCGCGACACTGTCCACGCTGGCGTTGCGGATGACGGTCACCGTGCCGTCGATCTCGTAGTGCGGCGCGGCGACGTTGGGCTGTTGCGACAGTGTGGCTGCGGTCGGGATCGTGCCGGTCATCCCGAGCGGCGCCAACAGGCGCGTGCGCACGAACTCGCTCCACGGCTGGCCGCTCACTGCCGCGACGATCTCACCGGCCGCGGCGTACATCACGTTCTGATAGGTGAAGTGCGTGCGCACCGAGCTCTCGAGCGGCACGTCACGGAGCCGGGCGACGACCTCGCGGGCCGCGGTCGCCTGTTCGTACCACAGCAGATCGGTATTCGGCACACCGGCCCGATGCGTCAGCAGGTCGCGGACCCGCACCTCGCGGGTCACGTACGGGTCGTGGAGGGCGAACCACGGCAGGTGCTTGGTGACCGGGTCGTCCCACCCGAGCTTGCCCTCGTCGACGAGCATGCCGAGCGCCGCCGCGGTCATCGCCTTGGTCGTCGAGCCGACGGCGAACAGCGTGTGCTCGTCGACCGGCTCGGGCGCGCCGAGGCGGCGCACGCCGTAGCCCTTGGCGAACACGACCTCGCCGTCCTTGACCACGGCGATCGCCAGGCCCGGCGTCTTCCAGTCACGCACCGCCTGCGCGACGTAGGCGTCGAAGCCGGCGAGCGGACCAGCCTGGGCCAGCGCCGCCGATGGCGAGACGAGCGCGAGGGCGAGGACGAGGGCGAGACGAGACTGCGGCTCTTCTCCTTCGGCATGCCGGAGAGTCTAGCAGCCGTGGTGGAAGTCCCGGCGAGCACCGAGACTGACGAGGCGCCCGATCCGCCAGGCGCGACGACCGAAATGGCAATATTCGAGGGAGGAGCAACGCCGCGGGCGGGATGATCGTCGGTCGAATGCCGGCGGTATTTCACCACGGGCTGCAGAGCGGCGCCTCACGGCGCGCTGCCGCGCTGAGAGCATCGCGGCGGCGGGGCCGAGTGCGGCGCACTCGCCGTGACCGGCCTGGCGGCTGCCGCCGTCGCGGCTCGGCCGCTCTCCGCGCAAGCGCCCACCGCAGCGGCGCCGGCCCGGCGCGAGGGGCACGTCGAGGTACCCGGGGCGCGAATCTTCTACGTCGACGGCGGCGGCCCGGGACCAGCGGTGGTGCTGCTGCATGCCGGCACCGGCAGCGCGCGCGTCGTGGGTCCACCAATGGGAACCGCTCGGCCGTGCGGGATACCGGGTGATCGCCTACGACCGGCGCGGTCACGGGCAGACCACGACCGAGCCGGCGGGCGGCCCTCCGGTGGCGGCGGCCGATGACCTGCACGCGCTCGCCGAAACGCTGCAGCTCGATCGCTTTCACCTGGTCGGCACCGCCGCCGGCGGCATCGTCGCCCTCGACTACGCCCTCACCTATCCAGAGCGGCTGCGCAGCCTGGTGGTCGCCAACAGCCTCGGCGGTGTCACCGACGAGGCCTACCTGGCGCTCGGGCGGCGGCTGCGGCCCAAGGAGTTCGCGGCGCTGCCGCCCGATCTGCGCGAGCTTGGTCCGGCCTATCGGGCCGCCAACCCCGACGGCACGGATCGCTGGCTGGCGCTCGAGGGCGCGAGCCGTGCCCCCGGTCCTCCCCCGCCCCCGCAACCGTCGCGGCAGCGCGTCACCTTCCAGATGCTCGAAGGCCTGCGGGTGCCGACCTTGCTCCTCACCGGCGGGGCCGACATGTACACGCCGCCGGCGGCGCTGCAGCTGTTCGCGGCGCGGATCCCCGGCGCCGCCTCGGTCGTCCTGCCCGACGTCGGCCACTCCGCGTTCTGGGAGGCAGCCAGACGCGTTCAACCGCGCCGTGATCGGGTTCCTCGAGCGCCACTGACCAGCGCGCCGCACCTGGCGTCCAGGCGTGCTCAGTCGTGCAGCCGCATCGTGTAGCAAACGGCCGTGCCCTCGAGGGCCACGACGCCGTCCTGCCGCGTCACGCGGGTGGCCAGCTTGGCGATCGGCTTGTCGGTGCGCACCTCCAGCACCTCGACGCGTCCGGTGATGGTGTCGCCGGGACGCACCGGCGCGGTGAAGCGCCAGTCGACGTGCAGGAAGACCGTGCCGGGCCCGGGCAGATCCTCGGCGACGACGGCGTTGAGGATGGCGCTGGTGACGCCGCCCTGGACGACGATCTCACCGAACCGCGAAGCCCGGGCTGCCGCCTCGTCGTAGTGGAGGGGGTTGCGATCCCCGCTGATCTCGGTGAAGCGGTGGATGAACTCCGGCGCCACGACGTGCGAGCGCTCGGCCACGGCCCCGACGCGCGGCACCGGCCCGCTCCATGCACTCCGCGCTGACTCGGTCATGACGCCTCTCCTTCCCGCGCTGCCCCGATCCCGAACCGAGCGACGACCCGCCACCCTCGCCCGGCCCTGGTCGGTCCAGTGTCGGTGGCGCCGTGTAGCGAATGTCGATAGACTCGTACGCCGTGACGCATCGCCCGTGGCTCCGCGACGCCCCCGCCGTGGCGCGTGGCCGTGACCCGAGACGAGGGCAGGGACGGCCCGCTGACCCGGGCCCTCGAGGCGGAGCACTTCGCACCCGTGGCCTGTCCGGTGCTGGTCGAGGCGCCCCCTGCCGATGCCGACGCGGTGGTGGACGCGGCCGCCCGCCTCGACGACTATGCCTGGATCGTGTGCGCGAGCGCGAGAGCCGTACGGGCGCTGGCCGCGGCCCGCGACCGGCCGTGGCCGCCGCAGGTGCGGACGGCGGCGGTCGGCGCCGGCACGGCGGCCGCCCTGCGCCAGCACGGCGCCGCCGCGCCGCTCGTCGCCGACGGGCGCCGGCGCCGAGGCGCTGTGGACGCAACTGCGCACCGCCGACGCGTGGCCGGGCCGCCGCGTGCTGGTGGCGACGACGCCGGGGGGCCGGCGCACGCTCATCGAGGCACTGATCGACCGCGGGAGCCGACGTCGACACGGTCGAGGCGTACCGGATGGAGGCGCGGCCGGCCGTGGCCATCGTCACCGACTGGACGACCGCCGCTCCCGAGGCGGTGGTCGTCGCCAGCCCGCGCGTGGCCGAGGCCCTGGTGGCTGCCCTCGGGGTCACGGCGTTCGCCGGCCTGCGCGCGGTCGTCGCGATCGGCGAGACGACCGCCCGGGCGCTGACAACCGCGGGCGTGGCGCACGTCGTCGCCGACCAGGCCGACTTTCGCGCCACGGCGCGGGCGCTCAACGCCCTGCGCCACGCGGAGGCGCCGCGATGACGCAGCTGCCCGAGTCGGCGCTCGACGTCATGGACCGCACCTTCGTCGAATGCAGCGCCCTGGGCTTCCAGTCGGTGGTCACCTCGGTGCTGGCCATCGCCTGCTATGCGTTGTGGCAGCGGCAGCGCGGCGCCTACTTCCGGACCTGGGCGCTGGCCTGGGCCGTCTACGTCGTGCGTCTCGCCTGCATGTCGGCGTTCCTGGTGCGCCGCGACATGATCTGGCTGTTCCTGCACCAGGCCGCCACCGGCGTCAGCGCCCTCCTGCTGCTGGCGGCGGCGATGCAGATGTCGCGCGGCTTCGTCCTGCGCCCGGTCCACGCCGTGGCCGTTCCGATCTCGATCGCCTGGGCCTGGATCACCGTCTACGGCATGGGCAGCATGATCGTCGGCGGCATCTCGGCGACGCTGCTCCTGGCGTCGGTCACGTTGTGGACCGGCCTCCTGTTCTGGCGAGAGCGCGCGCGCATCTCGAGCGGCGCCGCGCCGGTCCTGGCCGGGGCCTTCGTCCTCTGGGGCCTGCACCATCTCGACTATCCGCTGCTGCGCGGTTTCGGCGCCGCCGTCCTCTACGGCGTGTTCGCCGACGTGCTGTTCCTCTTCGCCATCGGCCTGGGGCTGCTGTTCGTCGTGCTCGGCAACGAGCGCGACCGGTTGGCCGAGCGCACCTTGGAGCTCGAACAGCTCACCGGGCTGATGCTGCGCGTGCAGGAGGACGAGCGGCGCCGGATCGCGCAGGAGCTGCACGACGAGGCCGGCCAGGTGCTGACCGCGGTCAAGATCGAGCTCGAGCTCGACGGACGCATCGAGGCCGGCGCGATGGTCGGGCGGGCCCTGGCGCAGGTGCGCGACGTGAGCAACCTGCTGCGTCCGTCGGTGCTCGACGACCTCGGCCTGGTGCCGGCGCTGCGGGTGCTGGCCGACGACTTCGCGGCGCGGACGCGCATCGCCGTGGCGCTCGACGTCGAGAACGCCAGCCGGCGGCTCGCCCCCGAAGTCGAAGTGGTGATCTACCGGGTGGTGCAGGAGGCGCTGACCAACGTGGCCCGACACGCCGGCGCCGGCGCCGCCCGCGTCCACGTGTCGAGCGACGGGCAGGCGGTGCGCCTGGCGATCGAGGACGACGGCCACGGCGCGGCCGATGACGCGCGGCCCCACACCGGGTGGCTCGGCATGCGCGAACGGGTGTCCACGCTCGGCGGGCGGCTGACGATCGGACGCAGCGCCGCCGGCGGCGTCCGGGTCGACGCCGACATCCCGATCGGAGCCGGCGCATGAGCGGCCGACGGCTGCGCGTGCTGCTCGCCGACGACCATACGCTGGTGCGCAGCGGCATCCGCCGCATCCTCGAGGGGCAGCCCGGCGTCGAGGTCGTCGCCGAGGCCGCCGACGGCCCGAGCGCGATCGACCTGCTGCGCACGACCGCGGTGGACGTGGCGGTGCTCGATCTCAAGATGCCGGGATCCGAGCGGCTCGACCTCGTGCGCGAGGCCAAGGCGGCGCGGCCCGACCTGCGGGTGATCGTGCTCACCATGCACGACGGGCCCGAGTACGTCGCGCGGGCGGTGCGCGGCGGCGCCGACGCCTACCTCCTCAAGGACTCCGCGGTGCACGACCTGGTCGCCGCGCTGGAGGCGGTCACGGCCGGCCACACCTACTTCAGCCCGCCCATCCAGCAGCAGCTCGCCGGCCTGCTGCGCACCGGCGCGCCGGCGTCGGCCGGCGCAGCCCTCACCGAACGCGAACGCCAGGTGCTGGGCTGGCTGGCCCGCGGCTGCTCGAGCCGTCAGGTCGCCGAGGAGCTCGACATCAGCGTCCGCACCGTCGAGACGCACCGCGCCAACCTGATGCAGAAGCTCGGCGTGAAGTCGGTGGCGATGCTGATTCAGGTGGCCATTCGCGAGGGCATCATCGAACGCCCGTGAACTCCGTACTTGTACGGATCCGTGTCCGTAGTCCTCCGAATTGCCGGGCCGCCGGCCCGGCCGTACGCTCTCCCACAGCGTCATGGATGTGAGTTCTCTGCCGCCGGGCGGGACCGCCGCCCTCCAGGCGCCTCGTGGTCCGTCCGACGGGCTGAAGGGACTGCGCGCGATCACGGTGAGCCATCGCACCGTCGGCATCGGCGCGCTCGCCGAACACTCGCTCGGCGCCGAGGCCGCCGGCGCGCTGCACGCCCGGCTCACCAGCGGCGGCATCGAGTCGTTCGTGCTGGCCACCTGCAACCGCGCCGAAGTCTATTGGCGCTCGCGCGACGGCCTGGACGACGACGCGGTGACGCGGTCGTTCTCCGAAGCGGCAGCCGGGTCGCGGCCGATGACCGGGTTCCTGTGCGGCAGCGCTGCCGCCACCCACCTGTTCCGCGTCTGCGCCGGCCTCGAGTCGCTGGTCCTCGGCGAAGCCGAGATCCTCGGACAGGTGCGCGCCGCCCTCGACGCCTCGCCCGGCGCCGGCGCGTTTCTCCGCGGGGTGGTGCAGGCGGCGCTGCGCGCCGGCGGCCTCATCCGGGCCGAAACGGCGCTCGGCGTCGGGGCGCAGTCGGTAGCGTCGGCGGCGGTGCAGCTGGTCGCGCGCGAATTGCCGCTGCCCGAGAGCCAGGTGCGTGGTCGTCGGCGCCGGCGCCACCGGCGTCAAGGTGGCCCGGCACCTCCGGGTGCTCGGCGTGAAGCGGCTCGTCGTGATCAACCGCACCCGCGACCGCGCCGACGCGGTGGCGTTCACCCTGGCCGGGAAGGCGCGGCGCTCGACTCCCTCGCCGACTCCCTGGCGCAAGCCGACGCCGTCTTCTGCGCAGTGGACGCGCCCGTGCACGTCGTCAGCCGCACAGCGCTCGAGGCCGCGTCGGCAGCGCGGCGCGGACGGCCGCTGGTCGTCGTCGACCTGAGCATGCCGCCGGCCGTCGAACCCGGCGCGGTATCGGGCGTGACCCGCGTGGACCTGGGTACGCTGGAGCGTGCCGTCGCCAGCCAGCTCGATCGCCGCACGGCGGAGATTCCCAAGGCCGTCGCCGTCATCGAGCGCGAGCTGCGCTACCTCGACACCTGGGCCCACCGTCACAGCGCTGCGGCCGATGGTCTCGGACCTGCGCCAGAAGGTGGAGGCGATCCGCCGCGCCGAACTTGCCCGGGCGCGCCAGGAGCTGGCCGCGCTCGACGGCGACCCTGCCGCTGTTCTCGATCGGTTGACACGGCGGCTGCTGGATCGGGTGCTGGCGATTCCGCTGGCGGCGCCGCAACCGGACCAGCCGAGCGACTGGGACCGAGCCTGGCCGCGGCCGAGAATCCGGCCGCCCTTGACGGCGAGGCCGAGGCATGACCCGCATCCGCATCGGCACGCGCGGCAGCGCACTCGCGCTCTGGCAGGCGCGCCACGTCGCGATGCGACTGGCCGACCTGGCGCCCGGGACCGAGGTGACGCTGGTCGAGATCGTCTCGACCGGCGATACGGTGACCGAGCTGCCGCTCGCCGACGTCGAGGGCACCGGCTTCTTCACCGCGACGCTCGAACGCGCGCTGTTGGCCGGGGAGGTCGACGTCGCGGTGCACAGTCACAAGGACCTGCCGGTGGCGGCGACGCCGGCGCTCGCCGTCGCCGCCGTGCCGACGCGCGGGCCGGTCGAGGACGTGTTGTGTGCCCGTGACGGCCTGACGCTCGCGGCGCTGCCACGAGGGGCTCGCGTCGGTACCTGCAGCACGCGCCGCACGGCGCAGGTGCTCGCCCGGCGGCCCGATCTCGACGTCCGTCCACTGCGCGGCAACGTGCCAACGCGCGTCGCCCGCGTCGCCAGCGGCGAGCTCGACGCGGTGGTGCTGGCCCGGGCCGGCCTCGACCGCCTCGGCCTGGAGCGGCACATCACCGAGGTGTTCCCGCTGACCGACTTCCTGCCGGCCCCGGCCCAGGGCGCGCTGGCGGTGCAGTGCCGGGCGCAGGACGACGACCTGCTCGCGCTGCTGGCGGCGCTCGACGATACGGCATCGCGGCGCGCGGTGGAGGCTGAACGGGCGGTCCTGCATGCGCTGGGCGGCGGCTGCTCGGTGCCGGTCGGCGCGGTGGCAGTATGCAGCGGTGCGACCGTCGCCCTGACGACCGGCGTGTTCGCCGTCGACGGGACCCGGGCGCTGCGCGCCGAGGGCCGCGGCACCGACGCCGCTGCCGTCGGCGCCGCGACCGCCCGGCGTCTGCTCGAGATGGGCGCCGCGGCGATCCTGGCGGCGTCAGACAAGACGGCGCGAGTCTCGGGCCCGGCGCCGACGGAGGTGTCATGAGCTTCCCCGTTCACCGCGGCCGACGGCTGCGGCGCACCGCGGCGCTCCGCGGACTGGCGCAGGAGACCCGGCTGGACCCGGCGCAGATCGTCGCGCCGCTGTTCGTGCGATCGGGGCGCGGCGCCCGCGAGCCGATCGACGCCATGCCCGGGCACGCGCGCCTGTCGCCCGACGTCGCGGCCACCGAGGCGACGCAGCTCGCCGAGCTCGGCATCGGCGCCGTGCTGCTGTTCGGCATCCCCGATGCGAAGGACGCCGACGGCACCGGCGCCTGGGATCCGGACGGGCCGGTGCCGCAAGCGATCGCCGGCATCAAGGCGGCGGCGCCGGCGCTCTCGGTGTGGGCCGACGTCTGCCTGTGCGAGTACACCGACCACGGGCACTGCGGCGTGCTCGACGACGACAGCGTCGACAACGACGCCACCCTGCCACGGCTGGGACGCGCGGCCGTGGCCTACGCCATGGCCGGGGCCGACGTCGTCGCGCCCTCCGACATGATGGACGGCCGCGTCGCCGCGATTCGCGACGCTCTCGACGTCGCCGGCTGGACCCAGACGGCGATCGTGTCCTACGCGGTCAAGTACGCGTCGGCGTTCTACGGGCCGTTTCGCGAAGCCGCCGGGTCGACGCCGCAGCGCGGCGATCGGCGCGGCTACCAGATGGACCCGCCCAACGTCCGCGAGGCGATCCGCGAAGCCCTGGCCGACGTCGAGGAGGGCGCCGACATGGTGATGGTCAAGCCAGGCCTGCCGTACCTCGACGTGATCCGCGCGGTCCGCGAACGCGTCGACGTGCCGGTCGCGGCGTATCAGGTCTCGGGCGAATACGCGATGCTGTGCGCCGCCGCCGAGCGCGGCTGGGTCGACCGGCCGCGTGCCGCGATGGAGACGGCCATCGCGCTGCGCCGCGCCGGCGCCGACGTCGTCATCACCTACTTCGCCCGTGAGCTGGCGGGGGCGCTGGGCCGTCAGGCCGCCGCCGTCGCCGCCGCCGCCCACCCATGACCACGACCCCCTCGCTACCGGCCACCTGGTTCGATCGCGCCCGCCGGGTCACGCCCGGCGGCGTGCACTCGCCGGTGCGCGCCTTCGCCGCGATGCGCTGCGACCCGATCGCGGTCGTCGTCGGCCAGCGGCGCCCGGCTGCGCGACGCCACCGGCCGTGAGCTCGTCGACTACATCGGGGCGTGGGGCCCGGCGCTGGTCGGCCACGCCCACCCGCGAGTCGAGGCGGCGGTGGTCGCCGCCGCGCGGCGCGGACTCGTCTTCGGCCTCGCCTCGCCGCCGGAAGTCGACCTGGCGGAGCGCATCGTCGCCCGGGTACCGGGCTGCGAGGTGGTGCGCTTCGTCGTCACCGGCACCGAGGCCACGATGAGCGCCGTGCGCGTGGCCCGCGCCGCCACCGGACGCCGCGTGATCGTGAAGTTCGCCGGCGCCTATCACGGCCACGCCGACATGTTCCTGGTCAGCGCCGGCTCTGGCGCGGCGACCTTCGGCACGCCCGACTCGCCTGGAGTCACGCCTGGTGCGGTGCAGGACACGGCAATCGCGCGCTTCAACGACCTGGCGAGCGTGGATCGCTGCTTCGCCGAGGCCGAGGGCGGCGTCGCGGCGGTGATCGTCGAGCCGGTGGTCGGCAACATGGGGTGCGTGCCGCCGGCCGACGGGTTCCTCGACGGCCTGCGCACTCGCTGCACCCGCGCCGGCGCCGTCCTCATCTTCGACGAGGTGATGACCGGCTTCCGCGTCGCCCGCGGCGGCGCGGCCGAGCGTTACGGCGTCACTCCCGACCTGGTCACCCTCGGCAAGATCGTCGGCGGCGGCATGCCGCTGGCGGCCTTCGGCGGCCGCGCCGACCTGATGCGTCAGGTCGCGCCATCGGGACCGGTGTATCAGGCCGGCACCTTTGCGGCGCACCCGCTGGCGATCGCCGCCGGGCTGGCCACGCTCGACGTCATCGACGAGACCGCCGATCTCTACGACACCCTGGAGTCGCGCGGCGCGCGGCTGCAGGCCGGCTTGCAGGAGGCGGCGCGCGCGGCCGGGGTCGCGGTCGAAGTGCAGCGGGTCGGATCGATGTGGACGGCGTTCTTCACCGGCGCGCCGGTCACCTCGTGGGACGACGCCACCGCCGTCAGCCGCGACGCCTTCGCCGCGTTCTTCCGCGCCATGCTCGCCCGCGACGTGCTCCTGCCGCCCTCGGCGTTCGAGTCGGCGTTCCTGTCGATCGCCCACGACGACGCGGTGATCGACCAGACCCTCGACGCGGCCCGCTCCGCCTTCCTCGAGGTCGGCCGATGACCGATCGGTTCCTTCGCGCCTGCCGCCGCGAGCCCGTCGATCGCACGCCGCTGTGGATCATGCGGCAGGCCGGCCGCTACCTGCCCGAGTACCGGGCGCTGCGCCAGGGCGTGGACTTCCTGACGCTGTGCAAGACCCCGGACCTGGCGGTCGAGGTGTCGCTCCAGCCGCTGCGCCGCTTCCCGCTCGACGCGGCCATCGTCTTCTCGGACATCCTGTTGCCGCTCGAAGCGCTCGGCGTCCGCATGACCTTCAACCCCGGGCCGAAGCTGGCCGAACCGCTGCGCACCCGGGCGCAAGTCGAGGCCCTGTCGCGCCGCTCGGCGGCCGAGACCGTGCCCTACGTCGCCGAGGCCATCGGCCTGCTCCGCCGTGAACTCGACGGCCGCACGCCGGTGATCGGCTTCTGCGGCGCGCCGTTCACCTTGGCGGCCTACCTGGTGCAAGGCGAGGGCAAGGAGGGCTTCGGCGCGGTCAAGACGATGCTCTACCGCGAGCCGGCCACCCTCGAGCACCTGCTCGAACGGCTGACGGCGGCGATGATCGACTACCTCACCCTGCAGATCGCCGCCGGCGCGCAGGCGGTGCAGATCTTCGACTCGTGGGCCGGGCTGCTCTCGACCGACGCCTACGAGCGCTTCGCCCTGCGCTGGGTGCGGGCCATCGTCGCCGGCCTCCGCGACCTGGGCGTGCCGGTGATCTACTTCCTGAACGGCGGCCCGCATCTGGTCGGTCAGGCCGCCAACGCCGGCGCCGACGTGCTCGGGCTGTGCTGGCGCATGCCGCTCGACGTCGCGGCGGCGATCGTCGGACCCGACGTGGCCCTGCAGGGCAACCTCGATCCGCACGTGCTCTTCGCCGATCCGGCCGAGGTGCGCCGCCAGGCCGACCACATCCTGCAGCGCGTCGGCGGACGGCCCGGCCACATCATGAACCTCGGGCACGGCATCCTGCCCGACACGCCGATCGCCAGCGTCGAGGCGCTGGTCGAGGCGGTGCAGGCGACCGCGGCGACGCCGCCGGCCGCGGTGCCGATCCGATCATGACCACGCCGCTCGCCGAGCTGCGTCGCCCGCTACGACAAGCCGGGGCCGCGCTACACCTCGTATCCGACCGCCGTCGAGTTCCATGCCGGCGTCACCGCCGACGTCTACGAAACGCACCTGGCGCGGGCCGATGCCCTGACCGCGGCGCCGCTCTCGGTCTACGTCCACCTGCCGTTCTGCGAGGAGCGCTGCGGGTTCTGCGGCTGCAACGTCGTCATCACGCGGCACCGCGATGTCGCCGACCGCTACCTCGACGCGCTCGACGCCGAGATCGACCTGCTGGCCCGACACCTGCCTCAGCGGCGACAGGTGTCGCAGCTCCATTGGGGCGGTGGCACGCCCACCTACTACACGGCAGCGCAGCTCGAACGGGTGTTCGCCCGGCTCTCCCGACACTTCGTCCTCGCGCCCGACGCCGAAGTCGGCCTCGAGATCGACCCGCGCGTGACCTCGGGCGAACAGCTCACGGCGCTCCGCCGGCTCGGGTTCAACCGCCTGTCGATGGGCGTGCAGGACTTCACGCCCGAGGTGCAGGACGCCGTCAACCGCCATCAGAGCTACGAGCAGACCCGCGCGCTCGTCGATCACGCGCGCGCGCTCGGCTTCACCTCGCTCAACATCGACCTCATCTACGGCCTCCCCTACCAGACCGAGGCCGGCTTCCAGCAGACGCTCGATCGGGTGGTCGAGCTGCGGCCCGAGCGGGTCGCCGTCTACTCGTTCGCGTTCGTGCCGTGGATGGCCGCGCACATGAAGCGGTTGCCGGCCGAGGGGCTGCCGGGCCCGGAGCTGAAGATCGCGCTGCTGGCGCGGGCGCAGGCGGCGTTCGGCGGCGCCGGCTACGGCCAGATCGGCATGGATCACTTCGCGCTGCCCGACGACGAACTCGGCCGGGCGCTCGAGGCCCGCACGCTGCATCGCAACTTCATGGGCTACACGGTGCAGTCGGCCCGCGACATGGTGGCGCTGGGGGTGTCGGGCATCGGCGACGTCCAGGGCCTGTTCGTCCAGAACACGAAGAAGCTGACCGAGTACTACGAGGCGCTCGACGCCGGGCGTTTCCCGACCGAGCGCGGTTACGTCCTCGACGACGACGACTCGGTGCGACGCCACGTGATCACATCGTTAATGTGCAACGGCCACCTCGACGTGCGCGAGGTCGAGAACCGGTTCGGCGTCAGCTTCGCCGACTACTTCGCGGCCGAGCTCGCCGAACTCGCCGCGCCGGGGTCGCCGCAGGCCGACGGACTGGTCGAGGTCGGCCCCGAGGCGCTCGACGTGACGCCGGTTGGGCGGATGTTCGTGCGCAACGTCTGCATGGTGTTCGATCGCTATCTGCGCGCCCGCACCGGCGGGGCCTCGCCGGTCTTCAGCCGCACGGTATGAGCGCGCCGCGAGTGGTCGTCGTGGGCGCAGGAGCGACCGGTCTCGCCGCCGCGGTCACGCTCGCCGACGACGCCGCCCGCGCCGGGGTGCCGTTGGCGCTTCGGGTGCTCGAGGCGGCACCGCACGTTGGCGGCCATGTCCAGTCGACGTGCGTGGACGGCTTCGTGATCGAGGCCGGGCCCAATGGCTTCCTCAACCGCGAGCCGCAGACGCTCGCCCTCATCGAAAGGCTGGGACTGACGCCGCGGCTGGTCGAGTCGCGCTCCGAGGCCAAGCGACGCTACATCGTGCGCGACGGCCGGCTGCGGCAGGTGCCCGCGGGCCCGGCGACGCTCCTCACGTCGCCGGCGCTGTCGTGGCGAGGCAAGCTGCGCCTGCTCGGCGAGCCGTTCGCGGCGGGGCCGCCGGCCGGCGAAGAATCGGTCCACGGCTTCGCGACCCGCCGGCTGGGGTCGGAAGTCGCAGACGTACTCGTCGACGCCGCCGTCGGCGGCATCACGGCGGGCGACAGCCGGCGGCTGTCGGTCGAGGCGCAGTTTCCCAGGCTGGTGGAGATGGAGCGCACGCACGGCAGCCTCATCCGAGCCCTGTTCGCCAAGCCGCCCGCCGGCGCGCCGCCCAGGCCCTCGAAGCTCCTGAGTTTCGACCAGGGGATGGGTGTGCTGATTTCGGCGCTGGCCCGCCGGCTCGGCCCGGCGATCAGCACCGGGTCGCCGGTGCGCTCGCTGGCCCGTCGCGACGGCGGCTGGCAGCTGGCCACGACCGCCGGCGAGGTGATCGCGGCCGATCACGTCGTCCTCGCCGTGCCGGCGCGTCACGCCGCGCCGATAATCGAGCCGCTCGACGGCGCGCTCAGCGCGGCCCTCACCGCGTTCGAGTACGCCGGACTGGTGGTCGTCGCCCTCGCCTACCGTGCAGCCGACGTCCCCCGGCCCCTCGATGGCTACGGCTACCTGACCACGCGGCCGGAGGGGCTGGCGACGCTCGGCGTCGCGTGGGAATCGTCGCTCTTCCCTCGCCGGTCGCCCGAGGGCATGGTGCTGCTGCGAGTGATGCTCGGCGGATCGCGGCGGCCGGATCTGGTGGACGCGCCGACCAGCGAGACGGTTGCCGTGGCCCGCGCCGAGCTGCAGACCGTGCTCGGGATCAGCGCGGCCCCGGCGCACGTCGCGGTGCACACCTGGCCGCAGGCGATCGCCCAATACACGCTCGGGCACCGGCAGCGCTGCGCGGGCGTCTAAACCATGGCGGCGCGGCATCCGGGGCTGTGGCTGTGCGGAACGTCGTACGAAGGGGTGGCGTTCAACGACGCGATCAGGAGCGGGTGCCTGACGGCGCAGCGCGTCGCCGCCCAGGCGTGGGGCGAGGGCGCGCCGCCGCGTCGAGGCGGACATCGAGATGACCGAGGTGCGCGCATGAACGCGAGACGGCACGTGGTCCTGGTCACCTACGGCGAGCCGCCGACGCCGGCCTTCGTCGACCAGCTCGTCTACTCGTGGCGCATCCTGCTCGGCCTGACGCGCACCGTCGCGCCGATCCCGGTGCCGCTGCTGCCGATCATCGCGTGGTCGCGCGGACGCGGCCGCCAGCGGTTGTGGACCGAGCACGACTACACCTCGCCGCTCGAGCCGATCAGCGTGCGCCAGGCGCGGTGCCTGCACGACGCCCTCATCGCCGCCGATCCGCGCGGCGACTGGCAGGTGCACACCGCCTACGAGTTCCGGCGGCCGTTGCTGGCCGATCTGCTGCCCTCGCTGCCGGCCGACGAGCCGGTCTGGGTGGTGCCGATGTACGCCGCCGACTCGGCGTTCACGCATGCGCTCTCGCGCGAGACGGTGCGGCGGCTCGGTGACGGATCGACGCGGACGGCGCCGGTGCAGGTGCTGCCGCCGCTCGATGGCGAGCGGCTGGCGGCGCTGTCCTCGGCGCACGTCCTCGAACAGACGGCCAGCGACGGCTGGCGCGGTCCCGAGGTCGCGCTGGTGCTCGCGGCCCACGGCACGCTGGTCGCCCCGGCCCGGCCGATTGCCACTGGACTGGCGGCCACCGAGTCGCTGTGCGACGCCATCCGTGCCCGCCTCGGTCCGCACTTCGGCCTCGTCGTCAACGGCTGGCTGAATCACACGCGCGGCGGCCGCTGGACCGAGCCGGCGATCGAGGTCGCCCTCGAACGCGTCGTCGCCGTGGGCTACCGTCACGTCGTCTACTACCCGTACGGGTTCCTCGCCGACAACGCCGAGAGCGAGCTCGAGGGACGGATGGCGTTGGCCGCACATCCCAGCCTGGCGGCACGGCACCTGCCGTGCCTGAACGACGGCGCCCGGCTGGTCGCGGCGCTGGCCGAGCAGGTGCTCGACGCCGCCGGCGTCGCCCGGCCCGACGCGATCGCGGTCGCCGCGCCGGCATAGCAGCCGCTAGAATGTCGGCCATGTCCCGACGCCTCGCAACGGCCGGCGTGTGCCTGGCCCTCGTCGCTGCCCTGTTCCCGTCGCACCCCACGGCGCAGTCGAGCCTGACCGCCATCACCGGCGGCACGCTCATCGACGGCACCGGCGGCACGCCGGTGCCGGACGCGGTCGTGGTCGTGGAGGGCGGACGCATCCGCGCCGCCGGGCCCAGGGCCGCGGTCCCGGTGCCGGCCGGGGCGGCGGTGATCGACGCCGCCGGGCGCTACGTCGTGCCCGGCTTCATCGACACCAACGTCCATCTGTCGCTCTACGGCGGCGTCAACGACCGCTACGAGACGCTGGTCCGCTACCACGGCCGCCAGCCCGAGATCGTCCTCGAAGCGGCGCAGATCGCGCTGACACACGGGGTGACCACGGTGCGCGACAGCTACGGCGTGCTGCCGGCACTGGTCGAGGTGCGCGAGCGGATCCAGAAGGGGCAGGCGGTGGGCGCCCGCATCCTGGCCGCCGGCAACATCGTCGGCTGGGGCGGCCCCTACTCGGTGTCCTTCAGCCTGATTCCGGAGCGCGGTCTGACGCTGTTCCAGGAGCAGATGAACGATCAGATCGCGCAGGGCGCCGGCGAGGACCTGGTCGACATGACCCCCGACGAGCTGCGCGTCGCCATCAACGCCTATCTCGACAAGGGACCCGACTTCATCAAGTTCGGCGGCACCGCGCACTTCGCCCGCCCGGCGTTCATCGGCTTCTCGCTCGAAGCGCAGCGCGTGCTGGTCGAGGAAGCCCACAAGCGCGGCAAGAAGGCCGAGACGCATGCCACGACGCCCGACGGCCTGCGCCTGTCGATCGAGGCCGGCATCGACCTCATCCAGCATCCCGAGGTGCTCGGCCCGCGCGCGCTGCCCGAGGCGCTGGTCACGACCATCGTCGAGCGCCGGATCGTCGGCTCGATGCTCGTCAACACCATCACCGGCGCGCCCTGGGCCAAGCATCTGAAGGACCGCGAGGAGGCGGCGAAGAAGCTGGCCGACGAGGCGGCGAAGGGGCCGGCCCGCGCCAAGACCTCGGCCGAGCGCCGCCGCGAGTCCGCCGACACCGGCGAGGAGCTGGCGATGCGGCGCAAGAACGCACAGACGCTGATCGCCGCCGGCGCGGTGGTGACGGTGGGCACCGACAACTACTGGGCGTCGGCGCCGGAGCTGGCCCGCACCCCCAAGCCCGAAGCCCAGGATCACGGCATCGGCACGATCGTGGCGATCGAGGGCCTGGTCGAACTGGGCATGACGCCGATGCAGGCGCTGGTCGCCGCCACCGGCAACGGCGCCTTCGCGGCTGGCCGCAGCGCCGACCTCGGCACGCTCGAGGCCGGCAAGATCGCCGACCTGGTCGTGCTCGACGCCAATCCGCTCGCCGACATCAAGAACATCCGGGCGATTCGCGTCGTGATGGCCAACGGCCAGGTCGTCGACCGGGCCCGTCTGCCCGAGACGCGGGTGCTCTCGCGCGCGCCGACGGCCGGCCAGTGACGGCCGGCGCCGCGGCCGGATTCACCGCGCGCCTCAGAGCACGCCGGACTGCATCAGCGCCCCGAGCTCGACGTGCTCGACCGGCTTCACCAGGTGGGCGTCGAACCCGGCGGCGCGCGTCTGCTGGCGGTCGCGGTCCTGTCCCCAGCCGGTGACCGCGACCAGGAACATCGCGTCCCCAGGGTAGGCGGCGCGCAACCGGCGCGCGGTCTCCAGGCCGTCGAGGCCGGGCATGCCCAGATCGAGCAGCACGACATGCGGACGGAATCGGCCGGCCTCGGCGATCGCCGATACGCCGTCGTACACGATGCGCACCTCGTGGCCCAGCGTCGCGAGCAGCAGCCCGAGGCTGTCGGCGCTGTCGCGATTGTCGTCGACGACCAGCACCCGCCGGGCCGACGGCCCCGGGCGCGGCCGGATCGGCCCGATCGTGCCGGCCGGCGCGGCGACGACCGGGAGGGTCACGGTGAAGCGGCTGCCGCGATCCAGGCCGTCGCTGTGCGCCTGGACCCGGCCGCCGTGCAGTTCCACCAGTCCCTTCACCAGCGCCAGCCCGATGCCCAGGCCGCCCTGCGACCGGCCGATGGCCTGCGAGGCCTGCGAGAACATCTCGAACACGTGCGGCACCATCTCGGGCGCGATGCCGATCCCGTCGTCGACCACGTCGACGACGACCGCGCCGTCGGCCAGCGCCGCGCTCAGCCGCACCCTGGCGCCGGAGTTGGAGTACTTGGCCGCGTTGCTCAGCAGGTTGGCAAAGACCTGCGCCAGCCGCACCGGATCGCCATCGAGGTAGATCGGCTCGTCGGGCACGACCGAGGTCACGCTCTGCCTGTGGGCCTCCAGCAGCGGGCGGGTGGTCTCGAGCGCCGCCTCGAGCACGTGGCGCAGCGTCACCCGCTCACGGCGCAGTTCGAGCCGGTCCCGGGTGATCCGCGACACGTCGAGCAGGTCGTCGAGCAGGCGGGCCATGTGCTGGATCTGGCGCTCGATCACCTCGGCGGCGCGCCGGGTCGACAGGTCGCCGCCCGCCATCCGCAGCAGGGCGGCGCTGTTGCGGATCGGGGCCAGCGGGTTGCGCAACTCGTGCGCGAGCACCGCCAGGAAGTCGTCCTTGCGCCGGTCGGCCTCGCGGAGCGAGGCCTCCAGCGCCTTGCGTGCCCTGATGTCGCGGGCGATCGACGAGGCGCCGATGATGCTCCCGCCGTCATCGCGAATCGGCGACAGCGTCACCGAGACGTCGAGCACGACGCCGTCGCGGGCCAGCCGTTCGGTCTCGAACGACTCCACGCGCTCGCCCTGACTGACGCGCCGCAACAGGTCGGACTCTTCGCTCTGGCGGCTGGCGGGTACCAGGCGTGTGACCGGCGTGCCGACGACATCGGCGGCGGCATACCCGAACATCTGCTCGGCCCCGGCGTTCCACGACAGGATCCGGCCGTCGAGCGTCTTGGTGAGGATGGCGTCGTCGGAGGACTCGACCACCGCCGCCAGCAGCGCCTGCGCCTGATCGGCGAGCCGTCGCTCGCTGCTGATCCCCCGCTCGGCCTCGGCTCGAGCGCGGGCGGCGTCAGCCAGCACGCGGTTCTGCCCTTCGATGTGCCGGCGGGCCCGGTGCAGTTGTTCGCTGGCCGCGCTGATCAGCGACGCCGATGAGCACGAACAGCAGCATGCCGACCACGTCGGCGGCCCGCCCCAACATCATCTGGCCGACCGGTACGATGAACCAATACGCCGACGCCGCCGCACTCAGCCCGGTCGCCAGCATCCCCGGCCGCCAGCCGCCGTACCAGGCGGCCACCATGACGGCGCCGAAGAACGTGATGTAGGGGAGATCGAACCCGATCCAGTGTGACAGCAAGCCGCGCAGGAGCGCCGCCGCCGCGGTCGCGGCGACGGCCAGGAGATACCCCGCGAGGAGCGTCGCGCTCATGTCCGGGCTCGACTATAGCAAAGCCAGTACCACCGTCCGGCGCGCGCCGTCGTCGGGCAGCGGCCGCGCCGGCGAGCGGGCTACGCCGCGCTCCGGCGAGCGCCACGGCGCTTCGTCGTGGCCCCGCGGGTGCCGGCGCGGCGCGGCGACTTCCGGGTCCGAACCGGCGCCGGCGCGGTCTTGCGTGGCCGGCCGGCGCCGCGCTTCGCCGCACCTGCCGCTTCCAGCGACTCGCGCAGTCGGGCCACGAGATCGCTGACGTTGGTCGAGGTGGCGCGCGGCGCGGCGCGGCCTCGCGGTGCCGCCCCGCGCGCCTTGGCGTCGATCACCTTCATCAGCGCCGGGACGTAGTCGTCGTGATAGCGGCCGGGCTCCCACTGGCCGGCCATCCCGTCGATCAGGCGCCCGGCCAGCGACAGCTCCTTGTCGCCGAGCTTGCCGGTCTTGACCGACGGCAACTCGACCAGATCCTCGGGGAAGCGCATCGTGGTCAACATCAGCGCGCCGTCGACGACCTGGAGTGCCGCCAGGTGCTGCCGCTCGCGCATGACGTACTTAGCGATGCCGGCGCGGCCGCTGTCGCCGAGCGCCTTGGCCAGCAGGGCGTAGGAATGCTCGGCCCCCTTGCCCGGCAGCACCGCGTACGGTGTCTCCCAGTAGCGGACGTCGATCTCCGACACCTTGACGAACTCCATGATGTCGATGCTGCGGCTGCGCTCGAGGGCGGCGGTCTTGAAGTCGTCTTCGGTGACCGTCACGAACCGGCCGCGTTCCACTTCGTAGCCTTTGACCAGGTCCTCCCAGGCCACGACGTCACCGTCGAGCTGACACACCCGCTCCTGGCGGATCGGCGACAGGTCCTTCCGGTGCAGCAGCCGAAAACGGGGGCGATGGTCGCGGACCCCCGGATGGAGCTCGACCGGGATGTTCACGAGGCCGAAATTGACCAGTCCCTTCCACACCGAGCGCGCCATCGAGCCCTCGCAATCCGGCGATCGGCCGCGGGACGACCCCGGCGGCGACCGCCCTCTCAGCCTCTTCCATGCAATACTTCGCCCGTCTCCGCGTTCTGGCGCCGGCCGGGCCACGCATGAGCTTTCCCCACCGTTTCGATGCCGCTTCGGTGTCCCGTTGGCTGCCCATCGCCTGCGGGACTGTACGTGCTGGTGGGAGGGCTGATTCCGCTTGGCGGCTGGGCCTTCGACCTTCCCGCCCTGGCCGATTGGGACCGCAACGGCCTGGCCATCCAGCCCAACGCGGCCGTGGCCGCCGTCCTGACGGGTGTCGCGCTGGTCGTCCTCGGTGCCGGCCGGCGCCGGTGGGGCGCGGCGATCGGGCTCGCCGTCGTGGCGATTGCCGGCGTGACCATTCTCGAGCACCTGAGCGGCCTCGATTCTGGGGTCGACCGCCTGCTGCTCTTCGGGCGCACCTGGGGCAGCACCGGCACGCGGTCGCCGGGTCGGATGGGGCCGCCCGGGTCGCTGTGCTGGCTGCTCATCGGCCTCGGCCTCGCCGCGACGGCGACGCGCCGCCGGCGGCGACGCGCGGTGCCCCTGCTGGGGTTGGCAGTGGTGGCGCTCTCGGGTCTGTCGCTGGTCGGCTACGTCGTCGGTGCCGGGGGCCTGTACGCGGTGCCGACCCTGACCGTGATCGCCCTGCAGACCTCGTCGTTCCTCTTCGTGAGCGGCCTCGGTCTGCTGAGCAGCGCCCGCGCCTGGGACCCGATGCGGACGATGCTGGAGGACTCGGCGGCCGGCCTGCTCGCCCGCCGCGCCCTGCCGCTGGCCTTCGTGCTGCCGGTGACGATCGCGTTTCTGCTCGGCCTCGGCACCGCGGCCGGCCACTACGACGCGGCGATGGCCATGGCCCTGCTGGTCGTGGTCCTGATCGTGATGATCTGCGCGGTGTTGTGGTGGGGCGTCGTCGCCGTGCGCAACCGCGAGCGCGCGCTGACCGTGGCCAACGCCCGGCTGACCGAGGCCCACTCCTCGCTGCGGCGCAGCGAGGCGCGGATGAACGCGTTCCTGCAGCAGCTCCCGATGGGCGTCGGCATGTTCGACGGCGACGGACGGTGGGTCTACGGCAACCCGATGCTCGACCGCTTCGTGCGCCTCGACCTGCCGGCCGCCGACCCGGCGCAGATCGCCCGCTGGAGAATCTGGGACGAGTCCGGCACGCCGATTGGCCGCGCCGACTGGCCGAGCGCCCGGGCCCTGCGCGGCGAAACCGTGACCGGCATGGAGTTCCTGCACACGCTCGACGACGGCCAGGACATCTGGACCCGGATCACCGCCGCGCCCTTCCGCGACCACGACGGGGCCATTCGCGGCGCGATGGCGATCGTGCAGGACATCGACGAGCAGAAGCGGGCCGAAGAAGCGCTGGCCAGCGCCGAGCGTCAACTGCGCCTGGTGACCGACCACGTGCCCGTCCTGATCGCCCAATGCGACCACGCCGGACGCTACAAGTTCGTCAACAAGGCGTATGCCGACGGTTCGGCCTCACACCCGAGGAGGTGGTCGGACGCCGTTTCGACGAACTGATGGGGCCACAGGCCCATGCCGCCATCGCTCGTCACGTCGACCAGGCGCCTGAGCGGCCGGGCGGTGGAGTTCGAAATCGAGGTCCCCGACCGCACCGGGTCACGGGTCCTGCACGTGGCCTACGCGCCCGAGCGCGACGCGCACGGCACGGTCGTCGGCCTGATCGCCGCCATCCTCGACATCACCGAGCGGAAACGCGCCGAGGACGCGGTGCGCGAGGCCAACGCCCGCAAGGACCACTTCCTGGCGATGCTCGCCCACGAGCTGCGCAATCCGCTGGCCCCGCTGGTGTCGTCGTTGGCGGTGCTGCACCGCGGCACGGCCGATGCGGCCACCATCGATCGGCTCCGGCAGACGATGGAACGGCAGGTCGGGTTGATGGTCCGGCTGATCGACGACCTGATGGACATCGGGCGGCTGGCCTTCGACAAGCTGAGCCTGCAGCGAGCGCCGACCAGCTTGAGCTCGGTGGTGGACGACGCCGTCGACGCCTGTCGGCCGGCGATCGACATCGCCGGACAACAGCTCGAGATCAGCGTGCCGCGGCAGCCGGTGTACATCGACGTCGACGCCGCCCGCCTGACGCAGAGCCTCGGCAACCTGCTGAGCAACGCCAGCAAGTACTCGCCCCCGGGCGGGCGCATCGACCTGGAGGCCGTCGTCTCCGGCAGCGACGTGGTCATCCGGGTCGCCGACCTCGGCATCGGCATCGCGCCGGAGGTGCTGCCCCGGATGTTCGAGATGTTCACCCAGGCCGACGCCTCGCTCGAGCGCACGCGCGGCGGCCTCGGTCTGGGCCTCGGCCTGGCCCGGCAGCTGGTCGAGATGCACGGCGGCACGCTCACGGCGAGCAGCCCCGGCCCCGGTCTCGGCAGCACGTTCGCCATCACCCTGCGCGGCGTGGTGTGCCGGGCCGAGCCGGCGCGGCCCGCCGCGCCGAGCGGGCGGCCAGCCGAGGTCAACCGCGTGCTCGTCGTCGACGACAACAACGATGCGGCGAGCGACGCTGCAGATGGTGCTCGAGCTGCACGGGCTGCAGGTCGACGTCGCGCACGACGGCCGCCAGGCGTTGGAAGCGGCGGCGCGGCACCGCCCCGATGCGGTCCTGCTCGACATCGGCCTGCCCGGGCTGAACGGTTACGACGTCTGCCGCGAGATGCGCCGCCAGCCGTGGAGCGCCGGGACGCGGATCCTGGCGATGACCGGGTGGGGCCAGCAGGAGGATCGCCGGCGCTCCGCCGAGGCCGGGTTCGACGACCACCTCGTCAAGCCGGTCGACTTCGAAGCGCTGCTCAGGGCGCTGGGGACGGGCGCCCGTCGATTGGACCCACCGGCGCCGCCGCCGGTCGATCGGCTGCACTGACCACGGTCGACAGCCCCAGCACCTGCGCGGCGGTGGGACGCGGCACGCGCCGGGACACACGACGATTCGAGCAGCGCGCCGATCATCCACGCCGCCAGGCCGAGCTGCGCGGCCATCGACGCGAATTCCCGCCGGGAGCGGCCGGGGTCATGGGGCGCCCCAGATCGGCGCCGCACGTCGCCGTCGAGATGGTTGATCGACCACGGCGACGTCAGCGCCTGATCCCGGGGCGCCCGTCGATCCATCCGACCGGGCCATCAGAACCCCCGCGTGCCCTGGACCGACGGCGCGGCCGCCGCCCGCAGACGCATGTCGCCGGCACGGGCATAGTGCTTCGCACCGTGTTCGATCGCCGCCACGGCGCGGCCGGCGGTGCCGTTGACGCGCTCGACCAAGGCGGTGCCGCGATCGACCAGCCCGCGGTACCGCTGACTCACGGCGCCTTGGAGCGACTCGACCGATTCGCTGATCTCGCCCCGAAGGGCGGCCCCGGACTTGGGCGCCAGGAGCAGCGCGACTCCCGCGCCGACGACGGCGCCGGTGAACGCCGCGATTGCGAGGCGGCCTCCTGCCTGTTCGTTTTCATCGCGCATGGTGTAGTCCTCCCTGGCCCGCCGGTCGCCGCGCCGGCAGCCACGAGAGAGGTAGCAGTCTGCGTGCCAGTCCGCGTGCCAGTCCGGCGCTGACGTCGGCGGCAGTCCGTCGACGCGCGGCGGTAGCGCCCTACCCTCAGTGGGCAGCGCGATGCACAAGGTGGAGGCGACACGGGTGCTCGCGCCACAGCCGGTCGCGGTACGGTCACGACCGCAGCCGGACCGTGCGTCAACGCATCGCCCGCCGGCGATCTCATCCGTGCGCGCCGCCGTCAGTCGAGACGGCGGGCACCCCGCTCGTTGTTGCGATCGGCGGCACGCTCTCCCAGCGCTGCCGTCGCCCGCACCGGCGCCGGCAACCCGATGTCGAGGCCGCGCACCCGCGACAGGTCGAGCCGCGTCGCGTCACCGCGGGGCAGCCAGCCGTTGACCGCGGCGAACACCCGATGGGTCGCGCTCGGGACGATCGCCGCGAGCTTGGCAAGCTGGCGGACGGCGAACGGCAGCACCACTTCGGAGCGGCCGCGCCCGGTGGCGCGGACGATAGTCCGGGCGGCTCGCTCGGCGCCCATCGACACGCCCGGCGTCGTGCCGGCGGCGGCGAAGACGGCAAACTCGGTCCGCAGCTCGCCCTTGAACTGCGCGTTGAGGTGCGAGCCCGTACGCATCAGTCCCGGGTAGACGGTCACCACTCTCACGCCCGACGCGCGTAGCTCCTGGGCCATCACCGACGACAGCCCGGCCTGGGCGAACTTGCTGGCGCAGTACGCCGACAGGTGCGGCACGGGAATCCGCCCGCCGATCGACGCGATGTTGACGATGCGAGCGCCCCGTCGACGCATCAGGTGCGGCAGCGCCGCCCGGGACATGTGCAGCGTGCCCCACAGGTGCACGTCGAGGAGTGCGCGAAAATCGTCGTCGTTGGTCTCGACGAACGGCGCGCTGACGATGACGCCGGCGTTGTTGACCAGCACGTCGAGCCGTCCCCACGCGGCGACGATCTCTTCGACCGCCGCTCGCGTCGCGTGCGGATCGCGCACGTCGCACGGGACGGTGAGCACTGGCGCACTCTGAGGGAACGAGACCTTCGCCCTGGCCAGCTCGGCGGCATCGCGCGCTAGGAGCACGACGCGGGCGCCCCGGGCGCTGAAGGCACGGGCTAGGACCAGCCCGAGGCCCCGCGAGCCGCCGGTAACGGCGACGACACGGCCGACCCATCTGTAGGAGTCGCGCGTCTGAACGTCCTGGCCAGGCCGAACGCCAGAGCCGGAAGGATGAGTGCCGCTGCGGTGGCGCGTCGCATACCGGAGGCCTTGCAGGATCTGCGCCCGCCTCCGGTGGGCGATCGGTCACGGCCGGTTGGATCGCACCAGCCCGGCCGTGATGGTCGGATCGCCGTCGTTCGGCGCGGCGGTGAGGCCGAGCAGCCGGCAGAAGAGGGCGTAGAGATGCACGCTCTCGAAGGCGGCAACGAGGGCGCCCGGGCGGATGTCGGGCCCGCTGGCGATGAACAGCCCGTGCATCGCTTCTGACTCGGGCCGGAAGCCATGGTCGCCGCGCACACCGCCGCCCTGCGCCACCCAGCGGTCGCGCTCCTGGCGCGTCAACACCAGCCAGCCGTCATCGGCGACGCCGATGACCGGCGGCAGGCGCGGCGAGCCCGCGGCGTGATACGACGCCGGCAGCGTGGCCGGCGAATAGACGCGCAACCGGGGATGGGCGCGCTCGAGACGCGTGAGGAGCCGCTCGGCGGTTGTCGCGGGAACCCCGTCAGGGCCGATGCGCGGCGCCAGGCGCAGCATCGGGCCGGTTTCCAGCACGTCGACGGTGGCGATGTCGACGGCGTCGTCGAGCACGATGGTCCGCTCGGGCCGGGTCTCGGCCATGCCGTGATCGCTCACGAACACGAGATTGACCCGGCCGCCGAGGCCGAGGCGCGCCAGGCCGTCGACCAGCCGTCCGACCAGCGCATCTGCGGCCGCGGCCGCCGCCAGCGCCTCGGGCGACTGCGGGCCATGGTCGTGCGACGCGGTATCGACCAGGCTGAAGTACAGCAGCGCCAGGGCCGGCCGGTCGGCCGCTGGTCGCGCGAACCACTCGAGCACGCGATCGACGCGCGCCTCGTGCGGATAGGCATCGTCGAAGCGGGTCCACGTCGTCGGGCGCCGGCCGTGGATCGCCACGTCGTCGCCGGGCCAGAACATCCCGGCGGTGCGTCGGCCCTGGCGTTCCGCGGTGACCCAGATCGGTTCGCCCAGCCACCAGCGCGGATCGCTCCGTCCGTCGTGGTCGGCGAGCGCGAAGCGCCGGCCAATCGCCGGATCGTCCATGGTGTTGCCGACGATGCCGTGATGCGCCGGCCACAGACCGGTGGCGATGGTGGTGAAGCTCGGAAACGTCTTGCTCGGAAACGGCGGAATCAGCCGGCGGCGCGCACGCCCCGGGACGCCAGCCCGCGCAGCACCGGCACGTCGGCACGATCGAGATAGTCGGGGCGAAAGCCGTCGATGCCGACGATGACGAGCGGCGCGGCACTCGGTGTGGACTGCGCGTCTGGCAGCCCTGTGAGCGCGAGCCACGCGCCGCCAGTACGCAGAATCCAGCAGAAGGCCCGGGGCCAGGCCCCAGTGGCACGGAGCGTTGCGCCGAATCGTGCCATTGGGGCCAGGCCCCGCTGGCAGCGCTTCAGCCGCGGGATGAACTTGGTCACCCCCTGAATCGGGCCGACTTCCCCGGCGTAGACGTTGCCGGCGCCGTCCACGGTCACGCCCTCGCCCATCGACCCGTAGCCGCCCATCCCCGACGCCTGCTTGGAGACGTGTTCGGGCACGAAGTACCACACCTCGCCGGTGCGGGCGCTGCCGACGCGCAGGCCCTTGCGCCAGCCGGGGTTGTAGTTGTCGTCCGACTCCGAGTCGATGGCGTAGAGCGTGTCGTCGGCGGTGATGGTCAGGCCGCTGATGCGGCTGAACTGATACCAGGTGTCGAGGTGCTTGCCCTCCTGGTCGAAGATCTGGATGCGACGGTTGCCGCGATCGGCGACGAACAGCCGGCCCTTCGAATCGAACGCCAGGGAGTGCGGGCCGCGGAACTGGCTGGCAGCGAAGCCGAACGTGCCGAAGGTCTTGACGAACTTGCCGTCGGCGCTGAACTTCGAGATGCGGCCGATCGCGCCGGGCCCGTCGGCATCGAGGAACTGGGCGTTGTGCGCCTCGGCGACGAAGATGCTGCCGTCGGCGGCGACGATCACGTCGTTGGGCTCGGTGAACCGCGCCGGCGGATCGCCGGTTTCGCCGGGCGTGCCCAGCGTCAGCAGCAGCTTGCCCTGCGGACTGAACTTCAGCACCGCATTGCCCTTGCCCTTGGCGTCGGGAAACTTCTTCAGCTCCTCGGCGCTGGCCACGCGCGCGTCGACCACCCAGACGTTGCCCTGCTTGTCGACGTCCATGCCGTGCGGCCACAGGATCTGCCCGGCGCCGAACTGGGCCACCACCTTGCCGCTCGGATCGAGCTTGACGATCGGGTTCACCGTCGACCCGGCGCACGAGTTGGTGCCGCAGCGGTCGCCGACCCAGACGTGCTTGCCGTCGACGTCGACCTGGATCGCGCTGACCGAACCCCAGGTGCGGCCGTCGGGCAGCGTGCCGAAGTTGCGCACCGTCTCATAGGGGTTGGGCAGGTTGTTGATCGGGGTCACCTTGGCATGCTCGGGCGGACCCGAGGCGCCGCGCGGCGGCTGGCCGCCCTGCGCCCACAGCCCGGCGCTGGCCAGGACGAGGGCCACGCCGGCGACGCCGGCCACCGGACCAAGGGAATTCCGCAACGTGTCGGCAGCGTGTCATCGAGGACCTCGCAGTCTGCGCGGCATTGTCGTCGCTCGCCGCCGGCGAATCAAGGGACCGGCTCACCGGCGGCGGGACGGCGCGCGGCGCCGCCCGTCGCGGCGGCATCGCGACCGCGCCGAGCCAGGCCGTTGGCGTCGAGGAAGAAGTGCCGCACCTCGCCGCACATCCAGGTGTCGTCCATGAAATGCACGGCGCCGCTGGCGACGTCGTACATCGCGCCGATCAGGCCGACCTGGGCCTGCTCGATCAGCTCGCGCAGCACCATGCTGCGCTCGATCACTCCCTCGACGCTGCGCCGCACCTGCAGGTCGGCGACCTTGTCGACGAACTCCGGGTTCTGCGACGTGCGGTTCCGTGGTGACGGTGCGCTCGAAGTAGACCGACGGCTGGATCAGGTTCAACAGCGTCGACAGGTTGCCCAGCTGCACGTTGTCGCAGGCGCCCTTGATCGCGCCGCAGCTGGTGTGGCCGAGCACGACCAGCAGCCGCGACCCGGCCAGCTTGCAGGCGAACTCCATGCTGCCGAGCACCATGTCCGACAGCACGTTGCCGGCCATGCGGATGCTGAAGACATCGCCGAGCCCCTGGTCGAAGATCAGCTCGGCCGACGTCCGCGAGTCGATGCAGCTCAGAATCGTCGCGAACGGCCACTGCCCGTCGCGCGTCTCGTTGACCTGCTCGAGCAGGTTGCGGTGCGCCTTGAGGTTGCGCACGAAGCGATCGTTGCCCGCCTTCAGCAGCGCCAGCGCCTGCGCCGGCGTCATCGTCGCCTGCGTGTCCTTGGTGTGGACGCGCGGCGTCCGCCGGCGGGCCGGGCTCACTGCCCCCCCTTGGGCGGCTGCACCCGGGCCGGCGCGTAGTTGACGTGGACGATGGTCCAGGTGCCGCCGCGCTTGAACAGCACGTCGGTCTCCTGGTTGTCCTCGGTCGTGACCTCGCCCTTGGCGCTGCGCGTCGTCACCCGCAGCACGTAGGTGGCGACCGCGGCATCGGCCGACGGGCCGAGCTGCACCTGCAGGTCGCGCACCTCGACCCGCTCCAGGCGGTTGCCGGCGGCGATGTACTTGGTCCAGGACGCCCGATACGACGGCAGATCGACCCGCCCTTGCGGGAACCACTGCGTCAGGTCGGGCGCAAAGGCACGGAAGTAGGCGTCGAGGTCGTTCCTGCCGTAGTCGGCGTTGTAGGCGGCGATGACGCCGCGCACCTCCTGCTCCGCCGCACCGGCCCCGGCGACCGGTTGGGCGACCGCGGCACCCACGCTCCACAGCAAGACGATCCCGGTCCACATCGCGCGCGTCATCGGCGTCCTCTCCCTGGACGCCCGACCCCACGTCGTCGCCCGCGCGATTGTAGTGGACCAGGCCGGTCGCCGGCGATCGGCGTCAGCGACGCGCCGTCACTGGCTGGACATGCCCGGTCCGTGCTTCAGGTGCGCGTCGAAGAACGCCTCGGCCCGCCGCCACGCGTCGCGCAGGATGTGGGCGCGCCGGAAGAAGTGGATCTCGCCCGGATAGACGCCCATCTCGAACGGCTTGTCGAGCTTGAGCAGCGCGTCGATGACCCGCAGCGAGTCGCGGAACGGCACGTTGCGATCGTTGGTGCCGTGCAGGATCAGCAGCGGCCGGGCCAGCTTCTCCATGTGGTAGATCGGCGCCGAGACCCGGTAGATGTCCGGGTTCTCGACCGGCGTGCCGAGCCGCGGCGTGGTGTAGCCGGCGCCGTAGGTCGCCCAGTCGACCACGCCGGCGACGTTGATGCCGCAGCGCCACAGCAGCGGGTCGGCGTTCATCGCCTGCAGCGTGAGGTAGCCGCCGTAGCTGAGGCCCCAGACGCCGATGCGATCGGGATCGACGTAGGCGAGCGTCTTCAGGTAGTCGGCGCCCGAGGCGACGTCGGCGGCGTCCGACACGCCCAGTCCCATGTGCACGCCGGTCGCCCACTCGCGGCTGTAGCCCGAGCTGCCGCGGTAGTCGGGCGTGAGCACGATGTAGCCCTGCTGCACCAGGTACTGGCTGACCGAGTAGTACATCCGGTAGCTGCCCGGATGCCAGCCGAGGAAGTTCTGATCCGAGCCCGAGCCGTGGATCCACACGATCGCCGGGTGCTTGCGCGACTTGTCGAGGTTCTTCGGCAGCATCAGCGTCGACGGCACCGGCGCCTTGTCGAGCGGCTCGGGAAGCTGCACCGGCGTCGGCGCGACGAGATCGGCGCGGTTCAGTCCCGCCGGCATCGAGTCGCTCAGCCGCACCGGCGTCGCGCCGCCCTGCGTCGGCCGCGACGTAGAGGTCGAGCGAGTTCTCGACGTCGGTGCGCTGGAAGACGAGCGCGCTGTCCATCGGGCGCGAACAGCGGGTCGAGGTTGACGCCGCGCGCGGTGACGACCGGCGCGCTGCGGCCGGTGGCGACGTCGACGACGTCGACGAACCGCTCCATCTGGTTGCCGGCGGCGCTGTGGTGATAGGCGAGGCGCCGGCTGTCGGCCGACCAGCTGCCGAGGCCGACGCCGAAGTTCCCGGAGGTCAGCGCCTTGGCCTGCGACTCGTCGGTGGCGTCCACCGGCATCACGTAGAGGTGGATCCAGCCGGTGCGGTCGCTGACGAAGGCCAGCGACTTGCCGTCGGGCGAGACCAGCAGCTTCGACGTCGCGGTTGGTCGGCGACCACCACTTGGCGTCGCGATCGCGCCACAGCACGCGCGGCAGTCCGCCCGGCGCCACCGTCTTGATCTCGCGCGTCTTGCCGTCGGGCGACAGCTCCTGGTAGACGAGCGCGCCGTTGCCGGCGAACTGCACGCCGCTGGTCGCGCCAACGGTGGGCACCCAGGCGACGTCGCCACCCTGCGCCGCGACGACGCCGAGGCGCCGCTCGCGCGTCACCGTTCTCCATCGAGCGCACGAGCCCGCCGTTCCACGGCAGGTCCTCGGGCTCGAGCCCGCCGCGCACCGCCGTGAACGCCAGCCAGCGGCCATCGGCCGAGAACACCGGCGCGCGCGGGCGCCAGGCCGTCGGGCAGGTTGGTCAGCTGGCGCTGCGTCCGCGCCTTCACCGAGCCGAGCCACAGCTGGCCGCGCCGGACGAAGCCGATCTGCGACCGGTCGGGCGACAGCGTGAAGGCGCCGGCGTCGCCCAGCGCGCCGCCGACCCGCGCCGCCTTCGTCGTCGCCATCGACACGGTCCACAGCTGGCCGTCCTTGCCGAACAGGATCTCGTCGTTCGACGCCCAGGCGAACGCGCCGATGTCCGAGACGAGCAGATCGGGATCGACCGGAAAGTCGGTCAGCGCCACCGGCGCGCTGCCCGGCGTCACCACGAACAGGTCCTGCTTGCCGGCCGCGTCCCACAGGAACGCCACCTTGGCGCCGTCAGGCGACCACGCCGGGTTGGTCGGGTACTTGATGGCGGCGATGCGCTCGATGGTGATGCTGCCGCGCGGCGGCTCGGCCGCGGCCGGCGGCGCCAGCAGTGCCACCGCCGCGGCAGCCGCCAGCGCCGATTTCCACAGCCTGTTCATCGCAGGTCCTCCTCCGATCTAGAAGCGCACCGTGACGCCGAAGCGGATGATCCGCGGCGTCAGGATGCGGGTCGGCCGGCCCCAGGTCGTGCCGATCGCCTCGTTCTGCAGCAGCACGTGGTTGGCGTTGAGGACGTTGAAGAAGTCGACCGCGCCTTCGAGACTGGAGCGATCGATGGCGAAGCGCTTGGCGACCCGCAGATCGACGAACTTGGTGACGTCGTCGGTGCGGTCGGTGCCGCGCTGCACCAGACCGGACGGTCTCGCTGGCCTGCGACGCGGTCAGCCCCGAGAAGGTGGCGGTGCGGTTGAGCGGGTCGCCGGCGCGAGCGGTGTACTTGCCCGACCCCATCAGTCCCCAGGGGAACTGGTAGCTGCCCGAGATCGTCGCCACCCACGGCAGGTCGATGAACACCGAGCCGTCGCCGCGGTTGAGCGACGAGTTCGGATTGCTGAAATCGACGCCGGTGTAGGTCCCGCTGTGGTCGAAGCCGTCGTGGGTCTGCAGGCTGAGACCGGCCAGCATCTGCCAGCGGTTCGACATCCGCTTCTGGAAGTCGAACTGCACGCCGTCGTAGTCGCTCTGCAGGAACTCGACGTTGTCGATCACGCGGTCGCGGGCGGTGATGAACTCCGGTGCGCAGGTTGTAGATGGTGATCGACTGCGTCTGCCCCGACTCCGGATCGACGTAGGTGCGGGTGATCGGCGCATAGGCCTCGGGGCCACGGGCGCGGTCGAGGATGCCCAGGCCGTTGCGATGCAGGCGGCGGTGGTAGCTGGCCGACAGCGCCATGTTCCCGGCCAGCTCCTGCGAGACGCCGACGTTGAACTCGTAGCTGTAGGGGCGGCTCGCCCCGTCGGCCACGGTCGGGAACAGGCCGCGCGGGAAGCCGGTGAACGGGCCGAGCTCGCCGGGATCGAGGGTCCGGTTGCCGTTGGTGTCGGTCCACGCCACCGCCTGGTTGGCAATCGCGTTGGGGTTGGCGGCCTCGGAGATCTGCGAGCCGAACTGGTTGTAGAAGCGGCCGTAGTAGGCCTTCACCGCGGTGCGGCCGTTGCCGAACAGGTCGTAGGAGATGCCGAGACGAGGCGCGATGTTGGGGCCGAAATCGAAGACGTCGGCCTTGGGAAAGCTGCGCGCCTCGACGAACGTCCCGGCCGGGCTGGTCTGCGCCGGCAGATAGGCGCTGACCCCGTCGACCCGCACCCCGGCGTTGATCGTCGCCCGGCCGAGCACCCAGCGGTCCTGCACGAACACGCCCCAGGTGTTCAGGCGATGGTCGGAGTTGATCGGGGTATTGGCCAGCTGGGCCTGGAACGGCACGCCGTCCTGCAGCTCGAGGTAGAGATCGCCGTTGCGGATGCGCTGGTACTGCACCTCTTCCCACGACATCTGCAGCCCGGCCTTCAGATCGTGGGTGCCGACCCGGGGCGAGTCCAAGAAGTAGCTGCCGGTCAGGGCGCCCTGATAGCGGCCGTTGGGGTTGAGCGACTGCTGTTCGGCGGCGTTGATGCGCGTGAAGCGCACCACGTCGCGGACGGCGATGTCGGTCGGCCGGACGTCGGCCTGGTAGCGCACCGGGAAGATGCCCCACATCCGGCCGAAACGGCCGTCGACGACGAACTTCGAGCCGACCACGTGGTTGTACTGCACGACGTAGTTCTGCGCCGGCTGGTTCTGCAGCACGGTCGCCTTGTCCTCGACGAACAGATACGGCGCGTCGCGGCGGTGGAAGCGGTCGTTGATGTTCTTGTTGATCAGGAACGAGGTGCGGATCGCCGGCGTCGCCAGCCAGGTGGCCTTGCCGACGAAGTTGCGGATGCGGTTGTCGTCGATGGCCTGCGATCCGTCGGCGTTGAGCGCCCCGATCTGGAACTGGTCGAGCCGCCACCAGCGGATGGCGCCGAAGAACCAGGCCTTGTCGCGCATGATCGGTCCGCCCAGGGTCGAGCTCCAGTCGTAGGAGATGTCGATCGGGTTGCCGGCAGCGCCGCTCTGCTGCCCCGGCGCCAGGCCCAGGCGCTGGCGCAACTCGTCGTCGATGTTGGTGCCCTGCAGCGCGTCGTTCATGAAGTAGAAGTTGTGGTCGCTGGTGAAGCGGTTGCCGCCCGACTTGGTGACCATGTTCATGTAGACGCCGGACACGTCGCTCTCGGCGCTGCCCGAGGCGGTCTGCATGTTGTATTCCTCGTACATCTCGAAGCCGTAGTACATCATCGTGGCGCCGCCGTCGCCGCCGGCCCAGTTGACCTTGAGGCCGTCGATGCTGAACGACTTCTGGCTGTTGGCCGAGCCGAACGCCTCGATGTTGTACTGCTGCGCCCCTTCGGTGCCGCCGACGTCGAGCCGGCCGGTGACCACGCCGGGGACGAGGCCGGCCATCACCCACGGGTTGCGGCCGGTCGGGATCGCCTCGTAGAGCTCCTTCTGGATGTTGGTCTGCGTCACCGTGGACGAGACGTCGACGACCGGCGAGGCGCCGCTGACCGTCACGGTCTCCTGCAGCGTGCCGACGCCGAGCTCGAAGTCGACGCGGGCGGTCACCGCCACCTGCACGATGATGCCGTCGCGCTTCAGCGGCGCAAAGCCGGTGAGCTCGGCGGCCAGGGCGTAGGTCCCGGGCGGCAACGCGAACTGGTAACTGCCGGCCTCGCCGGTGACGGTCGTGCGCACGCCGCCAATCAGCGCCTCGCCGCTGACCGTCACGGTCACGCCGGGCAGCACCGCTCCCTGCGGATCGCGGGCCACGCCGGTCAACGTGCCGGTCTGCTGCGCGGCCGCCGGCAGCGCTCCGAGCAGCGCCAGCAGTGCGGCCACGCCGATCCGTCCCCGCCACTCTCCACCGATGCGTTCGCCATACGGTTGGTTCATGCAGGCACCCTCCGTCGCGCTGTCTCGTGGGGCGTCGAGACGGCCAAGGCTGGCCGCGACCGGCCGATCCTACCGCACGTCGTTCCGGTCGAAACGTCACGCGTCCCGGTACGAATGGCCACCGGCCGACGAGCTCGGCAGTGGCATGACCGGCACCGCCACGGATAGGCTGAGCGGATGGCGTCCAGCTACCCCATCGATCCGCCGATTGAGCCGATGCTGTCGAAGGCCGCGGCCGGCGTTCCCGACGGCCCGGGGCTCTGCTACGAGCCGAAATGGGACGGGTTTCGTGCCATCGTCTTCCGCGGCGGCGATGCCCTCTATATCCAGAGCCGCGACCTGAAGCCGCTCGATCGCTACTTCCCCGAGCTGCGGGCCGCGCTGTTGGCGCAGCTGCCGGCCAGCGTGGTACTCGACGGCGAGATCGTGATCGCCACCGGCCGGGGCCTCGACTTCGACGCCCTGCAGCAGCGGCTCCATCCGGCCGCGTCACGCGTCGCGACGCTGGCGGCGGCGACGCCGGCCTCGTTCGTGGCCTTCGATCTGCTGGCGCTCGACGGCGAGGACCTGCGCCTCAGGCCCTTCCGCGAGCGGCGGGCCGGGCTCGAGCGGCTGCTCGCCGCGGCCGCACCGCCGCTCCACGTGACGCCGATGACCAGCGACGTCGCGCTGGCGCGCGACTGGTTGCAGCGGTTCGAAGGGGCGGGCCTCGACGGCGTGATGGTGAAGCCGGCCGAGGGCGTCTATGCGCCCGGCGTGCGGGCGATGATCAAGGTGAAGCACGCGCGGACTGCCGACTGCGTGGTGGCCGGCTTCCGCTGGCACAAGACCGGGCCCGGGGAGCTGGTTGGCTCGCTGCTGCTCGGTCTGTACGACCAGTCCGCCCGGCTGCAGCACGTCGGCGTCACCTCGGCGTTCACCGCGGCGCGGCGGCGGGAGCTGGCGCAGGAACTGGCGCCACTGCGAGTCGACGCTCTGACCGATCATCCGTGGGCGTCGTGGGCGGCCGCCGAGGGGCCGGGGGGCCGGATGCCCGGCGGCCACAGCCGATGGAGCGCCGGCAAGGACCTGTCGTGGGAGCCGCTGCGCGTCGAGCGGGTATGCGAGGTCGGCTACGACCACATGCAGGGCGATCGGTTCCGCCATGCGGCGATCTTCCGGCGCTGGCGAGCCGACAAGCCACCGCGTGACTGCGGGTACGACCAGCTCGAGGTCACGCCGCCCTACGAGCTGGCCGACGTCTTCGCTGCACGGTGACCGACTCCGAACCAGGCCCGTGGGCAGCCTGATGCCCAGGATGAGTGCCGCGCTACCCACCAACCCGGGCCCGAAGGCGGCACGGCCGGCAATCGACCGGCAGCGTTCTTGCTGAGCCAGCCGTCAGCGCCTTGAGGCGCTGGAGGCTCCATGAAACCCCTCGGCCTAGTGCTCGTCGTGCTCGGAATCGTCGCCCTCATCTACGGCGGGGATCAGCTGGACGAGCAAGGACACGATCGTCGACGCCGGTCCGGTCGAGATCACCCGCGACAAGACCGAAGGCGTGTCGATTCCGCCACTCGCCGGCGCGCTGGTGCTCATCGCCGGGGTCGTGCTGCTGGTCGTACGCGGCCGCTCCTAACCGGAGCGGGCCGGCGGCGCGGCCTTGGCGGCGCGGCGCCGTGACGGCGCGACCCGGTCGCCCTCGCCCGGCTGTTTGCGATAGTGCGGCGGCCACGGCGCGTCGCCGAGCCCCTCGCGCTGGTCGCGCTCGGCGAGGTCGAGGAGCGCGTCGAGGACACCGGCGTGGGCGTCAATCGCGGCATGAGGATCGCCGTCGCGGGCGACCCGCGCCGGCATCGTCGTCAGCGTGAACGCCTCAGGCTCGCAGGTGGCGACCTCGGCCCAGGCCAGCGGCGCCGAGACGCGCGCGTCGGGCTTGGGCCGCACCGAATACGCGGCGGCCACCGTGCGGTCCTTGGCGTTCTGGTTGTAGTCGAGGAAGACGCCGTGGCGCTCCTCCTTCCACCATTTGCTGGTCGCCAGCGCCGGCACGCGCCGCTCGACGTCGCGGGCCAGCGCCAGAGCGGCGCGCCGCACCTGAGTGAAGGTCCACCGCGGCTCGATCCGGACGTTGATGTGGATACCGCGCGAACCCGAGGTCTTCGGCCAGCCGACCAGGCCCATCGTCTCGAGCACCTCGCGGACGACGGCGGCGACGTCGCGAATCTGCGACCACGGCACCCCCGGCACCGGATCGAGATCGACGCGCAGCTCGTCGGGGTGGTCGAGGTCGCCGGCCCGCACGGGGTGCGGATGCAGCTCGAGGCAACCGAGGTTGGCCATCCAGGCCAGCGTCGCCGCTTCGCCGAGCACCACCTCCTCGGCGCTGCGTCCGGAGGGGAACTTCAGCGTGACCGTCTCGACCCACGCCGGACGCGGCGTCGGCGCCCGCTTCTGATAGAACGGCGGCACGCCGGCGCCGTCGGGATAGCGGACCAGCACGTTGGGACGCCCGCCGGCCGCGCGCAGCGCGCCGTCGGCGACGGCCAGGTAGTAGTGGACGAGGTCGCGCTTGGTGTGCCCGCGCTCCGGGAACAGCACCTTGTCCGGGTTGGTGACCGTCACCTCGCGGCCGCCGACAATCAGCACTTCGTGAGGAGTCGCGCTCGCCACCAGCCCCTGATTCTACGGTTGGCGCCGGCCGCTCGCCACGGGTCGGCCGACCGGGACCGCCTCGTCGCTCGACACCGGCACGCTCGTCCCGGCCGCCGGCACCTCGTCGGCCACGACCGAGGCCGCTTCCGTGGTCGACGACACCGTCGCCGAGACCTGCGCCGCCAGGGATTCGTCGAGCGGGTGCGCGTGCCGCAGCCGGGCCAGCTCCGCGTCGTCGGTGACGTCGAGCGTCAGCGGCGTCATCGACACCCAGCGCTGCTCCACCGCCCAGCGATCCGACCGGTCTTCGGACGAGGCAATCGGCACGACCGTGAACCAGAAGATCTCCCGGTCCATCGGGTCGCGGCCGGGCACGATGCGGCCGTCGTAGCCTTGCGTCGAGGCCCGGGTCCACAACAGGCCGCGCGGCTCGCGCGGCAGGTTGACGTTGACCAGCGGAACGCTGGGCGTGTCGAAGAGGAGCGTCTGCAGCACCTTGCGCAGCCACGGCAACACCGGCGTGAAGTCGCGCTCGAGCGCGGTCGGGGCGCTGATGGCGATGCCGCGCACGCCGAGCAGCGCGCCCTGCTTGGCCGCCGCCAGCGTGCCCGAGTGCCACACCGCGTGGCCGAGGTTGAGTCCGAGGTTCAGACCCGACAGCACGACGTCGACGTGGCCCCAGCGATGCACGCCGAGGGCGACGCAGTCGGCCGGCGTGCCGTTGACGCGAAACGCGGTCAGGTCGGCGACCGTCGTCGCGCGGTAGGTGAGCGAATGCGAGGCCGTGATCGCATGGCCGCTCGACGAGCGCTCGAAGTCGGGTGCCACCACCAGCACCTCACCGAACTCGCGGGCCGCGATGGCCAGCGCCGTCAGGCCCGGGCTGTGGATGCCGTCGTCGTTCGAAACCAGAATGCGCATGTCGTATCAGGTGCAAACGGCCGGCCACCGGTCGAGAGACAGATGGGATCCGCGGTCCCGTTCTTGCACTGCGCTCGGCCCATGAGACGCACCGGGCTGAGAGTCGGGCTGGTCCACAACCACGATGCCGGCGACGCCGTGTCGATGACCGAGCTGGCCCGGGCGATCACGCGTCACGGCCATCAGGTGATCGGGGTGGCGCACCCGTCCGACGGGCTGGCCCCGCTCGACCTCGCCCAGCTCGATCTGGTCGCCGCTGCCGGCGGCGACGGCACGATCGCGGCGACGGCGTGTGCGCTGGCCCGGATGTCGGCGGAGACGCCGCTCGCGCGTGCTGCCGATGGGCACGGCCAACAACATCGCGCTGAGCCTCGGTATCCCCACCGACGTCGGCGAGGCCATCGCCACCTGGCGGCGCGCCACGCCACGGCCGATTCGATCTCGGCATCGCCACCGGTCCGTGGGGCGAGCGCCAGCTGGTCGAGAGCCTCGGCGGCGGCCTGGTCACCCACGGCACGGTCGTGATGGAGCGGCAGGACTACACGAGTCCGACTCCGGCCGCCCAGCTGACCCGGGCGCGCCATGCCCATGCCGACGTGCTGGCGCTGCTCGCGCCGTGCCCCTGGCGACTGGTGCTCGATGAGCGACCCGTCGAAGGAGAGTTCCTGCTCGTCGAGGTGATGAACATTTCGGCGGTCGGGCCGAACCTGGTGCTCACCACCGACGCGTCGCCATGGGATGCGCGCTTCACCGTCGTCGCCGCCACGCCCGATCACCGCGAGGCGCTCGGCGCCTGGCTGCGCGACGGCGGCACCGTGGCGCCGCCCGACGACTTGCTGGTCTGGCACGCGCACGAGGTGCGCATCGACGCCGGCGATCGCCTGCACATCGACGACGACGTCATGGAAGGCGCCGGGGCCGAGGGCGTCTCGCTGCGCATGGCGCCCGGCGCGATTGTCGTGCTCGGCTGACCGCGGCCTCACGGCCTCATCGGCACGCGCCATCGAGGCGCACGAGCGCGGTCACGGCCAGGGTCGGAGGATTCGCCGTGTCGAACGCGGTGCCGGTCGACCCCGGTGGGCCGGTCGGCGCCGGATTCGGCGTCGCCTCCGGTGAGCGTCCGCCCAGCGGCGCGGTCGTCATCGGGCCGGTGGTGGCGCCCGTCACCCGCACCCGCTGGCCGACGTGCTGCTGAGGTTGATGGACGCCGTTTCTGCCTTGAGCACGTACAAGGTGCGCAGGCGCGGTTGAGTCCCCGCGGCCGTGGCCCCAGGGGATGTCGTCGCCGGTGCCGCGATCACCGTCCGATCGATCAGGACGAACTGGGCCGCGGCCGACGAGGTGGCCGGAGAGTCGTCCTTGCTCACACAGCCTTCGACGGTGACCATGGCGCCGTGGGCCTGCCCGCCCGGCGCGGTCTGCCGCAGCGCCGACGGCTCGACGCCGGCCAGGCCGACCGACCCGGCCAGCAATCGCCGCCGACGCCAGTGCGATCGACACCCGGCCGACGATCCCGCGCCGGTCCGCACACGATGCCGCTGTCATGGCCGTCCTCACGAGCGCGCGACCGACGACGGGCGCGGGCGGCGGCGCGGCGCGGCCGACTCGAGGACCTCGCGCGCGCTCGATTCCACCGCCTCGGCGGCGCGGTCGATGCGCTCTTCGAGATTGTCCAGCTCGACGCCGGCCATTTCGGCCAAGGCGCGATAGCGACGGGCCACGGCATCGCGCACCGAGGTCATCGAGCCGTTCAGGTCGTGACGCAGGTCCGCGCCGGCCTTCGGCGCAAACAGCAGCGCCAGCCCGGCGCCAACCAGCGCTCCGGTAATCACGCCGGTGGCAAACCCAGAATCTCGTTCGTCGTTGAACATGGCCGCGTCCTCTGATGCGCGCTGTCGACGCCTGATGCGTCTGCTGGGCACCATCCACGGGAGCAGCAGGCTTCGTGCCAGCGTCGGGCGCGGGCCCGGCGCTTCACGACGGCATGGGACTGCCCTTTGTCGGCATCCCGTTGCCGCGGGTCGGAGGACGCGAACGCGGCCGACCCTCGCCCGCGCCGGGCCGACGCTCGACCTCGTCGTGTTCCTGCACCGGCATCTCCTCGCCGGTCGGTCCGACGATGTCGGGCGCGTTCGTGTCGCCGGGCACGTCGGCACCGGGCTCACCGACCAGGCGCATCTGCTGGCGTCATGACACCTCTCGTTCCAGCGCCGGGCGTCCGGCCGGGGCGAGCGGTGCTTCGGCCGGGCCGGCGAGGACGGCGCCATCGGGACGGAAGCGCGAGCCGTGACAGGGGCAATCCCAGGTCTGCTCGCTCGGGTTCCACGCCACGGTGCAGCCCAAATGGGTGCAGGTCGCCGACCGTTGCACGATCGACCCGTCCAGCCGGCGATGGACCGCCACCGCCTGGCCGTCGATCTGGATCACCTGGCCGCCCCCGCGCGGGATCGATCGCAGTGGACGCTGTTCGGCACCGACGAACAGGTCGCGGATGCGGTAATAGGGGTAGTCGCGGTTCTCCTTCAGGTAGTTGCGCACGCCACCGGCGCGCAAGTCCGGAGCGGTCCCAGGCGAACAGCTCGCTCCACGGATTGACGGTGCCCCCGACCCAGTCGCTCGCCATCATGCCGGCCAGGGTGCCGAACGTAAGGCCGTTGCCGCCGTAGCCGGTCGCGCTGAACTGCTGCGCGGCGCTCTCCCCGATGAACGGCAGGCCGTCGCTCGATTCGAGCACCTGGCCCGACCAGCGGTGGTCGACGTGGGCGTCCGGCGCGATCGCCCGCAGCGCGGTCTCGAGCTCGGCGAAGCACGCCTCCGGATCGTCGTTCTGCCCGGTCTTGTGGTCGGCACCGCCGAAGATGACGTGGTCGTAGGCCGCGTGGGGATCGAGCCGCAGGTAGCGGTACGGGTTGACCGTGTCCCAATACAGCGCGTCTGGCACCACGCCCTTGCCGACCCGGGCGCGGACGGCGTAGCTGGTGTACAGCGCCACTCGCGACTGCGACAGCCCCGCCGAGAGCGACCCCGACACCCCCTGCAGCGGTGTGTGGGTCATCACGACCAGCCGCTCGGCGAAGACGGTACGGGCGCCGATCCGCAGCACGAACGGCGGGCCCGTGATCTCGTCGACCGGTGAGCGCTCGTGAACGCTGCAGCCGCCACCCGGCAGTTCGCCGGCCAGGGCGCGCAGATATTGGTGCGGCCGAAAGCGGGCCTGCTGCGCGAAGCGCAGCCCGGGCACGCCGAAGGGCGCGACGCGATCCACCCACTCGGCATCGATGCCGAGGGTCTCACAGGCGGCGAGGCTCTGCCGCAGGTCTTCGGCGTCCTCGGCGGCGCGCGGATGCCCGGGACGCACGTGCAGGAAGCCCGGCACCCAGTCGAAGCCACAGCGGATGCGTCGCGAGCGGACCAAGCGGTCGATCTGGTCGAGCGCGGCGCACCCGGCGTCCCAGATGGCCCCGGCGTGATCGGCGCCGAAGGCGGCGAGCAGGTCGTGCGGCGGGCGGTCGGTGACCGCGGTCAGGTGCGCGGTCGTGTGACCGGTGTCACCGCTCCCAAGTCGGCCCCGCTCCAGCAACGCTACGGTGTAACCGCGCTGTTTCAGGAGGACCGCAACGGTGACGCCGCTCACTCCACCACCGACGACCGCGACGTCGACCCGCACATCGCGGGAGGGCCGAGCGAAGGCCCGCGCCGGGGTCGTCATCCAGGGAGAGGGTCGCATAGGCGATCACGGAAGGACGCCAGGAGCCGGCAGTGCCCCCGCGCTGCCGGCTCCCGGCCCCGGCTCACCACTGTGAACCGGTGTTCGAGACTCGATCGTTCTTGGGCGGGGCGGTGCAAGGTGACTGCCAATCGCGAATGCGCGCGTTTGACGCGGGCGGCGCGTCGCGACGGCACCTCGCCAGCATCCGGCCGACCAAGAGTAGGTCCGGGCGCGCCCACAAGTGGTCGACGGGCACCCAGCCCTCGCCGTCCGCGGCTACCGCCCAGGTCGCCCGGAGCAGTCGCGGCTTCCGCGGCGGTCGTGGCTTGAATCGTGCACCGCCACCTCACAGAGCCGACGGTCGCAAAGGGCGACTCGTCAATGCAGGAGGAGCAGCCATCATGACGCACGCGATCTTCGCGACCTGCGGCGCTCTCGTCGTCGCCGGCGGTCTGGCCCTGTCAGCGCAGGCACCGACAGCGTCCGCAGGCCCCGGCAGGCTCGCCGTCGACGCCGGCGCCAACCGACGACCGAACGGTGACCGCCGCTGGATGCTTGAAGGCCTGGGAGGCGACCACGGGCGGCGCCGCGGCGGCGCCGCCGGCGGCGAGTGCGACGAGTCCCGTCGCCAAATACGTGCTCACCAACGTCGAAGAAGATGCGACCAGCGCCCGCAGTGAGGCCAATCCGTCGACCGGCGCGATGGCCAAGCCGTCGACCGGCGCGATGACCAAGCAGTACATCCTCGTCCCCGAGTCGACGGTGAACCTGGCGGCGCATCTGAACCACAAGGTGCGCGTCACCGGCAAGGTCAGCCCGCCGATCGAGCATTCCGCCGCGCCGGCGACGCGTCCCAGCGATCCCGCCAAGCCGGACCAGACGCCGCGGACCGGGATGGATCGAATCGGGCTGGACCACGGGTGGAGCACGTTGACGGTGTCGTCGCTCACGATGGTGAGTGCGACGTGCCCTGGCGCCACCGACTAGCCCTGCTCCCAGGAGGCCGCATCCCCCGCGGCCTCCGTTCCTCTCCTCACCCGCGGCCACCGGCGCTCGTGTTTGCCCTTCCGAAGGCCCCGCCTAGCGCGGGTCAGCAGATTTTTGGCCGAAAATCAGCCCGTCGTCAGCGGCACGCGCCATGCAACGGCTCCAGTCATGGGATGGACCCGCGGCCTTCACCTGCTTCGCGCCGGCGGAAGGCCCTCTTCAGGAAGGTGACTCCATGTCCAAGCGACTGACCGCTCTCGCCGTGTCTCTCTTGCTCGTGAGTGCCGCGCCGGCCCGTGCCGACATCCTCCTCACGCCGTTTCTCGGCGTGACCTTCGGCGGCGACACGCCCAACGAGCAAGTGAACTTCGGCGCCAGCCTGGCGTTTCTCGGCGGGGGCATCTTCGGCATCGAGCTCGACGCGGCGATCACGCCGAACTTCTTCGACTCCAGCGACGACGGCGTGGAGATCGACGACAGCAACGTGTCCACGGTGATGGGCAACCTGATGCTCTCCGCGCCGGCCAGCTCGACCTTCCGCCCCTACGCCGTCGCAGGGCTCGGTCTGATCCGTGCCCGCGCCACCAGCGTCGGCAACGTGTTCGACGTCGACGACAACAGCTTCGGCATGAACGTCGGCGGCGGCATCATCGGCCAGTTCAACGACCGCGTCGGCATGCGCGGCGACGTGCGCTACTTCCGCAACTTCCAGGACGCGGAAGAGGGCTTCGACATCGACATCGACCTCGGCGGCTTCAACTTCTGGCGTGGGTCGCTGGGGGTGGTGTTCCGGTTCTAGCTCCAGCTCCCCAGAGGAGGCGATCATGGGCTCCCCCGCACACGATCTCGAGGTGGCATGTCGCCCCTCGCTCGCGCCCGACGGCGACGTCGCGTTCGTCGCCGAACGGCTCCTTCCGGCGGCGTCCGACCACTGGGTGCTGTACATCACCAGTGACCAGACGGTCATCGACATCCGCCGCGTCGTGCCCGATTCGGTCGGGCAGGCCCTGCACGCCAGCGGCGCGCTCGGCCTGTTGTTCCCGGCCGGCGTGACCACGGTGCAGCTCGACGTCGCCGGCGGGGCGATCGAGCAGCGCTGGCGGTTCTGGGTCGACGACGAACCCGACGTGACCGAGACCGAGGGCTGACCAGCCTATGACAATTCCTGAGCCCGGCATCGACGGCGGCAACATCTATCAGCGGCCGGAGGACTACGACCTCGAGCACGCCTGCGACGCCGATGACACGCGCTTCTACGGGCACGTGCTGCGACGGCTGCACCCGGTGCGGGTCGTCGAGCTGGCGTGTGGCTCGGGCCGGGTGCTGACGGCGCTCAGCCGCGCCCTGCCGACGGCGGAGCTGGTCGGCGTCGACGCCTCGCCGGCGATGCTGGAGCAGGCCGCCGGCCACGTCAAGAAGCTCGACGGCGCCGCCCGGGAACGCATCTCGCTCCACGAAGGAGACATGCGCGACTGGGCCGGGGCCGGCGCGCCGTTCGACGTGGTGTTGATCGGCTGCTGCTCGGTGTCGCATCTGTTGTCCCTCGACGATCGCCGACGCACGTGGGCCAACGCGTCTCGGCTGCTGAAGCCGGGCGGGGCCTTCCTGGTCGACGTGCGCATGCCCGACCTGGCGACGCTGGCGGAGTCGCAGCGCATCGCGCCCCGAGCGCTGCTGCAGCTCGACGTCGACGCCGCGCGGCGCACGCCGAGCGGGGGCGCCCGGCTGCTCCGCTGCACGGCGACCACCTACGAACCGCACCTGCAACGCGCCGACGTGCGCTTTCTCTACGACAAGTTCGTCGCCGACGACGACGTCGATCGCTTCGTCAGCGACTTTCCGAGCCACGTCTACTTCCCCAGTGAGATCGAGCTGCTGTGTGTGACCTCGGGCTTCGAGATCGTGCAGCAGTACGGCGACTACGGGTTCGTGCCGGTCGGCCGCGCGTCGCCCTACCTCATCACCCTGGCGCGCCGCCCGGCCGTCGAGTGAGCGGGCCGCGACGGCCGGCGTGAGCGGCCGGCTTCACGCTTGAGCCGGCGTTCGAGCAGCGCCAGCACCGCGGTCTCGAGCCGGCGCGGCGGATGCGGCGCGTCGAGGCGCCGACGCACCCGACGCTCGAGGGTACGGACCAGCGAGCCGTCGAGATAGGCGTCGATGACGGCGGGATGGACGTAGCACCGGCGACACACCGAGCGGGTGTTGCCGAGCTGTCGGGCCACTGCCTCCACCGCCCGGAGCACCGCCGGATCGCCCCGTCGGCGACCGTGCAGGCGCTCCATCTCGTGCAGCGCCCGCGCCGCCAGCACCGTGCCCGCCCAGGTGCGGAAGTCCTTGGCCGTGAACTCCTGTCCCATGATCTCGCGCAGGTAGCGGTTGACGTCGGTCGAGGTGATGTCACGGACGCGGCCGTCGCCGTCCTGGTACTGGAACAGCTGGCTGCCCGGCAGCTCCTGGCACTGCTTGACGACCCGGGCCAGACGCGCGTCGTCGAGTGTGACGTCGTGCTGCTTGCCGCTCTTGCCGCGGAACCGGAACCGCACGCTCCCCCGGTCGATCGCCGCATGCCGATCGCGGATCGTCGTCAGGCCGAACGACCGGTTGTGGCGCGCGTACTCGTCGTTGCCGACGCGGATCAGCGTCTTCTCGAGCAGCTGCACCACCAGCGCCACGACCTTGCGGTGCGGCAGCCCGCGGGCGGCGAGATCGGCGGCGACGCGCCGGCGCAGACCCGGCAGGGCCCGCCCGAAGGCGAGCAGCCGCGAGTACTTGGCCTCGTCGCGGATCGCGGTCCAGCGCGGATGGTAGCGATGCTGCTTGCGGCCGCGCTGATCGCGTCCGGTCGCCTGCATGTGCCCGTTCGGGGCGGTGCAGATCCAGACGTCGGTCCACGCCGGCGGAATCGCCAGGCCACGGATCCGCGCCAGGGTCGCCCGGTCGCGCAGCGGCCGGCGGTCGGGCCAGCGGTACGAGAAGCCGCGTCCGCGTCTGACGCGCGTGATTCCAGGCTGTTCGTCGGAGGTGTGTCGCAGACCGGCCATGCCGCACGAGCTGCAAGAGCATCGCCACGTCGATCATGGTCGGCTCGAGCGGCCCGGCAGGCTCGAGCCCGCCGGACACGGGCGGATCACGCCGGCTTGGGCGACGCCGCCGGCCGGGCCATGTCCTGGGGACGGACCCAGGCATCGAACTGCTCGGCGGTGACCCAGCCCGACGCGATCGCGGCATCCCGCAGCTGGCGCCCTTCGCGATCGGCGGTGAGCGCGATCGTCGCCGCCCGTTCGTAGCCGATATGCGGCACCAGGGCCGTCACCAGCATCAGCGAGGCCTGCAAGTGCGCCTCAATCCGCGCGTGGTTCGGCTCCAGTCCCTCGATGCAGTAGCGCGTGAACGAGGCACAGGCATCGCCGAGCAGGCGCGCCGACTGGAGCACGTCGTGGAGGATGAGCGGCTTGTAGACGTTGAGCTGCAACGGGCCTTGCGCGTTGGCCATGGCGACGGCGGCGTCGAGCCCGAACACCTGCAGCGCCACCATGGTGACGGCCTCGCACTGGCTCGGGTTGACCTTGCCGGGCATGATCGACGACCCGGGCTCGTTGGCCGGCAGGATGAGTTCGCCGAGCCCGGTGCGCGGTCCCGACGCGTAGAGCCTGACGTCGTTGGCGACCTTGAAGAGCGCGCTGGCCAGGGCGCGCAGCGCCGCGCTGGTCGCCGCCATCGCGTCGTGCGCCGCCAGGGCGGCACCGAGGTGACGGGCCTGGCTCAGCGGGCGTCCGGTCATCTCGGCCAGGCGAGCGATCGCGCGCACGCCGAACTCGGGATCGGTGTTGAGACCGGTGCCCACGGCCGTCGCGCCGAGCGGCAGCGCATAGAGCCCGGGCCGGCACTCGGTGACGCGGCGCAAAGCGTCGTCGACGTGGGCGTTCCAACCGGCGACGACGTCGCCGAGCATGATCGGCGTCGCGTCCTGCAGGTGGGTGCGGCCAATCATCGGCAGATCGTGCCAGCGCCGGGCGCCGGCGGCGAGCGCGGCGCGGAGCCGATCGGCGGCGAGCAGCAGCGTGTCGAGGCCCTCGAGGGTGGCCAGGTGCATCACTGCCGGAAAGACGTCGTTGGAGGATTGCCCGCGGTTGACGTGATCGTTGGGGTGCAGCGGCCGGTAGCGGCCGAGAGGCTCGCCGGCAAGCTGATTGCCGCGGTTGGCGATGACCTCGTTCGCGTTCATGTTGCTGTGGGTGCCCGACCCGGTCTGGAACACGCCGACCGGGAACTCGTCGTCCCACTCACCGGCGGCGACCTCGGCTGCCGCCGTCTCAATCAGCGACGCGCGCTTGCCGTCGATTGCGCCGACCTCGCGGTTGGCGTCGGCGGCCGCGCTCTTCACCTGCCCGAAGGCGCGCAGGACGGCGCGCGGCCAGCGCCGCACGCTCTCGTCGCCAATCGCGAAGTGCAGTCGCGATCGCTCGGTTTGCGCCCCCCAGAGCCGGCCCTCGGGCACCGCGACCGGGCCGAGCGCGTCGTGTTCCTCCCGCATCGCCCGGCGTGAGAACGGGGAGCGATCGTCGTCCACGGACATCGCGCTAGGGCGCCGAACTGGCCGCGACCTTGGCCAGCAGCGAGCGCGCCATCTCGAGATGCTCGCGCAGAGCCGGCAGCTTCTGCTCGGCCCAGAGCTTGAGCCGGACGTCCTTGCCCGACGACGCCTCCTGCTCGAACAGCGCCACCATGACTTCGTGATCGGTGACCGACTGTGCCAGGTAGGCGCGATCGAAGGCCGGGCCGGTCTGCGCGGCGAGCGCGGCGACTGGCGAGCGGGCCGGGTCGGGCGTCGGCGGAGGCGGAGTATCGGCCAAGCTCAACAGCTCGGCATTCGACGTGGTGTGATCCTTGACCATGCGGTCGGCGAACGTCCGCACTTCGGCGCTGCCGGCCTGGCGAAGGGCGAGTTTGCCGGCCTCGATCTCCTTCTGACCGCCCTCGGCAACGCGCTTCACGAACTCGGCGTCGCCGTTCTTTTCCGAGCGCACGGTCGTCTGCAGCGGCGCACTCCCGGCGGCAAGGGGCAGGCCTGCCAAGCGAGACGACGGATACCAGCGCCAAGCCGCCGCCAACGACGAGCTGTTTCAGCACGATCGTCATGTGAGCCTCCCGGGGAAGATGCAGCCCCCGCGGCAAAGACGCTGCAAGGAACGCGCCCCCTTACGGGTCCTGATCAGGGCAGCGCCGTGCCGAACTTGGGCGGTCTGCTTCCCTGCTGCCTGGGTCGCGAACCGGCGGCTGCGCCAGATTCAGGGGCCCGACCTCGGGCCAGAGCCGCCGCCCGGAACCTGAGGCACGACCGAGATGCCGCCGTTCTGCTCGAGGACGGCAAAACGGACGTCCTGGAGCCGGGCCAGGCCGGGCCCGCGGCGTGCCGCCGTCGAGCACGTCGTCGAGCGTCACGCCCTCGGAGGCCATCGCCGCGCGCATCGAGCTGGCCGTGCACGACCAGCGGCAGCGGAAGGCCGTCGACCAGGACGTCGACGGCCGGCCAGCGCCGCTTGGCGCGGGCCAGCGCAATGTCGATGAGCACCAGCGTCGCGACGGCGACGACCGCCGTCGCGAAGGTGGCGCGCTCGCCGATCAGCGCGTCCTGCGTGGCATCGCCGAGGATCAGCACCAGAATCAGGTCGAACGTCGTGACCTGGGCCAGGGTCCGTCGTCCCGAGACCCGGAAGACGACCAGCAGGAAGAGGTAGACCGCCGCGGCGTGGGCCACGTGGCGCCGTCGCCGAGCTGTCCGGCGAGTGCCGCCGCGACGACGGCGCACAGCGACGAGCACGCCGACCCGTTGCCAGGCGCGTTCACGGCGGCGCAGCCGGTCGGTCGAAAAGGTCCCCTCGCAGATCGTCGCCGTCGGCCACGCCGGTGCCGGATGCAAGCGCCGTGCTGGGGCCGATTCGGACGGGATCTTGCAGTGAGCGTCGAGCGCCGCCGCGAACGATGGCGGCGCACGAAAGCGAGGAGCCATGTCCAGCGCTGACAACCGCGTGTCCCCGCCCACGGCACCAAGGCGCCCGAAGTCGTCGGAACCCGCCGTCACGACCTGCCCGGCGACGCGCCCGGCAATGACGGCCCGCCGATCAGCCCGTTGATTCCGGGCAGCATGCACCGCGCCGAACAGACCCCATGGCATTCGCCACCAGTCCGGAGTTCCATGAACGCCCGGCACACCCGGACTCACACCGCTCCCGCCGCGACCCACGAGCCGCCGACGCCGCGTGTGGAGCCGCGGGCGACCGACGAACCGGCGAAGTAAGGCCGCGGTCAGACCGCTGGCGGCGTAGGCCTCAGCAGCCAGGCATCAGAGGACGCGGCCGTCCGTGCTGAGGGCCGAGAGCCCGGGGATGAACGGCGCGTTGGGATCGTCGTGCACCAACAGCAGCGGGGCCGGTGGCGGCACTTCGATCTCCCGACCCTGAATGAAGGCCAGGACGTCGTCGGCGAGCCGCTGCTTGTGCGACGCCAGCAGGCCGTGGGGAGCGCCGTCGTACTCGATGAGCCGGCTGTGGGCGATGCCGGCGGCGGCGCGGCGCGCGGTTGCGGCGATCGGCACGGTCTTGTCGCCCGTGCCGTGGATGATCAGCGTCGGCACCCGGAACGACGCCAGGTCGGAGCGGAAGTCGGTGGTGGCGAAGGCCTCGGCGCAATCCAACGTCGCCTTGAGGCCGGCCTGCATCGCCATCGCGCTCGACCAGGCCAGCACCTCGTCGCTGGCCGGCTGCGCCAGCAGGCCAACCCCGTAGAAGTCCTTGAAGAAGCCGGTCCAGAACGCCGCGCGGTCGGTGCGCAGCGCCTCGCCCATCGTCATCGAAGACGTGCTGTTCGACGCCGTCGGGGTTGTCGGCGGTCTTGAGCATGTAGGGCACGACCGAGGCGATCAGGACGGCCCGGGCCACGCCGGCGCCTTCGTGACGGCTCATGAAGCGCGCCACTTCCCCGCCACCCATCGAGAAGCCCACCAGCGTGGCGTCTTCGGCATCGGTCGCGGCCATCACCGCCGCCAGATCGTCGGTCAGGGTGTCGTAGTCATACCCCGTCCACGGCTGACTCGACCGTCCGAAGCCGCGCCGATCGTAGGCGATGGCTCTGAGCCCGGCGTCGGCCAGGGCCATGGACAAATCGTCGAAGGTGTCGGAGGAGAGCGGCCAGCCGTGCAGCAGCACCACCGGGGGTCCCTGGCCCCACTGCTTGACGTACAGTTCAGTGCCGTCGCGAGTGGTGATGAAGCGCATGCGCATCCCCTTTCTTGGGTGCCGGCGTGCCGGGTCTGGTAGGGTACGTGCCACACCCAGGCCCGATGCTCTTGACGCTGCACTCTCGATGCCACGCGCTCGACGTCTCGCCGCTATTCGGCTCGACGGTGTCGAAGGTGGCAGCGGACCTGCTCGAGCCATGGCGGTGAAGGCCAGCCGCCTTCTGACGCATTCAACACCGCGCGACCCCGAGGGGCCGCTCGGCCGTCTGTTCGATCACGCGGGCGGCCCCCGGCACAGCGCTTGCTGACCGTGTCGGCGATGCTCGACACGACCGCCGCGCGCGGCTGGCTCGGTCGAGGTGTGGCGGGAGGACTGATGGCCTTCGCACCGGGCCGGCCGTGGCACACTCGTCGTCGTCGCCGTCACGATCGCGGCGCTCAGCCCGCCCCTCGCCTGGTCCCAACCCATCACGACCAACGTCGTGCCGGCACTCCCGACGGGGACGCCGTCGGCCTTCTCCTTTCTCCATCGGCCCCTGGCCGCTGACGCCCCGACGCACCTGGTCGTCGACGCGCGGGATCACGCCGCCATCACCCAGACACCGGCGCCGCGCCGGCCGCGTAGCTGGCAGCGGCGCCTTCTCGGCGGCGTGGTCGGCGCGGCCGCGGGATTGTTCGCCGGCGGCTATCTCGGCGCCACGATCGAGGGCGACGACTGCCACTGCGACGACCCTGGCCTCATGGGCGCGTTGATCGGCGCGCCGATCGGGACCGTCGCCGGCGCGATCGCCGGGGCGCTCTGGCTGTTCTGATCCGCCGGCGGCGCCGATGCTGATCGAAACGCCCGACGGCCTGTTCTGCCCCGACGGTGGGTTCCACGTCGATCCCTGGGGCGCGGTGCCGCGCGCCGTCATCACCCACGCGCACGGCGATCACGCGCGGATCGGGAGCGCTGCGTATCTGTGCGCCGCACCGGGAGCCGGGCTTCTGGCCCAGCGATTCGGCGGCGCCGCGCACATCCAAGCGATCGGCTACGGCGAACGCCTCACATTGGATCGCACCACCGTCAGTCTGCACCCGGCCGGGCATGTGCTGGGCTCGGCGCAGGTCAGAATCGCGGGCCCGGGCGGCGTCTGGGTCGTCTCGGGCGACTACAAACGGGCGCCCGACCCGACCTGTGCGCCGTTCGAGCCGGTGCCGTGCGACACCTTCATCACCGAGAGCACCTTCGGTCTGCCCATCTACCGGTGGGATCCCACTTCGGACGTGATCGCCGACCTGGTGCGGTGGTGGCAGGCCAATCGAGAGGCCGGCCTGGCCTCGGTGGTGTTCTGCTACGCCATCGGCAAGGCGCAGCGGCTGCTCGCCGAGCTGGCCGGCAACGTCGACACGCCGGTCTGGGTCCACGGCGCGATGCGGCCGATGATCGACGCCTATCGTGCGGCCGGCGTCGTCATGCCGCCGGCGCTGATGGTCGTCGATCGCCCGCGCGGCGCGACGTTCGCCGGCGAGCTCATCCTGGCGCCGCTCTCGGCGCGGGGTACCCCGTGGATGCGGCGCCTCGGCCGCTTCTCGGATGCCCTGGCCTCCGGACTGATGCGCGTGCGCGGCGTGCGCCGCCAGCGGGCCTACGACCGTGGATTCGTGCTGTCGGACCACGCCGACTGGCCGGCGCTGCTGGCGACGATCGCCGAGACCGGCGCCAGCCGCGTCGTCGCCAGCCACGGCCACGCCGAGCCGCTGGCCCGCTACCTGCGCGAATCCAGCCTCGAGTCTGACGTGATGCGTACCGCCTGGGACGGCGAGGGCGCCGCCGACGCCGAATGACGCGCTTCGCCGCCCTCTTCGCCGAGATCGACGCCACCACCGCGACTACCGCCAAGGTCGAGGCGATGGCCCGGTACTTTGCCGCCACGCCAGCCGCCGACGCCGCGTGGGCCGTGTTCTTCCTGACCGGCCGCCGCTTGAAGCGCCTGGTCTCGGGACGGGCGATCGGCGGCTGGACCGTGGCCGCCACTGGTTTGCCGGAATGGCTGCTGGGCGAGTGCTACGCGGTCGTCGGCGACGGCGCCGAGACCGCCGCGCTACTGCTCGATCAGCTGCCGCGGATACCCGCCGATCCGTGGCCGCTGGCCGACTGGCTCGAGCACCGCATCCAGCCATTGCGCGCCGCCAGCCCCGACCAACAGCGGCACCACGTGGTCGAGTGGCTGCGCGGTCTGCCGCGCTGGGAGCGCTTCACGCTGCTCAAGCTGCTGACCGGCGAGCTCCGCGTCGGGGTGTCGCAGACGCTGGTCGTGCGGGCCCTGGCCCAGGCCGCCGGCCTACCGACGCAGGTGGTGGCGGCGCGGCTGATGGGCGACTGGACGCCGACCGCCACCTGGTACGAGCAGCTGCTGGCGGCCAACGCCACCGACGCCGATCGGTCGCGGCCGTTCCCGTTCTTCCTGGCGGCGCCGCTCGACCCCGAGATCCGATCCGCCGACGACGTGGCCACGGCGCTGGGCGACCGCGCCGACTGGCTGATCGAGTGGAAGTGGGACGGCATCCGCGCGCAGCTGGTGGCGCGCGACGGGAGGCGCCACTTGTGGTCGCGCGGTGAAGAGCTCATCTCGACGCGGTTCCCCGAGATCGTCGGCGCGGCGGGACTGCCCGATGGCACCGTGCTCGACGGCGAAGTGCTGGCCTGGCGCGACGGACGGCCGCTGCCGTTCTTCGCCCTGCAGCAGCGGATCGGCCGGCAGCGTCAGGTGGCGCGGGTCGCGCGCGACGTGCCGGTGGTGTTCATGGTCTACGACGTGCTCGAGCACGCTGGCCGCGACGTGCGCGACGAGCCGCTGACCCGACGACGCGCGCTCGCCGAAGGCGTCGTCGCCGCGCTGCTCGACGGCCCGCCGGTCGTGGCGGCCTCGCCGACGCCCGACGCCTTGCCACTCGAACCGGCCAACCCAGCCGCGCCGCCCCCGCATCCGGTCGTCCGTCTCTCGCCCCTGGTGGCCGCCGGCACCTGGGCGGAGGCGGCGGTGCAGCGGGCTGACGCGCGCCAGCGCGGCGTCGAGGGGCTGATGCTGAAGCGGCTGACGGCGCCGTACGGCGTCGGCCGCAAGCGCGGGGACTGGTGGAAGTGGAAGATCGATCCGCATACCGTCGACGCGGTGCTCATCTACGCCCAGCCGGGGTCGGGCAAGCGGGCCAGCCTGCTCACCGACTACACCTTCGGGCTATGGCACGAGGGGGCGCTGGTGCCGGTGGCCAAGGCCTACTCCGGCCTGACCAACGAGGAGATCGCCGAGATCGACCGCTGGATCCGCCGCCACACCGTCGAACGGTTCGGCCCGGTGCGGCACGTCGAGCCGGTGCACGTCTTCGAGCTCGGCTTCGAGGCGATCGCCCGATCGACCCGGCATCGCTCCGGCGTCGCCGTGCGATTTCCACGCATGCTGCGCTGGCGCAAGGACAAGCTGGCCGGCGACGCCGACGGCCTCGAGGCCCTGACGGCCCTGCTGCCGCGCGCGTGAAGCGCCGGTCGGTCAGCCGGTGCGCTCGGCCTCAGCTCGCCCGTCGTCGGACGACAGCGCCAGCGCCCGGAAGAGCTCGGCTTCGGCGACCGGCTTCACCAGGTGGACGTCGAAGCCCGCCGCGGCCGAGCGGGCGCGATCCTGCGGCTGGCCCCAGCCGGTGAGGGCGATCAGGGTCGTGCCGAGCGCCCACGGCTGGGCGCGCAGCCGCCGCGCCACCTCGTAGCCATCGACCTTCGGCATCCCCAGATCGAGCAGCGCGACGTCGGGCCTGAACACCTCGGCCATCTCCAGCGCCTCGGCGCCGTCGAAGACGGTACGGACCTCGTGTCCGGCCAGCTCCAGCTGCAGGCTCAACGACGTCGCCGCGTCGTGGTTGTCGTCGGCGACCAGGATGCGGCGCTGCGGGCCGACCGGCACCGCCTCGTTGCGAGGGCGTTCGCTCGCCACGGCGGCGTGTTGACTCAGAAGCACCGGCAGCCGCACGGTGAGGGTCGTGCCGCGACCCGGCCCGTCGCTGTGGGCGCCGACGGTCCCGCCGTGCATCTCGGTGAGGCGGCGGACCAGTGCCAGGCCGATGCCCAGCCCGCCATGGCCGCGATCCGGCTCCGTGGCACCGGGTGAAGAGGTCGAACACCGTCGGCAGCGTCTCGGCGGGGATGCCGATTCCGGTGTCGGTCACGGCGATCGTGGCGTGACTTCCCTCGCGCGACACGCGCAACGCGATCCGGCCGCCCGGGGCGGTGAACTTGGCGGCGTTGTGCAGGATGTTGGCCAGCACCTGGACCAGCCGGGTCTTGTCGCCGTCGACGGTCAGCAGCTCGTCGGGCATGTCGATGGCCAGCACGTGCCGACGTGCATCGATGGTCGGCCGCGCCGTCTCGACCGCCCGGGCGACGATCGCCCCGATCAGCACCGGCTGGCGCTGCAGCGCGATGATGCCGCGGGTGATCCGCGACACGTCGAGCAGGTCGTCGATCAGGTTGACCAGGTGCTCGACCTGACGCTCGATGATGTCGCGGGCCGACGCCCGCTGCGGTTCGGCCAGCTCCTTCAGGCGCAGCAGCTGCACGGCGGTGCGGATCGGCGCCAGCGGATTGCGCAGCTCGTGGGCCAGCATCGCCAGGAACTCGTCCTTGCGCTCGGCCGCTTCCTGGAGGGCGCTGGTCGTCGCCTCGAGGGCGGCCGTCCGCTCCACGACCCGCGCCTCGAGCTCGGCGTTGAGGCGCTCCAGCGCCCGCGTCTTGCGATAGAGGTCGGCGAACACGCTGACCTTGGCCCGCAGGATCTCGGGCACCACCGGCACCGGCACGTAGTCCACCGCCCCGCACTCGTAGCCGCGCAGCCGGTCGAGGTCGGTGAGCATCACGGCGGAGACGAAGATGATCGCCGTCTCCTGGAACCGCGGGTGCTGGCGGATCATCGCCGCCAGCTCGTAGCCGTCGAGCTCCGGCATGCACACGTCCACCAGCACGACCGCGATCTCGGTCTTGAGCAGGTGCTGCAGCGCCTCGGCGGCCGAGCTCGCCGTGATCAGCGTGTCGCCGAGATCGCCGAGGATCGTCTCGTAGGTCAGCAGCTTCGACGGCTGATCGTCGACGAGCAGGATGTTGACGCGGTCGATGCGGGCCGGCGCGCTCATGGCTGTGCCCCGCCCCGCGGAGCGGGGCAAGAAAACGCTGGCAACCGTTGCACCGCTGGTGAGGCGACGAATCGATTCTTCATCTGGAGCCTCACTAGCGGTGCAGCCACATCCGCAGCGACGACAGCAGCTGCTCGGTGTTGACCGGCTTGGCGAGATAGTCGGACGCTCCGGCCTCGAAGCACTTCTCGCGGTCGCCCTTCATCGCCTTGGCGGTCAGCGCGATGATCGGCAGCCGGCGCAGCGCCGGGTTCTCGCGGATCTTGTGCATCGTCTGGTAGCCGTCCATCTCCGGCATCATGATGTCCATCAGCACGATCGAGACCTCCGGGGTGGTCTCGAGCAACTTGGTCGCCTCGCTGCCGGTGCTGGCGGTCAGCACCTGCATGCCGCGCCGCTCCAGCACGCTGCTGAGGGCGAAGATGTTGCGCACGTCGTCGTCGACGACCAGCACCGCTTTGCCGACCAGGTCGTCGTCGGACTTGTGGAGGCGGTCGAGCATCCGCTGCTTCTCGGGCGGCAGATCCGAGACGACCCGGTGCAGGAACAGCGACGTCTCGTCGAGGAGCCGTTCCGGCGACTCCACGCCTTTGACCACGACGCTGCGGGCCAGGGTGTGGAGCTGGGCGTCCTCCTCGGCCGAGAGCTCGCGGCCGGTGAAGACCACGACCGGCACGTCGGCCAGGGCCGGATCGCGGCTGATCCGCTCGAGGACGTCGAAGCCCGACATGTCGGGCAGACGCAGGTCGAGGACCACACAGTCGCACGGCTGGTCGGCGAGCGCGGCCAGGGCGGCGGCGCCGGTGTCGGCGATCACGATGTCGAGGTCGTCGTGGGTGAGCAGCGCCTTGATGCTCAGCTGCTCGGCGGCGTTGTCCTCGACGACCAGCAGCCGCTTGCGGCGCGGCATCGCGTAGGCCTGGATACGGGTCAGCGCCGCTTCGAGGCCCTCGGTGGTCGTCGGCTTGCTGATGAAGGAGAAGGCACCGCGCGCCAGCCCGTGGCGCCGATCCTCGTCGAGGGTGAGGATCTGCACCGGGATGTGCCGGGTCTCGGGATCCTGCTTCAGCTGGCTGAGCACGGTCCAGCCGAGCATGTCGGGCAGGAAGACGTCGAGCGAGACCGCGGTCGGGCGGAACTGGCGGGCCAGCGTCAACGCGTCGGCGCCGCGCATCGCCACCAGCGCCTTCAGGCCCCGGTCGTGGGCCAGATCGACCAGGATGCGCGCGTAGTGCGGGTCGTCCTCGACGATGAGCAGCACCTGATCGTCGACGGTGACGTTGCCGCGATCGTCGAGCACCGTCTCGATGCGCTCGGGCGGCCGGACGACCAGCGATCGGGTCCCCAGCGGGCGATCGAGGACACGATCGCCGCCGTCGACGCTGCGGCTGACCACCGTCGGGCCCATGTAGCGCATCGGCAGGTAGAGGGTGAAGGTGCTGCCGACCCCCGGGGTGCTGCGCAGCTGGATCTCGCCGCCGAGCAGGCTGGCCAGCTCGCGGCTGATGGCCAGCCCGAGGCCGGTGCCGCCGTACTTCCGGCTGGTGCTGGCGTCGGCCTGCTGGAACGCCTCGAAGATGATGCGCTGCTTCTCGGCCGGGATGCCGATGCCGGTGTCCGACACCTCGAACGAGTACGACGCCGCCCTGCCCGAGCACCGGGTGGTTGGCCGTCCAGCCGCCGGCGCTGGCCGACACGATCAGGCGCACGCCGCCCTGCGACGTGAACTTGAAGGCGTTCGAGAGCAGGTTCTTCAGGACCTGCTGCAGGCGCTTGGCGTCGGTGACCAGACTGCGGCCCAGCCGCGAGTCGACCTGGACGTCGAAGGACAGGCCGCGGCTCTCGGTCTCGTGCTTGAAGGTGCGGCCGACCATGTCGAGGAGGGTGGTGAAGTAGACCTCTTCGGCCTCGACGGTGACCGTGCCCGACTCGATCTTGGACAGGTCGAGGATGTCGGTGATGAGGTTGAGCAGGTCGGTGCCGGCGCCGTGGATGGTCCGCGAGAACTCGACCTGCTTGGCGGTCAGGTTGCCCTCGGGGTTGTCCGAGAGCTGCTGGCCGAGGATCAGGATGCTGTTGAGCGGCGTGCGCAGCTCGTGCGACATGTTGGCCAGGAACTCCGACTTGTACTTCGAGGTCAGGGCCAGCTCCGCGGCCTTGTCCTCGAGGGCGCGCCGCGCCTGCTCGATTTCCTGGTTCTTGCGCTCGACCTCGACGTTCTGCTCGGCCAGCTGCTGCGCCTTCTGCGCCAGCTGGTCGTTGGTCTGCTGCAGCTCCTTCTGCTGGGTCTGCAGCTCGCCGGCGAGCGTCTGCGACTGCTTGAGCAGGCCTTCGGTCTGCATCGTCGCCTCGATGCTGTTGACGACGATGCCCATGCTGGCGGTGAGCTGTTCGAGGAACGCCAGGTGCGGCGCCGAGAACTCGTGGAGCGAGGCCAGGCCGAGCACCGCCTTCATCTGCCCTTCGAAGACGACCGGGAAGACGACCAGGTTGCGGGGCAGCGCCTGGAAGAACACCGATCCCACCGGGACGGTGTCGGGCGGGACGTCCGAGACCAGGATGCGGCGGCGGTCCCGTGCGCACTGGCCGACGAACCCTTCGCCGAGCCGCAGCACCGGTGTGTAGGGCTGCTCGTGCGCTTCGGCATAGCTGGCCAGCAGGTGCAGGCGCGGCGCCTCGGCGTCCATCTGGTAGAGGACCCCCTGATGCGCGTTGATGAGCGGCACCAGTTCGGTGAGCAGCAGGTGGCCGACGGCGCCGAGGTCGCGCTGCCCTTGCAGCAGCCCGGTGAAGCGGGCCAGGTTGGTCTTCAGCCAGTCCTGCTCGTTGTTGCGGTCGGTGGTCAACCGCAGGTTGTCGATCATCGTGTTGATGTTGTCCTTGAGCTCGGCGACCTCGCCGCGGGCGTCGACCTGAATCGACCGCGTGAGGTCGCCCTTGGTCACCGCCGTGGCCACCTCGGCGATCGCCCGGACCTGGTTGGTCAGGTTGGCGGCCAGCAGGTTGACGTTGCCGGTCAGGTCCTTCCACGTTCCCGAGGCGCCCGGCACGTTCGCCTGGCCGCCCAGGCGGCCCTCGACGCCGACCTCGCGCGCCACCGAGGTCACCTGATCGGCGAAGGTGGCCAGCGTGCCGGTCATGTTGTTGATGGTGTCGGCGAGCGCCGCGACTTCGCCCTTGGCCTTGACGGTGAGGTTCTGCTCGAGGTCGCCGTCGGCGACGGCGGTGACCACCTTGACGATGCCGCGCACCTGCTCGGTCAGGTTGGCGGCCATGACGTTGACCGTGTCGGTCAGGTCCTTCCACGTGCCGGCGACACCGGGCACCTGGGCCTGACCGCCGAGCAGGCCCTCGGTGCCGACCTCGCGGGCGACACGCGTGACCTCGGCGGCGAAGGCGTTGAGCTGGTCGACCATCGTGTTGATGGTGTTCTTCAGCTCGAGGATCTCGCCCTTGACGTCGACCGTGATCTTGCGCGACAGGTCGCCGCGGGCCACCGCGGTGGTCACCTCGGCGATGTTGCGGACCTGGGTCGTCAGGTTGGCGGCCAGCAGGTTGACGTTGTCGGTCAGGTCCTTCCACGTGCCGGCGACGCCGGGCACGACCGCCTGACCGCCGAGCCGTCCGTCGGTGCCGACCTCACGGGCGACGCGCGTCACCTCGGCGGCGAAGGAGCGCAGCTGCTCGACCATCGTGTTGAGCGTTTCCTTCAGCAGCAGGATCTCGCCGCGCACGTCGACGGTGATCTTCTTGGACAGGTCGCCGCCGGCGATGGCAATCGCCACCTCGTTGATGTTGCGCACCTGCGCGGTGAGGTTGCTGGCCATGAAGTTGACGTTGTCGGTCAGGTCCTTCCACGTGCCGGCCACGCCCGGCACCTGGGCCTGCCCGCCGAGCTTGCCTTCCGTGCCGACCTCGCGGGCGACGCGGGTGACCTCGGCGGCGAAGGCGTTGAGCTGATCGACCATCGTGTTGACGGTGTTCTTGAGCTCGAGCACCTCGCCCTTGACGTCGACGGCAATCTTGCGCGACAGGTCGCCGCGGGCGATGGCCGTGGCCACGTCGGCGATGTTGCGCACCTGCGCGGTCAGGTTGTTGGCCATCGAGTTGACGCTGTCGGTGAGGTCCTTCCAGGTCCCGGCGACGCCGCGCACGTTGGCCTGGCCGCCGAGCCGGCCGTCGGTGCCGACCTCGCGGGCGACGCGCGTCACCTCGCCGGCGAAGGCGTTCAACTGGTCGACCATGGTGTTGAACGTGTCCTTGATCTGCAGGATCTCGCCGCTGACGTCGACGATGATCTTCTGGCTCAAGTCGCCGCGGGCGATCGCCGTCGCCACCTTCGAGACGTCGCGCAGCTGCACGGTGAGGTTGCCGGCCATGGCGTTGACCGAGTCGGTGAGGTCCTTCCACGTACCGTCGACGCCCGGCACCTGGGCCTGGCCGCCGAGCTTGCCGTCGGTGCCGACCTCGCGGGCGACGCGGGTGACCTCGGCGGCGAAGGCGTTGAGCTGGTCGACCATCGTGTTGATGGTGTTCTTCAGCTCGAGGATCTCGCCCTTGACGTCGACCGTGATCTTGCGCGACAGGTCGCCGCGGGCCACCGCGGTGGTCACCTCGGCGATGTTGCGGACCTGGGTCGTCAGGTTGGCGGCCAGCAGGTTGACGTTGTCGGTCAGGTCCTTCCACGTGCCGGCGACGCCGGACACCTGCGCCTGGCCGCCGAGCTTGCCCTCGGTGCCGACCTCGCGGGCGACGCGCGTCACCTCGCCGGCGAAGGCGTTGAGCTGATCGACCATCGTGTTGAGCGTCTGCTTCAGCTGCAGGATCTCGCCGCTGACGTCGACGGTGATCTTCTTGGACAGATCGCCGCCGGCGATCGCCGTGGCCACCTCGGCGATGTTGCGCACCTGGGCGGTCAGGTTGTTGGCCATCGAGTTGACGCTGTCGGTGAGGTCCTTCCAGGTGCCGGCGACGCCGAGGACGTTGGCCTGGCCGCCGAGCCGGCCCTCGGTGCCGACCTCGCGGGCGACGCGGGTGACCTCGCCGGCGAAGGCGTTCAACTGGTCGACCATCGTGTTGATGGTCTCCTTGAGCAGCAGGATCTCGCCGCTGACGTTGACGGTGATCTTCTTGGACAGGTCGCCGCCGGCGATCGCCGTCGCCACCTCGGCGATGTTGCGCACCTGCGCGGTGAGGTTGCTGGCCATGAAGTTGACGTTGTCGGTCAGGTCCTTCCAGGTGCCGGCCACGCCGGAGACCTGCGCCTGGCCGCCGAGCTTGCCGTCGGTGCCGACCTCGCGGGCGACGCGCGTGACCTCCGAGGCGAACGCGTTCAGCTGGTCGACCATCGTGTTGATGGTGTTCTTCAGCTCGAGGATCTCGCCGCGGACGTCGACCGTGATCTTGCGCGACAGGTCGCCGCGGGCGACCGCGGTCGTCACCTCGGCGATGTTGCGCACCTGGTCGGTCAGGTTGCGGGCCATCGCGTTGACCGAGTCGGTCAGGTCCTTCCAGGTGCCGGCCACGCCGGGCACCACCGCCTGGCCGCCGAGCCGCCCTTCGGTGCCGACCTCCTGGGCGACGCGGGTGACTTCCGACGCGAACGACCGCAGCTGGTCGACCATCGTGTTGATGGCCTCCTTCAACTGCAGGATCTCGCCGCGGACGTCGACCGTGATCTTGCGCGACAGGTCGCCGCTGGCGACGCCGATCGTGACTTCCGAGATGTTCCTGACCTGCGCCGTCAGGTTGTTGGCCATCGAGTTGACGCTGTCGGTGAGGTCCTTCCACACCCCGCTCACGTCGCGCACCTGCGCCTGGCCGCCGAGCTTGCCGTCGGTGCCGACCTCGCGCGCCACGCGCGTCACTTCGGAGGTGAACACGCCGAGCTGCTCGATCATCGTGTTGACGATGGTGGCCGAGCGCAGGAACTCGCCCTCGAGCGGCCGGCCCTCGACGTCGAGCCGCACGGTCTGCAGCAGGTCGCCCTTGGCGACCGCGGCCAGCGCCCGCGTCACTTCGTGAGTCGGCCACAGCAGGTCGTCGATGAGCGTATTGACCGAGCGCTCCATCTCGGCCCAGGCGCCGCCCGAGCCCGAGAACGTCACTCGCTGGCGGGTGTTGCCCTGCTTGCCGACCACGGTGCCGACCCGTTCGAGCTGGCTGGCCATCCGGGCGTTCGCCGCGACGATCTCGTTGAAGGTGTCGGCAATCTTGCCCTCGACCCCGGTCCAATCCCCAGGCAAGCGCACCGTGAAGTCGCCGTCCCGGACCGCTTGGAGGGCACGCAGCAGCTTGGACACCTGGAGTTGGGGAATGGCAGGCACAGGGGGCTGCCCGGCAACGGCCCGATCGGTCGTGGACATGCGGGACTCCGAAGGCAGGGGGGCTGCGGAATGGGCAGAGAACTGCCCACTATGGGAAATCGATTTCCGTTTCTGTGGCCGAATCGGCACGTCGCGCGGGTGGTCGGGCCAGTTCCTCGGCTACGCACGCAAGACCCATGCTCGCGGGTACCGATCGGCGGCGCGCGCGGCCCCGGGCACGCCGCGTGCATCCCGACCAACGATGCGCGTCGCGGGATGGCGGTCATGACCGACGGTCGCGGTGCTCGTCGAGCCGTTGCCGGAACCGGGATCAGCGGCTGCGCGAGCTGTTGAGCGGCCCGTGACGGCGACGCGACTCCCCGACTGGCTCGAGCCGATGGCGGCGACGCTGACCGCGGATCGGTTCGAGGGCCCCGAGTGGAGCTTCGAGCGCAAGTTCGACGGCATCCGCCTGCTCGCCTACAAGCACGGGTCCGCAGGTGCAGCTCTGGTCGCGCAACCGTCTGTCGCTGACCGCGGCGTATCCGGCCGTGGTGCGCGCGATCGCGGCGCTGCCGGTCGCCGACGCCATCTTCGACGGCGAGGCGACCGGCGCCTGGGGGCGCCAGGCCGCCGCCGACTACCACGTCTTCGACGTGTTGTGGTTGAACGGCCGCAACGTGACCGGCGAGCCGCTCGACGCCAGGCGGGCCTTGCTCGACGCCGTGTCGTTCGCAGCGCCGGTCGCCCGCGTGAGGCCGCTGCGCGGCCGCGCCCCGTGGCTGCGTGCCTGCCGATCGGGCTGGGAAGGCGTGATCGCCAAGCGTCGCGACGCGCCCTACGAGCACCGGCGCTCCAAGCACTGGCTCAAGATGAAGTGCGAGGCGTCACAGGAGCTGGTCGTCGGCGGCTACACCGATCCGCAGGGCCGGCGCGTCGGTTTCGGCGCGCTGCTCGTCGGCTATTTCGAAGGCCGCGATCTGGTCTTCGCCGGCAAGATCGGCACCGGGTTCGACACGGCGCTGCTGCGATCCCTGCATGGCCGTCTGGCCGCGCTCGAGGTCGCCGAGCCGCCGTTCACCAAGGGCACCGGGCTGCCGCGCCAGCGGGTGCACTGGGTGCGACCCGAGATCGTCGTCCAGGTGGCGTTCACCGAGTGGACGCCGTACGACAAGCTGCGCCACCCACGCCTCGTCGGCGTGCGCGCCGACAAGGCGGCGCGCGACGTGGTGCGGGAGCGGCCGTGACGATCACGCATCCCGACAAGGTGCTCTTCCCGGACGACGGGATCACCAAGCGCGAGCTGGCCGAGTACCTACGACCTGGTCGCGCCGTTCATGCTGCCCCATCTGCGGCGGCGCCCGATCACGATGGAGCGCTTTCCCAGTGGCATCGGGAGCTCCGGGTTCCTGCAGAAGAACGTGGTCAAAGGGTATCCGCCGTGGTTGAAGCGCGTCGAGGCGGCGAAGAAGGGCGGCACCGTGCACTACCCTCTGGCCGGCGATCGCCGGTCGCTGCAGTGGCTGGCCAACCAGAACGCCATCACACTCCACGTGTGGGCGTCGCGCACTCCGCGGCTCGACCGGCCCGACCTGTGTATCTTCGACCTCGATCCGGCGCAGGACGACGCGGAGGCGCTGCGAACCGTCATGCTCGGCCTGCGCGACCTCCTCGCCGAGGCCGGCGTCGACAGCGCCATCAAGACATCCGGGTCCAAGGGCTTCCACGTCGTGGTGCCCTTGAAGCGCAACGCGACGTTCGACACGAGCGCCAGGTTTGCCGACGAGGTGGCCGGCGCCCTCGTCGGGCGCCATCCGCGCCTGGCGACGCAGGCGTTCAGCAAGGCCGATCGCGACGGCCGGATCTTCGTCGACACCGGACGCAATCGCGCCGGCGCGACCTTCGCCGCGGCGTATACGGTGCGCGCGCGGGCCGGGGCGCCGGTCTCAGCGCCCTGCAGCTGGGAGGAGGTGGCCCGCGGCGAGGTCGGGCCGCAGACCTTCACGCTGCGCGCCCTGCCCGAGCGCCTGGCACTGGTCGGCGATTTGTGGGCTGAGCTCGTGAAGCCGGCCAGGCGCCGCTGACGCCGTCCGCTCAGGGCGTCTCGTCGGCTTCGTCGTCGTCCTCGTCCTCGTCGTCCTCGTCCTCGTCGTCTTCGTCGTCCTTATCCTCGTCGTCTTCGTCGTCCTCATCCTCGTCGTCGTCGTCCTCGTCCTCGTCGTCGTCCTCGTCCTTGTCGTCTTCGTCGTCAGGGGCGACCTCGAGCCCGTCGTCCGAGGTCCCGCGCGCGGCCATCCGCCGAATCGCCTCGATCGCCTCGATCGTCTCGGCCTCCAGAGCGTGGAACGTCTTCGCATCAGCCATCTCGATACTCCTCGGCCGCGACGGCACGTCGCAGGAACCGATGACCTGCCATGCACGGGGTGTTCCACCACGGAGTCAGCCAGAGCGGGTCGGGCGCGCGCGTACGCAGCCGCCAGCAGGCCATCGCCATCGGCTTGAACGAAGCGCGCGAGAAGGGCGCCGACGTGCCGGCGCGCTCGTGCGCGGCCGCACGATCGGCGTCGTCCCGAAAGTCGTCACGGCCGTCACGGCGCAGCAGCTCGAAGAAGCGTTGACGCGCAGCGATGTGCGATCGCCTCGACGACCCGAGAGCGATGATGACGAGCAGCGGTCCGGTGGGCCGCTGCACTCACGGGCGTTGGCCACGCGGCAGGGCCCGCTCGAGGCTTTGCAGATCGACGCGGCTGGTGACGGAGAAGGCACGGCGGCGGCCAGCTGAGCAGCCGCCACGCTGGACCCGAGGACCCACCCCCGCTCGCCCTCGCCCCCCAGCTAGCGGCGGCGGAGATGGGTCCCAGGTTTCTGCCGGCGCGCCGACGCGCCGGACAAACTCTCAGCGTGGCTCGGCCACGCAGTAGCTCAGCTGGATGGTGAGCGAGACAGCGGCATTCATTGCCCGCGCTCCCGCGGCGCCGTTCCGCTCCACGCGCCGAGCCGGCGGCCGAGGCGCTGCCAGAACGACACGGTCTCGGCGCTGGCATCGGCGACGACCGCGCGGCGGCGTGCGCCGAGCATCGCCCCCCACGCGGCCTGGTCGAATCCGGCCTCGGCCTCGTATCGCGCCGGCCTGCCGCGGAGCGGCCGCGGTGAGCCGACGCTCGCCTCGTCGGGCAGGTCGAGAATCACGGCGCGCGCGTCGACCATCACATAGCCGTCGTACTCGTCGTCGAACTCGGATGACCTGCGGCTGGCGACGCCGTTGCCCATAGTGACCTGCCTGATTCCCAGTGTGAGTAATGGGCGCCAACGAGACCGCGCCCGACTTCAGGTAGTGCAACGCGCGGGCCAGTGCCTACGAGGTACTCGCTTTGCACAACGGCCAGTTGAACCCCCTGGCGGCCCGGCGCACCCCGCGCCGTCGTCGACCACCTGGAGGCACCAGCCCATGGCCCAGCGCCGCGTCCGGTCCAGATGAACTTCGTGTCCGCCTGGCGCGACGCCGGCCGCCGCAGCGTATTGATCGAGCCGCCGCTGCGTGACGAGCTGCTCGACATCGAGCGACTCCAGGATCACGCCCGGGCGCTGGCGGCGCGCTTCACCGTCGATCGGCGCCGCCGCCGCCGGCGGCGGCTGCTCGCCCGGCTGGAGGACAACGCTCGCGTTCTCGGCCAGACCTACCGGCTGCTCGCCAGCGACGTGCGCGCCCGGCTCCACGTCTCGCCGGCCGGCGAATGGATGCTCGACAACTACCACCTGGTCCTCGCCGAGATTCGAACGTTGCGCGAGTACCTGCCGCGGCGCTACTACGCCCAGCTGCCGACGCTGGCGGCGCCGGATCGGGTCGGCGACGTGCGCGCCTACGCGCTCGCCGTCGAGCTCGTGCGCCACAGCGACAGCCGCCTCGACCGGCAGCAGCTGGTCGCCTTCCTGACCAGCTATCAGACCGTGGCGCCGTTGACCATCGGCGAGTTGTGGGCCTGGCCGAGCATGCTGCGGCTGGCGCTGCTCGAGAACCTGCGTCGCCTCGCCGACGAGATCCTGGTCGTGCGCGACGCCCGCCAGGCCGCCGATCGCTATGTCTCGGGGCTGGAGGAGGGGGCGCCGTTCGAACCGCCGGACTGGCCGGCGCGGGCCCGTACCTCGTACGTCGTCCAGCTGCTCCATCGCGTCCGCGATCACGGCCCGATGCTGCAGGCGGTGCAGGCGGCGATCGAGACCGAGCTCCAGGCCCACGAGCGCTCCAGCGACGACCTGGTGCGCGAGGAGCACCAGCGCCAGGCCACCGCGCAGGTCCTGGTCGCCAACGTCATCACCAGCCTGCGGGTGTGCGCGTCGCTCGACTGGCGCCAGCTCGTCGAGGCGGTCAGCCTGGTCGACCAGGTGCTGCGTCGCGACCCGGCCGGGGCCTATCCGCGGATGGACTTCCACAGCCGCGATCGGCAGCGGCGTGCGGTCGAGGTGCTGGCCGAGCCCGACGGCGATGCCCAGGTGCGCGTGGCGCTGCGTGCCGTCGAGAGCGCACGCGAGGGCGGGGCGTCGGGCGCGGCGCGGTCTGCGCACGTCGGCTACCACCTGATCGGCGGCGGCCGGCCGCGGTTCGAATCGCACGTCGCCTTCCAGCCCACCTGGTCGGAGCGCCTCGCCCGTCTGGTGCGCCGCCATGCCACCGCGACCTACCTCGGCGGCATCACGGTCGCGACGCTGGCCGCGCTGCTGCTCGCCGATCAGGCGCTGCGCGCGCACGACGCCGGCCTCGGGCTGCGCCTGATCGCGGCGCTGGTCATGCTCGTGCCGTTCAGCGAAGTCGCGGTCGCGCTGGTCAACCGGCTGGTCACGGCGCTGGCCGCTCCCGAACGGCTGCCGCGGCTGGATTTCTCCGCCGGGATCCCGGCCACCGAACGCACGATGGTCATCGTGCCGACGCTGCTGACGAGCGACGCCGGCGTGCGCGCCCTGCTCGAGCAGCTCGAGGTCGCAGCCCTGGGCAACCTCGACCCCCACGTCCACTTCGCCATTCTCAGCGACGTCGCCGATGCCGACGTCCAGCATCTGCCCGAGGACGCCGCGCTGGTCCAGGCGGCGGTCGACGGCATCGAAGCGCTGAACCGCCGGCCGTGGGCCGAGGGCGGGGATCGGTTCTTCCTGTTCCACCGCGAGCGGCGCTGGAATCCCGGCGAGCAGGTGTGGATGGGCTGGGAGCGCAAGCGCGGCAAGATCGAGGAGTTCAACCGGCGGCTGCGCGGCGCGACCGACACCAGCTACGTCGTCGAGGTCGGGGCCATCGACCTGCTGCCGTCGGTGAAGTCGTGCCTGACCCTCGACAGCGACACGCGCCTGCCGCGGGACGCGGCGCGCACGCTGGTCGGCGTGATTGCCCATCCGCTGAACCGGCCCGAGATCGATCGCCGGTCGGGGCGGGTGGTCGAGGGCTACGGCGTGCTCCAGCCCCGCGTCAGCGTGACCATCGCCAGCGCCGCCGGGTCGCTGTTCTCGCGGCTCTACGCCGGGCACACCGGCGTCGACCCGTACACCACCGCGGTCTCGGACGTCTACCAGGACCTCTTCGGCGAAGGCATCTTCACCGGCAAGGGGCTCTACGACGTCGACGCGTTCCTCGACGTCCTCGACGGGCGCGTGCCCGAGAACGCCGTGCTCTCCCACGACCTGTTCGAGGGCCTGTATGCGCGGACCGCCCTGGTCTCGGACGTCGAGCTGGTCGACGACTACCCGTCGAGCATGCTGGCGCACACGCGGCGCTTGCACCGCTGGGTCCGCGGCGACTGGCAGCTGCTGTGGTGGCTCTTCCCGGTGGTGCCGGCGCGCGGGCGTCTCGAGCGCAACCGTCTGCCGCTCATCTCCCGCTGGAAGCTCTTCGACAACCTGCGCCGCAGCCTGGTCGCACCGGCGACCCTGGCGTTGCTGCTGCTGGCCTGGACCACGCTGCCCGGCTCGGCCGCGGGCTGGACCGCGGTCGGCCTGGCCGCCCCGGTGATTCCGCTCCTGCTGCGCAGCGTCGAGGCCGCGGTCTGGCTGCTGCGCGGACGGTTGCGCCGCGCCGTGTCGCGCGTGCATTGGGGCGACGTCAAGACCGACATGGCGCGCTTCAGCCTGCAGGTCGTGTTCCTCGCCAACACCACCTACTCGATGCTCCACGCCATCGCCCTGACGCTCGTCCGTCTGGTCTTCACCCGCCGTCGCCTGCTCGAGTGGGAGACGGCCGCGGCGACCGCGGCCCGGGTGTTCGGCCCCGACGCGCGGACGTTCGTGTCGGCGATGAGCGCCAGCCCGGCGCTGGCGCTCGGCAGCCTGGTGGCGGTGTCGGCCACCCATCAGGAGGCGTGGCCGGTCGCCGTGCCCTTCGCCTTCCTGTGGGCGCTGGCCCCGTTCATCGGCCTGGTGCTGAGCCGTCCGGTGGCCCGGCCGCGCCACGAGCTGAGCGCCGCCGACCGGCGCTACCTCGAATCGGTCGCCCTCGAAACGTGGCGATACTTCGACCGTCACGTCACCGCCGAACACCATGCGCTGCCGCCCGACAACATCCAGCTGGTACCGGAGCTGCGCGTCGCCGCGCGGACCTCGCCGACCAACATCGGCATGAGCCTGCTGGCCGGCGTGGCGGCGCACGACCTGGGGCTCATCGGGCTCGACGCGCTGGTCGAGCGCACCGAGGCCACGCTGGCCACGGTCGAGCGCCTCGAGCGCCATCACGGACACCTGCTCAACTGGTACGACACGCAGACGCTGACGCCGCTCGTTCCGGCCTACATCTCGACGGTCGACAGCGGCAACCTGGCCGGCTCGCTGATGTGTCTGGCGACGGCGATGCGCGAGTTCCGCGATGCCGTGCCGGCCCCCGACGCCGCCGTCGCCACCCGGCTGACAGCGCTGGCGGCCCGCGCCACCGCGCTGGTCGACGGGATGGACTTCGGCTTCCTGTTCGATCGTCAGCGGCGGCTGTTCGCCATCGGCTATCGGCTGCAGGACGCCGAAGGCCCGGGCCGCCTCGATACGTCCTACTACGACCTGCTGGCGTCGGAAGCGCGCCTGGCCAGCTTCGTCGCCATCGCCAAGGGCGATCTGCCGCAGAGCCACTGGTTCCACCTCGGCCGTCCGCTGACCAGCGTCCACGGCGCCCCGGCGCTGCTGTCGTGGAGCGCGACGATGTTCGAGTACCTGATGCCGCTGCTGGTGATGCGCTCCTACCCCGACACGCTGCTCGACGAGTCGTGCCGGCTGGCGCTCCGCCGCCAGGTCGAATACGCCCGACACCTCGGCGTGCCCTGGGGCATCTCGGAATCGGCCTTCGCTGCCGTCGATCGCCACGGCACGTATCAGTACAAGGCGTTCGGCGTGCCCGGCCTGGGGCTGATGCGCGGACTGGGCGACGAGCTCGTCGTCGCCCCCTACGCCACGGCGCTCGGCGCGCTGGTCGATCCGCCCGCCGCCACCGCCAACCTGCGCGCCCTCGAACGGGCCGGCGCCCGCGGCGAGTTCGGGTTCTTCGAGTCGGTCGACTACGTGCCGCGCGACGGCGATCACGAGCGAAGCGACCCGACGCCGATGGCCGGCACGATCGTCCGCGCCTACATGAGTCACCACCAGGGCATGGTGCTCGTCGCCCTGGCCAACGTCCTCCGGCACGACGTGATGGTGCGGCGCTTCCATCGCGATCCGCGCGTCAAGGCCACCGAGCTGCTGCTCCAGGAACGCATCCCGCGGTTCACCCCGACGACCACGCCGCGCGTCGCCGAGGAGGTGCGGGTGCCGGCGACCGTCTCGGCCGTGCCGGTGCGGCGCTACCGCACGCCGCACACCGCCGTGCCGCACGCCCAGTTCCTGTCCAACGGCGCCTACGTGGCGGTAGTGACCAACGGCGGCGGCGGCAGCAGCAGCTGTCGCGGCCGCTCGATCACCCGGGCGCGGCGCGATGCCACCACCGATCCGGCCGGCCAGGGCATCTACCTTCGCGACGTCGGCAGCGGCCAGGTGTGGTCGGCGGCGTATCACCCCGCCGCGGTCGAGCCCGACGAGTATCTGGCCACGTTCACCTCCGACAAGGCCACCATCCGCCGCCGCGACGGCGACGTCACGACGCAGCTCGACGTCGCCGTGTCGCCGGAGGACGACGTCGAGGTGCGCCGCATCACCCTGCGCCACCACGGCCACGGCGTCCGGTCGATCGACGTGACCAGCTACGCCGAGATGGTGCTCGGCGCGCCCAGCGACGACCTGGCCCACCCGGCGTTCGGGAAGCTCTTCGTCGAGACCGAGTACTCGGCGAACAACACCGCCATCCTCTGCCATCGCCGGCCTCGCGAGGGGACCGACGCGGTCTGGGCGGTGCACGTACTGAGCATCGAGGGACGGCCTCAGGGCGCGGTCGAGTGGGAAAGCGATCGCCTGCGCTTCATCGGCCGCGGGCGGACCCTGCGCTCGCCCGTGGCCCTCGACGGCCGGGCGTTGAGCGGGGCCACCGGCGTGGTGCTCGATCCGGTGTGCAGCCTGCGGCAGCGCGTGCGGCTGGTGCCGGGCGGGCAGATGCGGCTCTCCTTCGCCACCGGCGTGGCCGCGGATCGCGATGCCGCGCTGGCCCTGGCGCAGAAATACCATCACCCCGGCGCCGCCTCGCGGACCTTTGCCCTGGCCTTCACCCATGCCCAGAGCCTGCTCCATCACCTCGGGTGCTCGCCCGAGGACGCTCGCCTCTTCGAGCGCCTGGCCTCGTCGCTGTTCTACGCCGACGAGTCGGGGCGCGCCCCGGCGGAGGTCCGCGCCGCCAACACGCAGGGCCAGTCCGGTCTCTGGCGTCACGGGCTGTCCGGTGACCTGCCGATCCTGCTGGTGCGCGTCGGCGGCCGCGCCGACGACGTCGCACTGGTGCATCAGGTGCTGCTGGCCCAGGAGTACTGGCGCCTCAAGGGCCTGCCCGCCGATGCCGTCATCCTGAACGAGGATCCGACGACCTATCTCGACGAGCTGCAGGCGCAGCTCGTGTCGCTGCTCGACCAGGGCCCGTGGCGCGCCTGGCTGCACCGGCCGGGCGGCGCCCATCTGCTCCGCCGCGACCACCTGACCGAGGCCGACAGCACGCTGCTCGACGCGGTCGCCCGGGTCGTGCTGCGCAGTGAGCGTGGCGATCTGCACGCCCAGATGGATCGCCTGGTCGCGCCGCCGGTTCCGCCGCGCACCCGGTTCTCGGCGCGGGTGGCGCCGGATGATCAGGCCCCCTGGCCAATCGAACCGCGGCCGGCCCCGGCGCTCGCGCTACCGACCGGCCTGGGCGGATTCGGCGAGGGCGGCCGCGAGTACGTCGTCACCCTCGACGGCGACCAGGAGACGCCGATGCCCTGGGCCAACGTCATCGCCAACCCGCACTTCGGCACCATCGTGACGACCTCGGGGGCCTCGCACACCTGGGCGATCAACAGCCGCGAACAGCGACTCACCCCGTTTGCCAACGACCCGGTCGGCGATCCGACGGCCGAGGCCCTGTTCCTGCGCGACGACGAATCGGGCGCCGTCTGGTCGCCGACGCCGGGGCCGCTGCCGCGTGACCCGCGGCGCAGCTTCGAGATCCGGCACGCGCCCGGACGCACGCAGATCACCTCGCAGGCCGCCGGCCTCGACCACAGCCTCGAGACATGGGTCGACGTCGAGGCCCCGGTGAAGGTCTCGGTGCTGTCGATCGCCAATCCCGGCGCCGAGCCGCGGGCGCTGAGCCTGTTCGCCTACTGGGAATGGCTGCTCGGCCCGCCCCGCGACGGGCAGCACCTCCATGTCGTGACCAGCTACGACCCGGCGATCGCGACGGTGTTCGCGCGCAACCCCTATACCGAGGACGCCGGCACGCGCGTCGCCTTCGCCGCCGCCAGTGAGACGCCGCGCGCCGCCAGCGGCGACCGGGCGGCGTTCGTCGGCCGCAACGGCAGCCTCGCGGCCCCGGCCGCGCTCGCCGACGAGACGCTCGTCGAGCGGTTCGGAGCCGGGCTCGATCCGTGTGCCGCGCTGCACCTGGAGATCACGCTGCAGCCGGGAGAGCTCCGCCGCATCGTGCTCCTGCTCGGCCAGGGCGACGACGAACGGCACGCCCGCGAGCTGGTCGCGCGCCATCGCACGGTGGGCGACGCCGAGCGGGTGGAGATGGCGTCGGCGCAGAGCTGGGCACGGACGCTCGACGCGGTGCAGGTGCGCACCCCCGACGACTCGTTCGACGTGATGATGAACACCTGGCTGCTCTATCAGACCCTCAGCTGCCGGGTGTATGCGCGATCGGGCTACCTCCAGCCGGGCGGCGCGTTCGGCTTCCGCGATCAGCTCCAGGACGTGCTGGCACTGTGCACGGCGCGGCCCGACCTGACCCGCGCCCACCTGTTGCGCTGCGCCGGCCGGCAGTTCGTCGAGGGCGACGTCCAGCACTGGTGGCACGAGCCGTCGGGGCGGGGGCTGCGGAGCCGCTGCTCCGACGACCTGCTGTGGCTCCCCTACGCCGTCGCGCAGTACGTCACCCGCACCGGCGACCTCGACGTCCTCGACGAACGCGTGCCGTTTCTCAGCGGCACGGTGCTGACCGAGGGCGTCCACGAGTCGTACGAGCTGCCCCGCGTCGGACCCGACGCGGGCACGCTGTTCGAACACTGCGTCCGCGCCATCGCCACCGGGAGCACCGCCGGCGAGCACGGCCTGCCGCTCTTCGGATCGGGCGACTGGAACGACGGCATGAACCGGGTCGGCGAGCACGGCCGCGGCGAGAGCACGTGGCTCGGGTTCTTCCTCCACGTCGTGCTGCAGGAGTTCGCGGCGCTGTGCGAGCTGCGGCACGACACCACCCGCGCCGCGCGCTACCGCCGCGAGGCGGCGCGACTCGGCGCCAGCCTGGAGGCGGCCTGGGACGGCGAGTGGTTCCGCCGCGGCTACTACGACGACGGGACGCCGCTCGGATCGGCGCACAACGACGAGTGCCGGATCGATTCGATCGCCCAGTCGTGGGCCGTGATCTCCGGCGCGGTGCCGCGGCGCATGGCCGAGCACGCCGTGGATTCGGTGACCCGCCTGCTCGTGTCCCGGGGTCTGGGCGCGGCGCTGCTGCTCACCCCGCCCTTCGACAAGTCGGCCCAGCAGCCCGGGTACATCAAGGGGTATCCGCCCGGGATCCGTGAGAACGGCGGGCAGTACACCCACGCGGCGGCGTGGCTGGTGATGGCCCTGGCCGAGCTCGATCGCGGCGACGAGGCGATGGAGCTGTTCCACATGTTGAATCCGGTCAACCACGCCCGCACTGCCGCCGACGTCGACCGCTACAAGATCGAGCCCTACGTCGTCGCCGGCGACGTCTACTCCAACCCGGCCCACCCCGGCCGCGGCGGGTGGTCGTGGTACACGGGATCGGCGGGATGGCTGTATCGAGTGGGACTCGAGTACCTGCTCGGGCTGCGCTGCCACGGCCGCACCTTCACCATCGATCCGTGCGTGCCAGCGACGTGGCCCGGCTTCCAGCTGCACTGGCGCCGCGGCGCCACGACCTACCTGATCGACGTCGCCAATCCCGGCCGGCACCCGCGCGGCGTGTCCCGGGCCACGCTCGACGGCGCGATCGTCTCCCCCACGGCGGTGCCGCTGCTCGACGACGGACGCGCGCACACGCTGACAGTGGAACTCGGACCCTGACGGCCAGGCCGGCACGCGACCGCGCTTCCCAACGTGGGCAGCCGGCTGCCCTGGCGCGGGCGCTGCGGCGACGATCCGTGGCGCTGCGCGCTGGCATGCGCCGTGCTACCAGAAGCAGCACGTAGGAGAGCGATTCCGATGACGCAACCAGAAGCGAGGAACCGTTGGCAGCAATTGACCGGCGCCGTGCGCGACCGGTGGAGCGCACTCACCGAAGACGACGTGCGCAGTGTTCGCGGCAACACCGAACGCCTGATCACCGTGCTGCAGGACCGTTATGGGTTCGCGCGCGATGAGGCGATCAAGGAACTGACCGCGTGGAGCCGCTCGTTGGCCGCCACGGCGGGCAGCAGTCGGTGATCCGCGCGTCGCCGCCCGCTGCGCCGTCCCGGTTCGGGGCCGCAGCGGGCGGAGATCGTCAGCCTTCCAGCCAGGCCGCGCCGTTCCGGCGGGCGCGTCGCGCCCGCCACCACTGGATGCCACGCAGCACGCCGAGGGCGGCCGCAGTCCGCGGCGCACCGACCGCCGTCGCGACCTTGCCCGTCCACGAGCCGACGGTCTCGACGGCATGGCGGGCGTCGTCGACCGCCGCGTGCACGGCGTCGGTGCTGCGGTCGACCGCGTCACCCGCGCGCTGCACCAGCCGCACGACCTCGTCGATCCTGGCTCCCAGCTCGCGCACTTCGCGATCGACCGCAGTGGCCGTCCGCCGGTAGACGATCCACGCGGCGGCCGCGGCCCCGACCAGCAGCGCGGTCTGCACCACCTGGGTCACGGCGATCACCACCAGGGCACGTTCCAATCCGGACAGCTCGTTCATCGCCCACCTCGGGTCGCGCCGTCCGCGGCGCCAGTTGCCAAGCCGGCCGGCCTCACGCCCGCGGCCGCGGCGGTTCTTCGATGAGCGGCTTCTCGGACGGCGCGTGGACCGGCGGGTCGGTGCTCGGCGGGTCGATGCTCGGTTCCCGTTCGATGTCGGGGCGATGGGGATCGTCGGGCGGCACCACCGGCTGCTCGGGCGACTTGGGCGCGTCCGGGATCGGGCCGTGCGGCACGATCGGGTCGTGTGGCGTCGGCAGCTGGGCCAGCATGGGCGCTACGCGCCGGGGGCCAACGTGGCGATGGACACGACCGGACGCATGGCCTTGGCCGCGGCAACGTGGACCCGCGTTAGGGCGACCGCCAGCAGATCGTCGGCGCCCGACACTTCCTCGTCGAGACACTGGTTCAGCAGCTCGGCCACCGCCGGCAGCCCGAGGGCATCCGCCCAAGCCGCGGCGGCGCCGTAGGCCGCCATCTCGTAGTAGTCGAGGCGCTGGGCCGTGGCGAGGATGGCGGCGTCGCGCATCGCCCCGCCGCCGTGGTCCTCGCTCGCCTCCTGGCACTCCTCGAGGATGCCCAGTACACCGGGGCAGCGGGCCCAGCGGATCGGCTCGTCGAGCAGGGCGAACACATGCTCGAGCCGGCGCACCTGGTGGGTGGTCTCGCGCAGGTGGTGGGTCAATGCGCTGCGCAGCGAGCGGCTGGTGGCCGCCTCGACCAGTGTGGGCAGCACGCGAACCTGCTGCTGTTCGGAACTGTAGAGTTCTTTGACGCTGTTGGTCAGCGCATCACGCAACATGTGTCCGCTCATACCACCTCCTACCGCGAATCGATGCCCCTGCATCACGCGTGCCGTCAGTGGCCGGCAGGCGTGGCGGCGGCTCCCGCTCGGCCAGCAGCTCGCTGAGCGGGGCCAACGACTCGACGTGATCGGCGATGGTCTTGACGATCATCAGCACCGGCACGGCGATGACCAGGCCGATTCCGCCCCACAGCCAACCCCAGAACATCAGCGCGACGAAGGTCGCCACGGTGTTGACGCGGGCGGCGCGGCCCAGCATCAACGGGGCGAAGACGAAGCCTTCCAGCGCGGTCACGAGCACCGAAACTCCGGCCACGATCGCCGCCGTGGTCAGGGATTGGAACTGGATGAAGGCGGCGAGGGCCGAGCCGGCCATCACCGCTGACGGGCCGACATAGGGCACGCAGTTGAGCACGGCGGCGGCGACGCCCCACAGGCCGGCGTACCGCATGCCGAGCATGCTGAACGCGATCCAGGTCACGGCCCCGACGAGCAGGCCGCTCCACACCTGGTAGAAGACGAAGCGGCCGATTTTCACCGTGATCTCATCGAGCAGCTGCATGGTGACCTTGCGGTGCGACCAGCGGTCGCCGGCCAGCTTGACCAGCCGCTGCTTGAAGAGGTCGCCAGTGGCGAGCAGGAAGTAGACGAGGAACAGCATCAGCGCCGCCAAGCTGAGCCATTCGGCGAGACGCCGCGTGCCGGCCATCACGCCCCACTGCACGTCGACGGGCTCGACGATCGTGACCTTGGCGGCGCCGGTGTCCGGCGCCGACGCCGACCGTTGCAGCTCGGAAACCGCCTGTTGGAGCTGGCGGATCAGCCCCTCGCGCGGCGACGCGGCGGCGACCGCGGACCGCAACTGGCGGACCAGTCCGGGCAATTCGCGGCTCGATCGGGCGACGTCGTCCGACAGCGTGTAGCCGGCCGTGGCACCGATGCCGACGATGGCCAGCACGACGACGGCGGCGGCCATGGCGCGTGGCATCAGCCGGCTCAGCCATCGCACCGGCGGTGCCAAGGCGATGCTCAACAACACGGCGGCGGCGAGCGGGGCGAAGAAGCCCTGGCCGTACTCGAGGGCCGCGATCCCCAGCACCACCGCGGTGAGCTGGGCGCTGCTGATGCTGAGCGGGATCGGCACCGCGGGCAGCGTGCTCGGCGGCGGGACGGCGGGGCGGTCGGCCACGGGGCGCCCGTTCGGTCAGCGGACCGGCGCGTCGTCGGCGCTCGTCGAAGTCATCGAATTCCTCATCCTCGTCGAGGAATTCGTCTTCGGGCTCGGCAACGCCCGTCGGTTTGTCGTCGTCCGGCACGAGGCGCCCGCTGGACCGCGTCGCGGGGGGTGAAGCCGGCCGATCGGACTCGCGCGGCTGGCGTCCGGAGCTTTTCGGGTTCTGAGGCATTGGCTTCCTCCTGGCGCAGAACGAGTGCAAGCGGGATGCCCGGCGAGCGTGCGGCATTTGTTTCCTGGGCTACCCACATTGGGCACGGCGCGGGACAGGAGGAGCGCGTCCTGGCGCCGCCGGCCAGGGCGGCCACAGGGGGAGTCGGGGCGGCTCGTGGTACGTCCGTTGCTCTTCACCCTCGAGAATCCGCGCCTGCCCCCGCGCGTTTCTCTGGAGGCAGCACATCATGAGGCACTGGATCATCGCATCGGGGTTGGCCGTCACGGCGCTGGTCGCGTCGGGCGCGCCCGCCTACGCACAGCAGGACGCGTGGATCACCATGAAGACGAAGATCTCGTTGATGACCGCCGAGAACATCAGCACCTCGGACCTCAACGTCGATACCGTCAACGGCGTGGTCACACTGCACGGCAAAGTCGAGTCGGCGACCGAGAAGTCCAACGCCGAGCGGGTCGCCTCGGGCATCGACGGCGTGAAGTCGGTGCAGAACCTGCTGCAGGTCGTGGCCCCGTCGGCGCGGCGGGCCACCGAGGACAGCGACGACGTGGTCAAGTCGCGGGTCGATGCCGCGTTCAAGAACAACCGGACCATCGACCAGAGCGGCATCAAGGTCCAGTCGGTCAACAAGGGCGTGGTGCTGCTCAGCGGCCGGGCCAAGTCGCTCGAAGCGCATCTGATGGCGATCGAGACCGCACGCGGGATTGCCGGCGTGCGACGCGTCGCCACCGAGGTGGAGGTGGCTGAGAGCCGCTGACCGGCTCGCGCGCCTCGACCGACAAACGACGGGCCGTGCAGATGCACGGCCCGTGGTTTGTACCGCCGCAGCGACGCGATCAGCGGCCGAGGTCGAGCGGTGAATCGAAGCGCACTCGCAAGATGGTGCCGACCGGCAGCTCGACGTCCTTGCCTTCGGTCGCCACCACGGTGCCGCCCGCGCCGATGAGCACGCCGGCAATCGCGCCCTTGGTTCCACCGAGGATGCCGCCGATGATCGCGCCGACGCCGGCGCCGATGCCGATCTTGGCGGCTTCACCGCGAATGCCCTCGCTCTCGAGCGCCTGGGTGACCGACAGCGTCACGTCGTGCGTCCGCCCGTTCGCGGTCAGCTGGGTGAACTTCAGCACCAGGCTGCCACGCCGATCGGTGCGCGAGGCCCGGTCCACGGCGACGACGTAGCCGCGCACCGCCGAGCCCGCCGGCACCACCACGCCGCCGCCCCTCGACAGATTCACGACCGTGGTGGCGTCGACGCGCTGTTCGACCTGGGCGTCCTCGGACGACAACGGCGTTTGCAGCCGCAGGTCGAGCTCGGTGCCGACCGGAATGACGGTCGGGCTGTCTGACTCGCTGCCCTGACCGGCGATCTGGGCCTCGAGCCGGCTGAGCCGCTCCGACACCTCGCGCCGATCCTTTTCGCTCACCGTCTCGCCGCGTCGCGACTTGACCCGCAGATAGGCCACTTCGTCCTCGACGGCGGCGAGCTCGGTCTCCAGCCGCGACAACTCGCCCGGATTGGACGTCGCGGCAGCGCCCGCACTCGCGATCTGCGCGCGGACGTCGGCGACGCGACGCTCGAGGCTGGCGATGTCGAAGGGCTGCGAGGAGAATTGCCGCGCCGTGACCGAGCCGGTCAGCAGCGCCGCCGCCAGGGCGACCGCCACACCGACTCGACCGAATGTTCGTCCGTTCACCATCGTGCACCTCTCCATTTGCCGCGGCACTAGACGTGATCCATCTTGTGGTGGGCCTCGGGATCCACCACGGCGTCGCCGGGTTCGGAGTGCGTCCGCGGATGGTTCCAGCGGCCGACGCCGACAATCAGCAACACGATTCCCGACGCGAACGACACGCCCGCCGCCAGCGGTAGTGCCACGGCCGACAGCGTGCCGGCCGCCTCGGGATCGGTGCGGGCGGTCGCGGTGGTGCCGACGACGTCGTCACCGCGCTCGAGTTGCAGCACGGTGGCGACGGCCAGCAGCAAACCGATGACGACCAGCACGACGCCGAGGATCTTGGTCATGACCGGCCCCTCATCGGAACAGGAAGCGCAAGCCGCCCCAGAACTGATAGTTGCTGTCGACGTCCGAGATGCGGTCGAAGAACACGCGGCCTTCGGCGACGAAGAACAGCGCGTTGGCGTCGGCGCCTTTCCACACCGGGATGCCGAAGTGCAGCAGGGCCGTCGGGGTCACGAAGTCGCCGTGCGTGATGTCCCACACGCCGACGCCGGTGCCGATGTAGGCGGCGTTGGCGAAGCGATAGTTCAGCTCGGCGTCGACGAACAGACTGCTGCGATCCGACTCGTCGGTGTTGTAGGCGTATCCGACGGCCGGCGCGACCACCCAGTGATCGCCCAGAGCCCGCTCGATGCCGACCTTGACGCCGATCAACGGATCGCAGAAGCCGGGCAGGAATGCGGTGCCGAGTCCGGCCGGATCGTCCTGGTCGTACTGACGGCGTTGCTTGCCGCCATAGGCAGCCACGAATGGACCCCACGGTGATCGCTCGACCACGGCTGGCGGTGGCGGGGCCGGCGCCTGGACGGTCTCGGCAGCCGCCGGAGGCGGCGGGGGCGGAGGCGGCGGGGCCGGCGCAGGCGGTGGCGGCGGTGGAGGCGGCGGCGGAGGCGGCGGCGGCGCAGCGACGGGTGTCGCGCGGACCGCTTCGCGGCTGACCAGCGCGATGTTGCCGCAGTCCTGCGGGATGGCGAAGGTGAACGTCTCCTTGCCATCGCTGACGACGAACTCGAAGGCGGCGAACGGCTTGGGCCCGTCCCAGCGGACCAGCCGCAGGATGTCGGCACGGGTGCCGCCGCGGCGCAACGCCATCCACTGCAGGTTGGTGCCCGGCGCCATGGTCACGTCGCGCACCGCGCCGTCGGCGATCGCCTTCTTCACGTCGGCTTCCAGGTGCGAGAGGCCGGCCGCCTGCAACACGGTCGTGAGATCGCGCTGCGTGACCGGCCGCGCGAACGTGCGTCGCAGGGCGGCCACGTCGCGCACTGGCGGTGTGAAACTGGCCGCGGTGCCCAGCCGACGCAAGGAGTGAACACGGTCGGTCGCGGTTTGCGCCGAGGCCACCTGACCGGTCAGCAGCGTCGCCACGACCGCGACGCAGCCCAGGCTGTTCGACATGCGAATCATTCGCATCTCCCTCTGATGACGTGCGAGAGGGACCCCTGCAGAATGTCTGCCAGCAGTCGCGAGGTCAGCGCCCTGGAGCCCTCACCCGATCACCCGCGCTTGGGTAGTGCGCGGCGCATTGTGGGTAATCCTCCGCCTCACCACCACCGGTCAGTGCACGTCGAGCTCGATGCCCCGCTCAATGCAGGCGATCGGTCCAGCGTCGTCGCGGCACCGCAGGCGAAGGCGGCGCCTGGTGCGACTGGTCGGCAGTTGGTTCCGGATCGGGGATGCTCGACGGCGGATCGCTGGCCGGAAAGGAGTCGCGCAGAGTGTCGTCGAGGCTCTCGTCGCGCGCTGTCGGCAGGGGGTGCGTGGTCGTCATGCCGAAGTTCTTTTCAACTTCGATGCCACGCCGGTCGTCACCCGGTGGCGGCGACCAGTCGGGTCAGCGCCGCGGGATCGACCGGCTTCACCAGATGATCGTCGAAGCCGGCGTGGCGGCTGCGCAACCGATCCGCCTCCTGGCCCCACCCGGTCTGCGCGATGATCCGCATCGTCACGCCCCACGGCTGGAGCCGGATGTACTGACAAACGTCGTGGCCGTTGACCTTCGGCAACCCGATGTCGAGAAGGACCACGTCGGGTCTGAATCGCTCGGCGGAGCGGCAGGCCGTGTCGCCGTCATACGCGGTCTGGACGAGGTGCCCGTGCTGGCGCAGGTACAGCGCCAGCGCATCGGCGTTGTCGACGTTGTCGTCGACCACCAGCACGCGGCGCGACGGTCCGGCGACGGGGAGCGCGTCCTGGGGCGTCGTGACCGCGGCGTCGGGGCCGTCGGCCACCGGCAGGCGAACGACGAACTCGCTGCCTCTCCCGACCCCCGCGCTGTGCACCTCGACCACCCCGCCGTGCAACGACACCAGCCCGCGCACGAGGGCCAGCCCGAGGCCGAGGCCACCGCCGCCGCGCTCCAGGCCCGGCACGATCTGCGAGAACTTCTCGAACAGCCGCGGCACGTCGGCCGGGGCGATGCCAATCCCGTTGTCACGGACCCGGATCTCGACGTCGGTCCCGGTGCGTGCCGCCTTCAGCGAGACCTGGCCGCCGGCCGGCGTGTACTTGCAGGCGTTCTGCAGCAGGTTCGAGACGATCTGGGTGAGTCGTGTCGGATCGCCGAGCACGTAGACGGGCTCGGGCGTCAGCCCGAGCGTCAGCGTGTGCCGGGCGCGATCCAAGTCAGCGCGCGACGTCTCGACGCTCTGGTGCAGGACCTCGGAGATGCTCAACCGCTCCAGCCGCAGGTCCAGCTTGTTGGCGGTGATGCGGCTGACGTCGAGCAGGTCGTCGATCAGCCGCACCAGATGCCGCAGCTGACGGCCGATCACCTGATGTGCGTAGGTGGCGGCCTCGGGCGTGACGGCGTCGGTCTTGAGCAATTCCAGCCCGGTGCGGATCGGCGCCAGCGGGTTGCGCAGCTCGTGGGCGAGCGTGGCCAGGAACTCGTCCTTGCGCCGATCGGCTTCGCGCAGTCGCGCCTCGCTCGCGTGCAACTGGCGGTTGGCTTCCTCGAGCGCGCTGGTGCGTTCGTTGACGCGCGCCTCGAGCTCGGCGAGCAGCCGGTCGCGCAGCTGCTGAAAGGTGTGGAGACGGGCCAGGGTCCGCCACACCACGGCGGCAATCACCATGGCGAAGGCGATCACGACCAGGCCGTTGGCCAACCCCGGATCCAGGTACGCGGTCAGCAGCCCGCGCGTCTGGCCGAGCGCCAGCGGCAGGACGAACGCGGCCAGCAGCGTGCCCGGCGCCAGCGCGGCGTGGAGATGGGAGCCACGCAGCTGCGCCATCGAGTGGGCTGACGACGCCAGGATCGCCGCGCCGCTGACCGCGAGCAGGGCGACGGTCGACACCGCCATGCCCGGGAAGCCGGGCACATCGGCCAGCCGTGAGGCATCGAACGAAATCGCCAGCACCGCCAGCCAGCTGATGGCCAACGCGGTGCCGGCGCCGAACCGCACGATGCTCTCGGCGAGGGGCTGCCGCGAATGGCAACGCGGCCAGTGCCGTCGCGACCAGGAGCAGCGCCAGTGAGGTCACCGGCGACATCCGGCCGGCAACCAGGCTGTCGGCCGGAAAACGAATGCCCAGCCAGCTCTCGACGCCCCACCGCTGCCCGGTGGCGTACTCCACGATCGTGACGACCGGGAGGACGGCCGCCACTGCGGCCAGCAACGGCGGGCCGACGCGGGCGAGCCTGATCCCCGAACCGAACGCCGCGATGCCGAGTCCGACGCAGATGAAGCCGAACGCAGTGCTCGGCACCATCACGCGCCAGCCCGGCACGAGCGACGCCAGCGCGGTGTCGCCGCCGGCCCAGGTCGCCAGCACAGCGGCCGCGAGCGCCGCCACCAGTGTCCCGACGGCGGCCACGCCGCGGCGGCGCGGAGCCATGGAAACTCCGATTCCGGACTCGAGGCCGACCCTGGGGCTCAGGTAGGACCTCATCCGAACACGTCGGTCAGACCGGGTTGCGTCCCTGGATCACTCGAATGAGCACTACCGCGATAGCGAGCACGAGCAGAAGGTGGATGAAGCCGCCGAGCGTGTACGAGCTGACCATGCCGAGTAGCCACAGGACGATCAGCAATACGAGAATCGTGTTCAACATTTCCTCGTCTCCAGACTGGCTCCGACCTGGCAGCCCGCCAGCCCAGTTAGCAGTCGCCGTGCCAAGCCCAGGCGGCGCTGGACGCCTTCACACCGGCTTCGGTGTTACGCTGGTTGCCCACAGTGAGTCCCGGGCGACTCACTCCGGTGATTCGAGCAGCCGGCGGATTTGGACGACCAGGTCGGCCGGGTCGCAGGGCTTGGCGACGACGAGGCGGAAAATACGTCTCGCTTCGTCCAGCTCCCGACGATCGGCGCAGCCGGTCGCGGCGATGAGTGGGATGTGTTGCGCGGAGGCGTCAGCCAGGAGGGCCTTCGCGACCTCGATTCCCGAGCAACCGGGCAGATTGAGGTCCATCACGACGACGTCCGGCTTGCCCGACAACGCACGGGCAATCGCCTCGTGGCCGTCGGACGCCGTGTCGACGTCGAACCCCGCCGACTGGAGGTACAACGCCCAGACTTCCGTCGCATCGACGTAGTCGTCGACGATGAGCACCCGGGGTCGTGGCAAAGCTGGCATGTATAGTGGATCCGGCGACGCTGAACCTGACCACGACCTCCCCCAAGGAGAGTCGATTCGTGACAACTATCGAACGCGCACTGCACGTCCTGATCCACGACGTCCGCACTCCGCTGGGCGTCGCCCAAGGATACCTGCGTCTGCTGCGCGAAGATCGGTTGCAGACGCCGGCAGAAAAACTGCGGGCAATCGCCCAATCCCAGGAGGCCCTGGACCACGTGGCCCGGCTCTGCAACGACGCGGCGACCCTGGCCGACCGCGAGTCGGGGGCGGCGGCGCGGCGGGTACTGGTGCCGTGCGACCGGTTCGTCGGTCGCGTGCGTGAGCGGCTCGAGCGGGAGCCGGTGACCGTGGACCCGGCCGACGCGCCACCGGTGGGCGTCGTCGCCGTGCCGGGCGACGCCGATCAGCTGGCCGACGCCGTGACGCGGGTCCTGCTCGCGATGCCGCTCGACAAGGCCGTGCGGACGCGTTCGATCGCCTTCGGCGCGAGCGCCGACGAGCTCTGGTTCGTCAGCGGACGACATCACGCCACGCTGTCGGGCAGCGAGCTCGACTGCTGGCGAGGGCCAGGTTTCACATTGCCGCTGGCCTGCCTGGCGATTGCCAGCGCCGGCGGCCGAGTCTGGGCCGCCGGGCCCGACCACGCCGGCACTGGCGTGGCATTTCCTCTCGAGGTGGCACGATGACAGCGCGGCTCGCAGTTGTCGATGACGACGAAGCGTTCGGCGGGTACCTGCAGACGCTCTTCCAGACGCGCGGCTATGAAGTCGACGTCTACGGCAGTGGCGCCGCGCTGCTCGACGGCCTGCGCGGCGGGCCCCAGCCCAACGTCGTCCTGCTCGACGTGATGATGCCCGACGTCGACGGGATCGAGACCTTGCGCCAGATCCGTCAGGCCCATCCCTCGGCGCAGGTCATCATGCTCTCGGGGCGGCAAGCCCCGGCGACGATCGTCGAAGCGGTGCGGCTCGGGGCCGCCGACTACGTCCTCAAGCCGTCCGACGCCGGCGGCGTCGGCGAGGCGGCGCTCGAGGCCGCCATCCGCAACGCGATCGAGCGCGAGTCGCTCAGCGCCGAGCTCGAGCGGATCGGCGCCCAGCTCGCCGAAGATCCCGACGGCGTGCAGCCGTGCTGGATTACGGGGCGGGCGATGCAGCCGGTGATGGCGATGGTCGAGCGCGTCGCCGACAGCGACGTCAGCGTGCTGCTGCGCGGCGAGAGCGGTGTCGGCAAAGAGGTCATCGCCCGCGAGCTGCTCCGCCGATCGAGCCGCCGCCAGAAGCCGTTCGTCAAGGTCAACTGCGCGGCCCTGCCCGCCGACCTGCTCGAGAGCGAGCTCTTCGGCCACGAGCGCGGCGCCTTCACCGGCGCCGGCCAGACCCGCGTCGGGCGGTTCGAGTTCGCGCAGCACGGCACCATCATGCTCGATGAGATCGGCGAGATGCCGCCGGGCCTGCAGGCCAAGCTGCTCCACGTGCTGCAGGACGGCGAGCTGACCCGGCTCGGCAGCAACCGCAAGGTCGACATCGACGTGCGGGTGATCGCGGCGACCAACCGCGACCTGCAGGCGATGATGCGGGCCGGCACGTTCCGGGAAGACCTCTACTACCGCCTGCAGGTGATCGAGCTGCACGTGCCGCCGCTGCGCAACCGGCGCGAGGAGATCGGGCCGCTGGTCGAGTTCTTCATCGCGAAGTACCTCCCGGCTGTATCATCGGCCGTTCGTCCGGGCCAGCGCCGGGCTGCTGCGGGCCCTGGGCGAGTCCTCGTGGCCCGGCAACGTCCGCGAGCTCGAGAACATGGTCAAGCGCCTGGTCGTGCTGCAGGACGAGCAGTTCATCCACCAGGAACTGGTGCGGCTCATGGCCGAGGGCGTGGCGGCGCCTGAGCCGATAGCCAGCGTGGCCGCCGCACCACCACCGCCGCCGGCGCCGCCCGTCCCGGTGGCCACGGCGCGGCCCGCCGAGCCCGACCCCCTGCCTGTCGACGAGCCCGACGCCGACGACAGCGACGGCGAGGCCGCCCGGTTGGCGGCCTCGACCGACGGCGTGAGCCTGCACGAGCTGGCGCGCGCGGCGGCGATGGACGCCGAGCGTGAGGCCATCAATCTGGCGCTGACGCGGTTCCGCTGGAACCGGCGCAAGACCGCCGCGCACCTGAAGGTGAGCTACAAGACCCTGCTCAACAAGATGAAGGAGTGCGGCATCCGCGGCGCGGATTTGGCGTGACCGGGCGGCTGAAGACCGTCAGGCGGTGGTCGTGCGGCCGCCGAGCAGGCTGAGCACTTCGCCGGTGACGTAGCTGGAATCGATGGCCGAGGCCAGGAAGACGATGGCCGGAGCGATCTCCTCGGGCTGCGCCGGCCGGCCCATCGGCGTGTCGTCGCCGAAGGGAGCCAGGCCGGCGGCGGCGTCGAGCGGCGTCCACACCGGGCCGGGCGCCACGGCATTCACGCGAATCCCCTTCGCGGCGAGATTCTTCGCCAGCGATTTCGTGAAGGCGTGGATCGCGCCCTTGGTCGAGGCGTAGTCGAGCAGGTGCTCGTTGCCCTCCAGGCCCATGACGGATCCCACGTTGACGATCGCCGCGCCACGTCCGAGGTAGGCCAGCGCGGCCCGCGCCAGATAGAAGTAGGCGTAGACGTTGGTCCGGAACGTGCGGTCCCACTGACGATCGTCGATCTCGCCGATCGACTCGCGATACTGCTGGTAGGCGGCATTGTTGACCAGGACGTCGAGCCGTCCGAAGTGGCGCACGGTATCGCGGACCACGCGGTCGCAGTAGGCCCGATCGAGCAGATCGCCCGGCAGGAGCAGACAGCGCTGCCCTTCACCGGCGACCAGCGTGGCCGTCTCGTCGGCATCCGACTGCGCGGCCGGCAGGTAGCTGATCGCCACCGAGGCGCCCTCGCGGGCGAAGAGCACGCACGTCGCCCGCCCGATTCCCGAATCGCCGCCGGTGACGATCGCCACCTGGCTGCGGAGCTTGCCGGCGCCGACATAGCCGGCGGCGATGCTCTGTGGCGCCGGCTGCGTCTCGATCTCGGATTGGAGGCCTGGCCGCGCCTGCGGCTGCGGCGGGAATGGCGGAGTGGGCTGCATCGACGAGCCTCGGGCGCGGGATAGCTCCTTCCATGAGCAGCATCAACCATGCCACGGTCCGCCTCAGCAACTACCTCGGCGATCTCGCAGCGGGCACACAACTTGATACGCGAACGACGGAGGCACCGTGACGCCAACACCCGTGCTCTGTCTCGCGCCCGTCGGCTGGCCGCAAGTCGCCAGCCGCCCCCGTCAGCTGATGACACGGTTGGCGGCCGACCGGCCCGTGTATTTCTTCGAGACTCAGCCACAAACGTGCCGATTGCCGCTGGTCGGATCGATGCGCGCCGGAGCCCTGACCGTGCTCACGCCGTACTTGCCAGAGTCCACGTCCGCCGCCGACGGCCACCGGCTGCTGGCGCCGCTGCTGGAGGCATCGCTCGACAGCGACGGCGCAAGGGTGCCCATTGTGTGGTCCTTCGATGCTCAGAGTCTGCCACTGGTCGCGGCGATTCCCACTCGTGCGATCGTCTTCGACTGCGGCCTGGAGCCCGCCGCCAGCGCCGCGGCCGAGGCGTCGGCACTGGCCGGGGCCGACGTGGTCTTAACCGCTGACATCGCCCAGTACGCGCGGCTGCGGCCTCGTCACGACGGCGTGCACTTCGTGCCGGGCAGCACGTCCTGGGCCAGCACCTGCAGCGCGATGCTGGCCATCGTCGACGGCGCGACCCCGGCCGGCCTGGCCACGCCGGCCCGGACCGGCGCCCCGAAAACGCGCCGATACCGGGTGATCCGCGGTGGCGCCGAGCCGCACCGGCGCCAGCCCTGGCTGTGACGCAGCGCGGTACGTCGGTTGCAGCGCTCGCCGTCGAGGAGCCAACCCATGGCCGACCCGTCACCCCATCCACCGCCGTCGTCACCGCCACCCGACGCCCAGGAACTACCACCCGAGGCGTGGCCGTCGGCTGAGGCCGACCAGGAAATCGACATCGCCGGCACCGAAGCCGATGAGCCGCCGATCGGCGAAGCCATCGAGGACGACCGGCGCCGGACGCCGGCGGCCGACGACCCCACGGCCACCCGCTCGCCGCGGTAACTGCGGATTCCGAATAGAATCCGGCGCGTGCCGCGCCGCTCCGTTCGCGACCTCCTGACGGCGACGCTGTGCCTGGCCACGGTGCTCGGCGCAGCCGCACCGGCCGGCGCGCAGCTGCGCGCGGTGCGCTTCGGCCAGCTCTGGGACGGCGACCGCGTGATCGCCGACGCCGTGGTGACGGTGGACGGCGATCGCATCCGCGCCGTGGGCAGCGGCGCCACGGCCATTCCTCCCGGCGCCGAGGTCGTCGACCTGCGTCGCTTCACCGGACTGCCTGGCCTCATCGACGCCCACACCCACATCACCTACTTCTGGGATCGCGCTCCAGGCACGCGCCCGCGCGGACAGCGCCGGCTGCCGGCCGTGACCGTGTTCCTTGCCCAGGAGAACGCACGCCGCACCCTCGACACGGGCGTGACGACCGTGCGCGACCTCAACGCCGGCAACGACATGGACCTGGCGATGCGCGACCTCGTCGCCAGGGGCGCGATGGTCGGCCCGCGCATCTTCGCTTCCGGACCGGGGCTGTCGGCGGCCTCGCGGCCGGCCACGGCGCCGGCGCCCGAGGCGCTGGGGGCGCTGGTCGCCGAGCGGGTGAAGGCCGGCGTCGACTGGATCAAGGTGTTCGGGTCGCGCGGCGGCTTCGACGTCGTCGACGGCGAGCAGACGGTGACCTTCGACGAGATGAAGGCGGTCGTCGACGCCGCGCACGCGCTCGGCACCAAGGTGGCGATCCACTCGTACGGCGCGGCCGGAGTGCGTGACGCCGTGCGGGCCGGCGCCGACTCGGTCGAGCACGGCGCCGACGTCGACGACGCGACCCTGGCGGAGATGAAGGCGCGGGGCACGGTCTGGGTCCCGACCGTGGATCACAATCGCTATTACATCGACGCGCAGGCGGAGTACCGGCTTCCCCGCCACTGCCGAAGCCGGCTTGCGTGACTACATCGCGCGCAACCTCGAGTCGGTGCGTCGCGCCGCGATCGCGGGCGTGAAGCTGGCGATGGGATCCGACGCCGTCTACACCATGTTCGGCCAGAACACCCGCGAGCTCGGCTGGTTCGTGCGGGCGGGACTGACGCCGGCGCAGGCGCTGGCCGCCGCCACGACCACGCCGGCCGCCCTGCTCGGCGTGTCGGATCGGCTCGGCCGCGTCGCCCCTGGCTTCCTCGCCGACCTGGTCGCGGTCGAGGGCGATCCGCTCCGTGACATCGAGGCGCTGTTCAACGGTGTGCGGTGGGTGATGAAGGACGGCCGTGTCGTGGTCGACAAGCGCTGACCGAGTCGCCGCATGACCGCGCACGCCTCATCCCGTCAACCGCTCGTGGCCATCGCCGTCGGCGGCGCCGTCGCCGGCGCGCTCGACATCCTCGGCGCCTTCGCCATCTACTGGCCCGCCCCGCCGGCCGGCATCCTGCGCTCGGTTGCGGCGGGCGTCGTCGGCACCGCCGCCGCACGGACGGGCGGCATGGGACTGGCCGTGCTCGGCCTGCTGCTCCACTTCGTCGTGGCGCTCAGTGCGGCCGCGGTGTTCGTGGCGGCGTGCCGGGCGGTGCCGGCGCTGACGCGGCGGCCGCTGCTCACGGGACCGCTCTACGGGCTCGTCGTGTTCCTGGTCATGAACTACGCGGTGATCCCGTTATCGGCAATCGGGCGCTTCCCCGGCCCCTGGTCGGCGGCGACGTATCAGGTGATCGCCCTCCACCTGATCGGAGTGGGCCCGCCGATCGCGCTGGCAGCGCGCCGCTGGGCTACTCGCGGGCGTAGCTGATGCGGTAGATGAAGCCCTTGTTGTCGTCGGCGACGTAGAGCGCGCCGTCGCCGCCGGTGGCCAGGCCGACCGGCCGGCCCGAGACCGCGCCGTCCTTCAGCCACCCGGTCGCGAAGTCTTCGACCCCGGCGGGACGGCCGTCCTTCATCAGCACGCGGACGAGCTTGTAGCCGACCTTCTCGCTCCGGGTCGTGCTGCCCTTCATCGACACGAAGAGTGCGTGGCGGTAGGCGGCCGGAAACTGCGTGCCGGTGTAGAAGGTCATCCCGAGCGGCGTCGTGTGTGCCGGCAGCTCGACCACCGGTGGCACCGCCTGCTCCGCCGTGACCGGGCGGGTCACGTCGCGTACCTCGGGCGCCGGATTGGGCACGCCGCGGCCGTAGAAGTACGGGTAGCCGTAGTGCTTCCCTTCCTCGACGACGTCAATCTCGTCGGGCGGCAAATCGTCGCTCAACTGGTCCTGACCGATATCGGTCGTCCACAGCTTGCCGGTCTCGGGGTGCCACACCATGCCGACGGCGTTGCGCAGTCCTGAGGCGAACGCATGGCCGTTGGTGCCGTCGGCGTCGAAGACTTGAATCGTCGTGCGCCGGGCGTCGGGCTCGACGCACACGTTGCACGACAATCCAATCGACACATAGAGGCGTCCGTCACGGCCGATCACCAGCGAGCGCGACGTGTGCAGCGACGGCGTCGAGGTCGGCAGGTCGGCCAGCCGCTCCGGCGTGCCCGACGGACGGCCGTCGACCCAGCGCACGCGCATCAGCGCCGGCGTGGTCGTGAAGTACAGGTAGCCGTTGGCGAACGCGACGCTGTGCGCGTAGGTCAGGCCGCTCAGCAGCACCTCAGGCTCGGCGTGGCCGTCGCAATCGCGATCCGGCAAGCGCGACGATCTCGGCGCGGCGCGCCACGATGAGCGTGCCTTCGGGGCTCACCGCCAGATGCCGCGCGCCGGTCAGGCCAGACGCGAACACCGCGATTCGGAATCCGGTCGGGACGCGGAGGTCGGGGGTGGGATCGACCGCCGGCGGCACGGTCGGGGCCGGGGCCTGCCCGGCAAGCGCCGTGGGACCCCCAGCGAAGAGGGTGACGAGAGCGACGAGGACAGGGACGGTCAGGTTCGGTGCGGTCAGGCGCTGGGTCATCAGGTGATTGTCACCGATCCGGCGCCGCCCTCGCTGGCCGGTCCATGGTCTAATGCGCCAGACGGCAGGCGCGCGGCGACCCGCCCGCCGGGATTGGGGAGCGAAGACGATGACCATCCGATCGGCAATCGTGAGCGCCATGCTGGCCATGACGGCGGCCCTGCTGCCGGTGCTGCTCGCCGCGCAAGCGCGAAGTGCACCTCCGGCGAACACCCTCACCGCCGCCGAGCGCGCCGCGGGCTGGCGACTGCTGTTCGACGGACAGTCGCTCGCCGGGTGGCGAGGCTTCAGGTCCGACACGCTGCCGCCGGGATGGCGGGTCGACGGCGGCGTCCTGCGCAAGGACGCACCCGTGGCCGACATCGTCTCAGCCGACCAGTTCGGCGACTTCGAGCTCGAGCTCGAGTGGACGATCGGCGAGGCCGGCAACAGCGGCATCTTCTACCGCGGCACCGAGGAGTACGACCGCATCTACTGGTCGGCGCCGGAGTACCAGCTGCTCGATGACGTCCGCGGCGAGGACAACAAGACGCGGTTGACCTGCGCCGGCGCGGCTTACGCGCTCTACCCGTCGCCGGCCGGGCACCTCAAACCGGCGGGCGAGTGGAACCGCACCCGCATCGTCGCCCGCGGCCCTCACGTCGAGCACTGGCTCAACGGGACGAAGCTGCTGGAGTACGAGTTGTGGAGCCCCGACTGGGAAGCGAAGGTCGCCGCCAGCAAGTTCGTCAAGTGGCCGCGCTTCGGCCGGGCCACGCGCGGACACCTGGCAATCCAGGGCGACCACGCCGGCACGCTGGCGTTTCGCACCATCCGTATCCGCGAGCTGCCCGCGTCGAGCGCGAAGCGCTGACCTGGTCTGCGGCGGGCGGCCGCGACGTCACACGTCCGGGTAACGGACGCCGAGCTTGGCCAGGGCCTCGGGCGGACACCCGGTCCAGTCGACCACGACCCGATTGCCCTGGAACTGCAGATCGGCCATGCCCATCCGGCTGGTCCAGAACCCCGTGGCGGTGAGATCGCGGAAGCTGGCGAAGAACGCGCGGCCATGCGAGCCGGGCGGCGGGGTCTCCGGATCGGCGTCCGGGTCGACCGGCGGCGGTTGCGAGATGTCGTCGAGCACGGCCGTGCGCTGGTCGTCGCGGCAGGCCACGAACGTCGCATCGAAGCGCCGCTGGCACTCGAGGTCGAGCCAGGCGAGTCCGCCGCGCATCGCGGTCTGGCGCAGCACCGCCTCGGGCAGCTTCGGTTCCTCGGCGAACAGGAAGTCCATGAACTCGGGCACACCGGCGTCGATGGCGCCACCCGATCGCTCGTCGCGCGGGATGATGAGGTCGGCCAGCAGACGCACGGTCTCGTATTCGTGCGCCGTGAAGAACGCCGGGGTGAACGGCGTCGCGCCCGGCTGGGCCGTGCGGGCCGCCTGCGCCAGCGCGCCGGCGGTCGAGGCCTCGGCCTCGTTCCACGAGAAGCCGGCCGCCATCGGCGCCGCCGCCAGCAGCCGCAGCAGATCGCGGCGTCGCAGCCGGGCGCTCACAGCCGCCCTGCCTTCCGCTCGCCGGCGATGTACTCGCTGGTCCGCATCGAGAGCGCCAGGATCGTCCAGGTCACGTTCTTGTCGGCGTTGGTGACGAACGGCCCGCCGTCGGCCACGAAGAGATTGCGGACGTCGTGGGCCTGGCACTGCGCGTTCACGCACCGACGTGGTTGGCGAGTGCCCCATCCGCGTCACCCCGACCTCGTGGATGATGCGTCCGCCCGGCGCGATGCCGTAGCCGCGCTGGCGCGACGGCATCGGCGACAGCGCCGTGCCGCCCATCTCGTCGATGAGGGCGCGGAAGGTCTGCTGCATGTGGCGCACCTGGTCGTATTCGTAGTCGCTCCACTTGAAGTGGAAGCGCAGCACCGGGATGCCCCAGCGATCGACCACCGTGGGGTCGATCTCGCAGTAGCTCTGCTCGTTGGGGATCATCTCGCCGCGGCCCGAGAAGTTGACGGTCGCGCCGTAGAAGCGCCGGTAGTCGTCCTTGAGGGCCTTGCCGTAGCCGGCCGGGGCGATCGCCTTCCCGTCGCCGTCGGCGCCGCGGAAGCGGTGGATGCCGGCGAGGACACCGGCGCCCGGCATCCGCCGCCCGCCGCCGGGCTCGATGTGATAGCCGCGCGGGAAGTCGAGCGTGCGGTTGTCGAGCCACCACGGCATGTAGAGATGCATGCCGCCGACGCCGTCCTCGTTGTGCGGCACGCCGTGCATCATCTTCGGGATGAAGCCGCTCACGCTCGCCCCGGTGGTGTCGGTCAGGTAGCGGCCGACGGCGCCGCTGGAGTTGGCCAGGCCGTGCGGAAAGCGTGACGAGGTCGAGTTGAGCAGAATCCGCGCCGACTCGCAGGCGCTCGCCGCGAGCACGACGATCCGCGCCCGCACGTGGTTCTCGCGGCCGGTCGCGGTGTCGATGTAGGCGACACCGGTCGCCAGGCCGGTCTCGTCGGTGGTCACTTCGCGGGCCATCGCCTGGGTGACGAGGGTGAGGCGACCGGTCGCCAGCGCCGGCGGCAGCAGCACCGACGGCGACGAGAAGTTGGCGTGGATCGCGCAGCCGCGCCCGCACTGGCCGCAGTAGTGACACGCCTTGCGCCCGTTGTGCGGCCGCGTGAGGATCGACATCCGCGACGCGATGCAGGTGATCTTGAGCCGGTCGGCGGCCTGCTTGAAGAGCAGCTCGTAGCAGCGCGGTCTCGGCGGCGGCAGGAAGTGGCCATCGGGCTCGTTGTGCAGCCCTTCCACCGTTCCGAAGATGCCGACGAGATCGTCGACGCGGTCGTAGTACGGCTTCAAGTCGTCGTAGCCGATCGGCCAGTCGTCGCCGAGGCCGTCGAGGCTGCGGCGGCGGAAGTCGTCGGGTCCGAAGCGCAGCGAGATCCGGCCCCAGTGGTTGGTGCGGCCGCCGAGCATCCGAGTGCGGAACCAGTCGAACTGGCTGTCGGGACCGGTCGTGTAGGGCTCGCCGTCGAGCGTCCAGCCGCCCAGCCCGGCGTCCAACTCGCCGAACTGGCGCTCGGGGATGGCCGCACCGCGGTGCGGCGCGTCGTAGGTCCACGTGAACATCTTCGCGTCGCGGGCGGAGTCCCACATGACGCCGGCCTCGAGCATCACCACGTCGGCGCCGGCCTCGGTGAGCACCTTGGCGGCCATCCCGCCGCCGGCGCCCGAGCCGACGACGCAGACGTCGAACACCCTGCGGTTGCGGATGATCTGCATAGCGCTTTCGTTCTCCGCCAGCTTGACGTGTCCGGATCCAACCGCTAGAGCGCATTGCGGTTAGGCGTAGGGCAGAGCTTTAGCTCTGCCTCCCGGCAGCTCTAAAGAGCTGCCCTACTCTCACTTGGCGACGCGCACGGCATTGATGCCGCCGGTCAACGAATAGGAGGCGCCAACGGCGCCGACCATCGCGGTCTGGCGCGTGAGCCCGGCCAGCTGGCGGATGCGGTAGGTGGCTTCGATGCCGGTGCAGTGCGCGCCGACGAACTGCTGGACGCCGAAGGCTTTGAGCTGCCCCGCCGTCCAGGCCAGGTGCTCGTCGGTGGCCGCGAACAGGTGGACACCGCCGATCACCGCCTTGACCGGGGCCGGATCGATGGTCTTGCGCGCGTGCTCCAGGGTGTTGATCGACGCCGGCATGGCCGCAGCCGAAGAGATAGACCGGGCCCTGCGCGGTCTGGACGACCAGCGTCATGTCCTCGGGGACGTTGTCTTCCACGTCGCCCTTGGGCGTGCGCACCTTGCCGAGCGAACTCCAGTTGCGCTCGGGATGCACGCGCGGCACCGGCCCGGTCAGCCACACGCCGGGCAGGATCTCCATCGGTCCAGCCACCTCGATCACCTTGGCGCCGCTGGCCTCGGTACTCCCGGCGGATGGCGTTCATGCGGTCGTTGACCTGGCCGTTGGCGCCGACGCGCGGATAGAACAATCCGGTGCCGGCATAGGCAGTGGCCAGCGCCTTGGGATTGGCCGCCGCGAACTGGCGGCGCAGCGTCAAGAGCCCGGTCGTGTGGTCGTCGTGATTGTGGCTGAGGATCACCAGCTCGACGTCCGAGAGGTCCACCTTCAGCTCACGCAGGTTGCGCTGGACCGTGTCTTCGTGGGCCCCGGTGTCGAAGAGGATCTTGCGGCCGTCGACCTCGACCAGCGCGGCGAAGCCCCACTCGCCGAAGCCCTCGTCGGCCAGCATCGTCGACAGGATCTTGATCTCGAGCCGGGTCACCTTGTGGCCCGACGGAACCGGCTGGGCGCCGACCGGCGCCGCCGAGATCACGAGCACGCCGGCGGCCAGGGCGAGGAGCTGTCGCATCGCGCGAGCATACCTCACGGCCCGGCTGGTAGACTCGGCGGCGATGACGACCATGCGCCTGCTCGCTTGTCTCTTCGCCGCCGCGACGGCGGCACCCGCTGCCGCGCAGGCCCAGCGACCGCCCGGCGAGGTGGCCTATACGTTCCGGTACGACCGCCCGGGCGACGACGCCGTCGTCGTCGAGATGACGCCGGCGGGCGGGGTGCCCGAGACGCGTGCGCTGGTCATGCCGCGGGCCATCCCGATGGGCTACGGCGAGCAGCGCTACGACGCGTTCGTCAGCGAGGTCGTGGCACTCGACGCCAGCGGCCGGCGGACGCCGGCCGAACGCGAGGAGGGGCCGCGCTGGCGCCTGCCCGCCGGCACGACGCGGGTCGACTACCGCGTCGATCTGCGGAAGCTGGAGCGCGAGGTGCGGGCCGCGTCGGATCAGTCGCGGGTCCGCGACGGCTATCTCGCCGTCCTCGGCTACTCGGTCTTCGCCTTCGTCGACGGCTTCGAGACCCGGCCGGCGACGCTGCGCGTCGAGGGCCCCGACGGCTGGCCGGTGTTCAGTACGCTGGCGCCAGCGGCGCCGATGGCCACCGGCAGCCTGAGTGCGCGTGCCGACGACTACTACGCGCTGGCCGACGGGCAGATCGTCATGGGCCCGCGGGCCACCGTGCGGCGGCTCACCGACACGCCGGCGCCGCTCTACCTGGCTGCGTACGCCGAAGGCGCCGTCGACCTCGATCGCGTCGGCCGCCTCGCCGTCACCGCGTTCCAGCGCGTGGCCGCCTACTTCGGCACGACGCCGTTCCCCCACTACACGATGCACCAGGAGCTGCTCACGCCGATCTCGCCGCAGCACGAGTACGGCATGAGCATGGAGCACCTGTCGTCGAGCACCTACTACCTGGCGGCGTCGGCCGGCCTGACCGCGGCGTCCACGGCCGACGACGACGCGCGCGTGCTCTACAACTTCGCGCACCACATCAGCCATGCCTGGGTGCCCAAGCGCTCCTACGGCCACGGCTATTTCCCGTTCCAGTGGGAGCTGGCCCCGGTGCTCGACTCGATCTGGTTCGCCGAGGGCTTCGGCCAGTACACGGCGATCATGGCGGTCGCCGCCGGCACGCCAGACCCTGCGGCCTTCCGTGAGGGGATGCTGCAGCGCCGCTTCCGGGCCAACGTCGCCACTGCCCCGCCGTTCCTGAAACGTCTGCCGCTCGTCGATCTCAGCCGCGTCGCCTCGACCCGCTACGCCGAGGACTTCCGGACCGGCCGCCTGGTGTTCTCGCGCGGCGGGCTGATGGCCGCGGCCCTCGACGACCGCATCCAGGCCGAGACCAAGGGCGCCAGGACGCTGCGCGACGCCTTCCGCTACCTCGTCGCCTGGACGGCGAAAGAGCGGCGCGCGTTCGCCACTGACGAACTCGCGCCGCTCATTCGTGCGGCGACCGGCGTGGACACGAGCGCGGTCGTCGCCGAGTGGCTCCGACCGCTAGAGCCGTGAAGCGGCTAGGGACGAGCGGCTAGCCGCTTCAAGAATCAGCGGCGCCGCAGCACGTTGTCGGCGGCGTAGTCGCCCAGCAGCGAGCAGGCGCCCAGGCTCGACAACGTCTCGAACTCGAAGTGGATGCCGCCCCAGATGCGGCTGTACGCCTGCTGGTCGGCCAGATGACGGAAGCCGTTGTAGGACCGCGTCACCGTTGGATTGGTGCCGGCACCGGTCCAGGTCACCGAGAACGGGATATTGTCCTGACCGAACAGCCGCTCCATCGTTCGCGACATCGATCCGGCGATGCAGGCCATGTTGCCGGGCGCGCTCGGATAGGGCGGCGTGGTGAGCAGCGGCAGCCAGGTCGGATCCGCCTGGGTCGCGTCGTTGCCGTCGGTATCGGCCTCGCGCACCGCCGTCACCGGCCGCCACAGACCGTAGATGAACTTGCCGGTCATCGACGTCAGCAGCGCGTCGTGGAAGGTCATGTTGAGCAAGGCGTAGCCGCGGGCCAGGTCGAGGCCGCTCCATCCCCTGCTGCGCGCCAAGTCGCCCAGAAGGTTATTCCACACATTCTGGTTGGGAGTCGTGGTGCCGACGCCGGCCCAATAGTTCGAGATCTGCGTCTGCTCGGCCGAGCGGACGGTGCTGTTGACCGCCCCCCAGGCCTTCACCTGGTTGAAGTCGGTGGCGTAACGCTCGCTGGTGAGAGCCGGGGGGCCCTCGGGCAGGAAGCGGCGGCCGTTCTCGACGATGAACCCACGAGCGCCCGGGTAATTGGTGAAGGTCACCGTCGGATTGTTCGGCGGCGTCGACTTCCAGTAGCCGGGAAGGCTCGGCAGGTCCAGCGGCGGGAACGGGCGCTCCCAGCCATCGCCGGTCCGCAGCTCGAGGATCGCCTTGGCCGCCGCGGCGCCGACCGCGGCGCCGTCGGCCGCCGCCTGCGCCGGGATGCCGGCGAGTGAGGTGGCCAGCGCCGCGTCGTAGGCGGCGGTCTGTGACGGCATGACCCCGACCAGCGCGTCGTGCGCCGCCTGGGCGACCGCCGCGTCGCGCGAGGCACCAGCCGGCACGTCGACCCACGTGGCATAGGGCTGATAGACGCGATCGAAGCTGTTGACGGCGTCGAACACCGCGGCGCTGACGATGGCCGTCGACCGGGTGAAGAAGATGGTCGGGCGGTTGGGCGCCCGGCGTCGCGACCGCGGTCAGCAACACGCGATTCCACGTGACGATGGTGTCGACACTCTGCGCCCCGGCGTCACGCGGCGCTGCCATCGCGCTCAGTGCGAGTGCGAAGGCGAAGAGAGTGTGCGAACGGGAATGCTGACGCGTGCTCTGTCCCATGGCGACCTCCGTGAACTGCGTCACACCCTAGCGGCAGCACCCGGGACGAGTCCTGGGGAAGTGCTAGGGATCTTCTGAGATTGCAGTGGAAGGCTCGGACAAGGCCCTGCGGGCCGAACCGGGCGAAGCCGCGGGCGCAAAGACGGTCCGCCCGGTCATCAGGTGCCGACGACGGATGGTGTCAGCCAGCGGCCGCCCGCACGAACGGGCGCGCCGCCGAGCCCGCGGAGTATAACGCCACTCGGGCGCCGGTCCTCACCGGCGGCGCCGGCCGTCGACTCAGCGGGCCGGCCGGGACCAGTAGTAGTAGAACGGCAGGCCGAGGGCGACGAGGCCGAGACCGGCAATCGACTCGGTGGGCCGCTCCATCAGGGTGTTCCACACCAGCGCGAACGACCCGAGGACGTAGAGCGCCGGAATCAGCGGGTAGCCCAGGGCCCGGTACGGCCGGGGCACATCGGGGCGCCGGGCCCGGAGCACGAAGATCGCGATCCCGCCCAGCGTGCCGAAGAGCACCGAGGCGAACGTCACGTAGGTGAAGAGCGCCTGATAGCCGCCGGTCAGCGTCAGGAATGCCGACCACGCCGAGGTGATGAACAGCGCGACGTGGGGCGTCCGGTAGACCGGGTGCACCCGCGCCGCCGGCGGGAAGAAGCGACCGTCGGCCGCCATCGCGAAGCAGGATCGCGACGCCGCGATGATGCCGCTTACGTTGCAGCCGAAGGTCGAGATGACGACCGACCCGGCGACCAGCGTCGCGCCGATTGGGCCGACCAGCGCCGTGACCGCCTTCTCGGCGATCCGAACGACACCGGACATCTCCTCGAGGGAGAGGGAGAAGACGTAGGCGAGGTTGACGGCGACGTAGATCGCTGTGAGGGCGAGCGTGCCGTAGATCAGCGAGCGCGGCACGTTGCGCGCCGCGTCGCGAATCTCGCCGGCGGCGAAGGCCACGTAGTACCAGCCCTCGTAGGTCCACATCACCGCGATCATGATCACGCCGAAGGAGGCCAGCGGCCGGAGCGACTCGGGCGGCACGACCGGGCTGAACACCGGATCGACACGCATGTAGGCGATAGCCAGCAGCGGCAGCGCCACCAGTCCGCCGACCTTGGCAACCGTCAGTACCAGGTTGGTGAGGTTGCCGCTCTGCACCCCGACGTAGTTGATGGCGGTGATGATCACGATCGAGCCGGCGGCAACGAGCTGGCCGGCGCTGATCGACCACGGCCCCCACGGCATCGCGAAGGTGGCCAGCACGCGATCGGTGCCGAGGGCCGGAAAGAAGTAGCTGAAGTACTCGGCGAACCCGACCGCCACGGTGGCTACGCTGCCGGTGAGGATCACGAGCAGGCACGCCCAGCCGAACAGAAATCCGATGACCGACCCGTAGGCCTCGCTCAGGTAGACGTACAGACCGCCGGAGCGCGGATACATCGACCCCATCTCGGCGTAGGTGAGCCCACCGGCCATGGCCAGGAGTCCCCCGGCGACCCAGGCCGCAAGCACCAGCGTGGTCGAGGGCAGCTCGGCCACCATCGTGCCGGTGGTGAGGAAGATGCCCGAGCCGATGACGTTGCCGATGACCAGCGCCACCGCTCCCCACAGGCCGATGCCACGCAGTAGTTGGGCATCGGCCGACGCGGTCGAGGGGGCGGGCGGCGCGTTCCGAGGGGCGGCGGGGGCTGATGTCGTCATGGGCAGCGTCACCGCGCCACCAGGCGAGTCATCCGCCGTCGGGTCGGCCTCGGGCGGCATCATACCTTGCCGGCGAACAACGACGCCGGCCGCGCTACGATGCCACGCGATGGGCCACATCGCCGGATGGCGCCGTGTCTGGCCCGGCGTCGCCGGTTTTCTCGCCGCCGTCGTCGCGACCGTCGGTGCCGTGCCGTCGCCGGACCCTCTGGACGCCTTGCTCGCCCGCGCCCGCACCTCCTGGGCGAACCTTCGAGACCGCGCTCGGCAGCGTCTTGCCGGCGAGGACTACCGGCAGGAGGCCCGCTGGCCGAGCACGCGACGGCGGACAGCGCGGTCGTCCAGCAGCTGCAGTCGGACCTGTTGCTCTTCCAGCGTTACGGGCTCCGCGGAGTGGGTCACGCTCCGCCAGGTACGAAGTGGTCGACGGCGAGGCCGCCGCCGACGAGCCCCGCCTCGATACCGCGACACCCTGGCCGACGGCTCGCGCCGCTCGGCCGCACGCATCGGCCGACTCGTGCGGGCGAGCGCCGCCTACAACCTCGGCGACATCGAGCGGACAATCAACACGCCGACGTTCGCGCCCATCGTGCTGCGCCCGGTCCACGCCACGGCGCGTCCGCTTCGCCGCGGTCGGCGAGGAGGTCGTCGACGGCCGCAGCGGCCGTGTCGTCCGCTTCGACGAGACGGCGCGGCCGACCATCGTTCGCGGGCGCGGCGAACGCGCGACTTGCCGATGCGCGGCCGGCTGTGGCTCGAATGCCGCCACCGGCCAGGTGTTGCGATCCGCGCTGGACATGAAGGACCGATGGGCGTTCCTCGCTCACCCGCCGCGACATCGACGTCGACTACGGCTACGACGCGGGCTCGGGATGATCGTTCCGCAGGTCATGCGCGAGCGCTACCAGCGCGCGCGGACACGTAGTGACGACCGAGGCTCGCTACCGCGACTACCGGCGCTTCTCGACGAGCGCCCGCATCATCGGTCGCTGATTCCCGGACGGCGCGCCGGACCGGCCATCACCACCGCACGCGATGTCAGCGAGGTCCCGGCCCACCGCGTCGCCGGACTACCGCCCGACGCCGGCCCAGTTCATCACGATCGTGAACGGCGACGACCGATCGTCGGCCACCGGCGCCATGACCAGGAACCGCTGCCCATCGCGGCTGACGTCGTAATGGTTCCTGGCCGTGCCCCAGCGGGGGCTCAGGCCGGTGTCGAACAGCGGCACCGCCGCCTCGTGCTCGAAGGCCGCCCCGGTTCGAACCGGAACGGCCATCAGCTGGCGGTTCTCGGCCAGATAGAACAGCTCGCCGCCGTCGGCGCGCCATCGCGGATGGCCGCCGCCATTGGTCGAGACCTGCCACTTGCGGGCGGGCTCTGGAAACGCCTGGACGTAGACCTCCGACCGTCCGGTCTCGTCGGAGGTGTAGGCGAACCACCGGCCGTCAGGCGCGATCTGGGCGTGTTCTTCGCCGGCCGCGCGTGCGGAGCAAAGGCGTCGGTGTCCGCGCGCCGGTCAGCGGCAGGAGCCAGAGATCCATCCGCGTGCTCGGGTCGAGGCTGGCGTAGACCAGCGCGCGCCCGTCGGGGGACCAGGCTTGGAGGTGTTTCGGGGCCGCGGAGCTGAACAGCGGCTCGTCGCCGCCGCCGTCGTCGAGGTGACGCTGATACAAGTCGAGGGTACCGCCTCGATTCGACGAGAACGCGATCCGGCGACCGTCGGGGGACCACACCGGATCGAATTCGGCACCCGGGTCGAAGGTAAGGCGCGACGGCGCGCCACTCGCGGCATCGAGAATCCAGATGTCCGAGGTGATCCCGGCCAGGCCGAACCCGAAGCGCTTCGACGGCCGTGGATCGAACACGTCGATCGCGACGCGCCGTCCATCGGGCGACAACGTCGGCTCGAAGTACCGAGCCGGCGAGCGGGTCAACGCCGTTTGCCCTTCGGTGCGATCGCGCCACACGAGTTGCGTGTCGGGGCCGCGCAGGGTGCGAAACACCACGACACCCGTCTTCGAGACCGACACGTCGGTCTTGTGGTCCAGCTGCCACTGCTGGAGCACTTCGTCGGCCAGGATGATCGGCTCGCCAGTTGGCTCGGCCCGATCAGGGTCGAAGGGCTGCGCCACCAGCTGGCGATCGCGCGCGAAGAACAGGAAGCCGTCCCCGTAGACGGCGTTCGACGCCAGCGGGAAGAGCCGTGTCGGTGGCCGGCCGTCGAGTGCGCCGATGAACAGGTTGTGGTACTCGGTCTGGCTGCTGTCGGCCAGATACAGGAATCGGTCGCCCTCGGGGAGGAACTCGGGCCACAGATGGCCCCGCTCACCCGGACGATCAACCGTCGTCAGCGGTGTCGGCGAGCCGCCGGCCGCCGCCACGTGAAAGAGCCCACCGTCGCGATTGGGAGCGAACACGATCGTGCCGTTCGCATGCCACGTGCCGCCGCGCCCATTGGGAGCCTCGCCCACGACGCGTACGTTCCCTGCCGCGAGATCGACCATGCGCAGCTTCCCGTCGGCGAAGAAAGCCACGGCATCGCCGTCCGGCGACCAGAACGGAAACGTCGCGCCGTCGGTGCCGGGCAGCACCCGCGCCGCCAGCGTGTCGAGCGGCCGGACGTAGAGCTGGCTCAACCCCTCAGCGGTCGTGGCGGTGAAGGCGAGCTGCCGTCCATCGGGAGACAGGCTCACGCTGCCGAAGCTGGTGTGCTCGGGCGGGAACAGCGCGAAGCGCAGCTCGCCCTCAGGGTCCGCCGCTCGCCGGACCACGAGCAGGGTCAGCGCCCCTGATGCCAGGGTCGTCAATGCCAGGATCGCGGCCACCGTCCAGGCGACGCGCGGGCGCGTCCAGAACGGCGCCAGGGCGGCCGCCGCGGTCGAACCAGGGTCGGGTGCGTCGTGCGTCGCGCGGTCCTCGCCGCGGCCGAGCCACCAGCGATCGATCTCCGGCGTGAAGGCGTAGACCGATTCCCGCTGCTGGTGCAGATGACGATGCACGGGCAGGCCTTCACGCTTCTCCCACCGGCGCACGGTGGTCACGTCGCGCTTCAGGTAAGCGGCGATCTCCTTCCAGGAGTCCAACCGTCCGGTCGTATCCGGGTCGCCGGACGACCCGGCCGGGCGCAGCGCGTCGTCGGACACGTCAGCCCTCCCGTCTCAACCCGCGGTCGCCGAGCGTGGAGGACGCAGTCTACCCCTGGGACTCCGGCGACAGCAACGGGCGGGGCAATGGGCGGCAAATGCGGGTGCTCGCTGATGCCCGTTGCCTGGCGCGCGTAGCTGCCTGCAGTCTTTCGTGCCGGGCGATGGCCGTCTGAGGGAGGGGGCATGGTGCAGCGCTCGTCACTGCTACTTCTTGTCAGCACACTCGCCCTGGCCGCGTGCGCGGGAGAGCAGGGCCCGGTGGCGCCCACGCCGCTGATCGCGGCCTCTCCGACGTCCCCGGAGGCTTACCTCGAATCCGTACTGACGATCATGCAGACGGCCTCAATCAACCGGGCCGAGATCGACTGGGCAGCCTTCCGGACGACGGTGGTGGAACGAGCCGCGGGCGCGCGGACGATGTCGGACGTCTTTCCCGCCATTCGCGTCGCGTTACAACTGCTCGACGACCACGAGAGCTACGTGATGACGAGAGAGGGGGCGCTGATCGGCCCTCCGCCGGTGGGAGGATGCGCCGGCGCGGCACGCGTTCCGGAGGGTCTGCCGGACACGGTGGCGTATGTGAAGGTCGCCTCGTGCGATTGCGGCGGGAACGCCGCGACACAGTTCGCGGAGTCAATCCAGCGGGCCATCGAGAGCGCCGACCGTCCAGGCCTGAGTGGATGGATCGTCGACCTGCGAGGGAACTTCGGCGGAAACATGTGGCCGATGATCGCGGGAATCGGCCCGGTCCTTGGTGAGGGGATCATCGGGTGGATCGTCTACTACAACCGCGAGTACGAGCGGGAGTACCGCGACGGCGCGGCCCTCAGCCTCGGCGAAGCGTTCGCGAGAGTGGCGGAGCCCTACAGGACGTTGCGGGAGTTCCCGAGGGTCGCGGTGCTCACCGATGGCGGCGTGGCCAGCGCCGGTGAAGCCATCGTCGTGTTCTTCAAGGGGCGTCCCAACACCAGGTCCTTCGGCGGTCCCACCTGCGGCCACCACCATCTGCAGGAGACCTTTCGATTGAGTGACGGGGCCACGCTCTACCTGGCCACCTCTCAGCACGCCGACCGGACCAAGAGACGGTACGGGGGGCCCATCGCCCCGGATGAGCTCATTGCCGACCCGGCCGAGGCTGAGAGGAGGGCAATCGCGTGGCTGCAGGGAGGAAGGTGAGTGGTCGACGGGCGGCACTTAGGGGTGCTCGCTGATGCCCGTTGCCTGCCCTGTTGAGCCAGACCCAAGGTTGGCGTTGGCGCGTGAAGGAGGATCACCATGGCCGCTTCACGTTTCAGCGTCAGTCACGTTCGGGTCGGCGTCGGTATCCTGGTCCTCGGCCTTGCCGCCTGCGACAACGGCCGTCCGTCCCGCTTCGGGCTTCCCACGGCCCCGACGGCACCTCCAATCGCCGGCGCGCCTCCGGCTCCGGCCCCGGCCCCGCCCCCAGGGTCGAATCCTGCGCCGCGCTTTCCGACCCAGTTCAGTCCGTTGGTGTACACGCCGCTGGAGATCGGCGCTGTCGTGCGCGGTCCGCTCGTCAACCCTCCCGAGTGCCTCGGGGAAAGGGGATGGCCGTGCCGGGTACTTCCAGGTGACCGCGCCGATGAGCGGCACACTGGAAGCGGTGCTGACCTATTCGTCGGCGACGCAAAACGGTCAGGGCGTCGACGTCACCTTGAACGATGCCGCCGCCCCTGGGCTGACCTGGGCGCAAGTCTTCTCGGCGACCGAGACGCGCGTCCATTCAGCCGTGAGGGAGGGCCACACCTACCACATCACCCTGTGGTACACGTTTGACGGCCTCGAGTTCGAGCTGACGACCTCGCTGAAGCCGGAGTGACCGGGCTCACCGCCACACGGCGATCTCGGCGAGCGGCTTGCGGGCGATGTCGGGCACCTGCGCGTCCGCGGCCGGATAGCCGACCGGCATCACCAGCATCGCCTTCTCGTTGGCCGGCCGCTCGAGCAGTTCGCCCAGGAAGCCCATCGGGCTCGGCGTGTGCGTCAGCGTGACCAGGCCCATCATGTGGATCGCCGCGATGAAGAACCCGGCGGCGATGCCGCACGATTCCGGCGTGTAGTAGAACGGGCGCTTGGCGCCGTCGGCGTCGACGCCGTGCGCCTGACGGAAGAGCACGACCACCCACGGCGCGTCGGTGAGATGCGGCTTGTGCTCGTCGGTGCCGAGCGGGGCCAGCGCGTCGATCCATTCCTGGGGGGCGCGGCCGCTGTAGAACGCGCGCTCTTCCTTCTCCGCGGCGTCGCGCATCCGCCGTTTGGTCTCGGGGTCGGACACCGCCACGAACGTCCACGGCTGCTGATGGGCGCCGCTCGGCGCGCTGCCGGCGGTGCGGATCGCCCATTCGATGAGCGCGCGCGGCACCGGATCGGTCGAGAAGTGCCGGGTCGTACGCCGCTGCTGCATCTCGTCGTGGAAGGCGCGGGCCCGCTCGATCGAGGCGTCGACGGGACGCCGGGTGAAGCGCAAGGGGACGAAGGGGTGGGCGCGCGCCGCCAGGGCGTCGCGGAGCGAGTCGGTCATCGGCGCAAGGTCTCCGCCGTCGAGGATACCGGCGGCGCTTGACACCTGTGGCCGCGACCGCTATTTAGTGAGTCTGTTAAGTAGGGCGGCTCTTTAGAGCTGCCGGCTAAACGCCATGGCTCAGCATCCTGTCTCCGACTCCTTGAGCACCACGTTCGCGGCGCTCGCCGACCCGACCCGTCGTGCCATCCTGGCCCGCCTCGCCTCGGGCGAGGCCTCGGTCACGGAGCTCGCCGAGCCGTTCACGATGAGCCTGCCGGCGGTGTCCCGGCACCTCAAGGTGCTGGAACGAGCTGGACTCATTGCCCGCGGGCGCGAGGCGCAGTGGCGCCCGTGCCGGCTCGAGCCGGCGGCGCTCAAGCCCGTGGACACCTGGCTCGACGACTACCGGCGCCTGTGGACCGCGCGCCTCGATCGGCTCGACACCTACCTGACCGGCCTGCCGCCGACACCGGCCGCCCTGCCGACGCCGAAGCGCCAGCGACGCAAGACCTAGAGCGTCATTCGCTTGTACGTAGGGCAGAGCTTCAGCTCTGCCTGGAGGCAGTTCTGCCTGGAGGCAGCTCTAAAGAGCTGCCCTACGTGGCGTCCTGGCCGGCGCCGTCAGTCGCGCGCCGTCGACTTCGGCCGCGCGTCGGCGTTGGCCAGATCCCAGCTCGCCTGGTGGATCAGCCGCGCGATCTTCTCCATCTTGGCGTAGTTGATCTTCTCGGGCCGGTCGTAGACCGTGTGGTAGTCGGGGTGCAGGCCGGTCATGAAGCCGAGCGCCGGCACGCCGCGCTGCAGGAACGGCCACTGGTCGCTGCGCCGCACCAGGTTCGAGCTGTTGTTGTCGTAGCGCTTCTTGACCTCGAGCCCAATCTGCTGGTTGGCGCGATCGACGACGGCGGCGAGTTCGGGCGCCCGGGCGAAGCCCATCATGTTCACGGCGTTGGCGTTCGACTCGGCGGTCTGCACCTCGAAGCCGGCGAAGCGCGCGCCGCCGCCGACCTGGATCTCCTCGTTGCGGCCGATCATGTCCATGTTGAGCATGCCGGCAATCGTCGAGAGCGGGGCCAGCGGCGCCTCGGTGTACGCCCAGGCGCCCAGCAAGCCGCGCTCCTCGGAGTTCCAGGCGGCGAACAGCACGCTGCGCTTGGGCCGCTGGCCGGCGGCGGCCGCCAGCGCGTAGGCATCGGCGATCTCGAGCAGCGCCACCGTGCCCGAGCCGTTGTCGTCGGCGCCGTTGAAGATCTGGGCGCCGTCGGCGCCGTTGTGATCGAAGTGGGCGGTCACCAGCACCCATTCGTTCTTCAGCACCGGATCGCTGCCTTCGAGCAGCGCGACGACGTTGCGATCGGGCACCGTGTGGCGCACGACCGACGTGCGCAGCGTCACGCGGGCGCCGGGCAGCGGCAGCGCCGTGAACCCGCGCGCGGTCTCGGCCGAGGCGGCGAGTGCGGCGAGCGACTTGCCGGTGCCGGCGACGAGCGCGTCGGCCAGCGCCGGCGAGATCTGCGCCGCCGGGATGTGGATGCGATCGGCCCAGGCCGCCAGCGTATAGGTCTTCAGGTGCGGCGACGTCGCCGGCCACACGCCGCGCGCCGCCTGCTCGAAGTTGGCCGGCGCCGGATGGTTGTGCACGTCGCCGACGAACAGGATGCCGACGGCGCCCTTGTCCTGCGCCGCCAGCGCCTTGCGCCACGCGGCGGCCGGTTCGGCCGTGACTACGCCCTCGAAGGGGCTCTTCTCGTCGCGCTCGCCGGGCTCGTGGTCGAGCACGAGCACGATCGCCCCTTTCACGTCGCCGGCGTAGTCGTCGTACTGCCAGCGCGGGGCGGTGATGCCGAAGCCGGCGAACACCACCGGCGCGGTCGCCTCGCCGCTGGCGCTGAACCGCTGCGGGTAGAACTCCTGGCCGTGCTCGAGGCGCCGCTGACCTCCGGTGGCGGTCTGCACCTGCAAGAGGTTGCCGTCACCGAGCGTGGCGGTCATCAGGTTGTAGTTCTGGAAGTAGGAGTCCCCCGGCGCCGCCGGCTTCAGCCCGATCCGTTCGAAGCGGGCGCGGACGTAGTCGGCGGTGGCCAGGTTCTCGGTGGTGTCGGTCAGCCGGCCGCGCATCGCATCGCCGGCCAGGAAGAAGAGGTCGGCGCGCAGCTCCTCCTGCCGGATCGACTCGGCACTGCGGCGCGCGCTGCTGCGCCGAGAGCGACAGGCTCAGGGCCATCACGCTGCGCCACCGTGGTGAGGGCACGGCGAGGTGACATGGGAACCTCCGGGAGGACGGCGTCGGGACGCGCGGATTGTACACGGCCGCCGGGGGCGGCCACTGCCGACTGGCCGCGGGCCATGCTACCCTCGCCCCGCGGCGGCCGACGGCCACCGATCAGCTGGGAGGAATGCCGATGCGCCCGTCGGTCTTTCGCTTCGCGATGCCGCGTCCTGTGCGCGCTCGCGGCGCTGGCCCTGACCCTGCGCTGTCCGCCCGCAGCCCGTTCCGCAGCCGGCCCCGGCCATCGACCCCGACGACATCGGCGGCGTGGTGACGGGGCCGAAGGGCCCCGAGGCCGGCGTCTGGGTGATCGCCGAGACGCGTGACCTCGGCGTGCGCTACATCAAGAGCGTCGTCACCGACGACCGGGGTCGTTACGTCGTCCCCGATCTGCCGGCGGCGAGCTACAGCGTGTGGGCGCGGGGCTACGGGCTGGTCGACAGCACCAAGGCGACCAGCCGGCCCGGGCAGATCGTCAATATCACGGCAGTGCCGGCGCCCTCCCCCGCCGTCGCCGCGCGCTACTACCCGGCCATCTACTGGTACTCGATGTTGAAGATTCCCGCGGCCCACGAGTTCGGCGGCAAGTCGCCCGACATCGCGGCCCGCCTGTCGCAGCACCAGTGGATCTCGTCGATGAAGAACACCGGCTGCGTCGGCTGCCACCAGCTGGGGCAACTCTCGACGCGCACGATCCCGGCGGCGCTCGGCACCTTTGCCACCGGCGCCGACGCCTGGAAGCGGCGCGTCCAGTCGGGCCAGTCGGGCGCGATGATGCTCAACCAGCTGAACAACCTGGGTGAGCGGTCGTTCGCCAACTACGGCGACTGGACCGACCGCATTGCCAAGGGCGAACTGCCGTTTGCCACGCCGCCCCGCCCGCAGGGGGTCGAGCGCAACATCGTCGTCACGCTGCGCGACTGGATGGACGACAAGCACTACCTGCACGACCTCATCGCCAGCGACCGGCGGAATCCCACGGTCAACGCCTACGGGCCGATCTTCGGGTCGCCCGAGTACAGCTCCGACCTGCTGCCGATCCTCGACCCGGTCAAGAACGTCGCCACGACCTTCAAGGCGCCGGTCCGCGATCCGCAGATGCCGCTCAACCTCGGCCCCGGGCACGCCGCCGGGCTCGACCCGACCATGCCCTCGCCCTACTGGGACAACGAGCGCATCTGGGAGACCCGGGTCAACAACCACAACTCGATGTTCGGCCGCGACGGCCGGCTGTGGCTCGCCGCCTCGGTGCGCGGCAACGACAACCCGGCGTGGTGCAAGGCCGGCTCCGACCACCCGTCGGCCAAGGCCTTCCCGATGGAGCGCGCCGTGCGGCACGTGGCGGTCCTCGATCCCAAGACGATGAAGTACGACTTCATCGAGACCTGCTACTCCACGCACCACCCGCAGTTCGGCTACGACGCCAACGACACGCTGTGGACCAGCGGCGGCGGTCCGGTGGTGGGCTGGGTGAACACGAAGAAGTGGGACGCAGACCCACGACGCGGCGGCCTCGCAGGGCTGGACGGCGCTCGTCCTCGACACCAATGGCAACGGCAAGCGCGACGCCTACGTCGAGCCCGATCAGCCGCTCGATCCCACCAAGGACAAGCGGATCAATTCGCCGTTCTACGCGGTGATGCCGAACCCGGTGGACGGGTCGATCTGGGGCGCGACGCTGGGCGTGCCCGGCGCGGTCGTGCGGCTGGCGCCCGGCATCGAATCCGCCCGAGACCGCCCTGGCCGAGGTCTACACCGTGCCGCTTCCCGGCTTCGGCGCGCGCGGCGCCGACATCGACAGCCAGGGCGTCGTCTGGGTGTCGATGGGCAGCGGCCACATGGGCAGCTTCGATCGGCGCAAGTGCAAGGCGCCGTTGAACGGCCCGAAGGCCACCGGCGACCACTGCCCCGAGGGCTGGTCGTTCCACCAGTACCCCGGCCCCGGCTTCCAGGGCATCGGCGAGAACAGCGCCGAGTCGAGCTACTACTCGTGGGTCGATCAGCACGACACGTTCGGGCTCGGCAAGGACGTGCCGATGTCGACCGGCAACCTCAACGACGGCCTCATCGCCTTCGCCGACGGCCGCATGGTGGTGCTGCGCGTGCCCTACCCGATGGGCTTCTACGCCAAGGGCTTCGACGGCCGCATCGACGACCCCAAGGCCGGCTGGAAGGGCAAGGGCCTGTGGGCGGCCAACGGCGATCGCACGCCGTGGCTGATCGAGGGTGGCAGGGGCACCAAGCCGCTGGCGGCGCACTTCCAGTTGCGTCCCGACCCGCTGGCCAAGTGATCCTCGAACAGCGGCTAGCGGCTAGGGGCTAGCGGCTAGACCATGGGCTCGCACGCGAGCTGACAGTCGTGCCCCGATGATCGGCCAGACACTCGGCCACTACCGAATCGAGCGCCAGATCGGCGCCGGCGGGATGGGTGTGGTCTATCAGGCGGAGGACACCACCCTCGGTCGCCAGGTGGCGCTCAAGATTCTCCCGCCCGAGCTGGCCGCCGATGACGAACGCCGATCGCGCTTTGCCCGCGAAGCCCGGGCCGTCGCGGCGCTGAACCACCCCAACATCGTCACGGTGCACTCGGTCGAAGAGTCCGGGGGCACGCACTTCATCACCATGGAGCTGGTGAAGGGGAAGACGCTGGCCGACCTCCTTCCACCCCAGGGTTTCGCGCTCGGGGGCTTTTTCGACGTCGCGATTCCCCTGGCGGATGCGGTGGCGGCCGCGCACCAGCAGGGCATCACCCATCGGGATCTCAAGCCCGCCAACGTCATGATCAGTGACGCCGGCCGGATCAAGGTGCTCGACTTCGGCCTCGCGAAGGCGGTGGTCGGGGACGGGAGCCGGCACACGCAACCGCCGACCCAGACAGCCACACAAGCTGGCCACACCGTCGGAACCCCGGCGTACATGTCTCCGGAACAGGCGCAGGGCGAGCCGGTCGACACACGCTCGGACATCTTCTCGCTCGGCATCGTCTTCTACGAGATGTTGACCGGCCGACGGCCGTTCGACGGCAGCAATCCGGCCTCGGTCCTCTCTTCGATCCTCCGCGACACGCCACGTCCGGTCACCGAACTGCAACCGGCGGTGCCGCGCGCGCTCGCGCGGGTCGTGGATCGCTGTCTCGCGAAGAACCCCGTCGATCGCTTTCAGTCGGCGCTCGATCTGCGTCACAGCCTGGAGGAGGTCAAGCAGGACGTCGACTCGGGCGACGCGTTTGCGGTCCCCGGTCCCGTTCCCGGGGCCCGCCAGCCGACGACGAGGCGGAATGCGACGCTCATGGTCGCGGCCGCACTCGTGGCCGTCGTCGGCATCTGGCTCGGTGTCGGTCGTGACGAGCCGAGCGCGGCGACCGTTCCGCAGGTGCGGAATCCCGTGCAGCTGACCTCGGCGCTCGACGTCGAGAGTTACCCGAGCTGGTCACCCGACGGTCAGCGCCTGGCCTATCAGGCGAATGAGACGGGCTTCGTGCTCGTCGGCAACCACGACATCTGGGTGGCGCAAATCGGCAGCGGCGAGCCGGTGAACCTGACGAAAGACAGTCCCGGCCAACGATCGCCGGCCGAGCTGGTCGCCGAACGGCCGCGAGATTGCCTTCTATCTCGGATCGCGACGGCCCGTGGGGTGTCTACCTTGTGCCTGCGCTCGGCGGCAACGCCCGCAAAGTCCTCGAGTTGCCCGGACCTGCGTTCAGCTGGAACGCGCCGCAATGGGACCGGGACGGGACCAGGCTCTTTGTCGTGGCAGAAGAAGCAGACCGGAACGTCGTGATCGATCTCCGCCTCGACACTCTGGGGACCGCCCGGATCGCGCTGCCCGCCCACGACTCGCCGCGGCGCTGGGACCTCAGTATCCGTCCCGACGGTCGGTCGGTTCGCGTATCTGGAAGCCGGTGGGGGCGGCCCCGAGCTGACCCGCCTGTGGACGATTGGGACGTCGGGCGGCGAGGCGGTTCCCCTGACCGACGGGCGCACCAACGTCTGGAGCCCTACCTGGTCCACGGACGGACGCACAGATCTTCTACGTCTCGAATCGCGGCGGGAGCATGGACCTCTGGCAGCAGGCAGTGACGGAGGACGGGCGGCCAGTCGGCGAACCGCTCGCGGTAACGTCCGGCCTTGGTGTCAGCTCCGCGGCCTTCTCTCCGGACGGAACCAAGCTGGCGTACTCACGGGGAGGACGGATCTCGAACGTCTGGCGCGTTCCCATTCTCTCGGACCGGCCGGCCACCTGGGCCGACGCGCTGCGCGTGACGTCGGAGCGCGCCTACATCGAATTCGTCGACGTGTCGCCCGACGGGAGGCAACTGGCCGTCAGCTCGGACCGACGCGGGAACCAGGACCTCTGGGTGCTGCCGGCGACCGGCGGGGAGATGACGCAGCTCACCACTGATCCGACGCCCGACTGGTCGCCGAAATGGTCGCCCGACGGAACCCAGATCGCGTTTTACTCGTACCGGAGCGGCAACCGGGACATCTGGGTCATGCCGGCGCGCGGTGGCCCAGCGCGCCAGCTCACCTTCGACCCAGCCTTCGATTGGTTTCCGTTCTGGTCGCCTCGCAACGGAGGCGAGATTGCGTTCGGATCACAGCGCGGCGGAGAGGCTGCGATTTGGACCGTAGCCGCGGCAGGCGGGGACCCTCGCCGGGTGACGAGCGGCAGCGACGCCGACTGGTCGCCCGACGGCCAATGGCTGACCGTCGTGAGGCAAGGCCGGCTGTTTCGGGTTCCGGCAGATGGCGGGGAGGCCGTGCCGTTGTCCACCGGCGCCCACCAGCCGGGAGCGTCCCGCGTATCGCCTGATGGACGCTTCATCTACTACAGCGTCATCAGCGGACCTCGAGACCAACACGACCTCTGGAGGCTGTCCCTGGCCGACGGAGCGATTTCTCGACTCACCAAGCTCGACGGCCAGCGGGGACGCCACGGATCGAACTTCTCGACCGACGCACGCTTCCTGTATTTCACCTGGTATGAGGACGACTCCGACATCTGGATCATGGATGTCGCACCGACCGGCGACAGCCGATGAGCGTCTTTGCAGCTCTTTGGCGCTGCCTCCAGGCAGAGCTGAAGCTCTGCCCTACGGAGTACAGCTTCAGGGGGCCGGCGTCACGCGCACGTTGGCGAAGAAGCCCTCGGTGCCGGGGCCAATCCACAACGCCACGCCGCCGCCTTCGGTGCCCAGTTTGAGATCGGTAACGACCAGCGCCGGCTGCGGCGCGTCGTGCACGAAGAGCCGCGCCGTGCGTCCGGCGACCTCGATGCGCATGCGCGTCCAGACACCCGGCTCGAGATCCACGTACGACTCGTAGCGCTCCGGCGATTCCTTGCGCAGCCGAGCGAAGGTGAAGTCGGGGTGCGCGGCGTACTGCGTGGCGTGGTTGCGGCGCACCTGATCGTCGACGCGGCCGTTGTCGGGCCGCAGGTAGATGTACTCGGTACTGCGTGCCGCCGGGCCGGGTGCGGAAGGCGATGCCGATGAAACCACGGTCATCGGGCACGGCATGGGGGCCGCGCCGGCCGGCGACGTCGAGTTCGATCGTGCCATCGGTGAAGGTGACGCCCCGCACCACTGCCAGCCCGCCGCCCCGGGCGCTGTCGACCTCGATCAGCCGAATTGCCGGCCGGCCGTCGTGCGTCACCGTGTCGGCACGGACGCCTTGTAACTCGAGGTCGGCGAGGCGCAGCGGTGTCGCTTGACGGGCCAGGGGCACGACCAGGGCGGCAATTGCGAACGAGACGACGAACCAGGACGTCATGGGTCACCCTTCCCCGGGCGCGATGGCGAGATCGTCTGAGGGAGGCGCGCGCCCCGAAGCCACACCTCAGCTTCGAGGCGGCCAGGGCACCGCATCTGACACGACGTGAACGCACCCCAGTGCGGGGTCCCAGCCCACGGCGCGGATTCGAACGACGAGGGAATAGACGTAACACCGGTGCGATCGGCCGTCAATGCCGCCGGGACCAGCGCACGCTGGCCCGGGACGGATTGGGTCGGGCGACGGGGCCACGGTAGGATGTGAGCACTCGATGCCCCCGTCCTCGCGCGCCCGTTCCTCGCGGCCCCGACCGCGGTCCGCTCCCCTGCACGTCTGGAAATTCGGCGGCGCCTCGCTCGCCGACGCCACCGCCGTGGCCACGGCGGCGCGGCGCATCGCCGCCGCGCGCGGGCCGCTGGTGGTCGTGGCCTCGGCACTGGCCGGCATCACCGACGTGCTGCTCGACGCCGCCGATCACGCGGTGGCGGGCCGGGCCCGCGCCGCCGCCGGGGCTGTCACGACCCTGAGGCAGCGCCACCGGCGGGTGGCGACCGCCGTGCTGCCGGCGGGCCCGGCGCGGCGCAGCGCCCTGGCCGCCATCGACGCGTCGGTCGGCGAGTTCGAAGAGATCCTGGCGGCCATCGCCATCCTCGAACACCTCTCGCCGCGCACCCGCGACCTCATCGTCGCCCGTGGGGAACGGCTGTCGGCGCTGCTGCTGACCGCGGCCATCACCCGCGCCGGCCGCCGGGCCGTCTACGTCGATGCCCCCGAGGTGGTCGTCACCGACGGCCACTACGGCGGCGCCAGCCCGCAGATTGCCCCGACGACGCGGCTCGCCAGGCGCGCGCTCGCGCCCCATCTGGCCGCCGGGCGGGTGCCGGTCGTCCCCGGTTTCATCGGCCGGGCCCCCGACGGCAGCGTCGCGACGCTCGGCCGCGGCGGGTCCGACCTCACGGCCACGCTGCTCGCCCGGGCGTTGGGCGCCGCAGATGGTGTCGCTGTGGAAGGACGTGCCCGGGATCCTCACGTCCGACCCGCGGCTGGTGCCCGACGCGCGGCTGATTCCCCAGCTGCACCACCAGGAGGCCGCCGAGGTCGCGCACTACGGGGCCAAGGTGCTGCACCCGCGGGCGCTGATTCCGATCTCGGGCACCCGGATCGTCCTGGAAGTTCGCTCGTTCCTCGACCCGTCGCGTCCAGGCACGACCGTCGCCGGCCGCCTGGTCTCGCCGCAATACCCGGTCAAAGCGGTCGCGGTGCTGCCCCGCCAGGCCGTGGTGACCGTGGCCGGCAAGGGGATGGTCGGGGTGCACGGCATCGCCGCCCGCACCTTCGCCGCCGTCGACGCCGAACGGCTGTCGGTGTCGACGATCTTCCAGGCGTCGTCCGAGAGCTCGATCGGCTTCACGCTGCCCGAAGCGGAGGCAGACCGCGCCGTGGCCAGCCTGCGCCGGGCGTTCGCCGAAGAGATCGGCAACGGCGCAATCGACAGCGTCACCGCCCGGCCGGGGCTGTCGGTCATCGCCGTGGTCGGCGACGGCATGGCCGGCACGCCGGGCATCGCCGCCCGCGTCTTCACCGCGCTCGAGACCAGCGGCGTGAACGTCGTCGCGATCGCCCAGGGCTCGTCCGAGCGCAACATCTCGTTCGTGGTCACGGCCGAGGATGCGGCCGAGGCCGCTCGCAAGGTCCACGGCGCCTTCCAGCTGTCCAAGATCGGCGGCGGACGCCCGCCGGCGCGTCCCTCCACCGATGTCGTGCTGCTCGGGTTCGGCCGCGTCGGACGGGCCCTGGCCGAACTGATGGCCGAGACGCCCAAGGGCCATCCGGTCCGCATCGTCGGCCTGCTCGATCGCTCGGGCTACGTGTTCGACGCCCGCGGGCTGTCGCAGGCGCGGCTCCGGCAGCTGGCCCAGGCCAAGGACGCCGGCGGGATGCTGGCGGCCATTGGCGGCGTGCCGGCGAGCGCCGCCGACGCGCTGGCGTTCATGTCGAGCCACGCCGTGTCGCGGCCGGTGCTGGTCGACGTGACCAGCGACGAGACCAGCGCGATGCTGCTGGCGGCCCTCGGCCGCGGCTTCAACGTCGTGCTGGCCAACAAGCGGCCCCTGGCCGGGCCGTGGGCGAGCTATACCCATCTGCTGACCACGGCCGCCAACGCCGGGCGCACGATTCGCTTCGAGGCCACCGTCGGCGCCGGGCTGCCGGTGATCGACACCCACAAGAAGCTGGCCGAGACCGGCGACCGGGTGCTGCGCATCGACGGCTGCGTCAGCGGCACGCTGATGTTCGTGCTGTCGGAGGTCTCGCGCGGCCGGCCGTTCTCGGCGGCCGTCCTCGACGCCGTGCAGCGCGGTTACGCCGAGCCCGATCCGCGCGACGACCTGTCGGGGCAGGACGCCGCTCGCAAGGGCGTGATCCTGGCGCGGCTGCTCGGCTACCGTGGGCCGGCGCCGACGCCCGAGGACCTGGTGCCTCCGGCGCTGAAGCGGCTGCCGGTCGCGGCGTTCCTGCAGCGTCTGCCCTCGCTCGACGCCGACTGGCGGCGCCGCGTGGAACGCGAGGCGGCGCGCGGCCAGGTGCTGCGCTACGTGGTCAGCGCGACGCCGACCCGCGCCACGGCGCGGCTGGTCGCGGTGCCGGCAACGAGTCCGATGGGGTCGGCCGGCGGCGCCCGCAACCTGATCACCTTCACCTCGGCGCGCTATCGCGACGAGCCCCTGGTGGTGAGCGGTCCTGGTGCGGGTCCGGCCGTGACCGCGGCCGGCATCCTCAACGATCTGCTGGCGCTGGGCTGACAGAGGTTCACGTAGGGCGGAGCTTTAGCTCCGCCAGGCTCCGGCGGCTCTGAAGAGCCGCCCTACGAGGCTACGAGGCCGGGCCGAGCGCGTCGAGCTTCTCGCGCAGGCCAGCGAGGGTCGCGGCGTCGGTGCCTTCGATGGCGCCCTCTTTGTCCAGCGCGGTCATGATCTCGACCGCCTCGGTGTAGTCGCGGACAGCGGCCGCCCGATCGCGGCCGCCGTCGCCGGCGTGCCTTTGGCCAGAACCAGCAGGCTGTCGGCGCGGGCCTCCAGAGCCGAGGCGATGGCAATGCGCAGCTCGACGTTGTCGGGATTGGCAATCGCGAGCGTCCGGCTCACCTCCACGGCACGGGCCAGATTGGCGAGCGCCTGGGCGCGCTGGCCGAGCTTGGCCAGCAGCTTGCCGCGGAAAGCATCGTTGGTCACGGTCTCGGCGCGGGCCCGCGCGCTGTTCGGATCAGCCGCGGCCAATTGGTCCTGGATCGTCGCCGCCCGCTCGAGCGAGGCGAGCGCCTCGCGGGTGCGGCCCTCGGCATCGAGCATCTCGGCCTGCTTGTAGTGGGCGATGGCCAGATCGTTTCGGGCAGCGGCGTTGGTCGGATCCTCGCGCACCTGCGCCTCATAGGTCTCGAGCGCGCGGCGCTCTTCGGCCATCGCCTCCTGGCGCCGGCCCAGGGCGGTCAGGATGTCGGCGGTGTTGCTGCGCGCGACGGCCAGGTTGCGGCGGAACATCGCATTGTCGGGGTAGCGCGACGAGGCGCGCGCGAACACCGCGACCGACTGTTGCATCTCGGCCAACGCCCCGGCGTGGTCGCCCACGTTCGGGTAGTTCGGGTTGCCCAGGATGTTGCCAACCTTGTGATGCGCCACACCGAGTTGCCGCAGGTTGGCCGGGTCGTCAGGCGCGGTGGCGGCGAGCGCCTGCATCACGCCGAGGGCCAGGCGATGTTGCTCCAGCGACGCCGTCGTATCGCCGGTCGCGGCCAGCATGTCGCCGAGCCGGCTGTAGGCGACGACGAGATCGCGACGGGCGGCCGGCGACGCCGACGCGTCGCTGGCGATGTCGCGCTGCAGATCGACAGCGCGCCGCACCGCCTGCATCGCCGCCCGGGTGTCGCCGCTGGCTGCCAGCAGCTCGCTCAGTCGCAGCAGCGCGACGCCGGCCTCGCGGCGCAGGTCGCAGGGCTCTCCGCGGTCGACGCCCAGCGACTCGTAGAGCTCGACCGACTTGCGATAGCTGGCGAGGGCGCCGGCGGTGTCGCCCAGGTTCGGATTGAGCGGCCGGCCCTGCACGTCGCCGACCCGCACGTAGCCGGCGGCCAGTTCGCGCCGCAGGTCGCTGCGATCGCCGGCGTCGGCGGCCAGCTTGTCGAGGTACTCGATGCCCTTCTGGACCACCAGCTGCCGGGCCGGCGTCGACTCCGCTGAGGTCGCGGATGGCGCCCTCGACGTCGAAGAGGAACGCATTGGCCAACGCCCGCAGGTCGTCGAAGCGCTGCTCGGCCCGGGCGCGCTCGACGCTGGCGACGCGGGCCTGCCAGGCGGTGCCGACCATGCCGGCGACCAGCGCCAGGAACACCGCCGCCGCCGCCGCGACCGCGCCGCGGTGGCGGCGCACGAACTTCGAGGCGCGATAGCCGAGCGTGTCGTGGCGGGCCAACACCGGCAGGCCGGCGCGGTGACGGCGGACGTCCTCGGCGAACTGATCGACCGAGGCGTAGCGGCGCACCGGCTCCTTGCCAGGGCCTTCAGCACGATGGTGTCGAGATCGCCCTCGAGCTGGCGGCGCAGCCGCTGCGTGCTGGCCGGACCGGTGCGGGTGCCCGGCCGGGTGATGGCGGCGGCATCGGCGGGCGGCGCCTCGCGGTCGATGATGGCGAGGCTCGGCCGGATGGGCTCGGTCTCGCACACCACCCGCGCGATGTCGGCGACCGCGCGGCTGGTGATGCGGTAGGGCCGGCGGCCGGTGAGCAGCTCGTAGAGCAGCACGCCGAGCGAGTAGACGTCGGTGGCGGTGGTCACCGTCTCGCCGCGCACCTGTTCGGGGCTGGCGTACTCGGGCGTCATCAGCTGCAGCCCCGCCGCGGTCGGCGCCAGCGTCTGCCCGGCCATCTCGGGATTGAGCAGCTTGGCGATGCCGAAGTCGAGCAGCTTGGGGACGCCGTCCTGCCCGACCAGCACGTTGGCCGGCTTGATGTCGCGGTGGATCACCAGGTTCTGGTGCGCGTACTGCACCGCCGACGGCCAGCTGCAGGAAGATGTCGAGCCGCGCGTCGGTGTCGAGCACGCGCGACTCGGCGTACTCGACCAGCGGCGCGCCGTCGACGTACTCCATCACCAGGTAGGGCCGTCCGTCGGGCGTGGTGCCGCCGTCGAGCAGCCGGGCGATGTTCGGGATGGTCGAGGCCGGCGAGGATCTGCCGCTCGGTGCGGAAGCGGCGGACGATGGAGTCGGTGTCCATCCCCCGCTTCAGGATCTTGAGGGCGACCCGCTTGTGGAAGACGTCGTCGTCGCGGACGGCGAGGTAGACCGTGCCCATGCCGCCCTGGCCCAGCTCGCGGACCAGGCGGTAGGTGCCGACGCGCGGCTCGAGCGTCTCGTCGAGTGCGTCGTCGGATTGGGGTCTGGTGACGTCGTCGGGCACGGTCACAACCCCCGAGTCTAGCAGCCCCCCGGCAGGTTCGGCACCAGGCGTCGCGTGGCACACTGGCAGCCGATGCGACGAATGACCGCGCGTGGCCGCGGGCGGATGTGGCTGGGGCGCTACTGGCGCTATCAGGCGCTGTCGGTCTGGCCCAGAGCGCGCCGGTCGAGCTGCAGTGCGCCGACGCCGTGGCGGCTCAACGCCGCGAGTGGGGCGCCGCGTCGGCCGCGATATCCCAACCGTCGATCGCCCCCGACGATCGGCTCCAGCACTGGCCGACCACCGCGCTCGGCGTCTGGCTGGTCGAGCGCACGACCGGCACTGAGTCGACGCTCACCCGGGTCAGTCCCGACGGCCTGGTCCGGGTGCGCTGGTCCAGCACCTGCACCCCCACGCGCGACGAACGTCCGCGGGTCCCGGCGACGCCAGCCGGCGTTCACCGACCGCGATCTGGCCGCACTCCTCGATCGGCGGACGCGCGGCGTCCTCTACCTGTGGTCGCCGCACATGCCGTTGTCGGTCGATGGCTACGCCGAGCTGCGCCGCGCGGCCGAGGCGAAGCGGCTCGAGGTCGTGGCGCTGCTCGATCCGCAGTCCGACCGGCAATTCGCCGCGGCGTCGGTCACCGAGGGGCGGCTGCCGGTGGCGGCACTCCGCGTCGCCGATTCGGTGGAGCTGCAGTTTCGCGAGCTGCCGCTGCATGCCCCCGCCGGCGCTGGTCTTCCGCGCGGCCGGCTGCGGCGGACGCCGTTGCGCGGCTATCGCAGCGCCGAGGAGTACGGCGCTTTCTTCGATCGCGAGTTGGCGAAGTAGGGTGCTGAGTCGACCGTAGGGCGGAGCTTCTAGCTCCGCCTCGAGGCAGCGCTAAAGAGCTGCCCTACGTTGAGGCGGCTCTGAAGAGCCGCCCTGCGCGACGAGCCGCCTACTTCGCGTCGCAGGCGGCCAGCAGCGCGGCCTTACGCGCGTCGGTGGCGGGCAGCCACTTCTCTTCGACCAGCTGCCGGCATTGCGCCGGCGCCAGGCTCAGGAACGCCCACGCCGCTTCCTGCGGACGGAACGGCGTCAGCGACGGCGCGCAGGTCTGCCGCCACAACTCGCCGATCGCGTCGGCCGCTTCGCGCCGGGCCGGCGAAGTGAACAGGTCGCTTACGCGTCGCTCGCTGGCCGGGTCCACGACCGTGAGCTGGAAGCGCTTGGGGTCGGGGCTCTGCTTGGGGACGAGATTCGAGACGTAGAAGACCTTGCCGTCGGGCAGGAACGCCGGGAAGTAGTGGCCGACGCCTTCAGTGGTCGAGGTGGTGAGCCGCGACATGCCGCCGACGCCGGTGATCGTGCCGCTGCGCGTCGCGGACCAGGTCGGCCACGACCACGTCGGTGATCGCCGGCGCCTTCAGCCCGCCATCCACGAACGGGGTCAGGTAGTCGTGCTTGCTGATGTGGAACACCACCTGGCGTCCGTCGAAGCTGAAATCGGCCTTCCCGGCCGCGAACCCGAAGTCGGCGCGGACCGCGCAGGTCGTCGTCTGCGCCGCCGGGTCGGTGGCGGTGATCTCGAAGATCTTCAGCGAGGCCGGCACGCCGGGGCGGCTGTCGTCGTGGGCGATCACGTAGCGGCCGTCCTTGGAGATGAACGGCGTGGCGAGGTCGCGGGTGATCTGCGGGCACAGGCGCATCGGCACGGTCGGCGTCACCGTCAGCGCGCCGTCGGCGCGCGTGAAGGTGTAGTCGACGACCCGGAAGCCGGGCGGGGCCGGCTTGGTCGAGCCCGAGAACATCATCCGGTAGACGGTGGTCTCGCGGCCCCCGGCACTGGTCTGCGACAAGGTGCCCACCGACTGGTAGTAGACGTCGTGGACGTCGGCATGGCGGTGCTCAAACACGGCCTTCACGTCGGCGGCGTCCTGCTCCGGATTCGAGCCGCTGCAGGAGCGTCGCGGCGTCGTAGAAGTTGACGGTGTTGGCGGCCGTGTAATGGGACGGCACGGTGATGTAGCGACCGTCGGGTGTGGCCACGGCATCCGACTTGTCGGGGATGCGGATGCGCCGGCCGGTCGTGAGGTTGTAGAGGTAATTGAGGTTGTGGCTCGCCACCGCGACAATCCACTCCCCTTTCGCGTTGGCGACCGGCCGGGCGAACCAGTTCACGTCGTCGAGGGGCGGCTCGCCGCCGGCGGGGCGCACGACGGCGACCTGCGCCCGGGGTCCGACCGTGCAGTACGGCGGTGGATCGCCGGGCGCCGCCGCCACCCGCGCGACCAGCGCGACGACGAAGGCGACGGTGGTGCGCATCGGGACATGTGCCCTCCGGCCTAGATTCGGCGGCGTGACCAGGAAGCGCTGGATGCGCCGGCCGGTCGACGCCTCGCCGACGTAGAGGTTGCCCTTCGAGTCGATGCTCATCCCGTGCGGGCGCAGGAACTGGCCGAGCTGCCGGCCGCCACGGCCGAACTCCCCGACCACCTCCATCGTGCTGCGCCGCAGCACCCGATCTTGTGGTTGGTGCCGTCGGCAAAATATAGCCACTGCTGCTGCGGATCCTTCGACAGCACCGGCACGAACGACGACCCCGACGACAGCGTCGCCGGTGCGATGATCTTCTCGGTGACAACTTGCCCGACTGCTCGAACACCTGGATCCGGTTGCCGCGGCGATCGGCGACGTAGATCTTGCCGTCGCTCGAACCGGTGATGCCGTGCGGCGTCGAGAAGCTCTTCGGCAGCGCGCCCGAGAGCATCGTCTTGGGGTCGAACTTCTCGGTGTCATCGGGCGGGGTGCCGTAGGCGCCCCAGTGGCGCTTGTAAGCGCCGGTCGCGCCGTCGACGACGACGACCCGGCGGTTGCGATAGCCGTCGGAGATGAACGCCTCGTTGGTCTTCGGATCGACCCGATGCCCGACGGCCGCCGAGCAGCTTGGTGTCGTTGCTGCCGGCGTTCTTGTCGTACTCGCCGACGGTCATCACCAGTTTGCCTTGGCGCGTGAACTTCATCACGCGGTGGTGCATGTCGGTGCCGACCCAGACGTGGTCGGTGTGGTCGACGAAGATGCCGTGCGGGTTGCGCGGCCAGTTGGCCGGCTCCTCCTTGGCCTTCTCGCCCCAACCCTGCACAACTTTGCCAGTCTGGTCGAGCTCGATGATGACCGGCGCTGCCTTGCAGCAGGTGCCCATCGGCGGCGCCTGCTCCTCGTAGAGCTCCTTCAGTAAGGGTCTCGGGCAGGTGGCTGATCCAGACGTGGTCCTGGGCGTCGACGAACACCCCGGTAATCGACCCCAGCACCAAGTGGTTGGGGAACTCCTGCGGCCAGGCGGCGTCCACCCGGAAGGTGGGGCCGGCCCCCGGCTTGGCCTGTTCCCCGCCGTTGCCGCTCGCCGGCGGGCTGCCAGGCCGGCCGCCACCCCCACCGCCGCTACCGCCGTCCACACCCCTCGCGTAATCGTTAAGTCCCTGTCCGCCCGGCAAAGAATGTTCCGGACGGGCCACAATATCACGGCCGTCCGACCCTCAGCCGAAAGGGGAAAGTCACAAAATTGCCATAAAAGCCCTTGTGGTGAGGGGGTTCAGCCCCATAATCGCTTGCTTAACAAATAGCGTGCAATGGAACGGGCGCCGGCGTTCCTCCCCGTGCCGCCGCCCGAGTCCGCTGGGTCCGGGGGAGGACGTGATCGACGTATTGGTCGGCGGGCGCGCATGGCGCCGCGCCGTTCCCTGGGGGCGGATATGAAGCGTGTGATCCTGGCAGCGGCTATGGCAGCGCTGGCGTCGCAATTTGGCGGCACCGGAGTCGTCGACGCACGGCAGGTGGACGACCTCAAGTTCCGCAAGAACTACTTCGTCACCGGCGACTACGTCGTGGCGGGCATCGGCCTGCGTGGCCGGGGCGTAGGCGGCGTGGCTACTGCCGACATTAATGTCACGGGGCGTGCCGCCGGGCGCGGATATCGTGTCGGCTCACCTCTATTGGCAGGTGGTGGGTGATACGCCGACGGTAGGAAGTGTTGGAGTGAAGTTCAAGGGGCAACTCGCTCCAGACGCCCGACGATCCTCTCCATCCACCGGGTTCGATCCCGAGCCGTACGCGAAGACGCTGACCTTTGCCGGCACCGCGCCGTGCTTCAACCCGGGTGGTGGGACGACGGGGACCGGACCGTTCACCTACACCTATCGCCTCGACGTCCTTCGTTTCTTCTTAGTGGACGATGTTGCGGCCAGCCCCACCTTCGGCAAGACCATCGTCAACGGACTGCACCAGGTTCAGGTGCCCGACTCGGGGCCGAACGGCAACATCATCCCGATGGCGCTCGGCGCCAGCCTGATGATCGTTTTCCGCTATCCGGATACTCCCCGCGTACGCCGCGCAGAAGAACGTGCTCAACGCCATCGTGGTGGTTGACGATGGCATTTCGCTGACCAACGCGCAGAGAACGCTGCTGAACCAGCCGCTCCCGGGGTTCTCAAGGCGTTCGACCCGGACGCGAATCCGGCCACGCCGAACGCCTCGCGTCTCCTATATCGCGGGCAGCGGACAGGCGAACAAGCTGGACTCGATCACCCTCCCCGGCGGCACGATTGTGTCGAACCCCTTCGTCGGTTCCACCCCCGTCAGCAATGATGGCGACGACCTCGGCAGCTGGGACACCCTCTCCTACAACGTGAGCATCCCAGGCGGTGCCACGCAAGTGACGACCACCGTTACAACCGACATCCAGGTGCCGCCCGGCGGGCGCGACTGCATCACCGTGGCGGCGATTGTCTTCAAGACGGCGGTCGAGGACACCGATGGCGACGGTCTGCTGGACGTGTGGGAGACGGCAACGATCGCATCACCCCTGAGGTGACCCACTGCGGGCGCCAACTGCCGCCGCTCGGCATGATGGGCGCGAATCCGTTACGGAAGGACCTGTTCGTTGAAATCGGCTACATGGACGCTCTCGAGCCGTTGTCTTATGGTGGTGCGCCGCCGGCGCCGGCGCACTCTCACCGGCCGACGCTCGCTGGCCCTGGTCGCTGATGGGGAAGGCGTTCAACGACGCGCCGGTCCCCCCTGGGGTTCTCCGAAACGGGCATCGCGGTTCATTTCGACGTCGGACCGAGACTATTTCGACAGCTCGTGCAGCAGCGCCAGCACCGACTGCGCGAATCACTACATCATCGGCCGGCGTGCGGGGGAGCGCAGAATGTGCTCGCACGCGGAGGCGAGTCGGTCAACGAGATGGCAACGGTGGCCGGGTGCGTGCTCGACGCGACTTCGGGCCTTTCGGCCATTACTGCGACTTCCCCGTAATGGTGGGCTGGAAGACCGGGTTCCGTTTGATCCAGGACGAGGCGCTCAGCATCTCACCCACGCCGCCTCCGCCGCCCCCGCCGCCTCCGACGATTCCGCCGACGGAGGTAGAAGAGTTCTGCGATTAGCCCGGCTACACATGTGTCCGCCGCTTCGACGAGGTGCGGAGGAACATGTTCCACTACGCGTTTTTCGCGCATCATCTCGGGTACCCGCAATCGTTCGAGCCGTTTCTGCCGGTGGGTTCCACGACCGTGAACCCCTTGTTCCGCAAGCCGGTCACCAACACCGGTGTCGGCGACTTTCCGGGCGGCGGCGACGTGCTCGTGACGCTCGGCGCGTTCCTGGACAACGACAACGTCACGCCGACCCCTAGGGCACTTTGTACATGCAGGCCTCGACGCTGATGCACGAGTTGGGGCACAACGCCAACCTGCGGCATGGTGGGATACCCGACGAGCCAAATTGCAAGCCGCCGGACCCTAAGCGCGATGAACTATCTGTACCAGCTCCGCGGGTTGCTCGACGACCTCTGGAGGGCCGCATCTGGGCTTTGCGAGTCCGAGCCTGCAGCCGAGTTTTGCGTGGCCGACGGTGGAGGAGGACGCGCTCACCGATGGCTCGATTGGCAAGCTGCAATATCGCCTCGGGTGGTATGCGCCGCTCGTCGGAAGTTACTTGGAATATAAAGTGGACCGTAAATTTGACGTCCTGTCGATCTGGCGAGGAGGCAGCGCAAAGCGGCACTGCAACGAAGACCCGAATCGTTCCCCGCCGACGGCGAACCGCTGATGGTACGCGTCGACGCCTTCCGCGCCGACACCTCGACCCCGGCCTCAGCCACCCAGCAGCCGATTGACTGGGATGCCGACGGCACCATCGAGGGCGGTGTCCGGGCCGGCCCAGGATGTCAACTTCAGCGGTAGCAAGGTGACTCTCCCGGCTGTCCCGCCATCGGATGACTTGGCACCGTCCGACGACTGGACAAACCTCAGATTGAACCAGGTCGGCAGCCCGCGGAGCCCTGCCGGGTACTACCTGGTCTACAAGCAGGATGGCTCGATTGACTTCATCCTCGCGGGTACACTCTCGATTAACGAGAGCGCCGGCGATTCCGGTCCGGGTGACCTGGCCGCGTTCGCGCTCAGCGGCCCGTTGGGCGGCTTCAAGGACGGGTTGGGCGGCTTCAAGGACGGGTTGGGCGGCTTCAAGGACGGGTTTGGCGGCTTCAAGGACGGGTTGGGCGGCTTCAAGGACGGGTTGGGCGACCTGGGCGGCTTCAAGGACGGGTTGGGCGGCTTCAAGGACGGATTTGGCGGCTTCAAGGACGGGTTTTGGCAGCAGCGGCTATTGCGGCCTCGGTGACAAGGGGGGCGGCGACCTCTTGAACGGCCAAGGCGAGGTCAACGCCAAGCACGCCACGGACCTGGCGCGCACGCCGCCGAACGAGTTCAACGCCACGCAAGGGTCGAACCATTACGTAACGGTCACCTTCAAGGCCCCCAACCTCGGCGGCGTCCAGTTCTACACCGTGCGTCGGGTGGCCGGCTCGATTCCCGTGATTGCCAAGTTGTCGATCGTGCCCGGGATGATCACGCAGGCAAACGGGGTGTTCTCTATGACTGACCTCGATTCACACCGTCTGAAGGCCGGCGCGGCCTACTCCTACTTCGCGACTGCCACTTACCTTGTGGAGGCCGACGGCGGCGGGACGGAATCCGTGGAGAGCGAGATTTCCAGGGTCGTGACGTTGAACATCCTCAACGACCCGCCGGCCATCAACGTCAACATCGCTCCGCAGTTCATCGCCACCAACAGCACCACGGTGGCGCTGCCCTTCACCGTCAGCGATACCGAGAGCGACAACCCGGGCGGCAACCCGCTCAAGGATCTCTGGGTCAGCGCGTCGGCCACCTCCCTCAACGCCGCCCTGATCCCGCAGATCAGCTTCGGCGTTCCTGGGCAATGGGGCCAACCGCTCGGTGAGAGTGATCCATGCTGGCACACAGACCGGTACGGTAACGGTCAGGACCGCCACAGTGGCAGACACGCAGTGCAGCGTGGATCCATTCCCGCCCCAGCCGTGCACGCCGGGGACGACGAACAGCACGACGACGTTCACCGTGACGGTGAATGCCACCGTGGCGACGTTCGCCCCGGTCAGCGGCATCCCGCCGGCGCCAGTCACGGCGGGCAACCCCGTCGTCATGAGATGGGGCTATATGCCCCAGAACGCCGGCGCAGCAAAATTGTCCACTAGGCGACGGTGGTCGGGCCCAGCCCCAGCGGCCAGGTCCGTACGTACACGGGCACCGCGTTCCAGTACATGAACCAACACCAAGACCTGGCAGTTCACCCTGCCGACGGGTGTTTCCGCCACCTTGCCTGACAGGCACATACCAGGTGGTCATCGGCACCAGCGAGCCCATGGGATACCAGTCAAGCCAGGCGTTCTCGCTGGTGATCGAATAATCCATAACTCGCATTGCTGGCCGGGTCGCTCGGACCCGGCCGGCGGCTCTACCTCAGTCGCACTCGTCTCACCTCAGACACACGACCGTTCGGGAACCGATCTCGCGACCCGCGAACGGCGCGCGCCGTCCCAGACGCGTGAAGTGTGCACACCTCAGACGAGACAAATCAAACGACGGGATCGTCTTTGCCGCGGCGGCGGACTTTGCGGCTAGAGCGTTTTGCAGTTGTGCGGAGCGCGATTCGGACGACGCGTCGCCCGCCAGGACGCCATGTAGGGCAGCACTTTAGTGCTGCCTCGAGGCAGAGCTGAAGCTCTGCCCTACACATAATCGAAAAACGCTCTAGCCTGATGCTCGGTTGAAGCCCGAGCCAAGAGCAGTGCGGACTCAGTTGCACCGGGTGGCGACACGAGATCCATCTCTTGTCCTGAGCTGGTTGGTACGTGTCCTCAATCAGCGAGAAGCCGAGCTTCCCGACATAAAACGCCAACGCTTCGTCGTAGTCACGCACGACTATCGAGACCAGGCCGAGGTATTGGGCATTCTGAACTTTTGGATAACGGCACTGACATGCCTGTTGTGGTGCCCAGCACCAGGAATCAGCTGCACAGACCGCCCTCTACGACTGCCCCACGAGCGGAGGTGAAGGGGGCACGCGTCGCGGCATTTGTCAGTTGCATCCCGTTGATGCAGCCCGGTTGTCAGGGCAACTGTTCTCTGAGGTGCGGGCGGCAGAACGGCCATGCGCCAAGTACCAGCAATAGGCCACCTACAACAATGAATACGAGGGTCACGGAAAAGCCGGCCAGGAAATGCGGCAGAGTATAAGGTTTGCCCTCGAAGAACAATCCATACACAATTCTCACCGCAAATAGCGCGACAAACGCAAATACAGGGAACAGTGCGGACAAGATGCGCTCGAGGACTGAACCCTTCATTCGGCGGGACAAATATGCGGCGAGGGCGCCGACGAATGGCAGCACCAGATATGGGATGGCCAGGAACTGGAATCTGTTCTTGTCAAAAGGCAACCAGATGAGCACGTAATAGAATCCGAAAAACAACAGACAGGATGCTGCTCCAGGCAACCACACCTTCTTGATATGCAAATCCATGGAAGGTCTCTTCTGACTCACTGACTTCGGCACAACGGGCCGCCAGAATTGCGCCCGATAAGGCTGACCCGCTTCACTGCCTCACCGCGCAGGTGCAGCGCGCGGATCGGTCCACGGCCGGCCGCGCCCGTCCGGGCGACGGCGAGGACAGCTTCTAGTTCGTGCCGACGCGCTGACGCAGTTCTGGCACCAGGGGGTCGTCCTTCGACTGGCCGCGGATGGCCAGGTAGGCATTGAAGGATTCGCCGGCGCGGGTGCTCTTCAGCCCTTCGCGCGCCTTCCCCTGGTAATAATGCACGGCCGGGAAGTATCCGAACGTCGGCTCGTCGTCCAGGAACAACCGGAGCGCCTCGCGGCGACGGGTGACGCAGCGATCGAACTCCGAGTCCGCTTGCAGGAACTGATTCGCCCTCAGGTAGGCGCGGCCCAGCTCGAGGTGCCCGATCCAGGTGTCGAGCAGGGTGTTCGCTTCGGTCAGGAAGCGGATCGCATTGCGATTGTCGCCGTCGGCCGATGCAATCATCCCGTCGAGGATCGACGCCAATGCCTGAGCCTCCGGCAGCAGATCGTTGCCGAGCGCGACCGCGATGCGCTTGGCCCGTTGCGATTCACCTGCTTCAATCAGGACGCGCGCTGCCAGAAACCGGACGGCCGGGCCTGGCTGGCCTCCAGGGCTCTCTCGGCGGCGGCAATCGCCTGAGCCTTCCGGTCGCGGAGCAACTCCGTGTAGGCGAGCGCCGCCAGTTTGGCGCGGCTCGATCCGCATCCTTCGCGGCAATCTGTGCCGCGGCGCTCTCGGTGAAAATGCGAGCCGCGTCCGCGAATCGCCCTTCGTACACCGCCAGGTCGCCCAGGCCTGACGCCGTGTAGTACGGCCCGAGTTCCTCGTGTTTTCCATGTCACGAAAGGTTTGCGCGGCGTGCGAAAGCCGGTTCTCGAGCGTCTGTGCCATGACGAGGGGCTGCAGGGCCCATGGGGTCTCGGCGACGATCTTCCGCGACTCCTCCTCGGCGGTTGCGGTATCTCCCATGTAGGCCGCGTAGGTGGCCAGGTTAACCCGAAACAGAGTCCGGTTCGGCAGGAGCTTCACGGCTTGCCGCAACTCTTCGGCTGCCCCCTTCATGTCGCGAAGCTTCCCCATGCAGTTGGCACGATTGTTCCGTGCCGCAGTGTCCGCGGGGTATTTGGCAATGAGATCGCCGTATTCCTTCACGCACGGCTGGTAGTCGCTGGTGATGGAATAGTACATGGCCCGCGTCCGATAGCGCTCGCGCTCGGTCATGCCGTCGACGAGGCCAAGCGCTTCCTTCGCGTATTTTTCGGCGTCCTGCCGGCGCCCCAGGTTGGTCGACGCTATCGCCATGCCGCCGTAGGCGAGACCGAACTTCGGGTCTTTGGCGGCCGTCTCGGAGAAGGTCCGGAACGCTTCGTCGAACTGGTTGCGCGACAACGCTTCCATCGCTTTCGAATACGAGCGCACCGCGTCGAGCGAGGTGGCCGAGAGGGTGTCCTTCACAAACCGTTGCGTGCTGTCGGAGCGATCGTCGCCCAGCGCCTGGCGCACTTCGCTGGCGACACTCGCGACAGCGGCGAGCACGCCGTCCTTGGTGGACGCCGTTTCAGCCTCTTCGGCAATGACGTTGCCGCTCACCGCCTCCGCCGCCTTCGCGGCGACTCTGAAGCGGTTGCCGTCCTTGGTGAGCGTGCCCGAGAACACGACGCCGACCCCCTGCTTGACCGCGAGCTCGATGGCGGCCTTCTCGTCGAGGATTTCGGGCGGCCTGACACCCATCGTGCGGCCGATGGCGCCTCAATCGAACGCGCTGATGAATCCGGCGTCTTCGAGTCCCATCTTCACGATCGGCTCGACCGTGCCGTTGAACGCCGCATCGCCCGTTTCGTTCTTGAAATCGGCGATCACCACCGCGACAGGCGGGTGCTCGACGGGGATTGCCGGCCCGCGGGCAAGATAGTACGTGCCGCCGACCAGGAGCGCCACGCCCGCCGCCATCGCCGCCTTCATCGGCCGGCTGAGCCGCTTGATGACCGGCACGGGCTTGCCCTTGTCGTCGAGCTTGGCCAGCTCGCCGAGCAGGTCCTGCGTCGTGGCGAAGCGCTTGGCGGGATCGACCTGGGTGCAGCGCGCGATCAGTTTGTCGAGCGCCACCGGGATGGTCGGGTCCAGCGTCCGTGGCGGCGGCGGCGACTCCTGCATGCGCCCTTGGAGCTCGGCGATGGCGCTGGCGGTCTTCTCGGCGCGGATGCGGCCGAGCAGCAGGTCGTAGAGGATGAGACCGAACGCGTAGATATCGGCCCGCTGGTCGACCGGTTCGGCGCGCGCCTGCTCCGGGGCCATGTACTCGACCGTGCCGACGACCGAGCCGACCATCGTGTGGGCCGCCGATGCCGCCCGCATCGCGCCGGCGGGGAAAACGCCGGCGGCGCCGCCAGCCGGTGGACCGGAGGTCGATCGCGCGACGCCGAAATCCATGACCAGGCCTTCGCCGTCGGCGTCGACCATGATGTTGGCGGGCTTGAGGTCGCGGTGCACGACACCGGCCTTGTGGGCCTCAGAGAGGCCGGCGGCCACGCTGCGCGCCAGCACCATCACGCGCGGCACCGGCAGCTTGCCCTCGCGCTTGAGGATCGTGGCCAGGTCCTCGCCCTCGAGGTAGGGCATGGTGATGTACTTCAGGCCATCGACCTCGCCGATGTCGTGCACGCGCACGATGTTCTTGTGCGTGACCTTGCGCGCGAGCAGCAGCTCCTGCTTGAATCGCTGCTCGAGCATGCGCGCGGTCGACGGGTCGGCGGCCACTTCCGGCCGCACCGTCTTGAGCGCCACGGCGACGCCCAGCTCGGCGTCCCACGCCTGGTAGACCGCGCCCATGCCGCCGGCGCCGAGCAGCTTGATGATGTGGTAACAATCACCGAGGTCGTGGCCGACCAGATCGGTGGCCGCCTCGCCGAAGCCGCCGGACGTCTGTCCTGGGCGAGTCCCTGGGCGTGTCCCCGAGCGAATCCCGGATCGCGATCGCCGTGTCGGATCGAGCCCGCCGATCTTCGTCTCGTGGTCGTCGCTCGGCGGTGCCGCGACCGGCGCGCGGGTCACGTCAGGGTCGGCGGCCTGTGGCACGCGGGTGACGTCCGGATCGGCAACCCGGGGCGCTTGCGTGACATCGGGATCGGCGACGCTGGGTGCACGCGTCTCCTCAGGGGAGATCGGCGCCGCGGTGGGCGCTTGCGTCTCGTCGGGGTCGGCAAACGCGGCCGCGAGCCCGAGGTCGGTCGCCTCGTGGTCGGGGAGCGGCACGCCGGCAAAGGTCACGTCGGATTCGAGCGCGTCCGATGGCGGCGGCGTCGGAATCGGCGTGGCCACACCGACCGCCACGATCGGTTTCGGCGGCAAGGGCATGCCACAAGATAGGCACGCTCCGGAGGCTGGCTCCGTTGGGTGTCCGCACCTAGGGCAAGTCATTGGAGGAATAGCCATTGGGCCCTGCCGCCGGGCCCTCGCCGCCGATATTAGGCTTCTTGACCGCAGGACACAAACGAAATTGTGTGCAAACGGCCGCTGACCGTGGTTCGGCGAAAGTAGCGCACGACGGTACTAGGAGATAACGTCACCGCGCGCGCCACCGAACACCCGGCGCGGATGGCAGCCCGGGCAGGCGGCTCTACCGGAGCGAGTACCCGACGCCGCAGGCTCGCTTGACCCGCACCCGGGCCCGCCCATAGGATGCTCCCCTACAGCCCGGCGCCGTGCGCGTCGCGGGCTGTTTTTCTTTTCAGGAGCCGCGGCCGTCCGCGGCTTTTCCATTTGCCGCGGCGCGTGCCGCCGGGAGGCAACCCGATGTCGCCCCTCACCTCCATCGTCACTACCGACGGCCTGCGCCTGTCGGCCACCGCAGTCGGCGCCGGCCCGGCCGGCGTGATCGTCCCCAACGGCGCCTACTTCGCCGACGACTTGGCCCGGATCTGGGCCCGGCATCCGGCGCTCGTCTACGACCTGCGCAACCGCGGCGCGTCCGACCCCGTTGCCGACGCTGCCCGGCTCGAGCGCGGTGTGCTGCAGGACGTGGACGACCTCGAAACCGTTCGCCTGGCGCTGGGTGCCGACCAGATCGACCTGGTCGCCCATTCCTATGTCGGTGTCGTGGCGATGCTCTACGCCGCTTCACATCCCGACCGCGTGCGGCGAGCGGTGCTGCTCTCACCGGCCCCGCCCGACCCGGCGGCGCACCCGACGCCGCCGCCCGACGAGACCATGCGCCGCGTGTTCGCGCGCCTGGCGGCGCTGCAGCAATCGCCGCCGCCTGGTGACGCCGAAGCCCGGTGCCGAGGGTTCTGGGAAGTGCTCGCCGAGATCTACGTCGCCGATCCCGCTCGCGCCGCGGCGGTCCGGCACTGGGGCCGTTGTGATTCGCCGAACGAGCGCGCCTTCCTCAGCTACTGGACCGCCCATGTCGAGCCGTCGCTTCGCAAGGCGGCCCCCTTCGATCGGGATCTCGCGCGTGTGGCCTGCCCGGTGCTCGTGGTGCACGGTACGGCCAATCGCAGCGCGCCCCATGCCGGAGGTCGGGCGTGGGCCACACGGCTGCCGAACGCGCGGCTCCTGACCCTCGACGGTGTGGCGCACGCGCCCTGGATCGAGCTGCGCGACGAGGTGCTCGAGGCCGTCGCCACGTTCCTCGACGGCGCGTGGCCGACGGCGGCGAAGGTCGTCGCCAACTAAGGCGCCGAGCCTCGAGCGGGGCGGCGGGATCTTCGGAGTATTATCGCCATCGTCATCGAAGTCGCGCTGGACGCCTCGAGCGGTTGCAGGCCACGGAGTCTCCGATGGACGAAACCCGACGCACCTTCCTGAGGACGGCGATGACGGCGGCTGGGGCCGCCGCCACGCCCCAGCCCGTGGCGGCCATGGGACAACGCCAGGACCAGAACCATCAGGCCGTGCCCTCGGATCTCGCCCTCCGGGTCAAGTCGCTCGAATCGCTGCTGGTCGACAAGGGGCTCGTCGATCCGGCGGCGCTCGACGCGGTCATCGACACCATGGAACACAAGGTCGGTCCGCGAACGGCGCCCGGTGATCGCCCGCGCCTGGGTCGACCCGGCCTACAAGAAGCGTCTGCTCGACAACGCGCCCGCGGCGATCGCCGAGCTCGGGTACACCAGCGGCCAGGGCGAACACATGGTCGTGGTCGAGAACACGCCGGCGGTGCACAACCTGATCGTCTGCACCTTGTGCTCCTGCTACCCGTGGCCGGTCCTCGGTCTGCCGCCGGTCTGGTACAAGTCGGCGCCCTACCGGTCGCGCGCGGTCATCGATCCGCGCGGCGTGCTGGCCGAGTTCGGCACGCGACCTGCCAGAGGACGTGAGGTCCGCGTCTGGGACAGCACCGCGGAGCTCCGCTACATCGTGCTGCCCGAGCGTCCGGCCGGAAGCGACGGGCTGAGCGAAGAGGCGCTGGCCGCGCTCGTCACGCGCGATTCGATGGTCGGCGTCGCGCGCGTCGCGCTGCCGGCGTCGGGAGGCCGGCCATGAACGGCGTCCACGACATGGGCGGTCAGCACGGCCTGGGCGCCGTGCATTACGAGCGAGACGAGCCGGTCTTCCACGAACCGTGGGAGGGGCGCGTCTGGGCGCTCAACCGGGCCTTGGCAGCGTGGCGTAAATGGAACATCGACGTCGGCCGGCACGCGATCGAGCGGCTGCCGGCGGTCGACTACCTCCGCATGAGCTACTACGAACGCTGGCTGGTGCGGCTCGAGGCGCAGGTGGTGGAGTACGGGCTGGTGACGAAGGAGGAGGCGGCCACCGGCACGCCGGCGGCCGGCGCCACGCGGGCCACACCGCCCTTCACACTCGCCTCGGCCGCGCGTGTGGTGAATCGCGGCATCGCCTCGAGCCACGATCCGGCCGTTCGGCCGCGCTTTACGGTGGACCAGCGCGTCCGCGCTCGTAATATGCACCCGACCGGACACACGCGCCTGCCGCGCTACGCGCGCGGCAAGGTCGGGGTCATCACCCGCGACCACGGCGTCTACATCTTCGCCGACACCAACGCGCACTTCCTGGGCGAGCACCGTCAGCACGTCTACTCGGTGCGCTTTGCCGCCCGCGAATTGTGGGGCGTCCAAGCCTCGCCGCGCGACTCCGTCCAACTCGACTTGTGGGATGACCACCTCGAGCCAGCCTGACCGGTTGCTGCAGGCGGAGGGCCTGGCGGCCCTCCGGTTGCCGCGCGACGATGGCGGGCCGGTGTTCGCCGAGCCGTGGCAGGCGCAGGCGTTCGCCCTCGCGGTCACGCTGTCGGAACGGGGCCATTTCACCTGGCCGGAGTGGGCGGCGACGCTGGCGGACGAACTGCGCGCGGCCGCCGCGCGTGGCGAGCCCGACGACGGCACTCGCTACTACGAGCACTGGCTGGCCGCCCTGGAGCGCCTGGTCACCGCCAAGGGCCTGGCCGATCCGATCGCGCTGCGGACGCGAAAGGATGCCTGGGTCGACGCCTACCGCAACACTCCGCACGGCCGACCGGTCGAACTGCGGCCACCGCCGGCCACTGCCGCAGCGCGCTGGCTTCTGCTCGGGCTCGCGATCACGGGCGCGGCGACCTGGCTCATTCGACAGGCCATCCCTGGCGACGGGCAGGTAGTGGTCCCGCAAGTGGGCTGGCTGGCCAGTGCCGGCCTGGGATCGCTGCTCGGCATGCGGCACGCGCTCGAACCGGATCATCTCGCCGCGGTGTCGACCCTCGTCACGGGCGAACGCAGCAGTGCCAAGGCGGCGTGGCTCGGCGCCTGCTGGGGACTCGGGCACACGCTCACGTTGCTGGCGGCTGGCGCCGTGCTGGTCGTGTGGCGGGCCGAGATGCCCGCCGGCGCGGCCGAGGCGTTCGAGCTGGGCGTGATCCTGTTGCTGGTGGGCTTCGGCGTGCGCGCGATCCATCACGGCGTGTATCGAGGGCCTACCGGTCCAACGCACTCCCATGCCTCACCCAGCCAGGTGCGCCCGGCCGACTTCGGCGGATGGACGTTCGCGCGACCGCTCCTGGTGGGCGCCGTGCACGGGCTGGCCGGAAGCGGCGCGCTCACCGCGCTGGTGGTGACCACACTCCCCTCGACGCTGGCCCGGCTCACGTATCTGGCACTGTTCGGGGCCGGTACCACCGTGGGCATGGCCGTGCTCTCGGGACTGGTCGGCTGGCCGCTCGCCAGAGTCGCGGCCCATCCCTGGGTCGCGCGCAGTCTCTCACTCGCGGTCGGCAGTGTGTCGACGGGTACCTCGGCCTCGTCTGGGGCTACCCGCTCATCGCGGGCTGGTTCTAGAGCGCCGATCTGAGGCAGCACTAAAGTGCTGCCCTACGTGCTACCGCATCGTTGCTCTCCCGTTCCCTGGTCCCTGGTCCCCGGTCCCTGCCCTTAACGCAAGCGCGCCGTCCGCGCCTTGATCGCCTCGGCCATCCCCTTGTAGCGCCTGGCGTCGGCGGCGCCGGGTACCGCCGCGTCGCGTTCGAGGTCGGCAGCCATCTTGTCGAGCTCGTCGAGCACCGGTGAGCGACGCGCATCGCCCTTGTCGAGGGCGGCGCGCAGCGCCTTGCCCCGCGCCGGGTCGATGGTCTTGTTGCGCTCCAGCTGATCGAGGTAGGCCTTGGCGACGACGAAGCTCGGCGGCCAGACATAGCGCGGCTGGTTCTGCGAGTTGAACTCCTCGAACCGCACCAGCGTGGCGGCAGCGATCTCGTTCTCGCTCAGGTACTCGCTCGGCAGCAGCCGGAACACGTCGATGCCGCGCGAGATCTCGGCGCCGTAGATGAACCCGTTGTACCAATACGACGACCAGTAGCCGCCAGTCACCAGCTCCTTGGGGTTGATCGGGCCGCGGTCGAAGAACGCAATCTCGACCGGGTTGGCCGAATCGGTGAAGTCGAACACCGACACGCCGCCCTGGTACCACGACTGCACCATGAGGTCGCGGCCGGGCACCGGGATGAGCGAGCCGTTGTGGGCAACGCAGTTCTCGGTGTCGGTCTGCGGCGCCGGCATCTTGTAGTAGCCCTTGTGCACCAGCTTCTTGTCGACGATGTCGTAGATCGCGTCGGCGCCCCAGGTCAGCGGGTCGGTCGCACGGCAGCGCGGCCGCGAGCCTCCGCCCCACTCGTCGGTGAAGACCACCTTGGTGCCGTCGTTGTTGAACGTCGCCGAGTGCCAGTAGGCGAAGCCCTTGTCGGCCACGTAGTCGAGCCGCTTCGGGTTCATCGGATCGGAGATGTCCATCAGGATGCCGTTGCCCGAGCAGGCGCCGGCCGCCAGCCCGATCTCCGAGTAGACCGTGATGTCGTGGCACTGGTTGGTCTGGTTGGTCTTCTGCGTGCCCTCGCCGTGGTTGCCGCCCGCCCACAGGCCGGCGATGGCGCCGGTGGTGGCGTCGGCGAAGATGCGCGGCCGGTTGACGATCGCCGCCTTCTCCGGGTTCTTCAGCGGCACCTTGATCACGTCGATGCTGAAGAGCGCGGTGTTCGGATCCTCGTCGGGCTTGAGTCCTGAGCAGCCGGCGAGCTCTTCACCCGAACGGACCGTGCTGGTGCCCGAGCCGTAGAGATAGATGTTGTCGGGGTCGTTCTTGGCCGGCACCAGCGTGTGGGTGTGCGAGCCGCGGCAGGTCTGGATGGCCGCGACCTGCTTGGGATTCTTCAGGTTGGTGATGTCGAAGATGCGAATGCCGCGGAAGCGCTCGACGCTGACCGGCGCGGTCACGCCCTGCACGCCGCAGTCGAGCCGGCCGCGGGTCTGCTCGACCGACATGAACAGCAGGTGGCCGTAGATCGAGACGTCGCCCTGGCCGCCCGGGCAGACGATCGACGCCACCAGCTTGGGGCGCCGCGCGTTCTCGACGTCGTAGGTGTTGAAGCCGTGGTAGTTGCCGACCACGGCGTGGATGCCCTTGAAGGCGAGGTCGGAGTTGGTGAACCCCGAGCCGACCGGCGGGGGCGGCGGCGGCGCCTTGGGATCGGGCGGCGGCTCGGGCGGCGCTCCTTCGGGACGTTCGGGCGGCGTCACCGAACCGGCCGGCGCCTTGGGATCGAAGAACCCCGGCGGCTTGGGCAGGTTCGACACCAGCTCCATGTGGCGCGCCGCCACGCCGGCATCGGTATGGCCCGGCTTGAGCCCGATGCGCGGGTCGTCGGGCGCGGCCGGCTTCTGCTGCGCCTGCACCAGTACCGCGCCCATCGCCATCGCCAACACGCCGCCGAGTGCCAGTCGCATGCGCATCATCGTTCTCCCCAACCGTGTTACGCGTAGGGCAGAGCTTTAGCTCTGCCTCGAGGCAGCTGCTCCGCCTCTGGGCAGCACTAAAGTGCTGCCCTACGTCTCGAGGCAGCACTAAAGTGCTGCCCTACGTACCGTCAAGCGCGCTGCAAGCGTTAGCGTAGCCTTGCAGTGCGCGCCTTGATCGCCGCGGCCATCGCCTTGAGGCGCGCCGCGTCCTTGGCTCCGGGCGCCGCGGCGTCGGTCTCGAGCTGCCCGGCCATCTTGTCGAGCTCGTCGAGCGTCGCGGCGGCGCGGCCGGCCCGCGTGTCGCCGCGATCGAGCGCCGCCGTGAGGGCCGCGGCCCGGGTCGGGTCGATGGTCTTGGCCCGGGTCATCTGATCGAGATACGCCTTGGCGACGACGAAGCTCGGCGGCCAGGTGACCTTCGGCTGCTGCTGCGAGTTGAACTCTTCGAAGCGCACCAGGTTGGCGGCGGCCAGCTCGTTCTCACTCAGGTACTCGCTCGGCTGGAGGCGGAACACGTCGATGCCGCGGGCGATCTCGGCGCCGTAGATGTTGCCGTTGTACCAATACGCCGACCAGTAGCCGCCGGTGATGAGGTTCTTGGGGTCGATCGGGCCGCGGTCGAAGTAGGCGATCTCGACCGGATTGGCCGAGTCGGTGAAGTCGAAGACCGAGATGCCGCCCTGGTACCAGCCCTGCACCATGATGTCGCGGCCCGGCACCGGCACCAGCGACCCGTTGTGCGCGACGCAGTTCTCGGTGTCGGTCTGCGCCGCCGGCATCTTGTAGTAGCTCTTGAACTGGAGCTTCTTGTCGACGACGTCGAAGATCGCGTCGGCGCCCCAGTTGAGCGAGTCGCTGGCCCGGCAGCGCGGCCGGGTGCCGCCGCCCCACTCGTCGGTGAAGATCACCTTGGTGCCGTCGTTGTTGAACGTCGCCGAGTGCCAGTAGGCGAAGTTCTTGTCGGCGACGTGGTCGAGCCGCACCGGCTGCTCGGGGTTCGAGATGTCCATCAGGATGCCGTTGCCCGAACAGGCGCCGGCCGCCAGGCCGGCCTCGGGCATGACCGTGATGTCGTGGCACTGGTTGGTCGTGCTGGTGCGCTGGGTGCCGGGACCGTGGTCGCCGCCGGCCCACAGGCCGGCGATCGCGCCGGTGGTCGCGTCGGCGAAGATGCGCGGCCGGGCGACGATCGCCGCCTTCTCAGGATTCTTCAGCGGCACCTTGATCACGTCGATGCTGAACAGCGCGGTGTTCGGATCCTCGTCCGGCTTCAGCCCCGAGCAGCCGGCCAGCTCCTCGCCCGAGCGCACGTTGCCGGTGCCCGAGCCGTAGACGTAGATGTTGTTCGGGTCGTTCTTGGCCGGCACCAGCGTGTGCGTGTGCGAGCCGCGGCAGGTCTGCACCGCGGCGACCTGCTTCGGGTTCTTGAGGTCGGTGATGTCGAAGATGCGCACGCCGCGGAAGCGCTCGGCGCTGACGGTGGCGGCCACGCCCTGGGTGCCGCAGTCGACGCGGCCGCGGGTCTGCTCGACCGACATGAACAGCAGGTTGCCGTAGATCGAGACGTCGCCCTGGCCGCCCGGGCAGGCGATCGAGGCCACCAGCTTGGGCCGCTTGGCGTCCTCGACGTTGTAGGTGTTGAAGCCGTGGAAGTTGCCCATCACGACGTTGACGCCCTTGAACGCCAGGTCGGAGTTGGCGAAGGCGAGGAAGTTGCCGCCGCCGGCCGGCACGGCCGGGGCCGCCGGCGCGGCGCCAGCCGGCCGCCGGGGTCGGAGCGGCGCGTGCGGGGCTCGAGCGGGTGCGGGCGCAGGCGCGGCAGCCGCCGTGCCGGCCGGCGCCTCGGCCGGCGTCACCTCACCGGCGGGACTCTTGGGATCGAAGAACCCGGCGGGCTTGCCCATGCTCGAGATCAGGATCATGTTCTTGGCGGCGACGCCGGCGTCGGTCCGTCCCGGCTTCAGCCCGACGCGCGGGTCGGTGGTGCTCGCCTTGCGGTCCGACGGCTGCTCGGCGGTGGCCGAGACGACGCTGGACGCCCCGGCCAGCGCGCCGATGGCGACGGCCGCCGCCGCGGCCACGCTCCACAGCATCAGCGCGCCGCGGCGCGGCCCACGGGTCGGGGTGAGGTCGGATTTCATCGATGAGTCCTTTGGCTTGACGAATGGGCGGCCGCCGATGGCGATCATTGGGGGCCGAGCAGGGCGCGCATGCGATCGATCTCCATGCGCTGATCGGAGTCGACGTCGGCGGCGAAGGCGTTGATGTCGCCCTCCTGGCCGGCGCCGGGGGTCTTGAAGAGATCGTCGACCATCGCCAGCGCGCCCTCATGGTGCTGAATCATGTAGCGCAGGAACAGCTTGTCGAAGGCTTCGCCGGTGGCCGCGGTGAGCTCGGCCATCTGCTCGGGCGTGAGCATGCCCGGCATCATGCCGCCCGGCATGTGGTGCGCGTGCTCGGCCGGCACCTCCTGGCCGCGGGCCTTGAGCCACGTGCGCATCATGTTCATCTCGTCGGCCTGCGAGACGGCGATGCGCTGGCCGAGCAACTTCATCTGCTCGCGCGAGGTGCGCGACGCGATGAGGTCGGTCATCTCGATGGCCTGGGCGTGGTGGCCGATCATGCCCTGCATGAACTTCACGTCGGCGGGCGTCGCCTGCACCTTCGACAGGTCGGAGGCGGCCGCGGGCGTGAGCACGCGGTTGCTCTCGCCGGGCGCGCCCGGTTGGACGATGGGGGTGCTGGCGGTACCGCCGCCGGCGCTGCGGCAGCCCGCCGTGACCAGCACGACCAGGAGGGCGGCAGCACGTCGTGACGTCATGGGATGGCTGAAGGATACACAGGATGGGCGGCGGGGGGCCACTCCGGGCCGGGCATCCCGAGGGACCGCCGGAGGGACGGCCGCCGTCGGCGGGGCCCTCGAGGGGTCGCCCGCCGCCCGGCGGCGAGCTATTTCGCGATGACGTGCGCCTGCAGCTGCCAGCGGCCCGCCGGCGTGCGGACCTCGAACCAGTAGTTGCGCCGGCCAGGTGGCAGGTCGAGCTCGTAGTCGTAGGTCTCGCCGACGGCGATGGTCTGGCGGGCCGGCACCGGCGCGCAGGCCTCCTTGGGCAGCGCGGCCCCGTCCTTGGCGATCAGCATCCACTGCGCGACGCCGCCGGCGGTGTGGAGCGACACGTCGAAGAGATTGTCGGGGGTGATGTTCACGATGCGGACCCGATGCCGCTGCCCCGCCGCCCAGACGAAGCGCGGCGCACGCTGGCCGTTGAGCACGGCCGGGGTCGCGCCGTCGGGAATGGCCAGGGCGCCGCTGGTGATGCCGCTGCGGCCGAGGACGAGGACGTGGTCGGTGGCCTCGTCGAACGTCTCGCCCGGCTCGACCACCACCATCGCGCCGTAGAGGCCGGCCGAGAGCTGTCGATGGTCGTGCAGGTGCGTGTGGTAGATGAACGTGCCGGCGCGCGGCGGAGTGAAGCGGACGACGAACTGGTCACCGGCGGCGATGATCGGGGTCTGGCGCGGACCGACGCCGCTATAACCGTGCACGCCGTCGTAGTAGCTCGCGAGCTCCATGCCGTGCCAGTGGATGGCGGTCGCCTCCGTCATGTGGTTCTCGAGGGTGATCTCGACCGGCTCGCCGCGCCGCAGCACGACCGTCGGCCCCGGTGACGAGGCCGCGCCGGACGCGGCGTCGCCGTCACGCAGCGCGAAGCCGGCCACCGGCCGGCCCTCGACATCGGGCGACGCCTCGTGCATCTGCAAGGTGAGCCGGCGCACCGGCGCCGTGGCCGGCTCGGCCGGGTCGTCCGCCTCGGCGCCGGCCACGGTGACGCCGACGACCAGTCCCGACATGCCGAGCGAGCCGTCGCCTTGCTCGTGGTGCTCGTGGTGGTCGCCGCTGCGACGCTCGCCCGGCAGCCGGCGCTCCGGTGAGACGTGTTCCATCAGATGGCAATGGAACAGCCAGTTGCCGACGCGCTCGGGCGTCCACCCCATCGTCAGTGTGCCCCCGGGCGGCACCAGCTGCGTGACGACACGGCGCGGCCGCCCGGCCTCGAGGGGCCGGTCCACCAGCCCGTTGCCGAGGCGCTCGACCTCGAAATGGAAGCCGTGGAGGTGCATCGGATGCGGCTGCGAGCTGAGGTTGACGACCCGCCAGCGCACCGGCTCGCCGCGGCGATAGGTCAGCCGCTCGGTGGCCGGCCACCCCAGGCCGTTGACCATGAACGCCACGCTCGGCTGTGCGGCGATGAACGCTTCGCCGACGTCGTCGGCCGCGAAGATCTGCCCGAGCCGGGCGGGCGTCAGGCTCGACCACTCGGTGATGACGAGCAGGCGATCCGCGCCGGGATCCGCGCCGGACGGGTCGACGACGAAGGCGCCGCCGAGCTCGCGGAATGGCACCGGGGCGCCGAGCGTGGTCGCCCAGTAGTGATACGTGCCGGCGCGGCCGGCGGCGAAGCGCACCTCGCGCGTCGCGGCGGCCGGCACGTCGAGGGGCGCGCACGGCGACCCATCACGCGTGCACAACCCGTGCACGCGCAGGGGCGCATCCAGCTCGTTGGCCACCGACACCACCAGCGTCGTGCCCTCGGTCACGCGTAGCAGGGGGGCGGGCACGGTCAGCGCCTGCCCCACTTCGCCGAGCGCCTCGATGGTCAGCGACGGCCCCTGGGGGCCTCCGGGCTGCCAACGGCCGCGCGCGGCACGCAGGGCGAGCGTCAGCGTGCCGGCGCTGCCGGGCACGCCGGCGGCGCGGCGGTTGTCGTTCGGCACGACGTGGCCGATCGACGGGGTCGAGGCCCCGGCGACGGGAATCGCCAGGAGGCACCAGGTGGTCAAGGCCAGGCCCAGGCGGCCGGCTCGAGTCATGGCAATCGTCATGGGCTCCGAGCCTAGGGGTCGGCACGCCGGATGTCCTGAGAGCGCGGTGATGATCGCGTGTGCCCAGCGCTTACGGAATTTGCACCGTGCGGTAACCGAACGCTGAGGACTGCTCCGGCCTCGCCACCGTACCTTGGGCGCCGTCAACTCCGGGACGGTGGCTCCCCCTCGCCCCGCCCCGGGACACCGGCAACCTTGTGCGACATGGAGATCGACGTGATGAAAGCCCTGGCAATGTGTGTGATGGCGGGAGCGCTCGGCGTGGCACCGGCGGTGGCCGGTCCGGTCGTGCGCGAGGCGTCGGGGGCCAATGCGGCGGCGATTCAGGCCGCGGTCGACCAGTTCCGGGCCGACCTGGGGGCGAACAACGGCCCCGGCGGTCGGACCCCAGGTCGCGGGACGCCGCGAGATCAACTGGGACGGCGGCGGCAGCGCGGCGAACCTGACCATCGATCCGATTCCGATGATTCGCTTTGCGGCCCGGGGCGCGTCGTTCTTCACGCCCGGCTCCGCCCTCGCGATCAGCGGCCAGCCGTCGCCCGAATTCGGCGAGCTGAACGCCACCTATGCGAACCTGTTCGCGGCTTTCAGCGGCGCACGGATCTTCTCGGCGCTGAACAGCAACGTCACGGACGTGGTATTCCACCTGGCCGGCGACACGACGATTGCCGGCCGCCTGAGCGGCTTCGGCGCCGTCTTCACCGACGTCGACATCGCCGGAGCCACGCGGCTGCAGTTCTATACCCCCGACGGCGTGCTGCTTTACGAGCGGGCCGTGCCGGCCGCGACCGGCGATGAGACGTTCTCGTTCCTGGGTGTCTGGTTCAACGCCGGGGAGCTGGTCGGCCGGGTCCGGATCATCAGCGGCAACGTGGCGCTCGGCCCGAACGAGACGGCGGCGCTCGACGCGGTGGCGATGGACGACTTCATCTATGCCGAGCCGGTGGCTACGGCCGGGCTGACGCTCTCCCCGGGGTCTACGACGCTATTCCGTACAGGACGGTTCGACCTGGTGGTCGGGCTGGCCGGATGGACCTCCCCCATCGTCTCCGGCCGGTTCCTCTACGACGGGGCCGACGTGACCGGATTCTTCCTCGGCTGCATTCAGGGGGGCACGCTGACCGCGGGCGGCGCCACCTTCCGGTGCCCGCTGCCGGGCAATCTGCTGGGCGCCGGGGACCACGTCCTCCAGGTGGAGGCGGGCTTCGCCGACGGCTCCCGGCGCCGCAACGCCATCAAATGGGTAGTCGTATCCAACACCGAACCCTGAACATCTGAGTTTTTACCATTCCCTCATGAGTTGGCCGGGGAGGGGTCGCTACACTCCTCCCCGGGATTGTTCGAAATGCCAGGAGGTCAGGTCATGATCGTGAAGTTCCCTCGGATCGCACTCGTCGCAGGCGCCATTTCGCTGGTGAGTGGTCCCTGGGCCGCCGCGCAGGTCGCTCAGCCGGCCGCCGCCACCCACAAGCACTACGAGTCGGCTCCCCAGGCCAACCAGCCGGGTCCCAACGGCGAACTGGCGCCGCGGCTGCAGAACCTGGGCACCCACACGTTCCCGGTCAGCACGACCAAGCCGGCCGTGCAGCGCTTCATCAACCAGGGACTGAACCTGGCCTACGCCTTCAACCACGCCGAGGCGCGGCGGGCGTTTCGCGAGGCGGCGCGGCTCGACCCGAACCTGGCCGTCGCCTATTGGGGCCAGGCGCTGGTGCTCGGCCCGAACATCAACGCGGTGATGGAGCCCAACGAGGAGCCGCACGCCTACGAGCTCATCCAGAAGGCGCAGTCGCTCAAGGGCCGGGCCACGCCGCGCGAGCGCGCGCTCATCGACGCGCTGGCCAAGCGCTACTCGGGCAGCGCCGACCACCGCTCGGCCAACGACGAGGCCTACGCCGACGCGATGCGCGCGGTCCACAAGCAGTTCCCCGCCGACCTCGACATCGCCATGCTCTACGTCGAGTCGATGATGGATCTGCGGCCGTGGGGCTACTGGATGCCCGACGGCAGGCCCACGAAGGCACGCCGAAGTGGTGGCGCTCACCGAGGACGTGCTGCGCCGCAATCCCAAGCACCCCGGCGCGAACTGCACATGCTCATCCACCTGGTCGAGGCGACGACGACGCCCGAGCGCGCCGAGAAGGCCGCCGACACGCTGATGCCGCTGATGCCGGCGGCCGGCCACATGGTGCACATGGCCTCGCACATCTACCAGCGCGTCGGCCGCTACGCCGATGCGATGAAGAGCAACCAGCTGGCGATCGCCGCCGACGAGGACTACATCACGCAGTGCCGGGCGCAGGGGCTGTATCCGATGGCCTACTACCCGCACAACATCCACTTCCTGTGGTTCGCGGCGACCGCCGATGCGCAGTCGGCCGCCGCCATCGACGCCGGCCAAGAAGGTGGCGGCGAAGATTCCCGACACGGTGCTGGCCGAGCTGCCGCTGGTCGCCGGCTTCCGGGTGACGCCGTACTGGGCCAACGTCCGCTTCGGCCGCTGGAGCGAGGTGCTGAAGGAACCGGCGCCGCCCAGCACCAACATGTTCCTGACGGTGGCGTGGCACTTCTCGCGCGGCATGGCGCTGGTGGCCACCGGCAAGGTCGCCGAGGCCGAGAAGGAGCTGGCGACGCTGACGCCGATGCTGGCGCATCCGTCGCTCGACAACCCGAACTTCTCGCCCAACACCGGGCGCGCGATCCTCAGCGTCGCGCCGGCGGTGCTGGGCGGCGAGATTGCGGCCGCCAAGGGCGAGTTCGACAAGGCGATCGCCCATGCTCGAGCAGGCCGTGCGACTCGAGGACGCGCTGGTTTACACCGAGCCCTCGGAGTGGGCGTTCCCGCCGCGGCACACGCTCGGCGCGATCCTGCTCGAAGCCGGACGGCCGGCCGAAGCCGAAACCGTCTACTGGGAAGACCTGAAGCGCAACCGTGAGAACGGCTGGGCGCTGAGCGGACTGGTGCAGGCACTGCGCGCGCAGAAGAAGGACGCGCAGGCCGAGATCGTCGAGGGTCGCCGCAAGGCGGCGCTGGCCCGCGCCGACGTCACGCTGCCGGGGTCGCGGTTCGGGCGGGCGCCGATGGCGACTGCGGACGCGGGGGCAAAGCAATGACGATGGCGGTCGTGGCGATGACGGTGGCGAGGCTGACCCTCGCCACCGGCGTCACCCTCGAGTACGTCGAACACGGCGATCCCAAGGGCACGCCGGTGATCTTCCTGCACGGCGTCACCGACTCGTGGCGCTCGTTCGAGCCGATGCTGCCGCACCTGCCGGCGTCGATCCGGGCGATTGCCGTCACCCAGCGCGGGCACGGCGGTTCCAGCCGGCCCGACGACTATCGCTACACCGACTTCTCGTCGGATGTCGCGGCGTTGCTCGACGCCCTCGAGATCCCGTCGGCGGTGATCGTCGGGCACTCGATGGGCGGCCTGGTCGCCCAGCGGTTCGCGCTCGACTATCCGGGCGCGGACGCGCGGCTTGGTCCTGCTCGGCACGTTCGCCACGATCAAGGGCCATCCCGGCGTACAGGCGATGTGGGACGAGGCCCTGAGGACGCTGACCGATCCGGTGGATCCGGCGTTCGCGCGCGGGTTCCAGGAGAGCACGTTGGCCCGGCCCATTCCGCCCGCCCAGCTCGACACGTTCGTCGCCGAGAGCCTGAAGGTGCCAGCGCGGGTGTGGCAGGCCACCTTCCGCGAGTTCATCGACACGGACTTCTCGGCCGACCTCGGCCGGATCACGGCGCCGTCGCTCATCGTCTGGGGCGAGAAGGACTCGTTCGTCACCCGGCAGGAACGCGACCGCCACGCCGCGGCGATGCCGGCGGCGCGGGTGGTCGACTACGCCGGCCTCGGCCACGCGATGCACTGGGAAGATCCGGCGCGCGTGGCCGGAGACATCGCGCGGTTCGTCGCCGCCCTGGCGGGCGGCGCAGGCAGCGACCGGCAATGAGATTGGCGAGGAGTGTGATGGAGACGGTGATCGAGACAGGCACGCCGGCGTTCGGCGTGGAAGGTCGGCATACGAGCGGCATGACGGCGCTGCGTGCCGTCGGGCGGTTGGTGGTGGGCGTCGGCGCCGGCCATCCGGCCTGGCAGACGTCGCGTGACTGGCGCGGCGCGTCGCGGGTGGTCGTGAACCTGGCCGGCGTGACCGCCATCGACGCCGGCGGAGTCGGGGCGCTGCTGCGGCTGCGCCAGAGCGCCGGACGGCACGGCGTGCCGGTCACCATCGAGGCGGCGGCGCCACGGGTACACCGGGTGCTGCAGATTCTGCACCTCGACGACGTCTTTGGTCTCCCCGGTTTCAGGGTGCCAGGCCCTGAACAGCGTTCAGTGCCTGGCACCGGACTGGGGAGCCTCGTCGGCGGCGCCCTCTGCCGCTGCGCCTAGTCGTTGCGACGTATGACGCCCCCCATCCGTCCGCGCGACGACCGCCCCTTCGACCCGGCCGAACTCAGCCGGGTCTTCACGGTGCAGCTCCGCGAGGCCGCGTCGGGCGGCGCCGCCCTGGCCGGACGCCTCACCCATGCCGCCACCGGCGAGGCGTCGCACTTCGACTCGGCGGATGAGCTGGTGGCGCTGCTCGTCGCCGAAAGCGATCGGCTCCGCCGCGCCGCCCGTGCCTTGCCGCCCTCGACCTGAGGTAGATTGCGGCCGGGGGTGTCCGCACGTCCTCGGCGGACCGACCCTGCCATGAACGACACTCCCACTCTGGTCTTCGGGCCCTTCCGTCTCGACGTGCAGAACGCCACGCTCGAGCGTGACGGCATGCCGGTGTCGCTGACGCCGAAGGCGTTCAGCGTGCTGCATCACCTGGCCCGGCACGCCGGCCGGCTGGTGACCAAGGACGAATTCCTCGACGTCGTGTGGCCCGGCGTGTTCGTCGGCGACGCCGCGCTCAAGGTCTGCATCCGCGAGATCCGCAAGGCCCTCGGCGACGATCCGCAGACACCGGTCTTCATCCAGACCGCGCATCGCCGCGGCTACCGCTTCGTGGCCCCGGTCACGCTGGTGACCTCGCCGCGGGCCGACGCGCCGCTCGTGCACGAGGGCGACGCGGCGCCGATCGGCGCACTCGCCGCGATGCCGGCCACCGCCGTCGTGCCGCCGCCGACCCACTACGCCCGCAGCGGCGACGTCAGCATCGCCTATCAGGTGCTCGGCGACGGGCCGATCGACCTCGTCTTCGTGATGGGCTGGGTCTCGCACCTCGACTACTTCTGGCGCGAGCCGGCCTTTGCGCGCTTCCTGACCCGGCTGGCGTCGTTCTCGCGGCTCATCCTCTTCGACAAGCGGGGCACCGGCTTGTCGGACCGGGTCAGCGATCTGCCGACGCTGGAACAGCGCATGGACGACGTCCGCGCGGTGATGGAAGCGGTCGGATCGGAACGGGCGGCGCTGATGGGCGTCTCGGAGGGCGGACCGCTGTGCAGCCTGTTCGCGACGACGTATCCGGCGCGCACGCTCGGCCTGGTGATGATCGGCACGTACGCGCGCCGGCTGTGGGCGCCCGACTACCCCTGGGGGCCGACGCGCGCGGCGCACGAACGTTTCCTCGAGGAGATCCGCACCGGCTGGGGCGGCCCGGTCGGGATCGGGATCCGGGCGCCGAGCCGGGCCGACGACCAGGCGTTCCGCGACTGGTGGAGCACGTACCTGCGGATGGGCGCCAGCCCCGGGGCGGTGCTGACGCTCACCCAGATGAACGCCGAGATCGACGTCCGTCACGTCCTGCCGGCCATCCGGGTGCCGACGCTGGTGCTGCACCGGACCGACGACCAGTGCCTCACGGTCGAGCAAGGGCGCTACATGGCCGAGCGTATCCCCGGCGCCACGTTCGTCGAGCTGCCGGGCAACGACCACCTGCCGTTCGTCGGCGATCAGGACGCGATGCTCGACGTCATCGAGCCGTTCCTGGACCGCTTGCCGCACGACGGCGTCTCCGACCGCGTGCTGGCGACGATTCTCAGCACCCGCGTGGCCCCGCGCGACGGCCAGCGGCCGACGCGCGACGCCTTCGACGCACACGCCCGTCGCGAGATCGAGTGGTTCCGCGGCCGATGGCTGGATCGCTGCGACGAGGGCCTGACCGCCGCCTTCGACGGACCGGCGCGGGCCATCCGCTGCGCGGCGTCGCTGGCCGCCGCCGCCCCGCGCTACGGGTTGACGGCGCGCGCTGGGCTCCACACCGGCGAGTGCAGCGACGACGGCGCGAACCTGCGCGGCCCGGCGCTGGCGATGGCCGCGGCGCTCGGCCGGCTGGCGCCGGACGGCGAAGTGCTGGTCTCGCGGACGGTGAAGGACCTGGTCGCCGGCGCCGGCCTCTTCTTCGACAATCGCGGCAGCCACGCGCTCGCCGCCGACGGCCAGAGCTGGCGCGTGTTCGCCGCCCAGGCCGTGGGCGCCGTCGCGGGTCAGACGACGCGATAGACCTCGCGGCGGCCGGTGTGCCACAACTCGGTGTAGCCGCGCAGCTTCTCGCGCAGCGCCGTGTTGTCCATGTACTCGCGCATGTGACCGTCGAACTCCGCCATGTCGGCCACCTCGGTCTCGAAGACCACGGTGTTGAAGTCGGCCACGTAGTCGGTGAGGATGCGCGCCTTCATCGCCGGGTAGGCGGCGTTGGCTTCCTTCAACATGCCGCGCGAGCTTCGATGCCTGTCCGGGCTTGGCGGTGAACACTTCGCGAACGAGCAGCATGGGACCTCCAGTGTGGCGCGGCGTCAGCCGCGTCCGATAGCTACGTTACTACTGACGGCGAAGACCGCCGCGGCGCCGTCGCTGAACGCCGCGAGCACCTCCGCGCTGTCGCGCGATGACGGCGGTCACGGTGGCAGCGCGGGCCTCGTCGCTCATCGCCTTGGCCGCGGCCGACATCCCGACCAGCGCCATCGTGTTCAACCGCACGAACATCGCGCCGTCGTCGAAGCGCAGCGGACGCGTGACCGTCTCGACGGCGACGTCACGGATGCCGGCGGCCTCCAGCAGGGCGGCGAGCTGGCCGCCGTCGCCGAAGGCGTGGCGTTGATCGACGATCGGACCGAGGTGGCGCTCGGCGACCGCCTGCAGCCGGGTGAATATCGGGATTTCCTCGGCCGGGCGCCACGTGGCGACCCCGAGCCGGCCGCCGGGGGCCAGCGCCCGGCGCATCTGCCGCGCCGCCGCCGGACGATCCGGGAAGAATTGCAGGCCCTGCTGACAGGTCACCACGTCGAAACGCTCGCCCTCGGCGAGCGGCAGGTCGAGGGCGCTGCCGTCGCGCCAGGTGATGGCCGGCGCCACCGCCCGCGCCACCTCCAGCATGCCGGGACTGACATCCACGCCGACGACCGCGCCGCCGGGGCCGACCCGCTCGTGGGCGAGCCGCGCCACGATGCCGGTGCCGCAGGCGATGTCGAGCACCCGGTCGCCGGCTGCCGGGCTCAGGCGATCGAGCAGCACCTCGGCCCACGGACGGAAGAGCGGGCCGACCAGCCACTGCTCGTACATCGCCGGAAAGCTCTGCTGGTTGTTGGCGTAGGCCGGCAACGACATCGCAGCTCCTCCTGGTGCGCACGCAATCGAGCGTGCGTTCGCCCGCTGAGATGCCGACCACGGCCGTGCCGGGTACATCGCGTGCGTCGCCAACGACCGGCCAGCCGCTGCGCCCCTCAGTCCGCGTCCCACGCCGCCAGCACGGCGTGGCCCCGCGGCGACAGGCGGTAGCCGACCTCCAGGCTCTCGGTCAGCCCCAGCGCCTTCAGCTTGCGGACGTTGACCTTGAACGGCAGCCGCTCCTGCCCGACCTGTCGGCAGAGGTCGGCCGCCCGCAGGCCTTCGTGACTGCGAATCGCCTCGAGGGCGCGTCGCGTCCACGGGCCCTCGGGCGCCGCGGCGTCGAGCCAATCGAGGCGCGCCCGCAGCTGGGCGAGCTCGGCGGCGGTCGAGCGCCGTCTGCGCCCGGAGCGCCACGCGCGGATCCGGGCGGAGGCGGCCGAAGTCGATTCGATAGAGCGCGCCGTCGCTACGCTGGCTGAGGTCGGCGACGACCGCCGCGGCCGAGTCGTAGCCGGCCCGTCGCGCGTCGGCATCGGAGATGTCGTGCCGCTCAATCCGGGTGACGGCCAGGATCTCGAGCTGCCCCGCGGCGGTGAGCAGCGTCCCGCCGGTGCGGACCGACGGGCGTCGCCAGCACCGGAACGCGCACGTGATCGCTCCGGCGCGGATGCCGTCGAGCACCTCGCCGGTGAGGATCATCGCCGCCGGGCCGCCGCCTTCTTGCGCGCGTGCTCGAGCATCGCCCGCTTGCGGAACTTGACCGCGGCGGTGATGATCGCGAGCGGCAGCGGCTGGTCGAGCATGAAGCGCAGCGTGGCTTTGCCGGAGCGGTATGGCGCCGCCATCGCATCGAACGCGGCGTCGCCCTTGGGCGCCGGATACACGCCGACGTGATTCTTGAAGGCGGCGACGTAGATGAGGGTACTGGCCGTCGAGCGTGAAGGCGGGAATCTGGTAGCTGATCCGCTCTTCGGCTCCCGGCGCCGCCTGGCGGATGGTGCGCAGGATCTGCCGCACGGCGGTCTGCGACGGCTTCGGGAGCGCGGCGACGTAAGCGGCGATACTGCCGGGCGCGCGTGCGTGTGGTCCTCGCCGTGGTCTTCGTCGTCTTTGCCTTCAAGGTCGTCACTCCAGCACCCGAATGCGGTGCGCCTCGCTGTCGGCCACATAGAGACGCCCGCGGGCGTCGACCAGAACCCCGTGCGGCCGCGCCAGCGGGCACTGCGCGCGGCTCGGGTTCCGGGCCGTCGCCGCGCTGGCCCGTGCCGAGCACGGTGGTGATCACGCCCGACGTCGAGATCGATCCGGCGGATCGACGTGGTTCTCGGTGTCGGCCACGAACAGGGCGCCGCGGCGCCCACGCCAGCCCCTTCGGACCCGCTAGCGTCGCCAGTCCGCGCCGGGCCGCCGTCGCCCGCGTAGCCCTGATCGCCGGTGCCGGCCACGTGGTGAAGCGTCGCGCCGCTGCGCGTCGATGCGAAGGATGGCGTTGCCCTCGCGCAGGGCCAGGTAGAAGTCGCCGCGCCGCGTCGAAGGCCAGCGTCCGCGGACCGTTCAGCGGCGTGCCGGCGAGCGGCGCGCCGTCTGGCGTCGGCTGCCGGCTCGCCGGTGCCAGCCGAACGTGTCGATCGTGCCGGTCGCCAGATCGCACACGCCGCACGCGGTGGTTGCCGATGTCGCAGATGAGCAGCCGCCCCGTGCCGCATCGAAGACGATGCTGTGCGGCTGCCGCAGCTGCGCCTCCGCCGCCGGGCCGCCGTCGCCGGCGAACCCGGCGACGCCGGTGCCAGCCAGCGTCGAGATGACGCCCGGTCTTCGCATCCACCTTGCGCACGACGTGGCTGTCGCGTTCGGCGATGTAGAGGTGGCCGGCCGCGTCGAACTGGATCTCGTGCGGCATGTTGAGCGCGGCGTCGCGTCGCCGGTCCGCCGTCGCCCGCGTAGCCGCGCTGGCCGTTGCCGGCGACGGTCGTGGTGCGCCGCGTCGTGAGATCGAGGCGGCGGATGCGCTGGTTGTCGAGGTCGCAGAAGTAGAGCGCGCCGTCCGGGACCAATCGCAGGCCGTACGGGTTGTTGACCTGGCCGTCGCGAGTCGCCGGCGACGCCGGTGCCGATCACGGTCGAGACCGCCGGCGCCGCGGCCGCCAGGCGCGACGGAACCGCGACGGCGGCCAGCGTCTTGAGCGCGTCGCGTCGATCCATCATGGCGGTCCTCTATGAGGTCGGCGCAGGTCGGTCACTGACCACGGGAAGATACGGCACCCACGGCCCGATGGCGCCGCGGTATTGCTTGGCCAGCACGCGCGCGACCTGGGCGATATGTCCCAGGTCGTGCACGACCCAGGCGGCCAGCAGCTGCCGGAGCGTGACCGGCCCCAGGCCCGGATGACGGCCCGGCAGGTCGAGCTCGGTCGCCGTGAGCTGCCACGACCGCAACTCCTCGAGACCCTGCCGGCGCAGGACCGCGAATTCGTCCAGGAGCGAGGCGAGGCTGCGCCCGGCGTTCCGGGCCCGATGCCGGAAGCGATGGTACGGCTCGAAGACCGGGTCCGGCCCGCGGGCGAGGATGATCCGCGCCCGTGGCATCCAGTCGGTCTCTTCGCCGTCGATGAGGTGCCCGACGTTGTCGAACGGACTGAAGGTGTCGGGCCCTTCGGTGGCGCGGATCCAGGTCTCGTCGAGCCCGCGCAGCATCGCGTCGAGCGCGCCCGGCGTCCGCTGCAGGACCTCGATGGCCCGGTCGAGGTCGAACGCCATGTCGGTAGTCATCTCAGGCTCCGGAAGAAGGCGGCGGCGGTGCGGCGCCGGGCCGGTGAACGTAGACCCAGGCCGGGTGTCCCGACGCCAGCACGACGGCGATGCGGATGTAGTCGGCGTCCCGCTCGTAGTCGTCGGCGGCGGCCAGCTCGGCGTCGGTGACCTCGAACGCCGTGCCGTGGACGCGCGTGCCCTGACCCGGAGCATGCACGGCGTTGTCGTAGTACGTCCGGCCGCTCGACGCCACGACGTCGGGGTCGACAATCGGCACCCGCCCAGCTCGTCCTCCGGCAGGGCGTCGACTTCGCCACGAAGCGCGCGGCCAAAGGTCGCAAGCTGGACCGGTAGTTCCTGCAACGTGCCGTAGGAGAAGAGAAGGGGCATACTCGGCGGCCGTGTCGTCGTCAACGCGGCAGGCCGGCGATCTCGGTCCGCAGCTTGTACAACGTCTTGCCGGCGGTCACGTAGAGGGTCTTCATGTCGGCACCGCCGAACGCGTTGTTGGTGATGTAGTCCTCCGGGATCGGGAAGAACTTGAGTAGCTTGCCCTCCGGGGAGATGACATAGACCCCGGTCTTGGTAGCCAGCGTCTCGGCGGTCCCGCGCAGCTGGTTCATCCCGGCCGACGCATAGAGATTGCCCTGCGTGTCGATGCTCATGCCATCGGCGCTGCGGCCCGGCGAGAAGTCGTAGTGCACCCGCATGTTGCGGACGGTGCCGTCGGGCTGGAGGTCGTACTTGCGGATCAGCCGGGGCCGCCCTGCGCCTGATTGGCCTCGACGATGTACAGCTGCCGATCGTCGGGCGAGACCTGGATGCCATTGGGACTGCGCACGTCCGGCGCCGCCAGAATCCGCGACAGTTTGCCCGGCCCGTCAATCCGGTAGACCGCCGCCCCGTTCAGTTCGGTGAAATACAGCCGGCCCTGGCCGTCGATGGTGACATCGTTGGGGCCGATGAGGGGCTTGCCCTCGTAGCTGTCGGCGAGCACCTCGACGGCGCCGGTCTTCAGGTCGGTCCTGGTGACCCGCGGGATTCCGGTGACCTTCACCCCGGGCCGCTCGAACGCCGCCCCCTCACACGCGATCAGCCGCCCCTGCGGATCGATCAGCAGCCCGTTGGCGGCGTTGCTCTTCTCGCGATACGTCGAGAGCACGCCGTCGGCGCCCAGCTTCATGATGCGCTGGTTGATGATGTCCGTGAAATAGACGTTCCCGTCGCGATCGACCGTCGGCCCTTCGGTGAAGGCGACCGTCGTCGCCACTTCGGGTTGCTGGCCGTCGGCAGGCGGCACCGCTGCCAGACAGACCACGGGCGCCAGCATCGACGCCAGTCGGACGACATTGCCGTGCGAGGTCATACAGGTCCCTCCTCAGCCGGTCATACCCTCACTCGCCTCGGCCGTCATCGCCTGGAATGCGGGATGGCTCGTGAAGGACCAGTGAGAGTGAATCGTCTTCCAATTACCGCCGCGGCGCTGCAACACCGTCGTCGAATTCCACCGGCTCCCCACGGATTCGCCGCCGTCGCCGCCAGCGACGTAGTTCACCAGGTTGTAGGTCAGGACGGCCATGTCGCCGTCGACGACGACGTGGGGGTTCAGCATCTCGTAACGGACGACCTGGATCTTCCCGGTCCACGGCCGGTAGTAGTCGGCCATGGCCTGGTGCCCGTCGATCCGCAGCGCGGTCAGCGGGTCGAAGTAGGTGACGTCTCTGCCGTAGAGGTCCAGAAACCCTCCCGGGTCACCCTTCCCCCAACGGTCGAGGGCCGCGCACTCGAGCCTGACGATGAGATCCGCTGTCGTTCGCGCTTCGGTGATTTCGGCCACGCCGTCCTCCGGCAAGACGCGACAGTGTACAACGCCGAGGTCAACGACCTGGGTCAGGCGCCGACATCTGCTGACCCCAAGCGCTTGCACATCAGCACGCAGGCCATCGACCGGCCCGACCTCAGCGTGGCCACGCCCGGCCCGAGATCTTCGAACCCGTTGGCTGTGTAGAACGCGACCCCGGCCAGCGACGCCTGAATGTGGAGGCTGGTGGCGCCGTGGTCTCTGGCGTGTTGTTCGGCCAGTGCGAGTAGTGCCGTGCCAATACCTGTCCTGGCGGCCGAACCCCGGACGTACACCGAGGCGCCGTCCTCGGCGTCGTCGCTGCGATGCGTCGCGAAGCCGAGCACGGCCGATTGTCCGTCGATCTCGCCGATGGCGATGAAGAAGGCCTCTCCGCTCGCCATGGCCCTGGCGTAGATCGCCGCGGTCAGTCCCTCGCCCCAGGCGTCGACCACTTCTGGGGGATAGAACCGCGGGCCAATCGAGCGGATCGAGTCGCGGTGCGCGGCGGCGATCGCCTCGGCGTCCTCCGGGCCCGCACGACGGATTTCCATGTCGCTCCGCACCATGACTCGTTCAGCCGTGCGCCTGCGGCCGCCGCGTGACGATGTGCTACCGCCGCTCGTCCAGCACCTTGGCGATCGCGGTCAGGGTATTCCAGTTCCGCGTGGTCGCCGGCACCCCGAACACCCGGTCCAACGCGCCGAGATAGCCGATGACCTTCATGTGCCGCCGGTACATCCCGACGACGAACCGGCCGTCTCTGGCGAGAATCCGCACCAGCCATTGGCCCGTGGACGGAAAGCTCATCGGCGTTGGCGGGGCCGAACGCGGCGCCTGAGACAGGACGCTCACGAACCGGACGACGCCGGGACGCTCCACCCGATCGGCGAACGCGGCGTGCGACAGCAGCCTGACCATCTGGCGTCCATCGCAGATGGCGATCCGGGCCTCGAACGGCAGCCGGCGGGCGAACTCGGCACGCAGTTGCGCCCGGCTGACTGGCTGGCGGATCACGAACGTCCCCGCCGCGCCGATGTTGACGGGGTCGAGATGCTTCAGTTGTGCGACGAGCGTCGACGGCCGGAAGGTTCGGTGACCGCCGACGTTGACACCCCTCAACAGCACGACGAGGGCCACGCGTGCCTCCTGCGCAACCTCCGGGTCACCCGCCCGCCTCGTCGCCGAATGCCCAGTGCATCAACCGCGGGTCGGCCGGCCGGGCGAACCGCCACTGGCGCTGCCGAACCAGGTGCTTGACCGCCCGCGACGCCTCACGACAGTCGAAGTAGCGGATCGCACCGGCGTCGAGCACAGGAATCACGGCCAGTGTGCACTGCACGCAGCAATGGACGCCCTTCGGATAGCCGTGGTGAAAGTGCGAGCGCATGATGCCGAACGCCAGGTCCTTCTCGACGCGCTCGTAGAACTCGGCCCCGCCAAATCTCCGGCCGAGCGCCTTCTGGCCGGCGATGAGCAGCGCGCTGCGCAGGAACGTGCCGACCGATGCCCCCGAGATCGTGAACCCGGCAGGGTGCCGGATGCTCTTTGGCAGCCGGAGCCGTGGAAACGACGCCAGCTGGTCGGGCGCGACGTCGCGGACGAACGAGACGTCCTTGGGGACCAGCCGCGGTTTCGCACGTGCCCGGTCCGCCACGAGCCCACAGGGTGTCGAGGTCCATACGCTCCTCTACTCCCGTCAACACGGTTTGCCCTGGATTCGTGCTAGGCAGGCACGGCTTCGACCACGCTGACCACCGAGTCCGTCGGCACCACGCGGCTCAGCCGGAAGCCGGCCTTGCCGAGAAGCTCGACGTATTCCGCTTCCGTGCGTTCCTGCCCTCCGGGCACGACCAGCATGACCATGTCCTGCACTTTTCCCTGATGCGGCGTGTCGCCGGGCGGCAACACGGTCTCGACGATCAGGAGGCGTCCGTCCGGCTTGATGACGCGACGACAGTGGCCGAGGATGGTCAGGCACTGGTCCTCGTTCCAGTCGTGGATGATGTGCGACAACACGTAGACGTCGCCGCCGGCGGGAACCCGCTCGAAGAAGTCGCCGGGCTCGATCGTCACCCGCGCCTCGACGCCGCGGGCCTTGAGCAGGGCGGGGGCGTCGGTCACGACATGCGGTCGGTCGAACAGCACGCCGCGCGGCCCGGCGTGGCGGCTCAGGATGGCGGCCAGCATGTTGCCAGTGGCGCCGCCGACGTCCACGACCGTTCCGACCCCCGAGAAGTCGTAGGCCTGGGCCACGGCCGGCGGCTCGGCGCCGTGGAACCCGACCATCGCCTCGCTGAAGTAACTCGCCGCTTCGGGGTGCTGGGCGAAGTACTCGAACACCGGCACGCCGTTGGCCTTCTCGAAGCCGGTCTTCCCGGTTTCGAGTGAATAGATCATTTCTTCCCAGCTGTGCCAGAACGCCGGGCTGCCGAACGCAATCAGCGTCGCGCGCGCCGAGCCGGGGGCGCCGGACTTGAGGGCCTCGCCCAGCGGCGTAAGGGCGAAGCGCTGTGCGTCGCGCTCGGTGAGGATGCCGAGGCCAGCCAGCGTGCGCATCAGGCGATGCAGCGACGGCGCATGCGTACCGGTCGGCCCGGCCAACTCGACGGCGCTTCTGGGACCGGCCGCCAGGTGGTCGGCGATCGCCAGTTTGGCGGCCGCGTACACCACCGCCGCGACCCACGACGCGGCCATCATCTGTATCAGCTGGACATGCGGCGGCAACGCCCCTGGGGCGGCCTGTTTGTCATCACTCATCGGTTCTCCGTCCTTCCGTGCTTCATAAATTCCTGGCCGCGCTCAACGCCTCGGCGTGTCCCACGCACCCGGAGGCAGGTAGTGGAACCGAATCAAGTACACCTGGTCGCCGCTGCCATGTCGGGCGATCTGCAGCAACGCCTCCACACTCTCGAATCCCGACTCGCCAGCCAGGTCGTCGGTGATGTCACTGAGGGCGATGGGCACGACGGCGTCGACGACGACGTGGCCCTCGTCCATCCGGTACCGACCACCGACCTTGACATGGGGATGTTTCCAGATGCGGATGGTGCATCGGATCGTTCCCCGTCGGATTCCTTCCCGAAGGCGCTTGGTGAAGACCATCTGCCGCAGGCGTGGCTCACGTCGGCCGATGCGCCCGCAGGAACGAGCGTATCTGGCGCACGGCCAGGGGAATCCGTTCCTTGGGTTCCTTCCACGGGAACATGCTCACCTCGGCCTTCGGCGCCAGCATCGCCGCTTCCATCGCCACCGCGTACGGATGCGCCGGGATGTCGTCGGGCAGGATCAGCAGCGGCGTCTGGCAGGTGCGCACGAAGTCGCGGGTCACGGTGAACACGAAGTCGGGGTTGGTGCGGTACATCCGGGTCAGGAACTTGTCGACCATCTCCATCGAGATCTCGGGCCGGCGCTTCACCAGTTCCGGACCCCAGCCCTTCATGTTGTTGTCGTAGAAGAGATCGCGCATCTCCGGACGTGACCCGCTGGGCTGGGCCAGCACGGCGGCGACGACCCGGTTCGGCGCCCGCTTCAGGAGGTTCCAGATGAAGGGGCCGCCGATACAGAAGCCCATCACCATGAACTTCTCGATGCGCAGGTGATCCATCAGACCGAGATGGTCGTCAGTATAGGCATCCCACGGCCGCTCGATCTCGAGCGGCCCGGTGGAGTGGCCGGCGACGGCGTTGCGCAGGTCCGACGCGACGCAGCGGTACTCGCCCTTGAACTCCTCGATCGCGTTGAAGGGACTGGCCAAGCCGGCGATCGTCGAGTTCAGTCCCCCGCCGGCGATGAGCAACAACGGAAAGCCCGAGCCGGACTCTTCATAGCGAATGCGAACCGGGCCTCGCTCGTAGAAGGACATGGCCGCTGCTCCTTGCCCAGCCTGTTGGGTGAACACGCGCGGCGCCGCCGCCATCACCGTCGCCGCGGCTCCGGTCTTCAGGATCTTGCGTCTGATTGAGTTCGTCATTGGCGTCCTTCGGTCGAGCCGCAGAGTATGATCCCGATTCTCCCGCCGTGCGACACGCCGGGGATGGAGCGCTGATGAGCACGGAACCAGCCGCGGACCACACGCCCGAAGAACTGTACCGGACCGGCACCGTTCTGTCCCGCGAACTGCGCGTTCATTATCCGGTAACCGAGGGGCGTCTCGTCCTCAGGACCGACGCCGACTGGGACCGCGACCTCGAAGCCGTCCGCGTCTCGGACGACGGCACCTGCTTCACGTTTCGCCTGGAGGCGAAACGGCCGTTCCTCTATTTCAAGCCGTGCCTCAAGATCGGCACCCAGGCGCGCTGGGCGGTCGGGGCCAACGCCCTCGCCTTGCTGACCCACGCCGGGACGCGCGACGTCTATCCGTTCTTCTCCGGCACCGATGCCGGGATGTTCTCGCCGCTCATCGAGTTCGACTCGACGATTCTCGGCCGCACGCATGTGCTGCGCGCCTACGTGCCGCCCGGCTACCACGAGAACACCCTCAAGAAGTACCCGGTCCTCTTCATGCAGGACGGCAAGAACCTGTTCTTCCCGGAGGAGGCGTTCGGCGGCCAGGACTGGGGCGTGGCCGGCTCGCTGCAACTCCTCGACAGCATGAACGCCATCGACAAGGTCATCGTCATCGGCATCCATTCCGGGGATCGGATGGCCGAGTACACGCAGCCGGGCTACGAGGCCTACGGCCGTTCGGTCGCCGAGGAGATCGTCCCGCAGGCCAACCAGCGCCTCCGCCTGATCGGCGGGCCGAGCGAGACCGGCGTCATGGGCTCGTCACTGGGCGGCGTCGTCTCGTTCTTCATGGCCTGGCAGTGGCCCGGCGTCTTCGGCGGCGCGGCGTGCATGTCGAGCACCTTCTCGCACCGCGACGACCTGGTCGACCGCGTGCTCAGCGAGCCGAAGGGGGCGGCGAAGTTCTACCTCGACAGCGGCTGGCCGGGCGACAACTTCGAGACGACGCTGGCGATGGCGATCGCCCTGCAGAGCCGTGGCTATCGGTTCGGGCAGGACTTCATGCACTTCGCCTTCCCGCATGACGAACACCGCGAAGGGGCATGGGGCTCGCGCCTGCATCTGCCACTCCAGTTGTTCTGGGGCAAGGCGTCGACGGCGCAGCGCGGCCGGAACGAGTAGCCCCCACGACGTCGAGAACCGCGCCGGGCGTCAATTTCACCTGGCGCATACGCTTACAACCGGACCCGGCCTCACGGTAGTGCCGGCTGATGCGCCTCCCACCATTCCCGCGCCCGGTCCTGGGTCCAGGCGCTGGCGCCTTCCACCGCGGCGAGCCGCAGCGACAGCTCCCGGGCAGACTGCGGTCGCCGGGCGGGATCCTTTGCCAGGCACGACATCACGATCTGTTCGAGCGCTGTGGGAATCGGCTGATCCGTCCGGGCCGACGGCGGGGTCGGGGGTGTTTGGGCATGGTGCAGGAGCAACCCCATCGGCGTGTCGGCCGTGAACACCAACTGGCCGGTCAGCAGCCAATAGCCCACACAGCCGGCCGCATAGATGTCGGCGCGCCCGTCCAGCTCGCTTCCCAGCGCCTGCTCGGGGGCCATAAAGGCCGGCGTGCCCTGGATCGCGTTCTCCCGGGTGTGTCCCAGGCTCGTTTCGGCAGAGTCGCGTACTGCTCGCACGATGCCGAAATCCAACACCTTCACGAAGTCGTACTCCTCGCCGTAGCGGCACAGGAAGATGTTCGCAGGCTTGATGTCGCGATGCACCAGCCCGCACGACTGAGCCTCCGAGAGCGAGTGGCAGACTTGACGCAGCACATGGATGGCCCGCTCAGGGGGGATCGGCCCGAAGCGCCGCAGCAGCGACTCGGCGTCGAGGCCTTCGAGCAGTTCCATGACGTAGTAGAACGCGCCGTCGGCAGCCATGCCGAAATCGAAGAGATCCACGGTATGCGGTGATCGGAGACGCGCGATCACCTGGGCTTCGCGCTCGAACCGGCGGACCGCGTCGTCCGACACTCCGCCGCGCGGGGCTCCGGGCACGGCGGGCCGGATGAGCTTGATGGCGGCCGGACGCGCCAGCAGGCGATGTCTGGCCCGCCAGACCTCCCCCATGCCGCCCTCTCCCAGCTTCTCTTCGAGCTGGTAGCTCCCGAGCTCGCGCGCACGCTTCACCTCGGTGCCCAGGTGGTAGACCACACGCGCTCCGACGTAGGCCATGGCCACGACGAAGAGATAGGGGAACACGAGCCCGAAGAAGAACAGGGCCGGACTCAGCCTGGCTGTTGTAGCGCCGGACGCGAGGACGAGCCCGATGACCACGGGCACCGCGCTGACCGAGGCCAGCGCGGCCAGGAGTGCCCGGGGCGGCGACGTCGGCACGACGACCGTGAACAGCACGACCCACACGGCCACCCACGACAGCCCCAACTGACCACGGTGCGTCTCGAGCCCCATCGGATCGCCGAACTCAGCGGCGGCAATCGCGTAGCTGCTGACGACTTCGAACACCAGGCCGATGCTCATCACCGTGGCCATCGGCAGGCGGGCGCTCCGGATCACCGCTGCGACGAGCAGCGCCACGGCGATGCCGGTTGCGCTGGGGCCCCACTGCAAGGCGCTGCCGAGAAATCGGCCGCGATCGTCGGGGAACAGCAGAGCCGGAACGACTCCGGTCATGAAAAAGACGAACGCGTAGAGCAACGCCAGGACGCGGAGGCGTTCGGCCGACTGGCTGAGGAGATCGACCGGGAATCCCGACGAGAGCCCCGCCGCGGCCGGCTCACGTCCGTCCAGCTGCATCAGGGTGACGTGCTCGTTCATTGATCATCCGGCTTCCAGCCGTGCCTTGATATCGACATACGCGGCCTCGTCACTTGCCTCTCGCCGGCGTCGCTCCCCACTGCTCAGGCGCGACGTCGGTGACGGACTGGGAGAACGTCCACCGGTGCCTCCCAATGTCCTCCGCCGTATATTGACGCTCGACAAAGGGCATGTCCGCTGGATGGCGGTGATCGTCATTTCTGGACACGGTAGTGCAGTTGGACGAGGCCATCGTCGAAGCGCTCGACGTTGACCAACTCCAAGAGCACGTGACGGTGACGCGGCGCTATCAAGGGAATGCCCTCCCCGATGAACACAGGGGCCACGCTGATGACGAACTCGTCGATCGCCTGCGCGTCGAGAAAGGAGGCGATGATCCCGCCGCCGCCCATCAACCAGATGTCCTTGCCGGGCTGCTCTCGCAGCCGGTTCACGAAGGGGCCGATCGCATCGCTCACGAACTCGACGCCCGGCGGGGCGTCCGCGGGAGGCGAATGCCGGGAGAACACGATGGTCCGATCCTTTGAGTCGAACGGTGCTCCCATCCGCCGGCTCACTTCGTAGGTCTTTCGGCCGAGCACCTTCGTGTCGACCGACTTCATGAAGGCGTCCATGCCATAGAACCCCTTGGGTGCCGGGCGCGACGTCAGCCATTCGAGATCGCCGTCGGAACGCGCGATGTAGCCGTCGGCGCTGGTCCCGATGTGGACGATGACTTTGCGACGCTTCGTCACGCACCGATCTCCGCTGGCATGTGCCTCCTCAACGACCTGCGCGTCGGCCCAGCCGCTCAGAGATATCGCCGCACCTGGGCGAGGTAGGCCTTGTAGCTGTCCCCGAACTTCTCGGAGAGATACTGCTCCTCTGGCCGCACTGCAATGAAATGGACGGTCACGAGCGCGGGCAGCGCGAACGCCGAAATCCACAGGTTGTTGACCGCGAGACCGACGCCGAGTTCAATCAGCGTCATTCCGACGTACATCGGATTCCGAGTGTAGCGGTACGGTCCTCGCAAGATGAGTGACGGCGAGGGCTTCCAGGGGATCGGACTCTGGCCTGTGCGCGTGAAGTGGATGCGCGCCGACAAGATGAAGACCAGACCGGCGATGAGGAACACCAGGCCAGCGACGACGCTGATTTCCCTGCCGACCGGAACCGGTGCCGGCATCAGCAGATACTCACACGCGACGCCCAGAAGGATGCCGCCGAGAAAGACGAGCGGCGGAGGAAAGCGGACCCGGGCGGCCCGTTCAGCGGAGTTGTTGTCAGCCATGGGAGTTTCTACGAACTTTCGGCAAACGCCCGCAGGCGCTGGTTGAATGTCGCCGCATCATCCCAGAACGGCGCATGACCTGCGTTCGACATCATCTGCACTTGCGCGTGAGCCACGCCGGCCACGTGCTGATCGACGACGGCTGGTTTGACGATCGCATCATCGGCACCATGCGTGATCAGTACGGGCTTACGGAGCGTTGGTAGAAGGTCGTCATTCCCGAACGCGCGCGAGAACAGCGCCTGACGCACGTACGGTGGGACGGACACGTTGTATCCCAGCATCAGGAACAATTCCTCGGCTGTGGGCTCTCGAAAGAAGCACAGGCGTAGGAGCGACTCGAGACTGCGTACGCTCTCTTCTGCATCCGTGGCAAAGAGCCCTGGTATGAGGCCGATAAACTCGGGGGTGAGGACTGATGTCGCTTCGTCACTGCCCATCTTCGTAATACCACCGACGAACTGGACGCCGCTGATGCCATCCTCGCCGTAGTGCCGGATGTAGTCGAGGATGACGAGTGGCCCGTATGACCAGCCACAGAGAATCGGACGATCAAGCTTCAGCGTCTGTATGGCCGCGTTGACATCATCGGCCCACAGGCGTGAGTCGGCGTAGCCCTCGCGCGGCTTGTCAGACAGACCATGGCCCCGGATGTCCATGGCGACAAGTCGGTAGCCATCGGCGAGCTCCGAGCTCAGCTGCCGGCTCCAGGCGCGCCAACACTGCGAAAAGCCATGGATGAACAGGATTGGGCGACCCCTCGAGGTGCCTGTCTCGACAAGGTTGAGCTGTATGCCGCCGCCCCCGGTGACCTTGTGGCTCTTCATCATGTTCCTTCCTCCCCTGACGCCCCGCCCGCAGCGGATTCAGTCGGCAGCCGTGCCACCGAAACTGACGATGTAGCCGTCAGGGTCTTCAATGTAGAAGTCCTTGGTGCCCCACGGTGTCTCCTCGAGCGGCTTGAGGATCGTCGCGCCGTGGGCGACGCACTGTTCGTAGAACGCCTCGATACCGTCGACACCGGCCGAGGCATCGAGGTGCTCGTTGTCCCGCCGATGCTGGCGCTCAGCCGGATTCTTGGGCGCTTCCTTCAGATGCAATTCCAATCCATCCAGACAGCCGATCGCGTAGAAGCCGCCCCATGGCTCGCCGAAACGGAAACCCAGCTTCTGGTAGTACGCGATCGACCGCTCGAGGTCGTCGACCAGGAATTGCGGAGCAAGCGAAGTGACACGCGGCTTGATTTGGTTCGTCATCGCTACCTATCAGCCGGCACGAGCTATTCCGCCTCGAGCCGCCCTTTCATGTCCGCGTATGCCGTCTTGACGAGCTTCAATAGCGCCGTAGCGTCGACCTCAGCCTCCCGGCCTGAGCTTCACGTGCCGCATGAATTTGCCGTTGCCTTCCAACAGGCCGTCCGGATCCGACAGCGCGGCGCCACGAAAGAATCCGACGTTGACGTGCGCTCTGAACGCGTTGACGTAGGCGAATCCTGCGTCCCCGATACACGCGGTGGGACAGCCATCATGCAACAACTCTCGCACATCGTCGCCGCAGTCGCGTATGACCTCGAACCAGTAGCGCGCGATGGCCCCCAGGTCACCGGAGTGCCCGTTCATCCACGCCTCGATGGCAGGCTCTCGCTTGACCGAACCATTGAATGTTAGAACGCGCTCCTGAGGGGCGCGCGCAGGCTCACGGCGTACTTCATCGGCCATCACGATACTCCGGTTGCTACTTCCGCACCTCGTAGCGCAGCGCGACCATGCCGCTCGTGTACGCCTTCATTTCCACGAGGTGCAGGCTGACATCCCGGTCGAGCTTCTCGAAGAATGGGATCCCGTCACCGATCAGGATGGGCATGATCGAATAGCGCACTTCGTTGACCAGCCCGAGCCGAAGGCATTCACCCGAGACGGCACCCCCCCGACGAACCAGATGCTGCGGAAGGCTGGTTTCAGCCGCTCATTCACCAAGTGCGCGAGATCGCCGGAGTAGAACTCGACCGTATCTCTGGTCTTCGGCAAGCTGGCGACTGGTCAGGACGAACGTGGGCTTGTCGCCATAGGCCCAACCGAGCCCCTTGGCCTCGAAATCCAATGCGGTCTCGTAGGTCCGTGAGCCCATGACGTAGCAGTCGATCGTCTTGAGGAACTCCTGGACGAAGTCCGGGTCCAGGGTGTCCCCGCCCTCGAACTCGTCTGACGTTTCGAGCCAATCGACGCGCCCGTCCTTTCGGGCAATGAACCCGTCGAGGCTCGCCGCCATGTGGAGGGTTACGCAGGACTCTGTGTTCGCCATGGTCACGTCTACTCGTGTCATTCGCCGGTCTGCGCCTTTCGGAGGGACACGAAGCAATCTGAATCTGGTACGGCGTCGGCGAGGCGCGTGTTCTGCCCCCATCCAATCTTCCACCCACCGTCACGCTCCAGCGCGAGCGTCTGGAGGAGCTGACCTTCGTGGGTCCGGATGCGGCGATCGTCAGGTTCTGCAGTGTTCTGACCAGTCGCAGGAGGCTCCTGGCTGATTGTTGCCGAGGCCGCGGCAAGCACTCCAGCTACGACCAGCACCAGTGCACGCCAAATTGAGGCCGATTCTGGTCTTCATCGTGCTACTCCAAGCGGGTGCCTCACGACCCGCGCGTCAGCCGCGGCGGCCCACGATTCGAGATTCACTAGTCGGCCAGTTCCGGGCGGTCACGCACCGCCATCATGGTCCCGGTCAGCATCGCGACCAACTCGCCTTCGCCCGCCGCATCCTGTGCGGTCGCACGGAACTCACCCGCCACGACGGTCAGCGTGCGGCCCGCCCGGACTACTCGCCCGAGCGCTCGGAACTGCTCGCCCCGGGCGGGTGCCAGGAGCTGCACCTTGAACTCGACGGTCAGGACCGCCGCTCCGGGCTCCATCAGGCTGAGAGCCGCGTAGCCGCACGCGCTGTCCACGACGGCGGAGACGACGCCCGCGTGGAGAAACCCATGCTGTTGCGTAAGGTCGGCGCGGAACCGTAGCGCCAGGTCGACCTCGCCGGGCGCTACGCGCTCCAGGGCGACGCCGAACGTCCGCATCGCTTCCTGGCGGGCGAAACTCGACCTGACGCGGTTCTCAAAGTCGGGGTCTCTGGGTTCGAAGGGCAATGTGTGTATCCCGCCTGGTGGGGCATGTTAAGCGCAGCGCCCTGGCCTTGTCATTCGCGCTTCACCAGCGGGTTCGGCCCCACTTCAGTGTAATCGCGCCGTCGGCTCGGAAAGGTCGCGACGACGTTCATTGGCTCGCGACCTGAGTTGATGAACGTGTGAGGTACGCCGGCCGGCACGCGGGCGATGTACGGACCATCGGCCGTCACCTGCCGGTCGCCAATGACATAGGTAATCCTTCCGCTCAGCACGACGTGACCCTCTTCGACCGTATGTGTGTGCAGGGGTGGCCCTCCATTCGGCTGGGTCTCGGTCACCACAAACGACAGCCGCTCGAAGCCGTAGTCCTCGCCGTGAATCGCATAACCAAACTCTCCGGGCTTGTCGTAGAAGCTGCTCATCTGATTGATCCTGATGACATAGTCGGATCGATCAAACGGCGCGTCCGGCGGATGCGAGTAGCTCTCCGGGGGCAGTGGTCTCGGCACGGTGATTCGCTGTTGGCGGGCCTCGTTTGTAGACACCGCAAGAGAGATGGCCACAACAGCTACGGTGGCAACCACCAGTGCGACTCTCAGTCTTTCCACATCGCCTCCAGTCAGCTGCGGGCGCGGGGCTCGGCGAAGGTCACAAGTGGGCGGACCGACGCCGCTCGGCGGCTGAAGCGGCGTGTTAGGCGGCAACTAGATATTCACTTTGGACAAGCCCGGTCGCGTAATGGCGCGTCGCCACATGCTTGAGGACTATGTCTCGCTGAAGTGGGCCAAAGAGCGGAATTCCAGCACCGATCAGCACCGGAACGCGAGTGATGATGAGCCGCTGGATGAGCCCGGCCTGCAGAAACCTCTGGATGGTGATCCCGCCATCCACGTATGCGTGGCGGATCCCGCGAGCCGCAAGCTGCGACACGATGTCAGCCGGTGGCCCCGACATACGTTCGACCACCGCTCCGTGTGGCGCAGGGGCGAGCGGACGGGTGCTGAGCACGAACACGAGCTTCTCACCATAGGGCCAGGCATCGAAGGCTAGGACCGTTTCGAATGTGGTGCGGCCGATGACCAGGGCATCCACCGTGGCCATGAACTCATCGTAGCCATGTGGTTCTCCGCCGCCCGGCGGTAGGAAATCGAGGTCACCATTCTCCCGGGCAATGAACCCATCGAGGCTGGTGCCAATAAAGACTGATGCCTTCATCGCACTATTCTCCTGTTGCCGCCTGACATCGGGGCGGTGAGCCGCCGCCAATCTCGTTCGCGGAACGCTGGACACCTAGTCGCGGGTCCGCGTGAAGGCGCGGTAGTTCTTAGCCGAGTCCATTGTCTTCACTGTCTTCCAGGCGCGAATGGCGGCCGCCATCGGTGCCCCGGGATTCGCGGCCATGAAATCACTGAGAAAGTAGACGTACCGGTCCACCGGCGCTCGCCTGTGCCTCGTCTCGGGATGATTGAGACGGACGTACTCCTTCACGAGGTCGCGATACGTGATGTGCGCCCCACGCGTCAGTTGAGCGTCGCGCCAGCGATTGAGCCGATATCGCGCACCGGAGCGGCGCTTGAACGTTGGATCAAGCCTTCGGGCTTCTCGCTCGAGGAACGCCTTCGTCTCGCGATCGTTCGTGTAGAGGATGACCGCCAGATCGAGTTGGAGCCCACGGTCCACGTCCTTGATGCCTGACCGTGACAAGTCTCGTTTCGTGGGGCTCGTGACCTCGCCATGAGCGAGGAAGTGCCTGATGGCCTTCTCGAGCTCGTCCTTCCGCAGCTTGTGGGCAGATGGAAGACCAAGAGACTGCGCAAACCTCTTGATCTCCGTTGCATACCAATAGCCGTGGTCGAACTGGCGCAGCGTCATCGTCTTCGAGAGCTTGCTGTTGGCCATTCTAGGCATGGGACGTGTAGCGGATCCGCCTAACGTGCCAAATGAGCCGCGCACTTGGCGGCCATCATCGCACACACCAGTGAGCTGCGGCGCTCACGGTCTCGATGCGCCGCCGGGTCCAATCGCGGGTTAGGCTGCGCGGTCAGGTTCGCAACTCGCTAGCAGTTCGATCAATTCGTCGATGGTCGCGTTCCCGGCCAGGACGGCCTCCCGCGGTAGTCGTCCAGTTGCTTCTACCGCCGTGATTGCCTCGACCGGGGATAGGCCTCGTGCGGCCACAAGCCAGGCCGCAAGCACGTGACCAGTTCGGCCATTGCCGCCCCAGCAATGGATCACCGCGCGTTCGCTGCCGCTGTCGGCGGTCCTCAGGAAGGGCAGAATAGTTCCCCTGAGAGTTTGCCGTGAGCAGAGATGGTGGTCAGTGATCGGCTCCATCAGAACGCAGGATGCGCCGAACAGCCTTTTGTACTCGGCCTCAAGACTGACCGGAAAGCCGGCCAACTGCTCGGCGTCGAGGAGACAACACACTCGGGTGATACCTTGAGCGCGCATGAAGTCGGCCCATTCCAAGATACTCGGCAAAGACGCGTTCGGCGTCCGCGCACCGTACGCTGTCACCTCGCCGCTCCGGGCCGGCCCGAAGTGGAAGCTCGAGTCCATTGCCTTCTCGTGAAATTGGCCGTCAGCCTACCGCCCCGCATAACCCGCGGCAGGCGAGCACGGGCGTGAGGGCGCCGCCTGACCTCGCCAGTCTGCCGACGGGTTCATGCGGTTGTTAGACGGCCTCATCTTTAGCGTCACACGAACTCCAAGCTACCAACGCAACGGCCCATGTCGAATCCATCTGACGACGCAGAACCCACAGGTGGCTTCCATCGCTAGTAACCGGATGGCTCGACCCTGCCGGAATCCAGCGAGTCCGGTAGTCCGCAACCTTGTACGCGACCAGGCCGTGTCCGTCGATTCGAACGTTGCTTAGGCAAATATCTTCAATCCGAACATTTGGCGCGTTCAGCCACGCTTCAACGCCTGCCTTGCCACGAAGCGCGAGTCCCGCAGGCGGCATCCATACCACGTCCTCGGTGCAGAGGTCGAGAATGGCAGTGGGGTGTCCCGCACGCTCCTCGTCAAGCCAGCGCCTCTGGAGAGCTTCAATGGCGCGAACATCGACGTCGGCAAGCACTTCGTCAAGCTCCGGATTGAAATGGCCCACGTCCGTCTAACGACCGCGGTTTAGCCGCGGCGCGCTCAGGATGCCACCAAGCGCCGTCGGCTGCAACCGCTGGTTAGGCTGGCTTTAAGCCGGCGTTCGCACAATCCTACGTTCCGCAGCGCCCTTGAGGCGCGCTGCGCCCAAGCGGACGCTGGCGCCTACTCCGGCCCGTCGGCTGCATGCGCGGGTTTAGGCGGCAGGCCGCACCTCAGGCTCGGCAACACGCGGCCGCCTATTGAGCACTCTCCGCGCGAGCCCGCAAGGCTGCATTCAGCATTTGCTGGCTCTTCGCGACCGCAGCTCCCATCAGGACCGAGAACAATGGCGCGAGCCACCCATGAACGTCTTCGACATGCGTGACCGAGACGCGAGCACCGTCGATGGGCTGGATCGCGAACTTCCGGTAGCCCTCGAAAAGCCACGGTCTCGCGATATGGCCACGCCACGAGCAGCCGGCCTGGTTGCACCTCCTCGATGGTCGCTGAGAGGTCCAGCGTTGGTCTCGCAGGCAGAGCCAATCGCAGCCGGATGCGCGCTCCCACCTCAAGACGCCCACTTGCCGAGGGAATCTGAGGATTCCATTCGGCATACCGCTCGAGATGCCATCCGTAACGTCGCGCGTTCGGCGGTTGCGCAAAGAGTCACGACATTCTTCGGCCTTTCAAGAGGTCGAACACTTGCGGATTCACGACGTTGATTGGATTGCCCGCCACGTAGGCGTTGACCTGATCGAAGATATCCGAAAACTGGATTTCGTACTCGTCCCGCGTCACGTATCCGATGTGCGGTGTGCACACAACGTTGTCCATGGTCAGCAGCGGGTGGCCGGGGTCTCGCAACGGTTCGTCTTCGTACACATCGATGGCAGCCATGCCTGGCCGGCCCTGGCGCAACGCATTGACAAGGGCACCGGCCTCAATCAGAGGCGCGCGGCTGGTATTGACCAGCAACGCCGTGGGTTTCATGCACGACAGATCATCTCCGGTGACGATTCCCCGGGTTTCCGGTGCCAGTCGCATGTGCAGCGAGATCACGTCACAGGATTCGAAGAACGCGCGCTTGCTTTCTGCCACGACATAGCCGTCGCTGCGCGCACGCTGCAGCGATGGCTCGCGCGCCCACACCAGAACATTCATGCCGAAGGCTTTTCCATAGCCCGCCACTGTGGTGCCAATCCTTCCGTATCCGTAGATCCCGAGCGTCCTGTCGCGAAGGCTGTTGCCAATCCCGATCTGCCACGTGCCGGCGCGAAGCGCGAACATCTGCTGAGGAATCTGACGCATGGCCGCAATGATCAGGCCCCAGGTCAGTTCTGCAGCGGCATAGGAGGGACTGCCGGCATGCTGATCGGACGAGACGATGACCCCGCGACGCGTACATGCGTCGATGTCGATATGTGGATACACGCTGCGCTGGCTGATGAGCCGCAGGGCGTCGAGGCGCGTGAGCAACGGTTCGCGGATTGGCGTACGCTCGCGAATCAACACCAGAACCTCAGTGTCCTGAAGACGCGCTGCGAGTGCGTCGACATCCTGGATGTGATCGTTCCAGACCGCCACCTCGTATCCGTCGAGCTTGCGAAAACACCGGAGGGTACGAAGCGTGTCGAAATAGTCATCGAGAATCGAAACCTTCACGTTGAGATGACCTGCTTATCTGTGTATCGGATGGAGCGGTCTAGCGGATTGGCTCTCACCCCGCGGCGCCGCCGAGTGCAGCGCCTGTTAGCCAGCTCGCTGCCAGTCATTGCTCACACGTTCTTGACCCAGAACTTTTCGTAGACGCAGGTGTTGATGACCACGGGGATAGTTCGGAAGACTGTCAACGATCTCGAACCCTAGCTTCCGATAGAACTCCGGCGCTTGGAAGCTGTGGGTGGCGAGCACAATCTGAAGACAACCCCGGCGCCGTGCCTCCGTCTCTGCCACTTCGAGAAGCCGACGCCCGATCCCCTGCCCGCGATGTTTCTCGTGCACCCAGACCTGACGAATCTCGCAACAGCCTCCCCATGTGTGCCCGCAGAGCCCGGCGACCACCTCACCCTGAGCATCGCGACCGAACACCGCAATACCCAACGCATCGCCGATCCCAGTCGCCTGTGAGTTGAACTCGTACAGACGGTCCTCGAGAAAATTGATTTCTGCTGGCGTCGGATCCGTTCGTATGACCAGTTCTGGAGTCGCCATAGCGTTCTCCGATGTCCCGACACGTGTCTGGCTAACGTGCCAAATGAGCCGTGCATCGCCGCGTCGGCATAATCGTACCGTTTGGCGCTACGTCCGAGGTGCCATCACGATGCGCGAGAGCTGCGGGTATGTCGCACGGTAGCCGAGCCAGCGCGCAACGGGTGCGAGGGCGCCAAAGAGTACGCGCTGCACCATCAGTGGTGGAGAACGGAACACGACGAGGAGAGTCATCCAATCCGTCTAGCGCGTCAAACGAGCCGCGCGCCCCGGCGACATGCGCATGCAGGGTTGACAAGGCGCGACGGCTCTATTTGGATGTTAGGCAGTATCGTCAAATACGGTCACGAACGTTTGATCAAGTCGTTTAGCGTAGCACTGTCAAGAGAACGCTGACGCCGTTGACGGAGACCGCTAGACAGCAACAGTGCTCCCAACAGAACCGCACCTCCCCAAAAGTACAGATTGCCGCCGGCCACGAGCGAACTTATCGTGACGAACGCTGCGAGAGCCAATAGCAGTACGCCGACTCGGATTTTTGTGCGAGAGGATTCTTGGATAATCTTCGCTTCGCCACCATGCTTCTCCAACACGTGGGAAACAAGGTACGACGCCTGCACCGTCTTCGTTGCGAAATCATATCCGCAGTCGCAGCGAACGGCCTCCTTTGGACTAAACAACCCGCAACGAGGACACTTTTGAGCCATAGCTTGAGGGACGCTGCCTGCCTATCGTGTCGCGCTGAGCCGCAGCGGCACACACATGCGAATGCTGCGCGAGTCGCTCGCGGCGGTCGGCTCCAGCGCGATGTGTTGGGCCGCTTGCCGCTGGTGTCCTACCCTTCCAATGCCGACTTTCCCGTTTCGGGCGCCGCTAGGAGCGCGACGCACGTCACGCACAGGGCCCCGACGACATACAGCGAGATGACCGTTGTCGTGTGGTAGGCACGAAACAGGCTTGCAAAGATGAGTGGCGCGAACCCTCCCCCGACAATGCCCGCGAGCGTATAGGCGAGCGACGACCCAGCGTAGCGCACCCGTGTCGGAAACTGCTCCGTCACGAAGGCGGCCTGGGGGCCGAACATGGCGGAATGAAAAATGAGCCCGATGATGACGGCCAGGATCACGAGGGGCGGCTGGCGGGTGTCGGCGAGCACGAAGAAGGCGAACGACCAGAGCATCCCCATCACCGCGCCCGCTCCGTACACGGCCCGTCGGCCGACGCTGTCGGACAACACGCCAAAGAGCGGAATGGTGACCGCGTTCACAACGGAGCCGGCCATGATGGCCGTCAATGCCAGCGTGCGCGAGAGGTTGAGGACGGTCGTTACATACGTCAGACTGAAGACGATGATGAGCGCATAGAGCACGTCCGAGCCGACCCGCACGCCGCCCGCGATCAACAAGCGCCGCCAATGCTGCCGCAACACATCTCCGATTGGCGTCTTGGCTGTTGCGCCGCTCTCATCGAGGTGCTTGAACATCGGCGTTTCGTCTACACCCCGCCGGATCCACAGCCCGAACCCCACCAGCACGATGCTCGCGAGAAACGGAATCCGCCACGCCCACGCCAGAAAGTCGTCCGGGCTCACGAGGAACGTCGTGAGCGCAATGCCGCCGGTCGCGAGAAGCGTGCCGCACGACGGCCCGACCTGGGTGAACGACCCGTTTCGTCCGCGTTTGGTCTGGTCGCCATGCTCGACCGAGATCAGCACGGCACCCGCCCATTCTCCGCCCAGCGCCACACCCTGCACGAATCGCAAGGTGACGAGCAGAATCGGACTGTAGATGCCGATGGACGTGTAGGTCGGCAGCAGTCCCATGAGCCCCGAGCAGAGGCCCATGAGCACCAGAGTCTGGACAAGCACGAACCGGCGTCCTCGCTTGTCGCCGAGATGACCGAAGACTACGCCGCCGAGCGGCCGCGAAATATAGCCGACCGCGTAGGTCGAGAAAGCGAGGATCGTTCCCGACATCGGATCGAACGAGGGAAAGAACAACCGGTTGAAGATTAGGGCGGCCAGCGTGTTGTAGACCGTGAAGTCGTACCACTCGAGCGTCGTGCCGATGGAGCTGGCAGTCGCCAGCCTGCCGGTGCTTGCCCGATGCGCCGCGGGGACGGTCGATGCCGCCACAGGTATCTGCGACGCCACCCCCGCCTGTGAGTTCACATCGGTCATGAATAGGTCCCAGTGCGGGAGGCTATTTCACAGGCCGCTGCCCGCTTGCGCATAATACGATCGGTCGCTAAGGTCCGAACGTCTCAAATGAGCCGCGCACCGCGGCGACGCGCGGCCACCGACTGCGGGTGCGACGGCTCCATCGCGGTGTTAGCCGGCTCTTGTTTACCAAACCCCAGGGACAAGTCGCTTCGTTCGTGCCGCGTAAGTTGCGTATTCATCGCCAAACGTGTCGCTCATCATCTGTTCTTCCGCATGAACACGTAGCGTGAACAGGATCGCTAACGCTACCAAGTTCGACGGACCTGCTACCCAATTCGGAATAACCAGCGCATGGCCCAAGGAATGCAGTGCCAACGCTGAGTACATTGGATGGCGGATCCGGTAGTAGACGCCTTCAGTGATGAGTCGATGCTGCTCACGAACTTCCAGGGTGATCGACCAGTTCGTGCCAAGATCAGCGTGCGACCTGTAGAAGAGCCAAAGGCCGACTACAAAGCACATCACCCCGGCGATGAGTGGGCCGAGAGTCAGCGGGTACTCGGCGAACGAGAGCACAGGTGACGAAAGCCAGATCAGAGGGACGAAGAAGCCAACCCACACCAGAACCAACAGGCCAGTCTCAAGGGGAGTCTTGTGGCTCTTGGCGACCTTGACGCTTCGACTTCGGCGGCCATGTGGGGCACGAATGGCAATCATCGTCAGGGTGCCCGCTAGTACTACCGCCTTAGCGATCCACGGGCTCATGGCAATGCTTCTTCCTTGACCCAATCGAGAACGATGTTGCGAATTGGCTTGTCCGGCTAACGATACTGCCGTTCAGCGGCGGGGCGAAGCCCCGTCAGTTGCAACGGCGGGTTAGCCGGCGGCTACTCTGGTCGCGGGCTCGGGCATAGCTCCCAGCGCCAGACGAGGCCATCCTCCGGGTCTACGATTTCGCCGATTTGTTCGAATCCACACGCAACCAGGACCCGCGCCGAGGCGTCGTTGTGAGGCCTGGTGTGGGCACGAACCACGCGAGCACCCGCGCCAAATGCAAACTCGACCAGCGCCGAAGCCGACTCCTTTGCGTAGCCGCGCCCCTGATGGTCCGGATGGATACCGTAGGCGATCTCAACGGTACCCTCCGAATCCGGAGGGCCCTTGTACCCGCAGCTCCCGACGACCCTGCCTGTCATGGCGTCGACTATCTCAAAACCGTGCGTCCACGCGCTGGGCTCTGCCTTGCGCATCCTCGCCAGCCACTCTGAGGAGACTTCAGCCCGGTCGGTCGGGTTCATCGCTTCGATCCGCGCGAGTACCGCCTCGGTCGACTCGAGGTTCAGACGAAGTCTCGTGGTTAGAATTGCAAATGCCATCGTCTGTGACCGCGGGCTCCTCGCGCCCCACATTTGCCGGTCTACGCCACGTCCGCCGGTGACCCAGTCTGCGTTGTCCGAGTAGATGTGGCCCGTAACCTATTGTGACGTGTCCCCCATCAAGCGGAAGACTTTCCAGCTGCCGTCCGGGAGCTTCTTCAACACTCCCAGCACCGTGCCACGAATCTGCTTCGCCTCGCCACCAGGCGAGTCGGCATACGAAGCCGTGAAGGAACGCCACTCGACTGCCCAGCCACCATCCAGGAAGGTCAAGTCCTTGGTTTCCGGGACGTAGCTCAGCACCTTGAAACCTTTGTTAGCCGTCTGGCGTTCGTTGCGCTCTCGGATAGCTTTCTTGCCGACATCCGCCTGGCCTCCGCCGAGACGAATAGCGTCATCGGTCCAGAGATCCGTCAGCGCACCAGGATCTCGCGACAACGTGGCGGCAATGTCCTGCTGGTGGAGCTTCTCGATGGCGGCCAGGTCGGCAGCGCGGTCCTTGTCGCTTCCAGCCGACGCGGCGGGTCCCTGAGCCGACGCAGCGGGTCCCTGAAGCACTTGCCCTGCCATCGCGATCAACCCGCAGGCAATAACAGCAACTGAACCGACTCTCATGCACCCTCCTCTAATAAACCCGCTGGCGCCTGGTAGTCAGCAGAACGTTAGGGCGATGAGCCTGCTGCCGCCATGGCGTCGTGGACGCCTTCTGAGCCTCAGTCCCGAAGCCCTCGACGTTGCTGATGTTTGCACCACGACAGCACGGTCCTATCCGTCTCGCAGGTCCTTCAGCCAATTGCGCACGACGAAGAACACAACGGTCGATCCCACCAGGGAAAGGATGAACGTCAACCCGCCATCGAACCACGGGTCCAGTACCGCGTCGATCATCCAGCCGGCGATCATCGCCGCCATGGCGCCGCCTATCGATGGCATGGAACGGGGCTCGTGTCAGTCAGGCGTCGATTGTGGCACGGGCACGACGACCCGCTCGAGGGCACCGCCTTCGACTACACTCTGCCGGTCATGCCGACGCCCCCGGCCGCCACGCCCCAGCTGACGCGCGCCATCGGCCTGCCGCAGGCCGCCGCGATCGTCATCGGGACGATCATCGGCACCTCGATCTTCGTGCAGCCATCGGAGATCACCCGCGAGGTGCCAAACATCACCGGCATCCTTCTGGCCTGGACGCTCGCCGGCGTCCTCACCTTCATCGGCGCGCTGGTCTGCGCCGAGCTGGCCACCGCCTTTCCACAGACCGGCGGCGTCTACGTGTTCCTGCGCGAGGCGTTCTCCACGCGCGTGGCGTTCCTGTGGGGCTGGGCCAACTTCTGGAGCATCCACTCGGGGATCATCGCCGCCATCTCGATGGTGTGTGCCCGCTACATCGCGTTCTTCGTCGAGATGAGCCCGCTGCAGCAGCAGCTCACCGCGGCCGGCGTCATCGCCGTCATCTCGGCAATCAACTACGTCGGGGTTCGGACCGGCACCACCGTGCAAACGGCGATTACCGCGGCCAAGCTGCTGGCCATCGTGGCGCTCCTGGTCGGCGGTCTTGCGCTCTCGGGCGCCGGCGGCGGCGACGCGTGGAAGCTCAGCCTGAGCGAGCTGGCCGCCGTGCCGCTCGATCGGTTGCTGCTCGGCATCAGCGCCGGACTCTTCGCCTTCGGCGGCTGGCACATGGTCACCTACACGGCCGGCGAGACCACCGATCCCGTGCGCACGCTGCCGCGCGCGCTGACCATCGGCGTCGTCGTGGTCACGATCTGCTACATCGGCCTGAACGCCGTCTATCTCTACGTCCTCCCACTCGACGCCGTGCGCCGAGTCGCCGCGCATCGCCGCCGACGTCGCGCAAGTGCTCGTGGGATCCGGCGCGGCCTCGGCGGTTTCGGCGCTGGTCGTACTGTCGGCCTTCGGCGCGCTCACCGGCATCATCCTGGGCGGGCCGCGGATGTATTTGTCGATGGCGCAGGACGGGCTGATGCTCAAGTGGATTGGCGCCGTGCACCCCACCTACCGCACGCCGCATCGCGCCATCGTGCTGCAGGCGGTGTGGGCGTCGGTGCTGGTGCTCACCGGCAGCTACCCGACGCTCTTCGGCCGCGTCATCTACATGGAGTGGTTCTTCTTCGGCCTGATGACGGCCGGCGTGTTCGTGCTGCGCGGCCGCCCCGGCTATCAGCCGGCGTACCGGATGTGGGGCTACCCACTGACGCCGGCATTGTTCATCCTGGCGTCGGCCGCGATCGTGCTGAACCAGCTGCGCTCGCAGCCCTGGGAAGCGCTGTTTGGCGCCGCCGTCGTCGCCACCGGCTGGCCGGTGGCGCTCTGGGTCACGCGGCGCCGCGGCTAGCGCGCGCTGCTCCGCCTCGAGGCAGCTCTAAAGAGCCGCCTACGCAACATTTTTCTGTCTACGTAGGGCAGAGCTTCAGCTCTGCCTCGAGGCAGCTCTAAAGAGCCGCCCTACGCAACACAGAAAATCGCTCTAGCTCGGCATCATGACGTGCGCGGTCAACGTCCCAGCGCCCATGATCCAGGCGCCGCCCTGCCGTGGGTTGTCGGGCAGCCCCGTCGACTGGGTGGTCAGCGCCTGGCACGGCGATCATCTGATGGTGCCGCTGCGCCTGCTCGCGGGTCGCCCCGGCCACGCTGTGCCACATCGACCCGTACTCGGGCTTCACCCGCGTGCCGGCCTTCTCCTGCTCGCTCAGCCACGCCTCGGACTTCTTCCGGTCGCCCATCGCCTCGGCCCGCATGTTCTGCGCCACGCGTTCGAGGTTACTCAGGCTCGTGCACTGGACCGAGAACGGCTGCTGCTGCGGGAAGCCGGAGCGGTCGTAGCAGACCAGTTGGTTGGTGCCCTTGCGCAGCGTGTCGTAGGTGAAGTCTGGCTTCCATTTGACCACGTCGCCTGGTCCTTCTGACTGGCCGGCGCGGCGACGAGCGCCTTGTCGACGTCGGCTGCGAGGCGCCGGCCTCGAGCGCCGGCGAGGCGGCGGTGGCGTCCGCCGGGTTGCCCCTGCGCGAGCGTCACGACGACCCCGCCATCATCCCCATCACGAGCAAAGCCGCACCCTTCATGCTGACCTCCAGCCGATTCCGGCGCGACGCAAGAGAGCGTCGTCCGATGGCGTCCTTGTAGCATCGACTCCGGTGTATCAGGGCGACGCCACCTCAGGCATGCCGCGCGTCCACGCGACTCCTGGGTCGACGACTACGTCGAGGATGGAGCGTCGTGTTACCCTCGCGCCGATGATCATCGACGTCCACAACCACTACTACCCGCCCGAGTACCTCGCCGAGCTGAAGAAGGGGCACAGCACGATCACCGTCGATGAGGACGCCGAGGGCAACCCGCGCGTCCATTACCCGGGCGACTACAACATCGTCGTCAAGGGCCACCGCGACATCGACTACCGGCAGGACATCCTCGACCAGCTCGGGCGTCACCCGGCAGGTGATCACCTTCACCACGCCCGGTGTGCATGTCGAGGGGCCGGCGCTCGCCGTGCAGTGGGCGCGGCTCGTCAACGACTGCATGGGCAAGATCACCAGGGAGCGCTCGAAGCACTTCTCGGCCCTGGCCACCCTGCCCCTGAACGATCCGGCGGCGTCGGTGGTCGAGCTCGAACGCGCCATGAAGGAGCACGGGCTCCCGGGGGCCATGCTCTTCAGCAACGTCAACGGCGTGCCGCTGGCCGACGAGCGCTACTGGCCGCTCTACAAGAAGGCCGACGAGCTGGGCGCCGTGCTGCAGATCCACCCGATGTATCCGCTGGGCGTCGAGGCCATGAAGGAGTACTGGCTGATGCCGCTGGTCGGCTTCCTGATGGACACCACGCTGGCCGCGGCGCACCTGGTCTTCGCCGGCGTCCCCGACCGCTACCCGCACATCAAGTGGGTGCTCGGGCATCTGGGCGGTGCGATTCCCTACCTGGCCGAGCGGCTCGACCGTGGCTACGAGGCGTTCGCCGAGTGCCGCAAGAACATCGGCCGGCCGCCGACCGAGTACCTCAAGCGGTTCTACTTCGACACCGTGAACTTCGACCCCGACGCGCTGATGCTCGCCGTGCAGTTCGCCGGTGCCGACCACATCCTGGCCGGCAGCGACTACCCGCATCAGATCGGCAGCATCCAGAAGATGAAGACCGCGCTCACCGGCCTGCCGCTGCCCGAGCTCGAAGAAGGCGGGGATCCTGGGCGGCAACGCCGCCCGCGTCTACGGGCTGCGGTAGCCGCTGACGGCGCGCCGGCCCGTGGTCACGCGCCGAGCAGCGTGGCCAGATGGCCGAAGTCGCGGGCCGAGACGTCGACCGAGTCGTCGGCGGTCAGATTGGGGCGGCGCGTGGTGCTGGTGCCGAACTCGGCGGCCCGGACCACGAACGCCGTTCGCAACCCGACGGCCTTGGCGCCACGCAGGTCCGGCAGATGCGCCGCGACCATCATGACCTCGCCCGGCGGCAGGTCGAGGAAGTCGGCCGCCGACTGATAGACCTCGGGGTCGGGCTTGTAGTGCTTGGCGAGCTCGGCGCCAAGAATGCAGTCCCAGGGCAGGCCGGCGTGCTTCGCCATCCTGGTCATCAGCGAGATGTTGCCGTTCGACAGCGGCGCGATGATGAACTTGCGCTTGAGACGGCTCAGGCCGGCGACCGCGTCCGGCCACGGCCGTCAGGCGATGCCAGGCCTTGTTGAGACCGTCGATCTCGTCCTCGCTCAAGCCCGTGAGGCCGAACTCAGGCAGCAGGCGATCCAGGCTCATCCGGTGGAGCCGATCGAGCGTGGTCCACGGCAGCTCGCCGGTGCGGACCTGGTTCATGCTCGGCGCGTACTGCGCCCGCCACGCGTCGGCGAAGGCCGCGCCATCCACCTTGACGCCCTTGCGTCTGGCGAGTTCCTCGACCTCCCTCGCCACCGAGGTGCGCCAATCGACCACCGTGCCGAACACGTCGAAGACGAGGGCCTTGACCGACGTGAGCGAGGCGTTCGCCGGGGACTGCAGCGGGTCGACGCCGCGGTGCGGCGGGGCGAGCGCGCCGCCATGGCCACGACGCCGGCGGCGACCCACAGGAACGTCCGGCGGGGTGACGAGCGCATCGGCATGGCTCATCCTAGCGCACCGGCTCCGCCGGTTCGCTTACACTCAGGGCGCATCGCCGGCCGCCCGGCCGGTTCGTTCAGGAGTCATCGTCTCATGCGCGCGATGACCCGATTCGTGCTGTCCGCCGCTCTGCTCGCCCTGCTGCCCGCCACGGCCTCCGCCACGTGGTCGGTCATCGCCCTGGACGCCAAGACCGGGCAGGTGATCATCGCCTCGGCCACCTGCGTGCGGCAGGCCGGCTTCCCGCAGCGTCAGCCCAACGGCTCGCGCGACCTGATGGACGTGCAGGCGGTGATCGTCCCGGGCCTCGGCGTGGCCGCCTGCCAGGCCGGCGTCGACAACACCCGCAAGAACCAGATGCTGGTCTACAACGAGATCAGGAAGGGCACGCCGCCCGAGAAGATCATCGAGCTGCTCAAGCAGGATCCCGACGTCGAGCGCCGCCAGTTCGGCATCGTGATGATGCCGCAGGGCGACACCATCACCCGCGCAACAACCGCGCCGGCTTCAGCGGCAGCGGCAACTCGCAGTCGTCGCTCTCCTGGGGCGGCCAGGTCGGCGACATCTACTACCAGGTGCAGGGCAACACGCTGCTCGGCGACCAGGTGGTCACGATGGCGGCGCTGGCCTTCACCCGCGCCATCGGGCACGATGGCCGACCGGGTGATGGCGGCGATGGAGGCGGCGGATCAGTACGGCGGCGACCACCGCTGCAACTGCGGCAACGACCCGCTGACCCACGTGCCGTGCGACGGCAAGACCGCGCACGTCGCCTACATCGCCATCGCCGAGAAGGGCGACGCCGTCGGCGTGACCCACAACGACGGCAAGTATTTCGCCTACCTCAGCGTCACCGACGACGACACCAAGGCCGGCGAGAGCGGCAACCCGGTGAAGACGCTGCGGCTGCGCTACGACGCGTGGAAGAAGGCGGGCGCCGGCCGCACCGCGCCGCCCGGGCCGACACCGTTCAAGCCGGCGCCGTAGCTCACGACGCGCGCCGGATCTCCTTGACGCCCAGGTTGCAGCCGGCGGCGCAGCAGCGCCCGCAGCGTTACGCCGTCGGCGTAGCCCGACCTGCGCCGCAACGTCGTCCACGCTGGCGCCGCCGGTCTTGAGCAGGTGCACGGCGCGCTCGACGCGCAGACTCTGCACGTAGCCAGCGGCGACGTGCCGAGCACGCTCTGCATCCGCCGCGCCAGCGTCCGCTTGCTGGCGCCGACGGCCCGCGCCGCCTCGTCGAGCGAGAAGCCGTCGGCCAGCCGGGCGCGAGCCCAATGCTCGAAGCGCTGCACGAGCGGGTCGGCGTGCGCCAGGTGATCGGTGAGCGCGTAGGCCGATTGCGACGGCCGCGAGTCGACGATCAGGTACTTGGCGGTGAGTGCGGCGATCTCCGGGCTGGCGCTGCGCACCAGCCACAGCGCCAGATCGACGTGGCTCAGCGCCGCGCCGGCGGTGACGAGCGGCCCGAGCGCACGAGCATGTGCGACTCGTCGAGCCGCACCGTCGGATAGCGCGGCGGAACATCGGCGCCAGCCACCAGGTGGTGGTGGCGCGCTGGCCGTCGAGCAGCCCCGATTCGGCGAGCACGAAGGTGCCGATGCAGGCCGCGGCCATGACCGTGTCGGGCCGCGCCAGCGGCGCAGCACCGCCGCCGCGTCGGCGATGTCGGGCCGCGCCAGCCGCCGCCGAGCGGCCCCGGCATCTTGAAGCCGATCGCCGGCACGACCACGCAGTCGGGGGCGCGGGTGGCGCCGGCCTGCACCGGCACCGTGAGGCCGTGCGACGTCTTCACCGCCTTGCGGACGCCGACGACGCGCACGTCGAAGCGGCGACATCGGCGCCGCCGACGCGGCGATGAGTTCGTTGGCGGTCGGAACACGTCGAGTCACGGCCGCCAGGCCGAGGTCGAACACGCCGTCGAGCGCCAGCACGTTGATGCGCATGGCAAGGACGATATCAAATAAGTCGTTCCTGCCAATGGCCGCAACGGGCCGCCGCCCGCTAATCTCGAACTCGCGCCTCCGCGCGGTGCCAGCGCCCGCGGTAAGGTGTGTCGAATCCGACGCCCGTCACACGTCTCATCCCCGGAGGACCGTCATGGCTGCGCCCGCAGACCTACCAGAATCACGCCCGGCTCGTGCCGCTGTTTCACTTCGTCGCGCTGCCGATCCTGCTGCTGAACATGCTGGTCATGGGGTACCAGGTGGTGCCGGCGCCGGGCATGTTCGACCGCGTGGGCCCTGCTCATGGCCATTGCGCTGTTCCTGGCCGCGCTCTTCGGCCGGGTGTTCGCCCTCGCCGCCCAGGACCGGGTGATCCGGCTCGAGGAGCGGCTGCGGCTGCGCGAGCTGCTGCCGGCCGAGCTGCGAGGACGGGTCAACGACTTCACGGCCGAGCAGCTGATCGCCATGCGCTTCGCCAGCGACGCCGAGGTGGCCGAGCTGGCGGCGACGGTGTTGCGCGACAGCGTGGCGAAGCGCGCCGCGATCAAGAAGATGATCAAGCAGTGGCGGCCCGACGAGCAACGCGTTGAGCGGACGTAATTAGCGCGGCGGCGGGGCGGGCCGGCGGGTGGCGGTCGCGGAGTCGAAGTAGCGTACCCCGTCCACCGTGGTGAAGTGCGCCTCCACGGTGTAGGTGCCGTCGCGCGACGGCACGATCGTGCCGCCGGCCGTCCGTCGCGGCGGCGGCACCTTTCCAGCTGCGCAGGCCCTCGCGGATCACGCGCCCGTCGAGTCCGCCGGCCGGCTTGCCGAGCCCGGTGAGGTGCAACAGCGTGGGTGTGATGTCGACGGTGCCGGTGGCCGTCGGGCTCTCGAACGCCTCGCGGAAGTCGGGCCCGGCCGCCACCAGCGTGTTCCTGACCTCGAACGGGCTGGTGCTGCCGTGGCCGGCGCGGCCCGCGGCGGTGGACGTGCCCGCGGACCCGGGTCCCGTGCCTCGGCCCACGCCGCCGAGACCAGGATTTGGCCGGCACGCCGGTGGGCCCAGCCGATGACGTCGAAGGACAGCGTCCCCATCACCTGGCCGGCCAGGTCGCCCGCGGCCTTGCCGCGCGTGAAGATCGCGCCCACCGCCGGCTGCTTCTGCAGCGCCTCCACGACTGCGGCCACGCGCGCATCGTCGGGCGCTCCGCGAAAATGCACCGCGCCGCCTGCGACCACGATGTCGGGCGTGCCGTCGGGCAACTTGCCGGATGAACGGCTTGACCAGCCCCGCAAGGTCGAATCCGCCGGTATGGGTCGGAAAAGCCGTGGTCGGAGGTGACGAGGAGATTGGTCGACTCGAGCCGGCCCTGGTCGCGCAGCCAGTCCTCGATGCCGTCCGATCTCGGCGTCGACGAGCTGAGCGACTCGCGGGTCGCCGGATCGTCGAGGCCGCGGGCGTGCGCCGTCGTGTCGGGGTCGCTGTACCACACGAACACGACGTCGGGCCGCACCTCGGGCAGGCCGATGCGCAGCAGCAGATCGGTCGCGTAGCGGTTACGGGCGGCGTTGGGGAGTTCGGCCGCGGGCGTCGGGCCCAGCATCGCGACGCTCTTCGCCCGCCACTCGTCGGGCCGCGCGAACTCCGTGTGCAGGATCACCCCGGCGTCAGGGTCGGGACTGAGCAGCAGCGCCGACCCCGGCGAGCCCGAGCTCACGACGAGCAGGCGCTTGCCGCCGCGGCCAGCATCTGGCCGAGCGTGGGCGCCGCGAGTAGCGAACGGTCCCTGGCCGCCACGCCCAGCAGCGCCTCGTGGTCGGCCGTGTCGATCGTCTTCACCGGATCGACCGACGGGATGTAGATCGTGTTGCCGAGCAGGCCGTGACGCGCCGGCAGCACGCCGGTCACGAACGTGGCGGCGTTCACGCGGGTCACCGTCGGGAACACGGCGTGGTGGGCGGTGAACTCGACGCCGCGGCGCGGCGATGCGATCGAGGCGCGGCATCTGCCGGGCCGTCACCATGTCGGGTCTCAGGCCGTCGACGACGATCACGATCTGCAGCCGCGGCGGGGTCGTCTGGGCCTGCGGCACGCCGGCGGCCGCACTCAGCCCGACCACGCCGCCGCCCACATCGCCGTGCGCCGTGCGCCCATGCCCGCGAATCCTACCAGGGCGGTTCAACCTTTCGGTGCCGGGAGCCGTCAAATCGCCGGCATGGACCATCTGCTGCGCGATCATCCGCCACGCCGGCCGCAGCCTGCTCCGCACGCCCGGGTTCGCCCTGGTCGCGGTGCTCACCCTCGCGCTGGGCATCGGCGCCAACACCGCGATCTTCTCGATCGTCAACGGCGTGCTGCTGCGTCCGCTGCCCTACCCTCAGCCGCAGCAGCTGATGTTCCTGACCAGCCGGTTCCCGGCCATGGGGTTCGACCAGTTCTGGGTGTCGCCGCCCGAGTTCTTCGAGTTCCGGGAGCTGAACCAGTCGTTCGCCTCGGTCGGGGCGTTCACGACCGGGGAGCTCAACCTGATGGCCGGCGAGCGTCCGGTGCGCGTGCGCGGCGCCGCGGTCACCGACGATCTGCTCACCACGCTGGGCGTCTCGCCGGCCCAGGGGCGGGTGTTCGCGCCGCAGGAGGCCAACGCCAACGGCCCGCAGGTGGCGATCCTCTCGCACGAGCTGTGGCAGGCGGCACTCGGCGGCCGTCCGGTCGTCGGCCAGACCATCGACCTCGACGGCGTGCGCCGCGAGGTGGTCGGCGTCATGCCGCCGAAGCTCGACGTGATGGACAACCACGTCGAGGTGTGGCTGCCGGCCGGGCCTCGACCCGGCCAACCGCCAGAACCGCGGCAGCCACTTCCTGTATCTCATCGGCCGGCTGAAGGACGGCGTCACAGCGGCGGCGGCCGAGGCCGAACTGGCGGCGCTGCTGCCGCAGTGGGGCGAGCGCACCGGCGCCAAGATGCACGTGCCCGACCCGAGAATCACCCGCTGCAGATGGAGCCGGTGCAGGCCGAGATCGTCGGCAGCGCCTCGCGGGCCATCTGGGTGCTGCAGGCCGCGGTCGGCTTCGTGCTGCTCATCGCCTGCGCCAACCTCGCCAACCTGCTGCTGGCCCGGGCCGAGACCCGCCATCGGGAGTTCGCCGTGCGCACCGCGCTCGGCGCGTCGCGCGGCACGCTGCTGCGCCAGTTCGTCATCGAAGGCACGGTCCTGTCGCTGGTCGGCGGCGCCCTCGGCGTGGCCTCGCCGTCGGCGGCCTGCGAGCGCTGCTGGCCTTCTATCCCGAGAGCCTGCCACGGG
>CAWAYR010000021.1:0-49473 GCA_963786365.1 uncultured Acidobacteriota bacterium
GCACCGCGGCATTGGCCAGATACTGCGCGGTCGCCGCGCCCGACGCCGGGGCGGGCGGGGCGGGCTGGTCGGCTGAGGAATCTGCCGGCGCGCCACAGGCCATGGCGATCGCGGCCGAGGCCGCCAGGGCAAGCCAGACGCCGAGACGAACATGGGCGTGTGTCATCGCACTCATTGAACATCACGCTCGGACCCCCGCCGCGCCAAATCCGTGAGAGGATCGGGGCCGCGCGGATCTCGTCAAGACAGGGGGCCCTCCCATGCGTGGTCACCTCGGATGGTTGGCGGCGTCGGTGCCGCTCGTTGCCGTGGCGCTCGGCGGGACGGCTTCAGTGGGTGCCCAACCGCCCGCCGAGGCCGGGACCAGCCGGCCGTGGACCGTGCCTCGCACGCCGGATGGCCGGCCCGACCTGCAGGGCATCTGGACCAACGCCACGCTGACGCCGCTCGAGCGGCCGCGCGCCATGGCCGACCGGGCGTTTTTCACCGAGCAAGAGGCAGCCGCGCTCGAGGCCCAGGCGGCCGGACGCCAGGCCGCGGCCGACGAGACGGGGGCGAGACAGCAGGCCCTGGCCAGGGGCGACATCGGCAGCTACAACCAGTTCTGGTTCGACTCGGGCTCGACGATCCTGCCGACCAGGCAGACCTCGCTCGTGGTCGATCCACCTGATGGCCGGGTCCCAGTCCGTCCCGAGGCCGAGGCCCGGCGGGACGAGGCGCTCAAGCGCAGCACCGAGCACCCCGAGTTCATGAGCATGTGGGACCGGTGCATCTCGCGCGGCGTGCCGGGGTGGATCATCCCGGCCGGCTACAACAACGCCTATCAGATCGTCCAGACGCCCGGCTACGTCGTGATTCACGCCGAGATGATCCACGACGCGCGCATCATCCCGCTGGAGGGCCATTCGCCGCTGCCGTCGACGCTGCGCCTGCTCGAGGGCGACTCGCTCGGCCGCTGGGACGGCGACACGCTGGTGGTCGAGACCACCAGTTTCAGCGACCGGAACTGGATTGCGACCAGCGCGGCGTCCGGCCGGATCAAGGGCATCCCGCAGAGCACGGCGCTGAAGATCGTCGAGCGCTTCACGAGAACGGCCGCCGACCGGATCGACTACGAGGCGCGGATCGAGGATCCGGAGATCTTCACGCGGCCGTGGACGCTGGCCTTCCCGCTGACGAGAGACGACGACTACCGCATCTACGAGTACGCGTGCCACGAAGGCAACCGGGCAATCGAAGGCGTCCTTAGAGGCGCCCGCTACCAGGAGCGCACTCCCCGGCCGAAGCGGTAGCTGGTCGGCGGCGCCATCACCTTCAACGGCGGTGTCACCCTACTTCGGCTGGATTCTCGAGATCTTGTTGCCCTGGATGCCAAGACCCGCCATCAGCCCCTTCTGTCCGAAGACGAAGGCGTAGATGTCGTCTTTGAGCGTGGTCGTGGTCGTGGTTTTCGCCAGGCCCTCGTCGACCATCACGACGCTCGGTCCGACCCCCACCTCGAAGCCGTTCGCGTTGTCGAGCTGCGCGAGGGCCTTCTCGTTCATGAAGAACATCGCGTAGCCGTATTGCTGCCCGCCGGCCTGGAGGCCGAACGAGGCGCCGGTCGTCTTGTAGTAAGCGGTCGCCTTTCCCGCCTTGAGGAGCGTGCCCTCTCCGTATTGACCGCCGATGCCAAGTCCGGCCTTGGTGATCTGGGGAAACACCAGGACAGCGTGCGCCGTGGACGCCAATGTCTTGGCCAGCGGCGTGCTCGCGGCCAGCTTCGCCAGCGCGGCTTGCGACTGGCTGGTGAGTTCAGCAGCCGCGGTCTTGCCCTGGTCCTGGGCAACGGATGGCCTGGCATCGAGAACCAACGCGGTGGCGAGCAGCACGACAAATGACCGTGTGATGGTTGTCACTGGCATTCTCCTTGTGTGCAGATCCGGAGATCGAATCGTAGATCCGCCGTTGTCCTCGGTTCCATCCATCGTCGGGACGCTCGCCCTGGCGTCTGCCATTGGAAGCTTGCTAGGATAACGGCCGTTCGTTCTCGTTCGGAGGTCCTCATGACCGACCAGGCAGTGTCCACATTCCAGCAGAATCTCCGCGGGCGGCTCGTTCAGCCTGCCGATGCCGACTACGACGCGGTCCGCGCACTCTACAACGGCATGATCGACAAGCGGCCGCGCCTCATCGCACGCGCCGTGGACGCGGCCGACGTGATTACGGCCGTGAACTTCGCGCGTGAGCAGGGCCTGCTGCTCGCCATCCGCGGCGGCGGCCACAACGGCCCGGGGCTTGGCAGCTGCGACGACGGCCTCGTCATCGATCTGTCGTTGATGAAGAGCGTGCGCGTCGATCCCGGCACGAAGACCGTGCGCGTCGAACCGGGTTGCAGCTCCGCCGACGTCGACCACGCGACGCACGCCTTCGGGCTGGCCGTGCCGTTCGGAATCGTCGGCAGCACCGGCGTCGCCGGACTCACGCTCGGCGGCGGTACCGGGTACCTCACGCGCAAGTACGGGCTCACCATCGACAACCTGCTCGAGGCGGACGTCGTGCTGGCCGACGGCAGGTTCGTGACGGCGAGCGCAAGCTCAAATCCCGATCTTTTCTGGGCGTTGCGCGGCGGCGGCGGCAATTTCGGTGTCGTCACAAGCTTCCTGTTCCAGGCGCATCCGGTGAGCATGGTCTACGCCGGCCCGATCTTCTGGGACGCGGCGAAGGACGGGAAGGCGGTCATGCGCGCCTATCGAGACTTCCTGCCGAAGGCGCCGGAGGACCTGGGCGCCTTCGTCGGCCTCAAGACCGTGCCCCCGACCGATCCGTTCCCGAAAGAGCATTGGAACAAGCGCGCGTGCGCGATCATTTCGGCCTTCACCGGCCCGGCGGCCGAGGGCGAGAAGGTGATGGCGCCTCTGCTCGAGGCCTTGCCCGCGCCGCTCTTCAACTGGATGGGCGCGATGCCGATGCCGGCGATCAACGCGCTCTTCGATCCGTTCTTCCCGAAAGGGCTGCAGTGGTATTGGAAGGGCGATTTCGTGAAGGCGTTGCCCGACGAGTCCATCGACACGCACATCGCGCAGGCGGCCACGGCGCCGAGCCCGTTCTGCCTGATGCATCTGTACCCGATCGACGGCGCCGTGCGGCGCGTGGCGAAGACCGCCACGGCCTGGCCGTCCCGCGACGCGACGTGGTCGATGGTCATCGCCGGCATCGATCCCGATCCGAAGAACGCCGACGCGCTGAAGACGTGGGGGCGGGCCTACTGGAAGGCGGTGCACCCCTTCAACCTCGAAGGCGCCTACGTGAACTTCATGATGGACGACGAGGCGGACGGCCGCGTGCAGGCGAGCTACGGCGAGAACTACGCGCGGTTGGCGAAGGTGAAGGCGACCTACGACCCGAAGAATCTGTTTCGCGTCAATCAGAACATCAAGCCGGCCTGATCCGGCGCCGGCATGACGGCGGGTCGCGGAAGGCACGGTATCCGCCCGATCGAGGGCGCAGATACACTGGCCCTGTTGAGCGACGAACCGATGGCTGTCTGGCCCCGCCTCGTGACGTCGGCGGTGTGCGTCGGCCTCATGGCCGTGCCCGCCGCTGCTGCCGACCTCGAACCTCGTACGGTTGCCGCGTTCGACCGCTACGTTGCTGTCACCGAGGCTCAGGCTGCGGCCGCACGCCAGTTTCTCGCCGTCGATGCCCTGGCCGACGCCGAGCGCCGGGCCGCGCTGGCACGACTGCGGCGCGGCGAATTGGTGGTCGAGCGTCCTCAGACCACGCAGGGCGGCACGCCAATCGATATCCCGTCGGGGCTGGTCCATCATTGGAGAGGCACTGCGTTCATCCCCGGCGCCACCGTCGCGCAGGCCGTGTCCCTGTTGCAGGACTACGATCGGCATGCCGAGATCTATCGCCCCAACGTCGCGAGGTCGCGCACGTTGTCAAAGGATGGCGACGTCTACCGCGTCTACCTGCGCTTCTTCATGAAGAAAGGTCATCACGGTGGTGGTGAACAGCGAACACGAGGCGCGTTTCTCGTCGTCCGCGCCGGATCGGGCACAGAGCCGCATCCACAGCCTGCGTATCGCCGAGGTGGAAGACCCAGACACGCCACGCGAGCGCGAGATGCCGGTCGGACGCGACGGCGGTTATCTGTGGCGGCTCAATACCTATTGGCGCTTCCTGGAGCGGGACGGGGGCACCTACATTCAGTGCGAGGCGATCTCGCTGACACGCGCGATTCCGCTTGGCCTGGGATGGCTGGTCGGGCCGTTCGTCACGAGCATTCCCCGTGAGTCGCTCTCGTTCACGCTCGAGACGACGCGCAAGGTGCTGGCGGGGCAGATCGCCGATCGCAAGTAGGTGGTTCGCTTTCGAATGACGTAGGCTCTTGAGCCAATGATCCCCGGGACCAGGCTGGGCCCATACGAGATCGTCGGCACACTCGGATCCGGCGGCATGGGAGAGGTGTATCGCGCGCGCGATTCCCGCCTCGGTCGAGACGTCGCGATCAAGGTGTCGGCTGAACGCTTCAGCGACCGCTTCGAGCGCGAGGCCCGCGCGATCGCCGCGCTCAACCACCCGAACATCTGCACGCTGCACGACGTCGGGCCCGACTATCTCGTGATGGAGCTGGTTGACGGTCCGACGCTGGCTGACCGCATTCGCTCGGCGCCGATCCCGATCGGCGAAGCGCTGACGACTCGCCAGACAGATCGCCGACGCGCTGCAAGCGGCGCACGATCGCGGCATCGTCCACCGCGATCTCAAACCGGCGAACATCAAGATCACGTCCGATGGGCGGGTCAAGGTCCTGGACTTCGGCCTGGCCAGGTTGGACGATGTCATCGAGAGCGATCCGAACAGTTCGCCGACACAGCAGCCGGCGACGCGCGACGGCATGGTCCTCGGCACCGCCGCCTACATGGCGCCGGAGCAGGCGCGCGGCCAGGCCGTGGACAAACGCGCCGACATCTGGGCCTTCGGCGTCGTCCTCTACGAAATGCTGACCGGCCGCCGGCCATTTCAGGGCGGCTCATCGTCGGACACGATTGCGGCACTGCTGACCACCGAGCCGAATTGGGATCACGTCCCGCCCGCCGCTCAGCCCCTGCTGCGACGCTGCCTCACGAAAGATCCGAAGCGCCGGCTTCGCGACGTCGGCGACATCGATCTGTTACTCGACGCAGCTCCGATCACGACCACTACCAGTCGGTCGTGGGCGCCGTGGGCGGTTGCAGCATTGCTGCTCGCCACGCTGGGTCCGATCGCGTTCCTTCACTATCGCGAGCGCCCGCCCGTCGGCGAGGCGATCCGCTTTCAGATCCCTCAGGCGCTCACTCTCGCCGCCTCGGGCAACATCGGTCTGTCTCCGGACGGACGGCATCTCGCATTCCTCGCTGCGGGCGACGATGGGCGCATTCGCGTGTTCGTGCGGACCATGGATTCCCTGGAGGTTCGGGCGCTGGACGGATCGGAGGTGGCGGTTCACGCGCCGCCATTCATCTGGTCGCCTGACAGCCGGTTCATCGCGTTCGATGCCGGCGGCGTGTTCAAGAAGTTGAATATCGCCGGCGGTCCCGCGCAAACGCTGTGCGAGATCGCGGCGCCGGCGATCGGCGGATCGTGGAATCGCCACGGCGACATCATCCTCGGCAATGTCGCCGGCGGGCTGTTCCGGGTGTCGGAGAATGGCGGGCCAGTCACGCCTGTGACCGCGCTCGATCCGGCGAGAAAGGAAGATTTGCACGTCTTGCCGACGTTTCTTCCGGATGGCCGTCACTTCGTCTATCTCCGCGCCGCTCGAAGTTCGCCGAATCTGAGTGGCACGTACATCGGAACGCTGGATGCGAAGCCCGAGGACCAGAGTCGCGAGAAGCTCCTGCCGTATGCGACCGGCATGACCTATGCTCCGCCGGTCGGCGCCGGTCCGGGACGCTTGTTGTATGTGCAGGAGGGCAACCTGATCGCGCAGCCATTCGACGCCGAGCGACGCGTGATCGTCGGCGAAGGCGTCACCGTGGCCGAGAGCGTCGGCGTCTATCTCGACGGCGCGCTCTTTTCGGCGGCCAACAACATCCTCGTCTACCGGACCGCCGACCCCGAGTTTCCCATTACCTGGTTCGATCGCCAGGGCAACGTGGCGGGTCGCATCTCGGCGCCAGGCCGGTATTCCACCGTGGCGCTTTCGCCGTCAGGCACGTATGCGGTGGCGCCGTTGACCAACCCGCGTGATAGCGGGAATTCGGATCTCTGGCTCTTTGATCTGGTGCGGGGCGGGAATCCGGCCCGGTTGACTTATTTCCCGGCGCTGCGCGCCGATTTTCCGCTGTGGTCTTTCGATGGCAAGCAGGTCCTGTTCCGATTCCCCGGCCCCGTCGGTCTCAGCATCTTCCGGAAAGATATCCAATCGAGCCAGGACCCGGCGTCGGTGCTGGAAAACACGACCGGGCTGATGACGCCGACGAGTTGGTCGCCCGACGGGCGCTTCCTCATGTACGCGCACACGTCCGGCCCGACGCTCTGGGACCTGTTCGTCGTTGCGCTGGACGGGAGCCGACTGCAACAAGAGGCCTTGCGAGTGCCCTTTGCGCCAACGCGATTCAACGAAGAGGATGGGCGCTTCTCGCCCGACGGCGAATGGGTCGCCTATGTCTCCAACGAATCCGGCGCCAACGAAGTCTATGTTCGCAGGTTCAACCGGGCTCTGACCAACGGATCGGCGAGCGTCGGGACCAGCGTGGTCGTTTCGCAGGGGGGCGGATCGTCACCGCGCTGGCGGCGCGACGGCAAGGAACTCTTCTATCTCGCGCCAGGTGGCAAGATGATGTCGGTTGCGGTCGCGTTGGGACCTGAACTGCACGCGCAGGCGCCGGTCGCGCTGTTTCAGGGACCGGCCAACGTCGCCTTCGGCGATGCGACTGCCGACGGCCAACGGTTCCTGCTCGTCGAACGTGGCTCGGCACCATTCACGGTGGTACTGAACTGGATGAGGGATTGAACATGCCGCATCGCCGCGATTTCCTCAAGACGCTGGCCGCGGGCGCGGCGGCCACCTATGTCACCGGCCACGGTCGCGGCCACGCGTCAACTCTCGCCCAGGCCCAGCGCCCCCGGCGCCGCGTGACGATCGGCGGCCGCGCCGTCACGGTGATCGACGTGCACGCGCACTGCGTGATCCCGGGCCTTCACGTCTGCGCGGCCCATGCCGGCGGCTACCTGCCGTCGTATCTGGGACGGACCGAGGCCGCGTGCGTGGTGCGCTCCGGCGCCAACTGCGCCAACAAGAAGACGCCGAGCGAGTATCTGAAGTCGCAGATTCACATCGACACGATGGTGTTCGCCGGAAGGGCTGCGCCACCTGGTGGCCGAGGCTGGCGTCGGCCAGGTCATGTACGGCACCGACGTGCCCTTCAACTGGCCGGTGACCCTGGACCTGGTGCTCCAGGCGCCGTTCCTCGGCGCCGCCGAGCAGGAAGCAATCCTGGGCGGGAACGCGAGGCGGCTCTTTCGAATGTGACGCTCAAGAGTCGAGCCGGATGCCGCCCCGACGGGCTGGGCAGCACCCACGAGCCATCGAGTCACCTCACCGGATGACGATCGTCTGCGGCGATGATGGTGGACTCGACCCGCACGGGTTCACGGCCGCCACGCCGACGGTATACGAACCCGGGGCGCCGGGTTGCCAACCAATTCATCACCCCAGCCTTACCTCTCTCTCAGGACGCGGCGGGCCGCGTCGACTACCTTCCAACCACGGGCCCTGTGCCCGCCGGCACGATGGGCGTGCCGCCTTCGAAAGGAAATCGACGCGATGCCGACGCTTGCAGAAAACAGGAACGCCACCCGTCAATGGCTCGAGCTGGTGAGCGCGGGCCGTATCGACGAGCTGTGCCAATTGGTCTCGACCTCATGGACCCTGACGCACCGCGGCGCGGTGTACCCGTGGCACTGCGACCAGATGGGGCATATGAACGTCCAGTGGTACGTCGGCAAGTTCGATGAAGCGACCTGGCAGTTGCTGGGCCTGCTCGGGCTCACGACAGCTCGCTTCGCCGAGGACGGGTTCGGCATGGCCGCAGTCGATCAGCGCGTCCAGTACCGGCGTGAGTTGCGTGCCGGGGACCTCCTCGCCATACGCTCGACCGTCCTGCGCGTCTCAGAGAAATCGATCACGTTCACCCACGAGATGACCAACGACGCGACCGGTGTGGTCGCCGCCAGCACAACGCTCGTGGGCGTGGCCATGGATACGACGACGCGCCGCGCGCGGGCGCTGCCGTCGGATGTGCGCGAGCGAGCCGTCGCCATGATCGGGGAGCTCGCCGAGGCCGGCGCGGCGCGACAGTAGCGCGGAAGGAGAGCCCTCGACTTCGCGACCGCGTGCCACTGTAATGGATCCGCCGCCGTATCGGGCGGAGGCGCATGACTCTCGCAGACCTGAACGCCAGCGACCGCGACGGCTTCGTCGCCGCAATCGGCTGGATCTTCGAGCACTCGCCATGGGCCGCGGAGCGTGCCTGGCGTCGTCGTCCGTTCGGGTCCCTGGATGAGCTGCACGGCGCGATGGTCGCTGAAGTGTCTGCGGCGCACCCCGACGAGCAGCTGGCGCTGCTGCGTGCACACCCCGATCTCGGGAGCCGCGCGCGCATGACCGACGCGTCAACGAGTGAGCAGTCTGGCGCCGGCCTCGACCGCCTCACGGTCGACGAGTTCGAGCGGCTGCATCAGCTCAATCGGGCTTATCGCGAGAAGTTCGGATTTCCGTTTCTCCTCGCGGTCAAAGGCACTACGAAGCACGACGTGCTGGCGGCCCTCGCCGCCAGGCTGTCGGCAACGCCCGAGCACGAGTTAGCGGAGGCGCTGCGGCAGGTATTCCGGATTGCGTGGTTTCGTCTGCAGGACGTCGTGACGGCGTCGTAAGAGGAGCTGCCGTGGAACAATTTGCCAGCGGCTGGAAGCGAAGCTACTACGGCAAAGGCGATGTGATCGTCTATCGCTTGAATCGCGACGGTGTGGCGCCCGCCGGTCGGAGCCCGGTGTTCGGCGCCAGCGTGCTGATGCTGCTCTACGGCGACGCTTTCTGGCCGACCTACGCGACCGGCGACAACACCGGGCTGATCGCCACCGATTCGATGAAGAACTTCATCCAGCGCGAGACGATGAACTTCCCGGGCTCGGACCTCGAGGGCTTCTGCCACTTCCTGGCCACGAAATTCCTCGCCACGTATCCACAGGTCGAGGGCATTCAGGTCTCCGCCGAGGAGATTCCGTACGGCGAGATCGGCGGCGCGGCATTCAGCCCCTCAGGGCCGGCACGGGCCACCGCGCGGATCGAGCTGCAGCCGGGGCGTGTCGTCGAGGCACGCTCCGGCATCCGCGGTTTCAAACTCCTTCGCCTGGGCGGCAGCGCCTTCCACGGCTTCGTGCGCGACGAATACACCACCCTGCCGGATCTGATGAACCGGCCGCTGCACATGTGGCTCGACCTCGACTGGCAGTACACGGAACCTGACGCGGCGCTCAACGGCGGACAGATGGTCGCGCGAGTGCACCATCTGGTCCATGCGGTGTTCGAATCGTTCGAGTCAGGCAGCATTCAGCAACTGATTCACCGCATCGGCGTGCGCATGCTGGACGACAACCCCACCCTTGCCGAAGTGCACCTCGAAGCCAACAATCGGACGTGGGATACGATTGCCGAGCGTGGGAGTGAGCTCGGCGTCTACACGGATGCCCGCCCGCCCTACGGCTGTCTGGGTCTGAGCCTCAGACGATAGCGATGGCGAGTCTCTCAACCCACGTGCTCGACACCTCGCGCGGGATGCCGGCATCGGGCATCCCCGTGGAGCTGCATGTGATCGAGGAGGGACGCCGCCGGCTCGTCGCGTCATCCGTCACGAATGCGGATGGCCGGACCGATCCTCCCCTGCTCTCCGCCGACCGGCTGGAGGTCGGCGTCTACGAGCTGACGTTTCGCGCCGGCGGCTATCTGTCCACCTCCGGCGCCGCCGTCTCCGACCCGCCGTTTCTCGGCGACATCGTCGTGCGGGTGGGCCTCGCCGATCCGATCGGCCGCTATCACGTGCCCCTGTTGCTATCGCCGTACGGCTACAGCGTGTACCGCGGATCGTGATGTTCGAGGCGAAGGCGCGCGAGATCGTGAACTGCTGCCGTCTGTTGGCGACGCACACCGACGATCCTGACGGCACGACGCGCACGTTTCTCTCGCCGTCGATGCGCGGCGTGCACGCGCATCTCACGGCGTGGATGGAGCGCTGCGGGATGACGGCGCGCGTGGACGCGGCCGGCAACCTGCGCGGCATCTACCCGGGCTCGTCGTCGCGCGCGCAGACGTTGTTCATGGGATCCCACCTCGACACCGTCGTGCGGGCTGGTGCATTCGACGGGGTGCTCGGCGTCGTGCTGGCGATCGCCATCGTCGATGGGCTGGAACATCGCCGCATGCCGTTCACCATTGAAGTGGTCGGCTTCTCCGAGGAAGAGGGCGTGCGCTTCGGCGTGCCCTTCATCGGCAGCCGCGCGCTCGTCGGCTCCGCGGATGCCGAACTCCTGGGTCGCCGGGACGCGCACGGCCAGTCGATCGACGACGCGATCCGTGCCTACGGACTCGATCCGTCGAATATCGCGCAGGCCCGCGCCAGCGCCGACGCGATCGGCTACGTCGAATTCCACATCGAGCAGGGCCCCGTGCTCGACGGCCTCGGCATCCCGCTCGCTGTCGTGAACGCGATCGGAGGACAGAGCCGCTTCACGATGACGTTCACCGGTTCGGCGAATCACGCCGGCACGACCCCAATGCCCGCCCGCCGGGATGCGCTGGCGGGTGCCGCGGAGTGGATCGGCCGGGTCGAAAGCCTGGCCCGGGAGACGCGCGGTCTCGTGGCAACCGTCGGACGCATCGCGGCCGTGCCCGGCGCGGCCAACGTGATCGCGGGCCGCTGCGAGGTGAGTCTCGACGTGCGGCATGAAGACGACGCTGCGCGCGTCGCTGCGGTCGCGACGCTGCTGGAGGAGGCTCGCGCGATTGCTTCGCGGCGGGGGCTTGACGTCGACTGGGACACGACGCTCGACCAGCCGTCAATCGCGATGAATCCGGCGCTGGTGGCAACGCTCGAACGCGCGGTCCACGCCCGAGGACTGCCCGTTCATCGTATGGCCAGCGGCGCCGGACACGACGCGATGATCATGGCCGCGCGGATGCCGGCTGCGATGCTGTTCCTGCGCAGCCCTGGTGGGGTCAGCCACCATCCGGACGAGACCGTTCTCGAGGAGGACGTGGCTGCCGCCCTCGCCGTCGGTGACACATTTCTCGACGACCTCGCGAGGACCAGGATGTGATCGACCTCGTCGTCCGCGGCGGGCCGTTCGTCACGAGCATTTCCCGCGAGTCGTTCGCGTTCACGCTCGAGACGACGCGTCAGGTGCTGGCGCGGAAGATCGCCGAGCGCTAGAATCGCGCCACCAGGGGGACGGCATGGCAGACAGACACGGACCGCCCGGACGCCACCGCTGTCGGGCGTCGCGAGTTTCTCGGACTGGGCGTGCTGCCTGTAGCGGCGACGCTCGGCGCCAGTGTCCGGCGTCGAGGCGAAGCCGGGCGCGCGCTCAACCGGCGCACAGAAGGCGCCGCCGGGCGTGGTCCGCGTGGGAATCATCGGTGCCGGTGAGAACGTGCGCGACGTGATGATTCCCGCGTTTCGCCGCATCCCCGAATGCCAGCTGGTGGCGGTGGCGAACACGAGCCTGGCGTCGAGCCAGCGCGTCGCCAGGCAGTTCGACATCCCGAAGTCGTATCCCCATTGGAAGGCGCTGCTCGACGACCAGGACATCGATGCCGTGTGCATCGGCACGTGGCCCTACATGCACCACACGCTGACGCTGGCGTCGCTCGAGAAGGGCAAGCACGTGCTCTGCCAGGCGCGCATGGCCAACAACGCACAGGAAGCGCGCGAAATGCTGGCGGCGTCGCTCCGGCATCCCGACCTGGTGTGCCAGCTGGTGCCGACGTCGGGGAGCTACCGCGTCGACAACCTCCTCGGGAAACTTTTCGCTGACGGCTTCGTCGGCGAGGTGCTGTCGGTGGAGATCCAGCGGGTCGGGCGCGGCTTCGCCGATTTCGCCGGCGAGCTCGACTGGCGTCACAGCCAGGAGTTCAGCGGGCTGAACATCATGAACGCGGGCGCCACCTACGAGTCGACGATGCGCTGGCTCGGCCGTGGCAACCGGGTGATGGCGATGGCCAAGGTCCACGTGCCCTATCGCCGCGCGGCCAACGGGCAGCGCGCCTCGGTTACGCTCCCCGATCACGTCGACGTGCTCTACGAGCTGAGCAACCGGGCGCAGGTTCACATGCGCTTCAGCGAGACGACCGGCCTGTCGAGCGGCAACCAGACCTGGATCCACGGCAGCCGAGGGCACCATCCACATCGACGATCGGCAGATTGTCCGCGGCGGGAAGCGCGGCGACACGCAACTGCGCGAGATCCCCAATCCTCCGGAGGGCCAAGCAGTCGCGCGCGTCGAGGCGGAATTCATCCGGGCGATCCATGGCCTCGAGCCGGTCACGATGAACACGTTCGAGATCGGCGTGCACTACATGGAGTGGACCGAAGCGGTCCACCGCAGTGCGATGACTGGTCAGGCGGTGCATCTGCCGCTGCCGGCGGTCTGAAATATCCGCTGCGTAGTCCGGCCGGCGTCCAACCGGAGCCCGGTCGCGGGTGATCTCCCCAATGCGTCACCAGAGCGCTTAGCCGTCCGCTGTGATGACGCGGCGCCCTGTTCACGTGCCAGCTACGAGGCGAGGGCGGGCGCCCAGTCGGCACGCTGGCCGTGCCGGCCCCGAAGGTGAGTGATTCGATGATGACTCTCGCAGACGACAGGGACGCCATGCCGGCAATGGCTCGAGCTGGTAACCGCGGGCCGTATCGACGAACTTTGCCAGCTGGTCTCGACGTCATGGACTCTGACGCACCGCGGCGCGGATAACCCATGGCACTGCGATCACATGGGGCACATGAACGTGCAGTGGTACGTCGCCAAGTTCGATGAAGCGACCTGGCAATTGCTGGGCCTGCTCGGACTGACGACGGCTCGCTTCGCTGAGGAAGGGTTTGGGATGGCCGCGGTTGATCAACGCGTCCAGTACCGGCGGGAGCTGCGCGCCGGCGACCTCCTCGCGATCCGCTCGACCGTGCTCTGCCGTCTCTGAGAAATCGATCACGTTCACCCACGAGATGACCAACGACGTGACCGGAGGGGTCGCCGCCACCACAACGCTGGTCGGCGTGTCACTGGATACGGTGACGCGCCGCGCGCGGGCGTGCCATCGGATGTGCGGGAGCGAGCGGCCGTATCGGTCGCGGAGCTCGACCAGTGGGCGCCGCGCGAAGTTAGGGCGCGGCGGCGGTGCGCGGCACCTCCGGTCGACCGCGCCCGGCAGGCGCTGGTGTCGCTGGCCGAGCGCGCGCGATCGGCTGATGGGCTGCGTCCGGTTACTGCCGGACGTGCGCGTCGCCGCTGAAGGTCTTGAGCCGCAGCCGGCTCGAGCCGCCGCCGTTCAGCGTGCCCGAGATGTTGCGCCGGCCCTGCGTGCCCGCCAGCGTCAGCGGCACGTCGCTCTGCAGGTCGCCGCTGAAGGTGTTGAACGCCAGTTGTCCGCGGGCGTCGCCCGGGATGCGCAGGTCGATCCCGCCGCTGAAGGTGTCGATGTCGAACTCCTGGCCGTCGGGCCACTGGCTGGCCACCACCGTGACGTCGCCGCTGAAGGTCTTCACGCCGGCGCCCTGCGTAGCTCCCTCGATGCGGATGGCGCTCGAGAACCCGCCGATCTCGTGCCGGCCGTCGACGCCGACCACCGTGACCGGCGCGCTGAAGGTCTTGACGTCGAGGCGGGTGCGGGTCGGCACCTCGATGCGGATGTCGGCCTCGACGACGTTGTCGTTGTCGCGACGATCGTCGTGACGGTTGGCGGTGATGACCACCTCGGAGCTGGTGGCGTCGATGTCGAAGGTGATGTCGCGCAGCTTCTCGGCCGTGGCGCGGCGCACCGCGTGGATCACCACCTGATCCGCGCTCGTGCCGCGGATCTCCACCGTGCCCGAGAAGGTCTTGAGCCGCAGCGTGCCGCCGGGCTGGAAGGGGAGCGTCCGGTCGACCCGCTCCTCGATGCGCTGCGCCCAGGCAGTGGAGCTCCCGGCCCCGGTGAGCAGCACCGCGACGATCGCGCTGGCAAGCAGTCTCATGGCCACCTCGGTGCAGTAGACGGAACCGGGTGGGAAAGGGTTGCCGGCTACATGCACCACTTGCCGAGCGGCTTGGCGCCCGCGCCCGGCCCGTGCTCGGCCACCACCGTCTCCCACGCGGTGCGGAAGTCCGACGGGTTGACCATCGAGCGCCGGTCCTTCGGCTCCATGGCAATCTGGGCCGCCATGCTGCCGATGGCCGCCATCCAGCCGAGCACCGAGGCCGCGTCGGCCTTCCACTCGGCGTTCCAGTCGGGCGACTGGACCGCGGCGGTGATCGACGGGACGAGCTGATCCCGGATTGCCTGCACCGTGGAGCGATGGACGTGCAGCGGGGCCACGCCCTGGCCGAAGGTCATCAGGAAGAGCCCCACGATCTGCTCCACGTCGTCGCGGGTCCCGTACGTCTTCGTATCCGCCATCGGATCCTCCCGTTGTGTCACGCCGCCGGCGCCGGCCGGTCACGCCACGCGGAGTGTAGCCTGTTCGAGCAGGCGCGTCCTGACGAGGTGGGCCGAGGCCGGCCGCCGGCGCTTGTCGGCCGCCAGCAGGTCGCCGACGAGTTCGCCCAGCGCCGCCGGGCACTCGGGGTTGTGGGCCTGGATCTCGCGTACCCAGTCGATGTCGGTGGCATCCAGCGGCCGCTGAGCGAACGGCCGCTCGCCGGTCAGGCACTCGAACAGCACGGCGCCGAAGCTCCAGAGGTCGGCGGCGGTATCCAATTCGTCGCCGCCCAACGCTTCCGGGGCCATGTAGGCGGGTGTGCCGGCGAACCGCCCGAGGTGGTCCACGGTGGTCAGGTTGGCGCCGATCGTCCAGGACGCGGCGGTGCCGGGCGCGTGAGGGCGGGCCGCCCGCGGTCTCGCCGCGACGAAGATCTGGGCGAGGCCGAAGTCGAGCAGCTTCGGCTGGCCGGCGCTCGTGAACGCGATGTTGCTCGGCTTGATGTCGCGGTGGAGCAGCCCGTCGTCGTGGATCGAGGCAATCGCGCCGGCGAGATCGTGGGCCAGTGCCACCACCTCGCGCGGCGACAGCCGGGCCCGGCGCAGACGGTCGGCCAGGGTGCCGCCGTCCAGGTACTCCATCACCAGCGCCGGCGAGCCGCGCCAGCTCTCGAGGCCGAAGATCAGCGCCAGGTGAGGATGCGCGAAGCCAGCCATCGCGCGGGCCTCGCGACGGAGCCGGACCGATTCGGCCATCGACACGCGGGGCAGCGTCTTGATGGCCACTCGCCGTTCGAGCGCGCTGTCGAACGCCAGGTAAACGACGCCCATGCCGCCGCGGCCGAGCTCGCGCTCGAGCCTGAACTTCCCGGCGAGCACCGCCGGAAGCTGCGTCGGCGCGACCTCGCCGCCACACGCCGGGCACGGGTCGGTGCCGGCCGCGGCGACGACGCCGCACCGCCCGCACACGACCGCCGGGGCGTCGCCGGCCCGCGATCCGGGGCCGTCGCCCGGCCCGGCGATCGGCGCCTCGCGCAGCCGCAGGTTTTCGATCTTCAAGGCCAGCGCGGCGGCGACTGGCGCCAGTTGCGCCTGATCGTCGCGCGAGAACGGCAGGTCGTTCAGTTTCTCTCCCAACGCCATCACGCCGACGAACTCGTTCCCCGAGCGCAGCGGCACCAGCAGGTGCACGTCGCCGTCGGCGAGCCACTGCTGGTCGTCGAGCGACAGCGCCTGCACCCATCCTCCCGGCTGATCCAGTTCGATCACCAGCGGATCCGGCCGCGCCGTGAGCGCGGCGGCGAGCCGGCTCTCGAGCGGCAACGGCCGGAGCCGGCGGGTGCCCGATGACAGTTGTCCGGCCTCCCAGTCGGCGACGAGGACGTCGGCCTGGGCCAGGTGCAGCGTGCTCCGAATCTGATCGCTGAAGGTCTGGCACACGGCGTCGAACCGGTCGCCGCGCGCCTCGGTCGTCGACGCGGCCAGTGCCCCGAGGAGCGTGCGGGTGTCGACGGCTTCGCGGAAGAACATGCGGTCGATCCGCTCCAGGAGCGGCCGGCGCACGGCGAGCACGAGCAGCAGCGCCGCCAGGGGCACGAGGGTCGACAACGCCGAGGTCGTGAACAACGCGCCGATCGTCTGGTCGCGGTTGCGGACGAGCGTGACCACGAGCAGCACCGCCGGCGCCGCGGCCAGCGCGACGATCGTGAAGCGGGCCAGCGCATACTGCACCGCCCGCCGCACCAGCACCTTCACGTCCATCACCCGGTGCACGACCACGGCGTAGGCGGTGGTCAGGGGAATGGACAGCAGCAGCGGATAGAGCACGAGCCCGACCAGGAGCCGCCGCGGCGGCACGTTGATGAAGGCCGCATAGGCCGGCGAGGTCGCCTCGGCGAGCACTTGCGCCGCGATCGGCAGGAAGCCGACGGCGAGACCGGCGACGAAGACGCTGTACCGTCGCCGCTCACGGACGTCGGCATGTGTGGCCTTCCACAGACCGAACGGCAGCGCCGGGAAGGCCAGCCCGAACATGACGGCGTCGAACCACGATCCCCGAATGGTCCAGGCCAGTGGCGCCAGCACTGTGCCCGGCGAGGCGCTGGCCACGAACAGCAGCACGCCGGCGACGAGCGCCACGCCGATGACCACGCTCTCGACACGACGGCCGCGATCGACGCGATGCAGCCGGGGAAAATGCTGGACGAACAGCCACAGGAACAGCGGCAGGAACGCGTCGGGATGCAGCGAGAGGAGCGCCTGGTAGACCTGAGCCGCACCGCCGGAGAGTCCCTCCAGCCGCGCCACCAACCCGTTGGAGAACGAGACCGCGACCAGCAGGAAGAACAGTCCGAGGTGCACGGCTCGTCGATCGTGGCGGCCGGCCCCGGCCAGGAACGCCGCCGCGCCGCCGAACACGCCGACGTGGGCGACGAGCACCGCCGCCGGTATCGCCCGGGCGCTCAGGAACGGCGTGTGGGTCGCCACCAGGAGCAGCGCAGCCGCGATCTTCCCCACCGCCACGACGACGACGAGTGGGATCAGGAGGTCGACGATCCGCCGCCGGGGTCGCGGCGCTGGCGGCTCAGCGGCCGGGGCTGAGCGGGTCATGCCGCCGACGGTAGCACAGCGTGTCGGCGCCACGGCTGGTGACATACTCGACCGGCCGTCAGCGGCGGACGAACGGAGGCGCGATGTCGGATCGGGTGGTGGTGATCACAGGGGCGAGCAGCGGCATCGGCGCCGCCCTGGCCGAGCGCCTGGCGCGCGACGGTGTGTCGCTGGTGCTGGTCGCCCGGCGTGAAGACGCCCTGAAGGCCGTGCGCAAGCGCTGCGGCGACAGCGCGGTCGCGGTCGTGGCCGACGTCACCCGGCGCGACGAGGTCGAGCGGGTGGTCGACGAGGCGCTGGCCGCGTTCGGACACATCGACGTGTGGGTCAACAACGTCGGCCGCGGTATCACCCGGCCGCCGTCGGAGCTGACCGACGCCGACATCGACGACATGGTCCTGGCCAACGTGAAGACCGCCCTTTACGGCATGCAGGCGGTGCTGCCGCACTTCAAGGAGCGCGGCCGCGGTCACGTGATCAACCTCTCGTCGATGCTGGGCCGGATGCCGTCGGCGCTGTTCCGCTCCGCCTACTCGGGCGCCAAGCACTTCCTCAACGCGCTCACCGCCAACATGCGCGACGAATTGCGCTCGACCCACCCCGACATCCAGGTCTCGCTGGTGTCGCCGGGCGTCGTGCGCACCGAGTTCGGGGTCAACGCGGTGCACGGCGGTCCCGATTCGCGGATGCTGCCCAACTCGCAGAGCGCCGAGGACGTCGCCGAGGTGATCGCCGGTGTGATCGCGTCGCGCGCCCCCGACGTCTACACCCGCCCGGGGGCCCGCCAGGCGGTGCTCGACTACCTGGGTGGCCTGGGCCAGGACCCGTAGCCGCAGCGGCAGCGCTGAGCGGCAGCCGGATCAGTTGGACGTGCCGGCCGCGCTCTTGAGGAACGGCTCGACCGCCGCCAGCGCCGGGTCGATGCGCGCGAAGCTGTCGGAGTAGCTCAGGCCGTCGAGGAGCTTGAGCGTGACCATGGTGCCCTTCAGCTTCGGCTCATAGGCCTTGACGTTCTCCATGGCGGAGGTGTCGGCGGCGCCGATCAGCCACAACGTCGGGGCCTTGATCTCGGCCGGCTCGAGGACCGGATAGTCGACCATCGACCCGAGCATCAGCGTCGAAACGGCCACGCCGCCCTCGAGGGCGACGACGTCGCCCGGCGACAGCTTGCTCTTGTCGAGCGTGCCGGCCGCCTGCGCTTCGATCACCGGCATCCACTTGGTGCGCATGCCGAGAATCGCGTCGCGCACCATGCCTTCGACCGGCGGCCCCATGGTCGTGCCGCCGAGCACCGCGGCGATCACTCGATCCGACCGCGCCGCCAGGTAGCGCCCAATCGCCGCGCCGTGCCCGAACCCCCACAGGTGGAAGCGTGGCGCCTTGGCGGCGTCGGCCACGGCGAGCAGGTCCTCGAGCATCAGGTCGAGCGCGTACGAGCCGGGCTTCACCGGCTTGTCGCTGTCGCCAGTGCCGCGCAGGTCAAGGGTGATGACGGTGAACGACTTGCCGAGGCGATCGACGTAGCCGCGGTCCTTCCACGATCCGCGCGTCTGCCCGCCGCCGGGCACGAGCATCAGCGCCGGGCCGGTGCCGGTCACCTCGTAGGCGATCTTGGTCCCGTCCTTCGACGTCGCCATCGTCACCTTGGGCGTGGCGGCGGGTTTGGCGGTGGACGCCGCTCCGGCCGCGGCGGGAGGGGTGGTTGGGGCGGGGGGCACCGGCGCGCCGGCGGTGCCGGCCGGGCGCGTCGACGCGCAGGCGGTGGCGAACAGGGCGGACGCCAGACACATGGCGGCCCGGGCGCCCGGGCGCATGGCGGCGACTGGCGAGATCATGACGGTCCTCCAGACAGCATTCGTAACCAGCACGAATATCACAAGGGCGGGGAATGCGCGAGTGAATGCGCGGCGGCGGCTGGGCGTATCATCGGCGGCGATCGAGTACACGCCCATGACCCACAGCGACGTCGTGAAACTGGCCCTGGCCCTGACCGCTTCCGGCGTCGTGCTGCACGCGCAGGCACCGCCGCCGGCCGACCCGAATCGCCGGATGCTGGAGATCGCGGACTTCCGTCTCGAGGGCGGCGCGGTGCTGGCCAAGGCGCGCATCGCCTATGCCACCTTCGGCACGCTCAACGCGGCCCGCGACAACGCGGTGCTCCTGACGACGTCGTACGGCGCCGACTACCACGTCTACGACTTCGTCGTCGGTCCCGGCAAGGCCTTCGATCCGGCGCGCTCGTTCATCGTCACGACCGAGATGTTCGCCAACGGCGTCTCGTCGTCGCCCAGCAACACCCCGGCTCCGCACGCCGGTCCCGACTTCCCGGCGATCGCGATTCGCGACAACGTCGAGGCGTCGCGGCGGGTACTCGAGCACCTGGGCGTGACGCACGTCCGCGCCGTCGCCGGGTTCTCGATGGGCGCGGAGCAGTCGTTCCAGTGGGCGGTGTCGCACCCCGGCTTCATGGACGCGATCGTCCCGTGGTGCGGCACGGCCAAGACGTATCCCCACGGCGTCGTCCGGCTCGAGAGCGCCATCGCCGCGCTGACCACCGACCCGGCCTTCGCCGGCGGCCGCTACACCTCGCCGCCCGCGAAGGGGCTGGCGGCGTGGTCGGCGCATTGGGCAGCGTGGGTGTGGTCGCAGGAGTGGTGGCGCCGTGAGCTCTACAAATCGCAGGGCGCGACGGTGGAAGAGGTCGTGGCCGCGCGCGTCGCCCGCGATGCCCCGCGCGACGCCAACAACCTGATCGCGCAGGCGCGCGCCTGGCAGCGCCACGACGTCGGCGATACCCCGGGCTTCGCCGGCGATCACGAGAAAGCGCTGGCCGCGATCACGGCGCGGGTGCTCTACATGCCGTGCGAAACCGACCTCTACTTCCCGATGGCCGACGCGAAGTACGAGAGCCAGTTCATCAAGCAGGTGTCGCTCGTGCCCATCCCGTCGCTGTGGGGGCACTCGGCCGGGGGCGGCGGCAACGCCGAGGACGCGCGGTTCATCAACGACCGGATCGCCCGCTTCCTGCAGCCCTGAGCCGCGCCGTTGCGGCCCGGCCCGGTCACCACGCCGTCAGCGCGTCGGCGAACAGCGTGGCCAGCTCCTCGGCCGACGCCGGCCGCGGTGACAGCTTCGTGACCCGGTGTTGCGGCAGCGTGCCTTCGACCAGGCGCGGGATGTCGGCCGTGGTGTAGCCGACGGCCGCCAGGCCGTTGGGCACCTTCAGACGCTGCATGAACCAGGTGATGCGATCGGCGAGCACGCGTCCGGCATCCTCGGCGCGCACGCCAGCGACGTCGGCGCCGAGGGCCGCGGCCGCCTGCAGGTGCCGCGCGGGGTTGGCCCGGGCGGTGAAGCGGAACACCGCCGGGGCGTTGAGGATCACCGACATCCCATGCGGGACCAGCGCGTGATCGGCGGCATACCCCGGGGCGCGATACTCCCTGACCAGCCCCGATACCGGGTAGGACATGCCGTGCGGCAGGTGCACGCCGGCGTTGCCGAACCCGACGCCGGCATACGACGCGGCCAGCAGCATCTGGGCCCGGGCCTCGTCGTCGCCGGGGTCGTCGACGGCGCGCACCAGGTAGTCGGCGACCATGCGCAGCGCCTGCAGCGACCACACGTCGCTGATCGGATTGGAGCCCTGATACGCCGGGCGCAACGCCGGGCGGCTCGGGCCGCGGCCGCGCGTCGTACGGCAACGCCGTGAACGACTCGACGGCGTGGCTCAGGATGTCGAGTCCGCTCGACGCCGCGACCGCGGGCGGCATGGTGCGGGTGTTGTCGGGATCGAGGAGGCCCAGCGTCGGCTTGAGGCGCCGGCTGGCGATGCCGGTCTTGGCGTGCATCGCCGTCAGGTCGAAGATGCTCACGCCGGTGGTCTCGCTGCCGGTGCCGGCCGTGGTCGGGATCGCGATCAGCGGCTTGAGCGGCCCGGGCACGGGCAAGGCCTTGCCGATCGGCGCGTTCACGTAGTCGAGGAAGTCGGCCGGCGGATGGGTCGTGTAGAGGTTGACCGCCTTGGCCGTGTCGATCACCGATCCGCCGCCGATGGCCACCACGCCGTCGAGCTCGTGGCCGCGCGCGAATGCGATCGCGTCGTGGAACGACACGTCGGTCGGCTCGACCCGCACGCGGTCGTAGACCACCGCGGTGACGCCGGCGGCCTCGAGCGATTCAAGGACCGTGGCGAGCGGCGGCAGGCGGGCGATGGTCGGATCGGTGACCACCAGGGCGCGGCGCACGCCCAGGTCGACGAGATCCATCCCGACTTCACGCGTGACCCCGGTGCCGAACCGCACACCGGAGGCCGCCATCTCGAAGGCGTATTCGTGCTGCACGGCGGCAGTCTACCTTCGAGGGCGTCGCCGGCCACGGTCGCGCCGACGGCGCCGCCTGAACAAAGAGGGCCATTCTTACGCGGCCCCAGCGGTCCGACGCCAGGCGGGCTTGACACTGAGTGCATGCAATGTGCATATTGCATGCAGTGGGCTCGAAGACCATCTCACTCAAGCAGGAAGCCTACGATCGCCTGCGCGCCGCTCGCCGCTATGCATCGGAATCGTTCAGCGAGGTGGTGCTCCGCGCCACCTGGCCCGAGGACACGGTGTCGGCCCGGGGGCTGCTCGCCCGGCTGCGGAAGGCGCGCCCGTGGTTCTCGGAGAGCGAGCTGCAGGCGCTGGCGGCGTTGAAGGAGGCCGACGGGCCGCCGGAGGACCAGTGGAACGGGCGCTGATCCTCGAGACGTCGTTCCTGATCGACCTGGAGCGTGAACACCACCGCGGCACGCCGGGCCGTGCCGCCGCGTTCCTCGACGCCAATCCCGACGCCAATCTGTATCTGCCATTCGTCGTGCCGGGCGAACTGGCGGCCGCGGTCGCCATGGCCCACCGCGACCGCTGGGAGGCGTTCGTCGCGCCCTTCTATCTTTTGCCGCACAGCCCGGACGTCAGCTGGGAATTCGGCCGCGCTTACCGTCACCTGCAGGGCACCGGACAGCTGATCGGCATCAACGACCTGTGGATCGCCGCGACCGCCCTCGCTTACCAGATGCCGGTGGTGACCGACCACGTCGAGCGCTTCAGGCGGGTGCCGCATCTCGAGCTGGAAGCGTATTGAGCGCCGCGGCGGCGCGCCGACGTTATGATCCGCGCGTGCGTGCCGCCGTCGCCTGGATGCTCACCGCCCTCGCCGTCACGACCGGATTGGCCAGCGGCCCAGACGTTGCCGCCGTTCCAGGTGGAGGAGGCGTCGATCGCCGACATCCACGCCGCGCTGCGCGCCGGCCGCGTGACCTGTCGCGGACTGGTCGAGCGCTACCTGCGGCGGATCGACGCCTACGACAAGAACGGCCCGGCGGTGAATGCGATCGTGCTGGTGAATCCGCAGGCGCTGGCCGAGGCCGACGGGCTCGACGCGCGGATGAAGGCCGGCGGGACGCTCGGCGCGCTGCACTGCATCCCGACGATCGTGAAGGACAACTTCGAGACGGCGGGGCTGCAGAGCTCGAACGGCTCGCTCACCTTCGAGGGCTACGTCCCGGCCACCGACGCCTTCCAGGTGGCGCGGATCAAGGCCGCCGGCGCGATCGTGCTCGCCAAGTCGAACCTGGCCGAATGGGCGTTCACGCCCAACGAGACGCTCAGCTCGATCCTGCCGGGCTACACCAGGAATCCGTACGCCCTCGACCGGGTCACCGCCGGATCGAGCGGCGGGACCGCGGCCGTCGGTGGCGGCCAGCTTCGGCGCCGTTGGTCTCGGGTCCGACACCGGCAATTCGATTCGCGGGCCGTCGTCGCACCAGGCGCTGGTCGGCATCCGTTCGACGATGGGACTCACCAGCCGCGCCGGCGTGTTTCCGCTCAGCCTGCTGGCCGACATCGCCGGGCCGATGGCGCGCACGGTCGCCGACGCCACGGCCGTGTTCCAGGTGGTGGTCGGGGAGGATCCCGAACGATGCGGCGACGGCGGCGGCGCGCGGCCGCACCGTTCCTCGCTACGCCGAGGCGCTGAATCGCGACGCCCTGCGCGGCATGCGCATCGGCGTGCTGCGCCAGGCCTACGAGCGCGACACGACCGATCCGGAGATCGTGCAGGTGTTCATGGCCGCGGTCGAGGATCTGCGCCGCGCCGGCGCCACGATCGTCGATCCGGCCACCGTGGAGGGGCTCGACGCGATAAGTCGCGTCCCCGGCATGGCCGCCTGCCAGGGCTTCAAGCACGACATCAACGCGTTCCTGGCCGCGCGCAAGGGCCGCGTGCCGGTCGACGACCTGGCGGCGATCGTCAAGGGCGGCAAGTTCCATCCCACGGTGCAGCGCCGGCTGGAACAGGCCGAGCAGGGGCCGGCCAACGGCCCCGACACGCCGGAGTGCCAGGCCGAGACCGCGTATCGCGAGCAGGTGCGCGTGGCGGTGCTCGGGCTGATGGACGCGCAGAAGATCGACGCGCTGGTGTATCCGACGTGGAGCAATCCGCCGCGGCTGATCGGCGACCTGAACACGCCGGGCGGTGACAACAGCCAGTTCTTCGCGCCGACCACCGGCTTCCCGGCGGTGCAGGTGCCGATGGGTTACACCCGCGGCGGGCTGTTGCCGGCCGGCCTCACCTTCTTCGGCCGGCCGTGGAGCGAAGCGACGCTGCTCGGCGCCGCCTACGCCTACGAGCAGGCGACGGGGCATCGGCGCCCGCCGCCCACAACCCCGCCGCTGCGTTAACGGCTGGTCGTCGCGACGTTCAGCTCGGCCAGCTTCGCCAGCATGTCCTCGGCCGATGTCGCCGGATTGACCATTTTCTCGATGTAGGCGATCTTGCCGCTCTTGTCGATGTAGAACGTCCAGCGGTTGGCAAAGCCTTTCGCGTTCAGCACGCCGTACTTCGTCGCCACCGACTTGTCGGGGTCGCTCAGCAACGGGAAGTCGGCGTTCTCGCTCTTGGCGAACGCCAGGTTGCCGCCCTCGCCTTCGAGCGGATCGACGCTGGCCATGAAGTAGGCCACGTCGAACTTGCGGATCTTGTCGCCGTTGGCCGCCAGCGACTTGCACTCTACCGTGCATCCCTGGGTGAACGCCTTCGGGAACCATGCCACCACCACGGTCGGATTAAGATGCGCCCGTGACCCGTGTCGTCCCGCTCATCCTGATCGCGGCCCAGGCCCTGCTCGCCGCCTGCGCCTCCGGGCCCGAGCAGGCCGACTGGCCGATCAACGGCGGAGCCGGCAACGCCCGCCACTCGCCGCTCACGCAGATCACCCGCGACAACGTCGCCCAGCTGCAGGTGGCCTGGACCTACGAGCGCGGCGACCATTTCGCCGCCTCCGAGATGCAGAGCAACCCGGTGGTCGTCGACGGCGTGCTCTACGTCACGACGCCGACGATGCAGGTGGTGGCGCTGGCCGCCGACACCGGCAAGGAACTGTGGTCCTACGACCCGAGCGGCGGGTCGACCACGCGCACCCGCTTCCGCCATCGCGGCGTGGCCGTGCACGCCGACCGTGTGCTGGTCACCTATCGCAACTGGCTCATCGCGCTCGACAAGGCCACCGGCCGGCCGATTCCGACGTTCGGCACCGACGGCCGCATCGATCTGCGCGAGGGCCTGGGGAAGCCACCCGAGGGGCTGAGCGTCAGCGCCAGCACGCCCGGCGTGGTGTTCGAGGACGTGCTGATCCTGCCCAGCAGTGTGCCCGAGACGCTGCCCGGCACGCCCGGTCACATCCGCGCGTTCGACTGGAAGACCGGCCGGCAGCGCTGGATCTTCCACACGATTCCGCAACCCGGCGAGCCCGGCTACGACACCTGGCCCGAGGGCGCCTTCCGCATCGCGGGCGGCGCCAACGCCTGGGCCGGCGTCACCGTCGATCCCGCGCTCGGGGTCGTGTTCGCGGCCACCGGCTCGGCGTCGTTCGACTTCTACGGCACGACGCGCCAGGGCGACAACCTGTTCGCCGACTGCGTGCTGGCGCTCGACGCGCGCACCGGGCGGCGTCTCTGGCACTTCCAGGGCGTGAAGCACGACATCTGGGACTGGGACTTTCCGGCGCCGCCCACGCTCGTGACCGTGACGCACGACGGCCGGACCGATCGACGCGGTGGCGCAGGTGACGAAGTACGGCGACACGTTCGTGCTCGATCGCAAGACCGGCGCGTCGCTCTTCCCGATCGAGGAGCGGCCGGTGCCGGCCTCGCGAGTCGACGGCGAGTTCGCCTCGCCGACCCAGCCGCGTCCGATGAAACCGCCGCCGTTCGCGCGGCAGGGCCTGACCGAGGCGATGCTCACCACCCGCACGCCCGAGGCGCACGCCGAGGTGCTGAAGCGCTTCCGCGCGATGCGCTCGGGGATGTTCGAGCCGCCGAGCTTCGAGGGCACGATCGTGTTCCCCGGCTTCGACGGCGGGGCGGAATGGGGCGGCGTGGCGTTCGATCCCGCCTCCGGCCTGCTGTTCGTGAACTCGAACGAGATGCCGTGGATCGTCAAGCTCATCCCCAACAACGACACCTCGCTCTACAACTCCAAGTGCGCGACCTGCCACAAGACCGATCGCACCGGCACGCCGGCGGCGCCGTCGCTGTCGACATCGGCAAGAAGCTGTCGCGTGACGAGATTGCGACCATCGTGCGGCAGGGCACCGGCCGCATGCCGGCGTTCCCCGACATGGGCGCGCGCAACATCAACGACGTGGCCGAGTTCCTGATCACCGGCAAGGACAAAGGCGCCGACCCGGCGCTGGCCAAGGATCCGAGCTGGCTGAAGTACCGCAGCGACGGCGAGTCGATCTTCCTCGACCCCGACGGCTACCCGGCGGTGACGCCGCCGTGGGGCACGCTGAACGCCATCGACCTGAACCCCGGCGAGATGCGCTGGCGCATCCCCTTCGGCGAGGTGCCGGCGCTGGCGGCGCAGGGCCTGACCAACACCGGCAGCGACAACTACGGCGGGCCGATCGTGACCGCCAGCGGCCTGCTCTTCATCGCCGCCACCAACTTCGACAAGAAGTTCCGCGCCTTCGAGGCCGGCACCGGCAAGCTCCTGTGGGAGACGACGCTGCCGGCGGCCGGCAACGCCACGCCGTCCACCTACATGGTGAACGGCCGCCAGTACGTGGTGATCGCCTGCGGCGGCGGCAAGAACGGCGCGCCTTCGGGCAGCAGCGTCGTCGCCTTTGCGCTGCCAGTCCGTTAACGCTTGGTGGATACGGCGATGAGCGCCTCCATCTCCAGTGCCCGTACGCGTCTGCGCTCGAGTTCGCCGTCGACGAACGCCCGCACGCGAAGCTGTGCGTCCGCGCGAGCGCGTCGAACACGCCGCGGTTGCTGGTGCCCATGATCACCGGCCAGAACGCCTCGGCCGAGGCCAGCGGCATCTGCCAGCGCTCGGTCGCTCACCTCGGGTGCGCGGCAGCCCCGCCTCGCGCGAACAGTCCCGCAGCGCCGCCGGCGTCGTCAGGCGATCGGCCGGGCTGATGTGCTCGAGCGACGGATCCTCGCGCCGCACCGCCTCCCAGAACAGCGGCTCGCCTGGCGCAAGCACCACCTCGCCCCAGACCGTCATCGCCAGGCGCCCACCGGGCGCGAGCCACGACCACGCCCGCCGCAGCACGCCGGCCATGTCGTCCACGAAGAAGAGCCCGAACACCGAGAGGACAGCGTCGAAGGACGCCGGCGCGAACGCGCAGCGTCTCGACGTCGCCGACCTCGAAGCGAGCCTGGCTGAGTCCCTCGGCGCTGGCCAGGGCCCGGGCCTGCGTCGACCAGCGACGGCGTCAGGTCGACGCCGAGCACCGCGCCCGTCGGGCCGACCGCGCGGGCCGCCGGCAACGCCGACGCGCCGGTGCCGCAGCACAGGTCGAGCACGCGCGCGCCCGGCGCCAGCTGCCAGCCGCTGCGACGGTGCGCCGCCCGTACTCGTGCCAGAAGGGCAGCGTGTCGAAGGTGGTCGGCCGCCGCCGTGTAGGTGGCGACGATGCGGGCCTGGTCGGTCATCGATCTCGGGCGGCGCCATGATACGCTGCGGCCCCTGAGCGGCGCGCCTGTCCCTCCCCCGTGGGACACCCCGGCCGCGGACCGGCTCACAGCACGATGGAGGCTGCTGGGCGCTGTCATGCAGATTGCACAACCGGGTAGTCGCGCGCTTCGCCGACGGGCGGGTCCTGAAGGGCACCACGCAGGACTTCTCGGTGACCCGCGATTTCTTCCACGTGATTCCGCCCGACGCCGGTGCGACGCCGGTGCGCGTGACGATCCCGGCGCTGAAGGCGGTGTTCTTCGTGAAGGACCACACCGGCGACAAGGACTACAACGAGCAGAAGGCCTTCGAGAAGGTGGTGCCGGGCCGCAAACTGCAGGTGACCTTCCGCGACGGCGAGGTGCTGGTCGGCACCTCCACGGCCTACGACGCCGCGCGTCCGGGGTTCTTCATGACGCCGGCCAATCCGAAGTCGAACAACGATCGGATCTACGTGGTGATGAAGGCGGTCCGGTCGGTGGCCTTCATCCAGTAGGCGACTGGTCGAGGGCGAGCAGGCCGGTGTAGATCGCCATGCCGACCACGGCGTGCACGCCGTGGCGGTGGAGCTCGTCGATCTCCTGGCGCGTGGTGATGCCGCCGGCCGCCGTCACCTGGCGCGTACGTGGCCCGCGCCACCTCGAGGATCGCCGGGATGTCGGTGCCCTGCATCAGCCCCTCGCGGTCGACGTGCGTGTAGAGGAACTCGCCGCAGTACGGTTCCAGGGTCCGCACCGCGTCGACGGCGCTGAGCGGCAGCGTCGTCTTCCAGCCGTGGATCACGACGTGGCCGGCCTTGCTGTCGACGGCGCCGATGACGCGCGATGCGCCCGACTTCGCGCATCAGCTCCTTGGCGAACTCGAGGTTGATGCAGCTGGCCCGGCGGATCGTTGGCGCGCGCGCCCCGGTAGAGCGACGAGCCGACGATGACGTGGGTGGCGCCGGCGGCCAGCAGCTCGCGGGCCCGGCCGGCCGACCGCACGCCGCCGCCGACGCGGCACGGCAGCCGCGCGGCGATGTAGCGCACCAGCACGTCGTTGTTGCCGAGCGCCATCGCCGCGTCGAGGTCGATGAGCTGCACGGCGTCGTAGCCGCGGAAGCGGTCGATCCAGCCGTCGACGTCGGTGGACTCGAGCGCCAGCGACTCGCCCTGCACGAGCTGCACGATGCGCCCGCCCTTGAGATCGATCGAGGGAATCAGCACGACTGCGTCTTCCTGATCCACCGGTCCCGAGTCCCGGCCCCGACGATGTCACCATAGTCCGACGCGTCCACTCACCGAGGCGACCAGTTTCGCCGGGTCGAAGCCGACGCCCTGCTTGAACACCATGCTCCACCTTGCGCACGTCGCCGATGACGGTCGACGGGTCGCCGTTCGACGACCACCAGGTCGGCCTGCTTGCCCGGGCGCCAGCGAGCCGATGCGGGCGTCGCGGCCCAGGTAGCGCGCGCCGTTCAGCGTGCCGATCTGGATCGCTTCGAGCGGCGTGAAGCCCGCCTCGACGAGCAGCTCGAGCTGACGATGGTTGGAATACCCGGGGATGACGCCGCCGCCGCCGGTCGGGTCGGTGCCGGCGATGAGCAGCCCGCCGGCGCGCACGAACTCGCGCTCGAGCGCCATCGCCTTGGGGAAGAGCCGTGGGTAGATCGACTGCGTGTTGGCCTCGACGCGGGCCCGGTTCTGCAGGTACTGCTCGCGCAGCTGCGGCACCAGGACGTCGAGCCCGGGCGGCAGGGGCCGGCCGGGAGTGTTGAGCTCGAAGACGGTGAGCGTGGAGGTGACGGCGACGCGGCGCTCGACCAGCGTCTTGACCAGCGTCTGGAACGGCACGCCCTTGGGATCGAGGTCGGCGATCGACTGCTGGCCGCGGCCCTGGCCGGGGCAGACGTCGGGGGTCTTGTCGGCGACGAAGTCGGTGGCGGCAAAGAAGCCATGCTCGAGGTTGTCGATACCGAGCATCGGCGGCTTCGCCGTAGGTGACCGAGCACAGGTGGCCGGTGACCTTCATGCCGCGGGCGTGGGCCTCGCGGATCGCCGTGCCGAGCGCGGCGCGGGAGATCTGCATGTAGGCCTTGACCGAGGTGGCGCCCTCGTCGGCCCAGTAGCCGACGTGCCGGCGCGCCCGCTCCTCGGTCTGGCAGCGCCGTCATCTGGACGAACTGGTTGGGGCCGTTCACGTACGGCATGGTCGCGTCGATGGCCGGTCCGGCGACCTCGCCGGCCTCGACCCGGCGCTTCAGCGTGATGTCCATGTAGCCGTTGAGGTTGCCGCCGGTTCGGATGGTCGTGACGCCGCCGGCGAGGTAGAGCCGGACGAAGCTCTGCCCGAGCTGGCCGTACACGCCGGGCCCGGTCGGGTAGTAGAGGTGCTCGTGCACCATCACCAGGCCGGGGATCACGCTCTTGCCGGCCAGGTCGATGGTGCGGGCGCCCTCGGGCACGGCGATGTTCGCCGTCGGACCCAATCGCCTCGATCGTGCCCTGGCGCACGATCAGCGTCTGGCCGGGCCGGGCCGGGGCGCCGGTGCCGTCGATGACCCGCGCGTTGACCAGCGCCACCACCGGCGCGTCGACGGCCACGAACTCGCGGATGGCGTCGCCGATCGCTGCGCCGCTGCGCGTGCGACGGTGCGGCCGCCAGCGCCAGCGCCGCATCCAGCGCGACGAGAAGACCGGAATGGAGCCGCGAACGCACGTCAGGAATGCGTGTGCGCGGCGGGCAAGCCGAAGCGCGCGACGGTCTCGCCTTCGAAGTCGAACTCGATGACCACGGCCGGCTCGTCGCCCATCACCCAGGCGTCGTGGCCGGGCTCGATGGCCAGTGCCGCCGGCGCCTGGTACTCCTGCACGCAGCCGTCGGGGAAGTGCACGTGGATGCGGCCCCTGGCCAGGAAGCCGACGTGGGCGTGCTGGCAGGTGTCGGTGCCGGTGACCGGCTTCATGTGCGTGGACCAGCGGAAGCCGGCGGGGTAGATCGCCCGCTTCACGCGGCCGGTGCCGGCCCGCACGATGTCGAGCTGCACGCCGCCGACCGTGCGGCTGTCGGCTCCGGGCATGGGCGCTACAAGGGGATCGGAAGCGGTCACGGCATCCTCCGCGAAGGAGTGTAGCTCAACAGCTAGCGTGCGCCGACTTCGAACACGTAGAGCACGTGGCCCGTCGGCGGATGGTGGATTTCCGGCGTGATCGTGCGCGGCACCACGCGCGGGCTGCCGCCGCCGAGCCCGGTCGTGACGGCCACGTACTGCCTGCCGTTGGCGGTGTACTGCACCGGGAACCCCTGCACCGATGTGCCCAGCCGCGTGCGCCACAGCTCCTTGCCCGTCGCGACGTCGTAGGCGTGGAAGTAGCGATCGAGATCGCCGATGAAGACGAGCCCGCCGCCGGTGGACAGGGCCGCGGTGAGGTACGGCGCGCGCTGCTCGACGCTCCAGCAGTTCGCTCAGCGTGCGGACGTCGTAGGCGGCGAGCTTGCCGACGTTGCCGTCGCTGCCGGGCATCTCGAAGAACCGCCGGCGCGGCGGCCGTGCCGCCCTGGCCCGGCACCTGTTCGACCTTGCGCGGCGCGATCTCCATGCACGACTGGCTGAGCGGGATGACCAGCGCCTGCGTGCCCGGGTGATAGGTCATCGCCTGCCAGTTGTGGCCGCCCTCGGTGCTCGGACAGGCGGGAATCCACTGGTCGATCTTCTGCTCGAGGATGTCGCCGCGGTAGGTGGCGCCGGCCGGTCTTCCGGTCGATGTCGGTGTAGACGTTCTGGAAGACCGTCTCCTCGAAGTCGAGGAGCGCGCCGGTGCGGCGATTCAGCTTCCAGAGGATGCCCGACTTGCCGATGGTGAAGAGCGCCTTCTGGCCGCCGGTGTCGACGGCGACCTTCTCGTAGACCTCGTCGAGGTCGAGCGTCTCGCCGGGGAGGTGCTGGAAGCGCCACACGAGCTCGCCGGTGTCCGGATTGAGCGCCACGGTCGACGCGGTGTGCTGCGCGGCGTCGAAGGCGCGCGTGCCGCGGCTGACCGGCATCCAGGGCTTGGCCTGCGCCATGCCCCAGAACGTGAGGTCGACGTCGGGATCGTAGCTGCCGGCAATCCACGTCTCGCCGCCCTGGCGCATCATGTCGGGCAGGTTGTTCCAGGTGTCGCCGCCCGGCTCGCCGCTGTGGGCGACGGTGTGGAACTTCCAGGCCGGCTTGCCGGTTCGGCGTCGAACGCGCTGATGCCGCACCGCTCCACGCGATAGCGATCGCAGCCGCCGAGGCCCTGGATCACCTTGCCCTTCACCACGATCGGCCCGCTCGAGTTCGAGAAGCCCTTCGCCCCGTCGGCACACCGCGGCTCCCACACTTTCGCGCCGGTGCGCGCGTCGAGGGCGACGAGACGGGCGTCGGTCGTGGCCAGGTAGATCGGTCGCCGTAGATGGCCAGGTTGCGCATGCGCTGCCGCGGTCGTCCTGGCGGTTCGGGCCGATCTGGTTGGCCCAGATGAGCTCGCCGGTGGCGCCGTCGAGCGCCTGCACCTCGTTCATCGTGTTGGTCAGGTAGACGATGCCGTCGTGGACCAGCGGCATCTGCTGGTTGGCGCCGCCCTCGTTCATGTTCCAGGCCCACGCCAGCCGGAGCGTGCCGACGTTGGCGGTCGGTGATCTCGTCGAGCGGGCTGTGGCTCCAGGCCTGATAGGTCCGCCGCGCCATCAGCCAGTCGCCGGCGGGCGGCGTGCGGAGCATCTCGTCGGTGACGGGCGTGAAACGCGGCACCTCGCCGCGGACGTAGTGGCCGCGGGCGGCGGCGGCGGCCGTGCGGTGGCGGCTGGCGGCAGGTGACGCGGCGCGTGGTGAGCGGCGCCGGCAGCGACCGAGCCGATGGACACGCTCGGCGTGCGCCGCGGGCCGGGCCGGCACCGCGCCGTTCGGTCGGAGGATGAACGCGGTGACGGCCAGGGCCTCGTCGGCGCCGAGCGCGGCGCCGCTCGGGCGGCATCGCGGCGCGGATGTAGTCGTCGAGCTCGCGCGTGGACCGCGTCGCGCCACACGCTCAGGAACGACGGCGCCGGCGAGCGGCGGGCGCTTCGTTGCGCCCGCCGAGGTCGGCCAGATGACAGCCGGCGCAGCGCGCCTGGTAGGCGTCGCGTCCGGCGGCGGCCTGGGCCGCGGTCAAGGCCGGCGCGGCGCGCGGGCGGCTGGCGCCGGCGCGCCGACCCGTCCGCCGGCGGCGGCGATGGCGAGGCCGAGTGCGGCGGCGGCCGCCGCCGAGCCAGAGGTGTCGCGGGCGAAGTGCGCGTGCGCGCCATCAGCGTCGTCCCTTCGGAGGGGTGAGCCATCCCCACAGGTTGCCGTCCGGAGCCTTCTCGCTCTGGATCTGCACGTAGAGCAGGCCCTTGCCGAACGCGGTGGCCCGATCCGGCGAGAGCGTGACGGTCGCCCTTGAACGTCGCCGGCGGTGCCGCCGCCGCTGGCGAACTCGCCGACCAGCGTGCCGCGCATGCCCATCCGGGCGCTCTCGTAGACCTGCACGGTGGTCGCCGGCGTGACCAGCCCTCGGTAGCTGCCCTCCACGGTGAGCGTCGTGCCCGAGAGCGTGGCCGTGGCAGCGCCGAGTGCCGGCGAATCGTCTCCTGCATCGCGACGTCGATCGGCACCGTGGAGAGGCGGGCGCGTAAGGTGACCGACGCCTGGCCATCGAGGACGCGGCCGCCGGCGGCGAGGACTCCCAGCGACAGGACGATCGTTCGCGCGGCGGCGCCGGCGGCGGGCATGCGCGGGATTGTAGCGTCACCGCGGCGGCGCCAGACGCCCGGTGGTAGGATGCCCGCTTCGCGCGGCCCGATCCGGGCCGTGTCTGGGGAGGTGCGCATGGTTGCCCTGACGTCGCTCTGGCTGCCGGTGCTCGTGTCGGCGGTCCTCGTGTTCGTCGCGAGCTCGATCATCCACATGGCCCTCGGATACCACAACACCGACTACGGCAAGCTGCCCAAGGAGGACGACATCATCGCCTCGCTGCGTCCGATTGGCATTCCGCCGGGCGACTACTTCCTGCCGTGGGCCGGCGGCGCTGCCGGGTTCAAGGATCCGGCGTTCCAGGAGAAGTGGGCGAAGGGTCCGGTGATCTCGATGACGGTGCTGCCGTCGGGCGCCAACTTCATGGGCTCGCAGATGGCGCAGTGGTTCGTCTACAGTGCCGTGGTCGCGTTCTTCGCCGGCTACGTCGCCAGCCGCACCCTCGGCCCCGGCGCCGACTACCTGATGGTCTTCCGCGTCGTCGGGACGACCGCGTTCATGGGCTACTGCCTGGGCTTGTGGCAGATGACGATCTGGTACAAGCGCTCGGTCACGACGTCGCTGAAGTCCACTTTCGATTCGCTCGTCTACGCGTGCCTGACCGCCGGCGCGTTCGGCTGGCTCTGGCCTTGAGGGAGTATACCGCATGTGCGATGAGAACTTCGACCACGACCTGGACAACTACTCGCGGTTTCCGCGGCTGACCCGCCGCCAGCTCGGCGCGGTGTCGGTGGGCGCCGGCGTGGCGTTCCTGCTGCCGCGCGCCGCCGACGCGCAGGCAGTGAAGGAGTCGGACGTCACCGTGACGACGCCGGACGGCGCCGCCGACTGCTACTTCGTGCATCCGGCCAGCGGGGCGAGCGCCGGCGTGATCGTGTGGCCGGACATCCTCGGCCTGCGTCCGGCGTTCCGTCAGATGGGCAAGCGGCTGGCCGAGTCGGGCTACGCGGTCCTCGTCGTCAATCCGTTCTACCGCCAGAAGAAGGCGCCGGTGGTGCCGGCTGGAGCGAGCTTCGCCGATCCGGCGACGCGCGACATCGTGATGCCGCTCGCCAAGAGCCTCAGCCCGACCACGAACGTGACCGACGCCAAGGCCTTCGTGGCGTTCCTCGACGGCCAGGCGGCGGTCGACAAGCGGCGCAAGATCGGCACGACCGGCTACTGCATGGGCGGGCCGATCGTGATGCGCACCGCCGCGGCGGTGCCGGATCGCATCGGCGCCGGGGCGTCGTTCCACGGCGGCGGCCTCGTGACCAAGGAGCCCGACAGCCCGCACCTGCTCGTGCCGACGATGAAGGCGCACTTCCTCTTCGCCGTCGCCGAGAACGACGACCAGCGCGAACCCGAGGCCAAGAACGTGCTGCGGGAAACCTACGCCAAGGCCAAGCTGCCGGCCGAGATCGAGGTGTATGCCGGCGCCGCCCACGGCTGGTGCCCGCCCGACTCCGCGGTCTACAACGAGAAGCAGGCCGAACGCGCCTGGTCGCGGCTGCTGGTGCTGTTCAAGACGGCGCTGGCGTAACAGCAGAACCGTGATCGCGCGAGGCTGGTGCCTGGCACCAGATAGGCTAGCGGTGCCAGGCACCGCTACCGGCGAACGGCGATTTGTGTGATCGGCCAGAGTAGCTGCTTCAATTCCGACACCGCGTGCGTGTCGAAGTGGAAGATCGACGCCGCCAGCGCGGCGTCGGCGTGGCCGTCGGTGAACACCTCGGCGAAGTGGTCGAACCCGCCGGCGCCGCCCGACGCGATCACCGGAATCGACACCGCGTCCGAGACCGCCGCCGTGAGCGGGCAGTCGAAGCCGGCCTTGGTGCCGTCGCGATCGATCGACGTCAGCAGGATCTCGCCGGCGCCGCACGCCGCCGCCTCGCGCGCCCACGCCACGACGTCGCGGGCGGTATCGGCGGAGCCGCTGCGGGCGTAGGCGGTCCAGCCACCGTCCACCCGCTTGGCGTCGATGGCCACGACGACCGCCTGGCTGCCGTAACGTGCGGCCAGGCGCGTGATCAGCGACGGGTCGGCGAGCGCCGCGGAATTGAGGCTCACCTTGTCGGCGCCGGCATCGATGGCGGCGGCGGCGTCGTCCTCGGTGCGGATGCCGCCGCCGACGCACAACGGCAGGAACAGCTCGCGGGCCACGGCGTGAATCGTCTGCGCCCGCGCCTGCCGCGCTTCCAGCGTCGCCGTCACGTCGAGGATCACCACCTCGTCGATGCCCTCGCGGTCGTAGCGGCGGGCCAACGCCGCCGGATCGCCGGCCTCGCGCAGCCCCTCGAACTGCACGCCTTTGACGACCCGGCCGTCACGCACGTCGAGGCACGCGATGATGCGCTTGGCCAACATCAGCGGGTCACCTGCGCCACCTGCGCCAGCCAGTTGCGCAGCACCTGCAGTCCGACCTGGCCCGACTTCTCGGGATGGAACTGCACGCCCGACACCAGTCCGTCTTCCACGGCCGCCGTGAACTCGACGCCGTAGGTTGCGGTGGCCACCGTGGCGCGCGCCAACGGCGCCGCGTACGAGTGCGTGAAGTAGACGTGCGACCCCGGAGCGATGCCGGTGAACAGCCGCGACGGCCGGGCCAGCGTCAGGGTGTTCCAGCCGACGTGCGGCACCTTCTGGCGCGCGCCGGTCGCCGGCTCGACGTCCGGCAGGCGGTCGCACACGCCCTGGCACACGGCGAAGCCGGGCACGTCGGCCGCCTCGGTGCTGCCGGCGAACAGCCACTGCAAGCCCGACGCAGATGCCGAGCAGCGGCCGGCCGGCGTCGAGCCGCTCGAGGATCGCGTGCCGCCACGCCTGGTCGAGCGTGCGGGTCGATCCGAAGTGGCCGACGCCGGGCACGATGACGCCCGCCGCGCCGGCGACGTCGGCGGGCGCGGCCGGCGTGAACACCGCCGCGCCCGCCGCGGCCAGGGCCTTGCGCACCGACGTCAGGTTGCCGGCGCCGTAGTCGACGAGCGCGATCACAGCAGTCCCTTGGTGCTCGGCAGCATCTTCGCCATCCGCGCGTCCACGGCGCAGGCGACGCGCAGCGCCCGGGCAAAGGCCTTGAAGCACGCTTCGATCTTGTGATGGTTCGAGCGGCCGTGCATCACCTTGACGTGCACGTTGGCTTTGGCGGCGCTGGCGAAGCCCTCGAAGAAGTCGGCGACCAGCTCGGTCTGCAGATCGCCGACCAGGCGGACCCGCACCTTGGTGTCGACGACGGTGTGCGGCCGGCCGCCGAGGTCGATGGCGACGACGGCCAGCGTCTCGTCCATCGGCATCACGAAGTAGCCGGCGCGGTTGATGCCCCGTCGGTCACCCAACGCCGCGTTCACCGCCTGGCCGAGCGCGATGCCGACATCCTCCACGGTGTGGTGCTGATCGACGTCGAGATCGCCCTCGGCCTTCACCGCCAGATCGAAGGCGCCATGCCGCGCCACCAGATCCAGCATGTGATCGAGAAAGCGCACGCCGGTGCGGTTGTCGAACCGGCCGCGGCCCTCGAGCGTGACGGCGACCGTCACGTGGGTCTCGGCCGTCTTGCGGTCGATCAGCCCCTTGCGCACAGCGCCTCCAGCAGGGCGATGCCCTTCTTGGTGTGCTCGACGACGCCGGTCGTCATCCGGAAGCAGTTGGCGCACCCGTGCTCCTTGCTGCGATCGCGCACCAGCACGCCGCCGGCGATCATCCCGGCGACGAGCTGCGGCGCCCGCGGCCCGCCGTCGACCAGCACGAAGTTGGCCTCGCTCTTCCAGTGGCGGAGCCCGAGCCGATCGAGGGCGGCGTAGAGCAGCGCCTTGGATTCCCGCGCCTGCGCCACGTACCACGGCATGAACGTCGGGTCGGCCAGCGCCGCGCGCATCGCCGCCACGGCCACCGAGTTCAGGTTGAAGAGCGGCATCACGAAGCGGATGGATTCGAGCAGCGCCGGCGGCGCCACCAGCACCCCGACGCGCATCCCGGCCAGCCCGTGGGCCTTGGAGAACGTCCGGCCGATGACGACGTTCGGATACTCGCGCGCCAGGTGCAGCAGGTTCACGCCGTGGAAGTCGTGGTAGGCCTCGTCGACCAGGACCACGGCGTGGTCGGCGCGTTCCACGACGCGGCGGATCACCGCCTCGCTCACCGGCACGCCGCTCGGGTTGTGCGGGGTGTTGACGTAGATGAGCCGCGTGTTGGTGGTCACGGCCGCCAGCACCGCGTCGAGGGGGTATTCGAAGTCGGGGCCGGACGGAACCGCGATGGTCCGGGCGCCCAGCGCCTTGGCGTTGATCACATAGGGCTCGAACGTCGGCAACATGAGGATCTGCTCGGGCAGTCCGGTGGTGGCCATCAGCGGCGCACCCAAGGCGACCAGCGCCTCGGGCGCCCGCGGCATCAGGTAGGCGATGGCCGACAGCAGCAGCCCCTCGTCGAGACCGTTGGTGAGCACCACCCAGTCGGGGTCGACGCCGAGATACGCCGCGGTGTCGCGCACCGCGCCTTCGTAGTCGGCGTAGGAGGCGACGTCCGCCATCGAGACGCCGCGGATCGCCTCCAGCACCTTCGGCGAGCAGCCACCGGTGTTCTCGTTGAGGTGCAGGCGCAGTCCCGGTCCGAGGTTGGGCATGCCTTGGATGGTGGTCATCGGCGTGGAGCCTTTCGTGCCGCGGAGCGGCGGGGAACCGACGCATGCGCCGGCACGCGCACGTCGATGGATCGAGCGTGACCCTCGAGCCCTTCGGCCCGCGCCAGCGTGGTCACGGTGCGGGCAATCCGCCGCAGGCCGGCCGCCGTGGCCCGCTGCGTCGAGACGAGCTTGACGAAGTCGGCGGTGTGGAGCCCGCCGCGGACGCGGGCGACGCCGGCGGTCGGCAGCGTGTGATTCGACCCGAGGGCGTAGTCGCCGGCGACCTGGGCCGTCCACGAGCCGATGAACACCGCGCCGGCGTGACGGATGGCGCGGGCCCGGGCCTCGGTATCGACGACCAGATGCTCGGCTGCCGCGTCGTTGGCCAGCGCCTCGGCCTCGCGCATCGTGCGGGTGACGACGATCCCGCCATGGTTCCACAACGAGGTCGCGGCCGGTCCGTCGGCCGGGAGCTGGCGCGCCACCTCCTCCGCGACCGCAATCCCGAGCGCCCGATTCGACGTGATGAACACGGCACGGGCATCGGGATCGTGCTCGGCCTGGGCGATGAGATCGGCGGCGATCCACGCCGCCCGGCCGCGGTCGGCCACGATCAGGATCTCCGTCGGCCCGGCGTAGAAGTCGATCGGGCAGTCCGCGGCGACCAGCGCCTTGGCGGCCGACACCCAGCGGTTGCCGGGTCCGACGACCTTGCTCACGCGCGGCACCGTCGCCGTGCCGTAGGCCATCGCCGCCACCGCGTGTGCCCCGCCCAGCCGGAACACGCGGTCGACGCCGGCCTCGACCGCCGCTGCCAGCACCACGGCATCGACCGACGGGCTGCAGACGATCACCTCGGGCACGCCGGCGACGCGCGCCGGGATCGCCGTCATCAGCAGCGACGACGGCAGCGGATAGCGTCCCCCCGGCACGTAGCAGCCGACGCGGTCGAGCGGGATCACCCGCTGCGACACGGTGACGCCGGGCGTGGGCGTCACGCGCCAGTCGCGCGGCCGCTGGGCCGCGGCGACCATGCGGATGGCCCGCGCGGCGGTCTTCAACGCCGTGCGCACCGCCGCTGGCGCCTGGCGCGCGCCGGCCTCGATCTGCCGCCGCGACACCTCGATCGGCCCGGCCCAGCCGTCGAGCGTGCGCGCATACCGCCGCAGCGCCGCATCCCCCTCGGCCCGCACGCGAGCGACGATCCGCGCCGCCGCCCGCTCGGTCGCCCGATCACGGACGACCGATGGCGAGAGCAACGCCTCGACTTCGGCGCGGTTGGAGGAACTGACGATCCTGATCATGGTCGTTGCAGGGACCGGGGACCAGGGATCAGGGACCAGGTAGAACGCTTGTCCACTGACGACGTGGCACCGTGACAGTGTGATCCGGCTCTTCCCTGGTCCCTGGTCCCCTGGTCCCCGGTCCCTTCAGAGCACTATCTTGTTCAGCGGGTACTCGACGATGCCTTGCCCTCCCGCCGCCTTCAGCTTCGGGATCAGCACCCGCACCGTGCGCTCCTCGATGATCGTGTTCACCGCCACCCAGTCAGGGTCGCTCAAGGCCGAGACCGTCGGCCGCTGCAACGCCGGCAACTGGGCGATCACGCGGTCGAGGTCGGCGCGCTTCACGTTCAGCATCAGCCCGACCCGTCCCTGAGCTTCGATCGCCGCCTTGAGCAGCAGGGCGATGATCTCGATCTTCTCGCGCTTCCACGGGTCGGCCATCGCCCGCGCGTTGGCCACCAGCTGGGTGTTGCTCTCCATCAGCGTGTCGATGACGCGTAGCCGGTTGGCGCGCAACGTCGAGCCGGTCTCGGTGGCCTCGACGATCGCGTCGGCCAGCACCGGAGGCTTGACCTCGGTCGCGCCCCACGAGAACTCGACGTCCACCTTGGCTCCCCGGTCCGCGAACCACTTGCCGGTGACGCGGACCAGCTCGGTGGCCACGCGCCGGCCATTCAGGTCGGTCGCCGTCGTGAACGGCGAGTCCTCGGGCACCGCCAGCACCCACTTCACCTTGCCGAAGCTCTGCTTCGAATAGACGAGATCGCAGACCCGCACCAGCGGCGTTTCTTCCGGGTGGCCGATCTCGTGCTCGGCGATCCAGTCCATGCCGGTGAGGCCGGCGTCGAGCACGCCGTCGCCGACGTAGCGGGCCATCTCCTGGGCGCGGATCAGCATGCAGCCGATCTCGGGGTCGTCGATGGTGGGGAAGTAGGAGCGGCTGTCGACGCGGATCTCGAACCCGGCGCGCCGGAACAGCGCCACGGTGGAGTCCTGCAGCGAGCCCTTGGGAATGCCCAGCTTGAGCGCACTCATCGCCCGGCCTCCGTCCAGTCGGTCTCGACCTTGGTGAAGCAGGTGCGTTCGCCGGTGTGGCAGACGTTGCCGTCGCCCTCACGCGCCGCCTTCACCAGCACGGTGTCGTCGTCGCAGTCGACCAGGAGCTGGCGCACGGCGAGCCGGTTGCCCGACGTCTCGCCCTTGGTCCACAGCGTGTTCCGCGTGCGGCTGTAGAAGGTCACGTAGCCGATGCGGCGGGTGAGATCCCAGGCCTCCTGGTTCATGAAGCCGACCATCAGCACTTCGCCGCTCGTGTCGTCCTGCACCACCGCGGGCACCAACCCGTCCAGCTTCGAGAAATCCAACGTCATCGCCTGTCCTCGCGGGCGGAGGGCCGCCCAAAAACAAAAACCCCGCCGGATCCGGCGGGGCTGCTCAGCGTCGATTGGTGAGGCTGATTTTCGTGAGGCGTCGCTACACGTGCAGTCCGGCCGGCCCGTTGGGCAGGTGGTGATGAACGTGATGCCGATGGCACAGCGCGAACACGATGACGAAAGCGTAGCCGAAAGCGTCCTCTCGAGGCAAGCGTCGCCGCCTCGCCGGCCGCCGCCTCGACCGTTCTGTGACGCTCTGACGAATATGTCGTGCCCGGTGCGGAAGGGCCCTCGAGCCTACGGCCCGGCGTTGAACGGCCGCACCGGCACGAGAGGCGCTGTGGCACACTGGGATTATGCGTACCAAAAGATTTGCAGTTGCCGTGGCGGCCGTGGCCGCGACCGGCTTCGGACTCGCCGTACACGCGCAGAAGCCCGCGGCGCCGCACGTGGTCGTCTACAAGACCTCGACCTGTGGCTGCTGCAGCAACTGGGTGGCTCACCTTCGCCAGAGCGGGTTCACCGTCGAGGCCCACGACGTGCCGCAAGCCCGGCTCAACATGATGGGCGGCGAGGCCGGCATCACGCAGGAACTCGCGTCCTGCCACACCGCCAAGGTCGACGGCTACTACGTCGAGGGACACGTGCCCGCCGCCGACATCCACAAGATGCTCAAGGAACGGCCGAAGATCACCGGCATCGCGGCGCCGGGCATGCCGATCGGCTCGCCGGGCATGGAGCAGGGCGGCATGAAGGATCCGTACGACGTGGTCGCCTTCACCAAAGGTGGACCGACGTCGGTCTACGTGCGCCACCGCTAACCGCACTTTGTTCGCGTCCGCCGCGCCCTCCCCGCGGCTGGACGGCCTCGCATGAAGGACACGATGCACGACATGGCGACGACCGATCGAAGCAGTGGGAGCACGTGTGCCCACTGTGCGGGATGTGCCCGCCCTCGACGCGGCCGGTGGCGAACAGGGCTGGCGATCGGCGCGGCCATCGCCCTCGTGCTGGTCCAGCGGCCGGCCGCGCAGGGCGACGTGACGCCGCCAACCATCACCGCCAAATCGCCGCCGTCCGGCACCACCGGCGTCTCGTCGAGCGTCAACGTCACCGCCATCTTCAGCGAGACCATTCAGCCGGCCACGCTGTCGTTCGTGCTGCGCAATTCGATCAACCAAGTGGTCGGCTCGCTGGTCAGCTACGACCCCAACACGCGTACTGCGACCCTGAATCCCAACAGCACGCTGGCCGGCAGCGCGACCTTCACCGCCACGGTCAGCGGCGTCAAGGACGTGGCCGGCAACACGATGACGACGGTGGTCTGGTCGTTCACCACCGGCACCGACGGCTTCCAGGACACGACCCTGCCGCAGCTCGGCTTGACCCAGCCGACCGTCATCCAATTCGCTCCGGATGGCCGCGTCTTCGTCGCGCAGAAGAACGGACGCATTGTCGTCTACAGCAACCTCAACGACACGTCAATCGACGACGTGGTCGCCGATCTGCGAGTGAACGTCTACAACTTCTGGGACCGTGGGCTGCTCGGCATGGCCCTCGATCCCGAACTTTCCGGCGTCGCCGTATCTCTACGTGCTCTACGCCTACGACGCGTTCCCGGGCGGCAGTGCTCCGCAATGGGGCGGCGGACTCAACGAAGGCTGCGGTGATCCGCTAGGCGCCGGGTGCGTGATCACCGGCCGGCTGAGCCGGCTGAACATCGGCGATCCGGACGCGTGGCCGCTCGACGAGAGCGACGAACAGGTGCTGATCACCAACTGGTTCCAGCAGTTCCCCAGCCACTCGATCGGCTCGATCGTGTTCGGCCCCGACGGTTCGCTGTATGCCAGCGGCGGCGACGGCGCCAGCTTCACCTATGTCGACTACGGACAGACCGCGTCGAGCCCATCGGCCGGCGATCCGGCCAACCAGGGTGGCGCGCTGCGCAGCCAGGACATCGTTGCCGGCAGCGATCCGGTGACGTTGGACGGGACGATCATCCGCATCGATCCGGCGACCGGCGACGCGCTGCCGAACAACCCGCTCGCAGGTGCCAGCGACGCGAATGCCAGACGCATCGTCAGCTTCGGCCTGCGCAATCCGCTGCGCATCACCTTCCGCCCGGGTACCTCGCGAGCTCTGGGTCGGCGACGTCGGCTGGGACACCTGGGAGGAGATCAACCGCATCGCCAACCCGCTCGACGGCTCGGTGCGAAACTTCGGCTGGCCCTGCTACGAGGGCGATGGGCAGCAGCCCGGCTATGCCGCCAACGGGATGCTCACCATCTGCCAGGACCTCTACGGCGCGCCCGGTGCCGTGGTCGGCCCCTACTACACTTACAACCACGCCGATCAGGTCGTGGATGGCGAAGCCTGTCCCCCCGCCGGCCCCGGCGGCGCCTCTTCCTCGGTCACTGGGCTGGCCTTCTACCCGACCAGCGGCGGCACCTATCCCAGTGACTATCACGGCGCGCTGTTCTTCGGCGACTACTCCCGCAAGTGCGTGTGGGCGATGAAGCCCGGGGGGCGGCCTGCCCGACCCTGACGACATCGTGACGATCAGCACCAACAACGGCGGGCCGGTGAACCTGATTTCCGGCCCGAACGGCGACATCTTCTATCCGGGATTCGACGACGGCCGGCTGCACCGCATCCAGTACTTCGCCGGCAACCTGCCGCCGACGGCGGTGATCCAGGCCAACCCGACCAGCGGGACGACGCCGCTCGTCGTCAATTTCGGCGCCGGCCAGTCGACGGATCCCGAAGGCTTGCCGCTGACCTACGTCTGGGACCTGGATGCCGACGGCGCCTTCGACGACGGCTCATCGGTCACGGCGCAGTGGACCTACAGCGGTAGCAGCACCGTCAACGCGCGCCTGCGGGTCACCGATTCCGGCGGACTGTTCGACGTGGTCTCGGTGCCGATTTCGGTGAACAACACGGCGCCGGTGGCGGTGATCGACGGGCCGAGCGGCACGTTCACCTGGACGGTCGGCGACCCGATCAACTTCTCCGGCCATGCGACCGACATCGACGAGCCGAGCGGCGTGCTGCCGGCGTCGGCGCTGAGCTGGCAGTTGACGATGTATCACTGCCCGTCCAACTGCCACACCCACCCGATCCAGACCTTCGAGGAGGTGGCCGGCGGCACGTTCAACGCACCCGACCACGAATTTCCGTCGTTCCTCGAGCTGAAGCTGGTCGCCACCGACAGCGAAGGCGTGCCGAGCACCGCCGTGGTGCTGCTCCATCCGCGGACCGTCGCCTTGACCTTCCAGACCCAGCCGTCGGGCCTCAGCCTCGCCATCAATGCGGCCACGCTGCCGACGCCGTTCACCAGAACGGTGATCATCGGATCGGTGAACTCGGTTGGCGTGCCGTCGCCGCAGAGCGTCGGCGTCATCCAGCAGGCGTTCCAGTCGTGGTCCGACGGCGGGACGCAGAACCACACCATCACCGCCCCGGCCACGCCGACCACCTACACCGCCAGCTTCGGGCAGTTGCCGTTGCCGGCCGAGATCTGCGCCGACGGCGTGGACAACGACGGCGACGGTCTGATCGACGAGAACTGCCCGCCGAATGTGATCACGCTGCCGCCCGGACCGACGGGACGGCTGACCGGCCGGGTCCAGGGCTCGACGGTGCACCTGTCGTGGACGGCGCCGATCACCGGCGGGGCGCCGACCGGGTACGTGCTGGAAGCGGGCCTGACCCCAGGGGCGGCGACGTTCCAGGTGCCGCTCGGCCTGGTGACGTCGCTGACGGTCCCGGGAATCGGCGCCGGGCGCTACTATGCGCGCGTGCGCGCCGCCAACGGCGTTGGGCCGAGCCCGGTGTCCAACGAAGTCACCGTGACGGTCGGGTGCGTCACCCGCCCCCGCCCGCCGGTGCTGGGCGCGGCGACCAGCGGCGGCTTGGTTTCGCTGGTCTGGGCCGACCAGGACGGGTGCGACGGCACGACCTATCGCCTGGTCGTCGGCTCCCAGCCGGGTACGGCCAACCTCGCCCATGATCCCGGTGGCGGACAGCGCCTTCCGGTCCCCGGCCCCGGCCGGCACCTACTACGTCCGGGTCGTGGCTGATACGGCCCTCGGCACCAGCGACCCGAGCAACGAGGTCACCGTCGCGGTCGGAATCCGGCTGTACGCCAAACCCGCTGACCACGGTCCTGCAATCGACGGTCACGGGTCCGCAGGTGACGCTCCAGTGGAACCCGACGCTGCCCGCTCTCGCCACCGCCTTCGACGCGGTGTGGCCGCTCGCGTACGTGCTCGAAGTCGGCACGACCGTCGGTGGCAGCCAGCTTGGCAGCATCCCGCTCGGCCGGGTCACGACGCTGACGGCAGTGGCACCACCCTGGGCTAGTACTACGCCCGGGTACGGCTGGTCGACGCCTGTGGGGCCGGGCCGGTCTCGAACGACACCGTCGTCCAAGTGCCGTGACCATCACCCGGACAGCGGCGGCCGTCGTGCTCGCCCTCGTCGGCAGCGAGGCGTGGGCCGCGCAGTCACTCGGCGAACTGGCCGCGGCCGAGGCCGCACGGCGCCGGGCCATCGTCGCGGCGGCGCCGGTGATGACCACGGCTGATTTGCCGCTCGGTCCACCCGCCCCGCCTCCAGACCCGGCGGCGCCGGCCGATCCTGGCGCCGGTCAGCTGACCCTGGTCCGTTCGGCGGCCCGACTTCGCCGCGGCGCCGTGCCAGAGATCCCGGTGCAGGCCGTGAGCAGCGGGGAAGTGGCGCTCGAGGTGGCCGTCAGTGCCACTGGCGCCGTCACCGGCATCACCGTGCTGCGCGACACGCCGCCCTTCACCGAGGCGCTGGGCGCAGCCGTCAGGTCGTGGCGGTTCGAGCCCGCCATCGACACCGCCGCGCCGCCGCAAGGCGAGGGCACGCCGCCGGCGCGACGGAACGTGGCGTCGCGGGTGCTGGTGCTCGGGCTGTTTCGCCCGCCCGCCCTCTTTCGCGATGACGCTGGGGACGCCGCCCGAGACGGTGGCGACGCCGTCGGACGCGGTGCCCGTGCCGCGCGACTTTCCACCGCTGCCGAAATACCCGCCCAACGCGCTCTTCGACGGCGTCGTCCTCGCCGAGTTGGGCGTCGGCGCCGATGGCGCCGTGGCCCAGACCCGCATCGTGCAGTCCGCGCCGGCGTTCGACCAGCCGACGCTCGCCGCCGTGAGCGCCCTGACCTTCCGGCCGGCCCGCGCGCACGGGCGGGGCACCGCCGCCTACGTCTACGTGGTGGCGGCCTTCCGCCAGCCCGTGACGCCGTGACCGGCGCTCCCAAGGCGCCGTCGCACGCGCCGACCCGCGCCACTACCAGGACCTTCACGACCGCGGCGGCGTGGGCCGCGTGGCTCGCGTCGCATCACCAGCGCGCCACCGGTGTGTGGCTGCGCTTCTTCAAGAAGGACACCGGAAAGCAGACCTTCACCTTCGCCCAGGCCCTCGACGAGGCCCTGTGCTGGGGCTGGATCGACGGCCAGGCCAGGCCCTACGACGACCAGAGCTGGCTGCAACGCTATACGCCGCGGCGCCCGCGCAGCGCGTGGTCGAAGCGCAACCGCGACAACGTCGCCCGGCTCGAACGCGAGGGGCGGATGCAGCCGAGCGGCCGGGCGCAGGTCGAGGCCGCCAAGGCCGACGGCCGGTGGGATGCCGCCTACGATTCGCCGGCCAACGCCCAGGTGCCAGCCGACTTCCTCAAGGCGCTCCGCCGCCACAAGGGCGCGACCGCGTTCTTCCAGACGCTCTCCCGGGCCAACGTCTTCGCCGTCAGCCTATCGCCTGCAGACGCGCCAAGCAAGCCAGAGACGCGGCAGCGCCGGTTGGCGCAGCTCGTGCAGATGATGAAGGACGGCAAGCGCCTCCACTGAGGCCGGCTGGCGGCGCGCCGACGCGCCCTCGCCGAACCGCCGGGGCCCGGCCCGGCGTCCAACCTGGGTGTGGTCCGGCTTGCTGCGCACCGACCTGGGACGGGCCACGCTCCTGCTCGGCGGTGGTCATCGTGGCCGCCGCGCATCGGCGCCGTCTGGCTGGGCAAGCAGAGCTACGCCGTCTACAAGCTGACGCGCGGCGTCGGCGACACCTGGTTCCACACCGCCGACGGCAAGCGCTGGTTCCGCCTCGACGAGCAGCGCCACGACGTGCCGATCGCCGAGATCTCGCCGCACCTGCAGCACGCCTTCGTCGCCGTCGAGGATCACCGCTTCTTCCGTGCATCCCGGCGTCGATCCGATCGCCCTCGGCCGTGCCGTGTACCGCAACGCCCGTGCGCCGGGCACGGTCGAAGGCGGCAGCACCATCACCCAGCAGCTCGCCCGCACGCTGTTCCTGTCGAACCGCAGGAGCTACCTGCGCAAGGGCCGCGAGGCGGTGCTCTCGGTGCTGATCGAGGCGCAGCTCACCAAGGCGCAGATCCTCGAGCTCTATCTCAATCGCATCTACCTGAGCGCCGGCATCTACGGCGTGGAGGCGATGTCGCGGCGCGTGTTCGGCAAGCCGGCCAAGGACCTGACGATGGCCGAGAGCGCGCTCATCGCCGGCCTGGCCCGGGCGCCGGCGACGCTGTCGCCGTGGTCGAACCTCGACGGCGCGATCGCGCGCAGCCACGTCGTGCTGGCGCGGATGCGCGACGGCGGCTTCATCACCGAGGCGCAGGAGCGCGACGCCAGGCGCGCGGCGATCCGCGTGCGCCCGTACCGCAGCGAGAGCGACGGCGCGGCACGGCTACGCCAAGGCCTACCTGCGGCAGCGGTTCCGCGACGAGTTCGGCGGCGACCACCCGCCCGACTGGCGCGTCGACACCACCTTCGTCGCGCCGCTGCAGGACGCCGCCGAGACGCGCGGTGACGCGCGGGCTCGGCCGCCTCGGATCAGCGCGGCCTGCAGGCGGCGCTGGTCGCCATCGATCCGCGCACCGGCAACGTGCTGGCGCTGGTCGGCGGCCGCGACTATCAGCGCATCGGCGTTCAATCGCGCCAGCCGCAGCCGGCGGCAGCCGGGCTCGGCCTTCAAGCCGTTCGTCTTCGCCGCGGCCCTCGAGCGCGGCTTGTCGCCGGTGTCGAGCTGCGCGGGCTCGATCGGCTGCCGCCGCAGGGCCCCGACGAGTGGACGCCGCGCAACGTCGGCGACGACGCCGCCGGACGCGCTCACGCTGCGGGCGGCGCTGATCGAGTCGAACAACCGCGCCGCGACGCTGCTGCAGCAGCAGGTGGGCATCGCGCCGCGGTGCTGCCGCTGGCGTCGCAGGCCGGGCTGGAGGATCTGCCCGACGTGCCGTCGCTGGCGCTCGGCACCGGCCTGGTGACGCCGCTGGCGATGACCGCGGCCTTCGCGATGTTCCCCAACGGCGGGCTGGCGGTGCGGCCGCGCGACATCATCCGCGTGCGCGACGCCGACGGCGGCACCGCGCTTCAGCCAGGCGGTCGAGAGCCGAGCGCGTCGCTGTCGCCCGAGGTCGCCTTCCAGATGGTGTCGATGCTGGAGGACGTCGTCGATCGCGGCACCGCGTCGTCCGGCGCGGCGGCTGGGCGTGCGGTTCCCGGCCGGCGGCAAGACCGGCACCACCGACGACTTCAAGGACGCGTGGTTCGTCGGCTTCTCCTCGTCGCTCGTCGTCGGCGTGTGGGTGGGCTTCGATCAGCCCGAGACGATCGGCGCGCGACGCCTTCGGCGCGCGCTACGCGCTGCCGATCTGGGCCGACTTCATGCAGCAGGCGGCGCGGATCGCGGCCGCCCGGGCGAGTTCGAGCGGCCCGCCGGGCTGCACGAGGAAACGCTGTGCGCGATCAGCTATCCGCCAGCCGGTGGACGGCTGCCCGCTCTACACCGAGTACTTCAAGGAAGGCGACCAGGTGCCCGAGCGGCCTGTGCCCGCTGCATCGCGGCACCATCCGCCAGCGCGTCGACCCGCACGGTGCAGGGCTGGGTGTCGCGAAGTCGGGCCGCCAGATCCGCGGCATCTTCCGCTGAGCGACTGGCGTCGCCCTGCGTCTTCCACGCCGCCAGCACGCGCGCCTCGCGATCGGCGGCCAGCCCGGCGCGCAGCTGCGCCTTGCGCTCGTCGCGTCTGCTGGCGCGTAGAACGCCAGCGTCTCCTTGACGGTGTCGGCGAAGGGCCGGAACGTCAGCCCCTTGGCCAGCGCCTTGGCGATACTCCGCTGCGTAAGCCCGGCGGTCTCGCCAACCGGGCGCGACCCACACCGGGAGATCGGACCAGCCGCGCACCGGCGGCTGCTGGGCCTCGAGGAAGGCGCTGGCGCGTAGACGAAGCTGGCGCTCGCCGCCCGAGCGTGGGCTTGATGCCGTCGAGCATCTGGCGCACCGTGAACCGGCTGGCCGGGCCGGTGGCGTTGAACACGCCGTAGACCTTGTGCTTCGCAGCAGCGGATGGTCCACTCGGCGAGGTCGCGCGCGTCGATGATCTGCACCGGGTCGTCGGCCGGCGGCGCCAGCACCTCGCCGCCGCGGGCGATGCGCACCGGCCAGTAGGTGAAGCGGTCGGTGGTGTCGCCGACGCCGACGATGAGGCCCGGCCGGATGATGGTCGCCCGCCCGGGGAACGCCTTCTCGGCCTCCTGTCTCGGACAGCGCCTTCGAGCGGGCCGTAGAGCGGCAGGAACTCGGGGCCGCTCTCGACGTCGGGCGTCGTCGTGGTGGCCACCGCCGCCGTCTCGTCGGCGCCGGGCGTGTCGTGATTCGCGTAGACCGAGATCGTCGAGATGAACACGTAGTGGCCGGCCCGTCCGCGCACCGCCGCGGCGGCCTCGCGCACCCAGCGCGGCCGCGTCGTCGGGTTGTCGATGACGACGTCCCACTCGCCGCTCTTCAGCGCGTCGTAGTTGCCGGGGTTCGGCGCGCGGTCGCCGATGCGCTCCTCGATGCCCGCCATGCCCTTGAAGAGACCGGGATTGGTGCGGCCGCGGTTGAAGAGCGTCACCGTGTGGCCGCGGGCGACGGCATAGCGCACCTGGTGCGGGCCGATGAAGCCGGTGCCGCCGAGGACCAGGATGCGCAGCGGCCTCGGCGCCGGCTGCGCGAGCAGCGCCGCCAGCGGATCGGGCAGGAGGGCAGCGCCACCAAGGGCGCCGCCGGCCAGCGCGGTGGTCCGAGAAAGTCGCGTCGAG
>CAWAYR010000022.1:0-519310 GCA_963786365.1 uncultured Acidobacteriota bacterium
GGCCAGGCCGAGACCGCGCTTGGCTCGCTCGCACACGTCGAACCCGCTCAGCTTCGGCATCATGACGTCGAGGAACACCAGGTTCGGCTTCGACGACTCAATCATCGCCAGCGCCTCCTCGCCGTTGGCGGCGGTGAGCAGCTCGACGCCCTCGTCCTCCAGCTCCTCGAGCGTCTGGTGGATCAGCGTGCGCAGATGGACTTCGTCGTCGACAATCAGGATGGTACGGCTCACCGGGGACTCCTCACTGGTAGACCAGGAACAGGACGTTCTCCATGCCCTTCTCGAAGCGCAGCATCTGCACCGCGTCGGATCGCGCCGACGACACCGAGTTGAGCATGATGATGTCGGGCTGCACCGCCACCGCGCGGGCCAGCAGGTCGTCGCCGCGGGCTTCCATCACGCTGTAGCCGCGCGAGGTCAGCACGTCGGTGAGGGTCTTCACCGTGGAGGCGTCCTCGTCGACGACCAGCACGCGCTTGTGGGACTTCTTCTGCTCAATCAGGGCGCCGACCTCCCTGAACAGCAGATCGGTGTCGATCGGCTTGGTGAGATACCGGTCGACGCCCAGGCGGTAGCCGCGGTCGCGGTCCTGGACAATCGACAGGATGACGATCGGGATGTCCATCGTCGCCGGGTCGTTCTTGAGCACAGCGGCGACGTCGAAGCCGTTCATCTCCGGCATCATCACGTCGAGGACCACCAGGTCGGGGCGCTCGGCGCGGACGCTGCGCACGGCCTCGCGGCCGTTGACGGCGGTGCGCACCTGGTAGCCGGCCTCGGTGAACTCCTGGGTGAGCAGGTCGCGGATGTTGGCCTCGTCGTCGACGACCAGGATGCGCGGCTGGCGCCCGGCGGACCGCGGCGTGGTGACCACCACCTGGTCGCGCAACTGGCGGATGAGCGCCGCCAGGTCCACCGGGCCGGCGCCCCGCCGAGCGACGCCTCGGCGCCGACCTGCAGCGGCAGCGAGAACGAGAACGTGGAGCCCTTCCCCAGCTCGCTCTCGAGCCACAGGCGACCGCCGTGGTGCTCGACGATCTCCTTGCAGATCGGCAGCCCCAGGCCGGTGCCCTTGGGCTTGTCGGTGAGGGTGTCGCCGACCTGCTTGAACCGCTCGAACACCTTGGGCTGATGGCGGCGGCGATGCCCATGCCGGTGTCCGAACGCTCACCACCAGCTCGTTGCCGCGCGCACCGCCCGACAGGTGACCGATGCCGGTGTCGGTGAACTTACGGCGTTCGAGATCAGGTTGATGACCACCTGGATCAGCCGGTCGCGGTCGCCGGTGACCTCGGGCAGGCCGGGCGACACGTCGATGACAGCCTTGAGCCCCTTCTGATCGAACAGCGACGCCGTGGCCGCAGTGGCGCGATCGAGGATGTCGGCGGCCGCCACCGACTCCATGTGCCACTCGAGCTTGCCGGCCTCGATCTTGGCCAGATCGAGCACGTCGTCGATGAGCTTGGTGAGCCGCTCGCCCTCGCTCACCACCACCTTCAGGTTGTCCTGCACCTGCGCGATGGTCTGCTGCACCTTCTTGTCGTCGCTCCGGACCAGCGGGGAGATCCGGTGTCGAGCCGCTTGCGGATGATCTTGGCAAAGCCCAGCACCGAAGTGAGCGGTGTCCGCAGCTCGTGGCTGACCGTGGACAGGAACGCGCTCTTGGCGGCGTCGGCGTCCTCGGCGGCGGCCCGCGCCCGCTCGGCCTCCTCGAACAGCCGGCGGTTCTCGTGTTCCTGCTCGTTCAGCTGCCGGTACGCCAACGCGTTGTCGAGCGCCACGGCGGTGTACAGACGCCAGGCTCTGCATCACGTTCAGATGATGGTCGGTGTAGGCGTTCTTCTGGAAGCTCTGGATAGTGATGAGGCCAAGCACCCGGTCCTTGGCCTCGAGCGGCAGGTAGATGACCGACTGCGGCGTCTTCGACATCGAGCCGTCTTCCAGCCGCTGGCTCTTCTCCTCGTGACGGTTGACGTACTTCTTGTGGTCGACGGCCAGGTCGTTGATGAACACCGGCTGGCGATGCTGGATGCACCACACCGGCAGCTGTTCAGGGTCGCTGGTGTCCCGCGTGTACGGCGCGTAGCGCTTGCCCTCTTCGATCGCCAGCCGGTACTCGATCTCCTGCGCTCGGGATGGTAGAGACCGACGCCGAAGACGTCGGCGTCAGCGAGCTGGTTGACCCGCTCGTAAAGCCTCCCGAGATCGTGTCGAAGTCGAGCGAGGCGGTGATCTCCCGGCCGATGCCGCTGAGCAGCTCGACCTGTTTCTTGCCCTCGCTCTCGGTGCGGGCCAGCGCCTCGGCGGCCTCGGCCCGCAGCCTCGCTTCGGCGAACTGCGCCCGTTCGCGCTCCTTCCCGAGCAGCCGGCGGCGCTGCAAACGATCGACGCCGAAGACCAGGCCGGTGCCGAGCAGCAGATAGGCCAGGTACGCCGACCACGTGCGGTACACGGGGGGAGGATGGTGAGGGCGTAGGTCGCCTCGTCGCTCACCGGCCCGGCGATGTTCCGCGCCCGCACGTGGAACCGGAAATCTCCGAAGCCGAGATTGGTGAAGTCGCGGCGGGTCTCCCCGCTCCATGGCGTCCAGTCGCGGTCGAGGCCATCGAGCCGCGTCTGGAACTCGGTGGCTTCCTCATCGAGGAAGTCGGGCCGCGTACTCGAATCGCAGCGCGGTCGTCGCGGCCGGCAGCGGCGCCGCCGCTGGAACGCCGGTGCCGGCGAACACCACGTCGGCATGACCGGCGGTGACGCGGCGCAGGAGCGCCGAGTAGGGGGCCGACGGCAGCCAGAGCCGCGGTGCAGGTCGTAGCGGACGAGTTGCGCTGCTGCCAGCTGAACCAGGCCACGCCGTTGTCGTCGACGACCGGAATCCCCAGGGCACCTGGCCGAAGCGGCTGAACGTCGCCGTGTCGATGGACCACGTATCACCCGTGCGGGTGAGCACGGCCGTGCCCTTGCCACGATTCACGAACAGCCGGCCGCCGATCCAGGCGAGGCCGTAGACCCGGCGAGTCGATTGGTCGGCAGCTGATCGAAGAACGGATCGCGGACGAAGGTGCGAGTCGCGGCGTCGAAGCGGGCCACGTAGTATTCGGGTGACGCCCCCCACGGCGCGAAATACACCTCGCCGTCGACGTCGGCCGGCGCCACGCCGCCGTCGTTCAAGCCGTGTTCGGCGCCGTAGCGATCGACGGTCGCGGCCGGGCGAGGGCGACCGGGCTGAGGCGGAGATGCGAAGCGCACGTGCTGCAGGCCCGAGTTGTTGGTACCGGCCCAGAGGCTGCCGTCCCGGTCTTCGAGCAGGACGCGGACTTCGGCGCGCACGTCCGGAACTCGGCCCTCGTCGATCCACCGTCCGTCGACCCAGCGGAACGACGCCAGGCCGTCGAACAGCCCGACCCACAGACGAGTCGGGTCGGTCTTCGACGCCGCCAGCGACGCGGCGCGGTAAGTGCCGTCGCCCGGGGCAAGGATGGGTGCGGCGTCCGTCCCCGAATCTCGAACAGTCCGTCGGTGCATGCGACCGGCAGCGTCGGTGGGCGCCGTCCTGCGGGGTCGACCATGGTGGCGAACCACCAGCACTGGTTACGTATGCCGGTCACGGGAACGATGGCCGCCGGCGCGCCGCCCTCGGCGGGGCGCACGTAGCTCACGCCCCCTTGATACGCCTGATAAATCCGGCCGCCGTGAATCGTCGTGTTGAACGCACCGAGAAAGCCGTCTGACTCGTCGAAGAACGACACCGGCGAGGGCCATTCCACCCGGGCGAGGCCGCGTCGAGCGCCGTCCAGATGGCGCCTTCCCGGTCGACCATGAGGGCGTAGACGGCGTTGTGCGGCAGGCCATGGGCCTGGTCGAGCATGGCGACCCGGCGTCCATTCCGGTCGATGATCGCCAGGCCCGCCGTCGTCGACGCCAGCGCGATCGTGCCGTTGGCCAGGGCGAGGCCGCGGTACAGCGAGGCGCTCTTGAGGAACGCGTCGACCTCGGTGGGGAACGGCGTCAGCGTGACGCCGTCGTAGAGCGACAGCCCGCCGAAGCGGGTGCCGATGAGCAGCCGCCGCTCGTCGTAACGCAGCACGACCGGGTAGTTCTCGCGGCCAATCGACTCGGTGCCGGGAAGGACGCGGAGCGTGCTGCCGTCGAGGACGTTGAGGCCGGATTCCGGCAGCGTCAGATGGACCTGGCCGTCCAGGAGCGACGCCCGGTTGAATCGCGACGCCGGCCGGAAGATTTCGAACCGGTCGTTGGCCCAGCGGAAGATCCCCTGCTCGCTCTGGAACACGACGCCGTCGCGGGTGACGAACGTGCGCCAGACGTCGGCGAACTGCCCGGCATCGGCCGGCAGACGCTCGCGCAGGGACACGAACCGCAGCTCGCCCTTGGCATCGGGCTCGAGGTAGCCGAACTCGCCGACGCTGCCGACGTAGATGCGGCCGGCGTCGTCGATCGCCAGCGAGCGCACGGTATTCAGATCCGGCATCTCGATCAGCCGCCACGTCGAGCCGTCGAACTCGAGGACCCCGGCGGCGCTGCCCACGTAGATCACGCCGCGCTGGTCCTGGACGAGGGCCCAGTTCTGTCCCGCGCCAGCGACCTCGATTGGGGCGTAGCCACGGATGAACGGCCGGCCCTCGTCGGCGGCCCGTGTCGGCGTGGTGTCGGCGGTGGCCGACGCGGACGACGGAACGCGGGCCGCCGGGGCCGGAGTCTGGGCCGTGAGGGCTGCGAGCGCGGCGAGCAGCGACGCCGCCAGCGCCAGGGAGACGCCGCGGCCCGCCGCCGGGCCTTGCCTCTGCGACACGCGTCGACTCATGCGCCCGCCTCCAGCGGTCCCGGGGCCAGGCCGGGCGGTCGGCCCGGGGAGGCCGGCCCGCAGACACCCGGGCCGGCTGATTCTATAGCAGGGCTGCGCCGACCCCCGAGTCGCGGATCGCCGGCTGAGCGCCTTGATTGGCGGCCTGCGCACGTTGGCCGCGCGGTGCCCGCGACGCCACACGGCCCGGCACCGTGGCTCCGCAAATCGTCATGCGTCATCGAATTGACCCGAAATTGATATGTATCTGGCGCTTGCAATCCACCCGACGAGCTGTTGCCCTTCGTTACAACCCGTGATAAGACTTGCGCGCTCAGCTGGTTGGGACGCCGTCGAGGCACGGCCGCTCTGGGCCGCCCTCACGAAGACCGCGTCGGGGACTGCGCCCTCTGACGGGTCGTCACGGCCAGCGTGCACGCGTGCTCCGGCGATCGCCTGTGCGATTCCGGTCGTGGTCGACAGCAAGTCATCGAGGGAGAGTTCCGCATGGCAAGACGTCTCCAGGCGTTTCTCGCGTGTTGGGCAATCGCGATGGCGTTTCCCGCCGTTGCGGCAGCGCAGAGTGCTTTCACCGGAACGGTCAAGGACACCAGCGGCGCCGTGCTGCCGGGCGTGACCGTCGAAGCCTCCAGCCCGGTGCTGATCGAGGGCACCAGGTCCACCGTCAGCGACTCCGACGGCCAGTACCGCATCACCGATCTCAGACCGGGCGTCTACACCCTCACCTTCACCCTGCCGGGCTTCAAGCAGCAGCGGCTGGAAAAGGTCGAGCTGCGCGTCGACTTCGTCGGCACGCTGAACGGCACGCTCGAGGTCGGCGCCATCGAAGAGGCGATCACCGTGACCGGAGCGTCGCCGACGGTCGACGTCTCGAGCAACTCGAAGGTCGAGGTGATGACGGCGGAGATCCTCGAGCAGGTGCCGACCGGCCGGACGATCCAGGCGTTGGCGCAGCTGGTCAGCGGCGTCTCGCTCAACGTGCCCGACGTCGGCGGGTCTCGGGCGATGCAGCAGACCTACATGTCGACACGCGGCCTGACCTCGGCCAACAACATCGTCACCGTCGATGGCCTGATGGTCAACGGCCTCGACGGCGACGGCGCGGTGCAGCAGTACTTCAACCAGGCGATGATGGAAGAGATGAGCTACCAGACGAGCGGCGCCGGCGCCGACGTCTCGCCGGGCGGCGTCCGCATGAACATCGTTCCCAAGGACGGCGGCAACCGCTTCAGCGGCGCCTTCTTCTCGTCCTGGAGCGACAAGGCGTGGCAGAGCGACAACCTCACCCAGGACATCATCGACCGCGGCCTGCGCGCCCGCGGCGGCATCGACCGCATCTACGACTTCAACCTGGCGGTCGGCGGGCCGATCAAGCGCGACAAGGTGTGGTTCTTCGCCTCGGGCCGGATGTGGTCGGTCGACGCCCCGATCGCCGACACCTTCTACGCGCCGTCGGGCAGCACGTATCAGCAGTCCATCCGCGGATGCCAGACCGGTGCCATCGACTGCGAACAGGGCATCGACGACCAGAGCATCGAGAGCGCGCTCCTGCGCCTCACGTGGCAGATCACGCCCAAGCACAAGTTCGCGGTCTACTACGACGAGATCAACAAGGCGCGCGGCCACGGCATGAACCCCGGCGACGACCCGGAGACGGCGTCGCAGATCTGGACCTCGCCGCGCTACAACTCGGCGGCCGCGAAATACACCGGCACCCTCACGCAACACGCTGCTCGCCGAGGCCGGCTACTCGTTCAACTACGAGGAGTACGTGATCACCAACCAGGACGGCGTGAACAAGGAGACGTTCTCGCCCGAGTGGTTCGCCGGCGCCAGCCGCCGTGACCAGAACTTCACGACGCTGACCAGCGGTCTGGCCAACTGGGGCGGCCGCTATCCGGATCGCTTCAACATGATGGCGGCGTTGTCCTACATCTCGGGCTCGCACAACATCAAGGGCGGCATCCAGTACAACTGGGGCCCGTACGTGAACACCCGTGAGGCCAACGGCGACCTGCAGCAGGTCTACGCCGGGACCAACAACCTGCCCTTCACCAACCCGGTCTCGGTGACGATCTACAACACCCCGCTGCGCTACGAGGAGAAGCTGAACGCCGACATCGGCCTCTTCATCCAGGACTCGTGGGCGCTGAACCGACTGACGATCAACACCGGGCTGCGCTGGGAGTACCTGTCGCACGAGGTCGCCGAGCAGCAGTCGGGCGCCGGCCGGTGGGTCGGGGAGCGCAACTTCGATGCGATTCCGATGCCGACATGGAAGGATTTCGCGCCGCGCATCGGCGTCGTCTACGACCTGTTCGGCAACTCGAAGACGGCGGTCAAGGCCAGCTTCAACCGCTACAACGAGTCGCGGACGACGCAGTTCGCGACCAAGTACAACCCACTCGCGCTCGATAGCAATACGCTGAGCTGGACCGACGTCAACGGCGACGACGTCGCGCAGGGCGTGCGGGGCTGCACCTATCTGACTGCCGGGTGCGAAATCAACTTCGCGCAGTTGCGGACCAACTTCGGCGTACGTTCCCTGGCCGAGGTCGATCCCGACTTCCAGCGCACCTACAACCTCGAGTACACCGCCGGCATCCAGCACGAAGTGCTGCCGCGTGTGTCGGTGGCGGCTACCTACTACCGCCGCCAGTTCTACGACCTGCCGGTGACCGACAACCTGCTGCGCACTCCGGCCGACTACCGCGCGGTGGACGTGGTCAGCCCGCTCGACGGCAGCGTGTTCCAGGCCTACACCGTGGCGACCTTGGCCCAGCTGGCGCGGGTCCAGGACTTCGACACCAACGCGTCGTCCGACCGCAAGCAGATCTACAACGGCGGCGACATCACCTTCAACGCCCGGCTGCCGCGCGGCGGCACGCTGTTTGGCGGCTTCACCATGGAGCGCACGCTGCGGGTGACCTGCGACGAGCCCGACGACCCGAACTTCCTGCGCTTCTGCGACGACCGGGAGAACGACATCCCGTACCTGAAGCAGTTCAAGTTCGCCGGCACTTATCCGCTGGGCTGGGGCATCCAGGCCAGCCTGTCGTTCCAGAGCATCAACGGCCGGCCCATCGGCGGCTACACCGGCACGACCGTCCCCTCTCAGGATCGCAACAAGATCAACGGCCCTGGCTACGGCGACGTCGGCAGCCCGATCGGCACCCGCTGGCTCATCAACCCGACCACGCGCTATGCAGCCGATTGTCACCGGTCCATGCACGCCGGGCGCACTGGTCATCCCGGGTATGACCGATGCCCAGATCTTCCTGCCACTCAAGCCTAGCGGCCAGGAACTGCTCGACCGCATCAACCAGGTCGACCTCTCGCTTGGCCAAGTGGTTCGAGATCGGCGGCAGCCGCCGCGTCCAGCTGCAGGCTGACCTCTTCAACGTCATGAACGCCAATCCGGTGCTCGGCTGGCGCTCGGTCAACTACGGCACCGCAGCCTACAGCCAGGTCAGCGGCATCCTCAACCCGCGCGTCCTGCGCCTCGGCGCGCAGTTGAAGTGGTAGACGCCGCCACCCGGCGGGTGTAGACGCTCGCACCGGGCGCCGTGCAGGCAGGTCCTGCGCGGCGCCCGAGTGCTGTACGGCGCAGGGCGGCCGCTAGTCCTGCCGGAGCGCGGCGACCGGATCGATCGCCGCCGCCCGTCGCGCCGGCCACCAGCTCGACATGGCGGCGATGGCGACCAGCAGCGCCGGCACGACGACGAACGCGCGCACATCGGTGGCGGCGCCGAGCACGCGGGTGTAGACGATCCACACGACCAGCCATCCCGCCGCCGCTCCCGCCAGCACGACGCCGAGGTTCGCCGTGACCAGCTCGGTCACGACGCGACGGCCGGTGGCGCCGAGCGCCAGCCGCACGCCGATCTCGGTCCGCCGCGCCGACACCGCGTAGGCGACCACGGCGTGGATGCCGCTCGCCGCCAGCAGCAGCAGCAGCGGTCCGAGCACGAGGAAGAGCCGGGCCGGAATCCGCTTGAGGAGCAGGTTGTTCTCGACGTGGTCGTCGAGCGTGCGCAGGTTGAAGACCGGCGACGCGGGATCGAGCGCGGCGATCGTCGCGCGCACCGCCCCGGCCAGCGACGCCTCGGCGCCCGGGCGGGTCCGGACGTGGAGCTCGCCAGTCCGCGCCGGTCGATCCCGGTAGGAGAAGTACAGCGCCGGCGTCGGCGCCTCGCCGAATGCGTCGGAGAGCGAGGTCGCGACGACGCCGCTGATGGTGTACGAGCGATCGCCTTGATCGAGGCGGCGGCCGATGACGGCGCCGTCGGGCAGGTAGCGGTCGACGAACGCCTGGTTGACCACGACCTGCGGCGCCGTCGAACCCTCGGCGAGCGGCGCCAGGCCGTCACCGGTGATCCAGCGCATGCCCATCACGGCGAAGTAGCCGGGGGTCACGATGTTGGACGCGGCGCGGTCGATCACCCCGTCGGTCCGCGGCCGGCCCTCGAGCACGAAGGCGCGCCGGGGCAGGCCGTGGATGTCGAGCGGCACCGAGGTGGCCGCCGCGACTGCCTCGACGCCGGGCAGCGCCGCCACCCCGTCGAGGGCGCGTTCGACGAACCGCCGCGCCGCCGCGTCGTCGCCGCCGCCAGCGGAGCGGTCGAAGGCGGCCAGCAGTACGCCCTGGCGCTCGAAGCCCGGGTCGGTGTCGCGGGTGTCGGCGAAGGTGCCCAGGAACAACCCGGCGACGATCAGCACGACCATCGCCAGGCCCACCTCCACCGCCATCGCCGCCGAGCGCCACCAGCCCGGCGACGGCGATTTCGCGCCGGCGGCGACGCCAGCCGAGACGTCGAGACGGAAGACCTGCCACGCGGGCAGCACCGTGACCAGCGCCGCGCAGGCGACACCGAGCCCGAGCGCCACGGCCAGTCCCAGGCCGTCGACCGACGTCTGGAAGCGGATCGGCAGTGCGGTCGTCAGCGGCACCGCCCGCAGCGCCTGCACGCCCCAGGCGGCCAGCACCGCCCCCAGGGCGGCGCCGAGCACGCCGACGACCAGCGACTCGGCCAGCAGCAGCCGGGCCACGCGCCACGGCGACGCGCCCATGGCGAGGCGCACGGCGAGCTCGCGCTGCCGCGACGCCGATCGCGCCAGCAGCAGCGTGGCCGTGTTGCCGCACACGGCCAGGAGCAGCACCAGCAGCAGACCCTGCAGCACGCCCAGCGCCTGCAGGAACATGCGCTGCGGTCCGCGCGGCGCGCGCCAATAGGGCAGCACCTCGACGCCGACGCCGCGGTTGCTCTCCGGGTAGCGCTCGGCGAGGTCGCGCATCGCCGCCGCCGCCGTCGCCGCCACGGCCTGCACCTGCGCGGCGCGCGGCAGCCGCGCCATCACCGAGTAGCCACGCGAGCGCCGATCGTCGAGTTCGCGCGACCCGCCGAGAATCACCGGCGCCATCGTCGCCGGCACCCACAGGTCGAACTGCAGGCCCAGCACCGTGCCCTGGAAGCCATCGGGCAGCACGCCGACCACCGACAGCTCGACGCCGTTGACCCGCACGGTGCGCCCGACCGCCGACGGATCGGCGGCGAGCCGCGATTGCCAGAAACGATGGGAGACGACCGCAACCGGCGAGCCACCGGGCGTGGCCACCTCGCCGGGCTCGAGGACGCGACCCAGCACCGGCCGCACACCCAGCGCCGGAAAGTAGCCGTCCGAGACCAGCAGTCCGAAGGCCCGCTCGGTGCGGTCGCGCTCGCCGACGTTGAAGGGCGCCATGCGGAACGCCATCACGTCGGCGGCGCCCTTCAGGCGGGCCTGCAGATCCTGGAACTCGAGCCACGACGCGCCGGGGTAGGCCCCGGCCTCGGTGCGCGCCTCGATCAAGTGGAACTCCGAGGCCCGGGGCACGGCCGGCAGCGGCGCCAGGGCGAAGATCTGCACCCACGAGAACACCGCCGTGTTGACGCCGATGCCGATCGCCAGCGAGGCGACGACGACCGTGCTCAGCACCGGCGTGGCGATCAGCATCCGCCACCCGTGGAGGAGATCACGCAGCATGAGAGGCTCCTGGAAGGACGAGACGGGCCCGGGCGCCACCGAGCGGTGACGTCTCGATGGCAATCGAGCCGCCGTACAACTCGACGAGATCGGCGACGATCGCCAGGCCCAGGCCTGATCCGGGCGCGGCCTCGTCGGCGCGAACGCCGCGCCGCAGGACATCGCCGCGCAGCGCCGGCGGGACGCCCGGGCCATCGTCGTCGACGACGACGTGCACGTGACCGGCGCGGGTCTGCGACTCCACCCCGACCGTCGTCCGGCCCCACTTGCAGGCGTTGTCGAGCAGGTTGCCGAGCATCTCGTCGAGGTCTTCGCGCTGCACGCGCACGACATCGCCGTCGTGGACGGCGGCCCGGATCGTCAGACCGCGCTCGGCGTGGAGCTGGGTCAGCGTGCGCACCAGCGCCGACGCCGACGCGGCGACGCTGGCCGAGGCGCCGGCGGTCGCGCCCGAGGCAGCGGCGCGGGCATGGGCCAGGTGGTAGTCGATCTGCCGGCGCATCCGGTCGACCTGCTGCCGGAGCACGTCAGGACGCGGCGGATCGGCCGCACCGCGCTCGGCCTCGCGGGCGATGACCGCCAGGGGCGTCTTCAGCCCATGGGCAAGATCACCGGCCCGCGACAACGCCCGTCGCACCGTCTCGGCCCGGTGATCCAGCAGCGTGTTGAGGTCGTCGACGAGCGGCTGCACCTCATCGGGAAACGCCCCGCCGACACGGCCGTCGTCGCCGGCGTGCACCCGCGACAACCCCGAGCGCAGCCGTGCCAGGGCGGCGAGCGCCCGCCGCACCTGCCAGACGCCGCCGGCCAGGCACACCACGGCGACCGTGCCGGCGACCGGCACGTTGATGAACAGGCCATGGAAGAAGCGCGGAAAACCCGCGAAGCGAAACAGCATGTCGGTGGCGATGATCCCGGCGACGACGAAGAGCCCGATCGTCCACAGCACGGCGCCGGCCAGCAGCGTGGCGCGCAGTGATCGCGCCGTGCTCATGCGCCGCTCCCGACGCGGTAGCCGAGGCCGCGCACGGTCTCGATCGTGGCGGCGCCGAGCTTGCGCCGCAGGCGCGCGATGAAGACTTCGACCGTGTTCGAGTCGCGGTCGTCGTCGCGGTCGTAGATGTGCTCGGCCAGTTCGGCCTGCGGCACGACCCGGTCGCGGTGGTGCATCAGGTAGGTGAAGACACGCAGCTCGAGCGCCGTCAGCCGCACCGGGGCGCCGCGAACGCTGACCCGCGCCTGCCGCGTGTCGAGCACGACCTCGCCGACCCGCAACTCCGGCGCCAGCTGGCGCGAGGCGCGGCGGATCAGGCCGCGGACCCGGGCCAGCAACTCCTCGACCTGGAACGGCTTGGTGAGGTAGTCGTCGGCGCCGCCGTCGATGCCGCGCACCTTGTCGGACCAGCTGTCGCGGGCGGTCAGCACCAGCACCGGGGTGGTGACGCCGGCGTCGCGCCATCGCCGCAGCACCGTGAGGCCGTCGAGCAGCGGCAGGCCGAGGTCGAGGACGGCGGCGTCGTAGGTCTCGGTCTGGCCGAGGAACTCGGCGCGAATCCCGTCGCCGGCCGTGTCCACGGCGTAGCCGGCGTGCCGCAGCAGCTCGACGAGCTGATCCTGCAACGCCGACTCGTCCTCCACCACCAGCACGCGCATGACCGCTCTGGTTATAGCCCAGCCCCGGCTGAACCCGACCTGAACGGGCGGTTCATCGGCGGTTCACAATGGGGTGCCGAGAATAGCGCGGAGCGGAGGAGGGGCCGGTGAACCGACGACGGACGCGATGGATGGTGCTGGTGGTGGCGCTCGCGCTCGGCGCCGGGGCGATGTATGCCGCCTCGGGGTCGGTGCGCGGCTGGCTGGTGCACACGCTGCACGGCCGCTGACCGGCCGGCCGGGGCGGCCCGTCGCCCGTCCGCTAGCGCGGCGCGCCGCCGCCGCCCGGCGGGGCGATCCACGCCGCGTAGTCCTCGGGCGTGTCGACGTCGCGTAGCGCCCCCGGATCGTCGACCGCGAGGTCGAGCACCTGCGGCCGATAGGCGGCGATCACCGCCTTGGCGCCGACCTCGAGCGGCGCCGCGCGTAACGCGGCGAACGTGGCGCGGTCGAAGATCACCGGGTGGCCATGGCGCCCGCCGATGGCCGGACGGACGATCGGCGCCCGTGATCGTCGCCACGCCTCGAGCAGCGCGGCGACGGTCGAGGCCCGCACGAGCGGCACGTCGACGAGCGTGACCGCGATCGCCTCGAGGGCCGCATCGTCGACGGCGGCGAGTCCGGCCAGCAACGACGACAATTGACCGGACGTCCAGTCGGGATGGTCGACGACGTCGATGCCGGCCACCCCGTCGAGCGCGTCCCGCACCGCCTCGGGATGGGCGCCGGCGACCACCACCACTCGGTCGATGCCGCCATCCCGCAGGGCAGCGACAGCGGCGGCGGCGAAGGTCGGTCCGTCGGGGCCCAGGCGCAGGCCGGCCTTCGGCTGTCCCATCCGCGAGGACCGCCCGGCGGCGAGGACGATGCCGCGTACCGTCACGCCCGTCCCGACCGTGCAGGACGGCCGGATTTCGGGCCGTCTGGCGCTTGACTTGGCGTGGAGTGCTGCCTACACTGCCCGAACCTTTCGGGTCTACGCCATGGCCCGCCGGGGAGCCTCGCCCGTGTGGTGCGCGATTTCCGGCTGGGGTCGTGTTGGCGCATGGACTGAGAGTATCGGTGACGCGCCGTTGCGTCACGCTCACTTCGGAGGGCACGGACATGCCGCAGGGCACTATTGCACGGCTCCTGATTGACAAGGGCTTCGGCTTCATTCGCGACGAGTCGGGCCTGGAGCACTTCTTCCATCGAAGCGCCGTGCGCGGCGTCGTCTTCGAGCTGTTGCGCGAAGGGCAGCGGGTGGAGTTCGCTGTCGAGGAATCGGCCAAGGGTCCGCGCGCCGCCGACGTTCGTCTGCTCGAGGGTTGACGCACACTCGCCGTCCGTCCCGGCCTCGTCCCGTGAGGCCGGGGTTCCTCAACCACCCCTTCACAACTCGACGCATCGGTCCGCGGCGCTGCTCGCCCAACGCGTACGTCTGCGTGCGCGCGACGCCGCCTGCCTGATCCGATCGGATTGGCGCACCGTGCTGGCGCGACGCGTGCGCTCCGTGCCTGCCATCGGTCGCCGGCCGAGGCGAGCGCGAAGCGCGACGCCGGCCTGCCTGACCGTGGTCAAGCACATGCGGTTCGACGCTTGGGTAGGCGAGGCCCCGCCAGGGGCCGAAGCCGATCAGGTGGAGTCGTGCCGGCCGAGGCGAGCGCGAAGCGCGCCGCCGGCCTGCCTGACGACCAGGCGCTTCGACGCCAGACACGCGCAGCGTGTCTGGCGGAAGCGCCTGGGAGTCGAACCCAGCCTGCCCTCGAAGAGGGCAGCGACCGGTTTTGAAGACCGGGAGGGCCACCGGGCCCCGTTCGCTTCCACGGCGATCATATCGCCTCGCCTCAGCTGGTCGCGCGACCGGGACGCGAAGGCGTCCTAGAATGGACGGCATGGCCGGGGCGGCACGCCAGCGCGCGCTCGTCGTCGAGGACGAACCGGCGATTCGTGAACTGGTGCGGTTCCACCTCGACCTCGCCGGCTTCGCCGTCGACGAGGTCGACGACGGGCGACGGGCGCTCGATCGATCGCGCGACACGACCTTCGACCTCATCCTGCTCGACGTGATGCTGCCCGGCCTCGACGGCATCAGCGTCTGCCGCGCGATCCGCGCCGAGCCGGCCAACCGCGCGACGCCGATCCTGATGATCACGGCGCGCGACGGCGAGTCCGACACCGTGCTCGGCCTCGAGAGCGGCGCCGACGACTACCTGGCCAAGCCGTTCGGCGTCCGCGAGCTGATGGCGCGCATCACCGCGATCACCCGACGTCACGGGCGGCGCGACAACGCCGCGACTCCGGCCGAGGACGTCGTCCACGCCGGCGGCCTGACGCTCGACCGGCAGCGCCGGCGCCTCGTCGTCCGCGGCGAGGAGGTGGAGCTCACCAAGCAGGAGTTCGACCTGTTGCTGCTGCTCGCGTCACGTCCCGGCATCGTCTACACCCGCGCCGCCCTCCTGCAGCAGGTGTGGCACGAGGACACGTTCGTCACCGAGCGGACGGTCGACGCGGTGATCAGCCGCCTGCGGCGCAAGATCGAGGACGATCCCAGCGACCCGGAGCTGTTGCTGACGGCGTGGGGAGTCGGCTACAAGTTCGCCGACGGCCGCGACTGATCGGCGAGCGGTCCGAGGGCAGCGGCGCGCGGCAGGAGGATGACGAAGGCGGTGCGACCGGGCCGGCTGTCGACCCCGATCGTGCCGCCGTGCCGCTCGACGATCGCCTTGACGATCGACAGCCCGAGGCCGCTGCCACCGTGGCCGCCGCTGCGGGCGGAGTCGGCCTTGTAGAAGCGATCGAAGACGTGCGGCAGATGGGCCGGCGGAATGCCGCCGCCCGAGTCCACCACCTCGAGGCGGTAGCCGGCGGCGACCACCGCGGCGTCGAGATGGATCGTGCCGCCCGCCGGGGTGTGGCGGAGCGCGTTGGCCACCAGGTTGCCGACCACCTGCTCCAGCCGACCGGGATCGGCCAGTGCCTGGTCGGCATCCTCGGCGATGCTGGTCGTGATCGTCACGCCGGCGGCGCGCGCGTCGCGCTCGTGACGCCGCACCACGTGCTCGAAGACGCGCTCGATGGCGAACACCCGCGGCGTCAGCACCGAGGCACCGTGCTCGTGTCTGGCCAGGTCGAGCAGATCGGCGACGATGCGCTCGAGCCGCCCGGCCTCGCGGCGCGCGGTGTCGAGATAGCGATCGCGGGTGTCGGCGTCGAGCGAGACGTCGGGCATGGCCAGCGTGTCGAGGAAGCCGCGCATCGCCGTGAGCGGCGTGCGCAACTCGTGCGAGACGTCGGCGAGCATCTGCCGCCGCACCCGGTCCGACTCGTGCAACGCCTCGGTGCGCACCGCCAGCTCGGACGACATCCGGTTGAACGCCGCGGCCAGGACCGCGATCTCGTCGCCGCCGGCGTCGTCGGCGCGGGCGGCGAGGTCACCGGCGCCGATCCGCTCGGCGGCGGCCTCGAGGGCGCGGAGACGACGGCGGACCGGCACGAAGATCACGGCGCCGACGACGGCGGCGGCGGTGAAGAGCACGATCGTGCCAGGCAGTGAGAGCAGGCGTCCGACCTCGCTGAACGCACCGCGCGGCGGTGGCGGCGGCAGCACCACGAGTCCGCGCAGCTCGCCGGCGATCTGCACCGGGGCGGTGACGACCGGGCCGGTCGGGCCGGCATCGGCGGCCGGCGTGTGCACCTGGCCGCCGAGCGCCGCGGTCACCTGGGCGCGGATCGCTGGACTGAGCGGCGCCGCCACGTTGGCGGCCTCGCGGCCGTCCTTCATCACCACGTAGACGCCCTGCCGCGCCCCCGGCCAGGCCTCGCGGACCAGTGGGTCGATCGCGGCGGCGGGATCGGCGGCGAGGGCCGCGCTGACGTGCGCGGCGACGGCCGTAGCCGAGCGCGTTCGGGTCGCCGGGCGCGAACGCGCCCTGCGGACGCGTCAGCAGATAGCTGAACATCAGGCTCTGGCCGACGAGCACGATCACGACCAGCGCGATGAAGCTGGCGGCGATGCGCCAATAGAAGCTGCGATACCAGAGCGGACGCAGGCCGGCGGGGACGGGGGACACGGCAGCCACGTGTCTATCTCACACCAGAGATGTTGGGATTGTGTGCGGGCCGCCGATCTGGACCGTGCGCGCCGGGCTGACCGTCACGCCACCTGGTGGGTGACGAGCGCGAGCACGGCGTCGAGCTCGTCGAGGGTCGGGACGGCCAGATCGGGGCCGAGGGCGCGCAACTCCTCGAGGGTGTGCCCGCCGGTGGCCACCGCCACGACCCGGGCCCCGGCGGCTCGGGCACAGGCGATGTCGAACGGGGTGTCGCCGACGACGACCGCGTGCCGCGGATCGGCGAGCGTCACGCCACGGCGCGGCGCGTCGGCGACAGCGGCCCGGGCGAGCGCGTCGCGCTCGGCGTAGTCGTCGCCGAAGGCGCCCCAGGCGAAGCGGTCCCAGAGGCCGAAGTGCTCGAGCTTGATCCGCGGCACCGGCGGCGTAGTTGCCGGTGAGGAGCGCGATCTGCACCTGGGGCTGCGCGTCGAGGGCATCGAGCAGCGCGTCGACCCCGGGCATCGTGCCCTTCCTGCCGTTCCCCGGCTCGTCGATGCCGTCGGCCAGGTGGGCGAGATAGCGGTCGACGGAACAGGTCGAGGGCGGCGCCGGTGGTGGGAATGCCCCAGCGTTCGAGACCGCGCTCGATGAGGAAGCGGTCGGTGCGGCCGCCCATCGCGATATCGGCGAAGGCGTTGCCGATGCCGAAGGCCTCCTCGAACGCCCAATCCATCGCCCGCTTGCCGGCGCCTCCGGTCAGCACCAGCGTGCCGTCGATGTCGAAGAGCACCAGTCGAGTCGGGGTCACTCGGAAAACTCGTGGTGGATGTCGGTGGCGCGCGGGCCGCTCGACGTCCACTCCTGGCTGAAGGCCACGCGCTCGCCCACCCACAGGCCGTCGATGCCTTCTCGCACGCCGGCGGCGACGAAGAACCAGTCGCCCTGGTGATCGTCGCGGATGAAGCCGAAGCCGAGTGCCGGCTCGATTCGCACAACCTCGCCGAGTATCGCCATTCGCCTATTATCGCCGCTCATCCGAGCCCGAGCCTGGCCAGCAGGCCGGGCTTGGCGAGCACGCCGGTGGCGGCGTCGAGCGTGAGCGCAGTGCCGCCGAGTGCCCGCACGAAGTCCTTGTCGGCGCTGATCGCCAGCACACCCAGACCACGCCGCGACGCGATCGCCGCCAGGTCGCGGGCGAAGCCGGCGACGGCGTCGCGCGGCAACGGCGCCGACGGATGCTCGGCGACGAGGAGGCGCGGGTCGAGGGCCAGCGCCCGCGCCAGGCGGACACGCTGCACGACCGCCGCCGCGGCGTCGTTGACCCGCACGTCGAGCAGCTCCGCGGCGATGCCGACCTCGGCGGCCAACGCCGCGACCCGGGGCCGGACGTCGGCAGGAATCGGATCGATCGCGAGGGTGAGCGGCAGGGCCAGGTTCTGCGCCACCGTGCACTGGCCGAGCAGCACGGCGCGATCGGTGAGCAGGCCCAGCCCGTCGAGCATCGCCAGCCAGCCTGTCGTAGTCGTCGATCGCCGCGGTCGAGGTCCCGAAGAGCCGCACGGTCCCGGTGTCGGGGGCCATCGCCGCGGTCATCAGGTTGACGAGGACCTCGGCGCCGAGGGCGTCGATACCGCCGATCGACACCACCGCGCCGGCGGTGACGCGCAACTCCGCCAGGCGCAACGGCCGCAGCGCCTGGTAGTCCTTGACCACCCCAAGGAACTCGACGAGCGGCTCGCCAGCGCTCATGCCCGTGCGTCCGGCGGCCGGCGTCTGGCCTCGATCGCCGCCCACGCGGCGGCGGGCAGGGTCACGCCGCCAACGACGCGGCGGCGGGTGCGATCGCTCATCGGGTCGTCGCCGTGGAAGTCGGAGCCGCCGGTCACGAGCAGGCCAAGGGCGGCGGCGCGCTCGAGGTAGAGCGCCTCCTCGGCCGCGCTGTGGTCGGAGTGATAGGCCTCGAGCGCGTCGAGGCCGGCGTCGGCCCAGGCGGCCAGACGATCGTCGCGCCGGGTCACGCCGGGATGGGCGAGCGAGGCGAGGCCGCCGGCGTCGTGGATGATCGCGAACGCCGCCTCGGGCGACACCCCGCTGCGGGCCACGTAGGCGGGACAGCCGCTCACCGAGGAATCGGTCGAAGGCGTCCTGCACCGAGGCAGCGTGCCCAGCGACGACGAGCAGGCGGGCCAGGTCGGGCCGTCCCACCGAGGTGCCCGGGCCGCTGTCCGATGCGGGTGAGGAGCGGGCCCAGGTCGACGGCAGCGCCGATGCCGGCCAGCGCCGCGCCGATGGCCTCGACCCGCGCCACCCGACGGGCCCGCTGCTCGCCGAGGAAGGCGGCGAAGGACGGCGTCGCGCCGTCAATCCAGTAGCCGAGCACGTGCACGTCGCGCCCGTTCCACACCGCCGTCACCTCGATGCCGGGCACGAAGGTCAGGCCGTGGACGCGGGCCGCCGCTTCCGCCTCGGCATGCCCGGCGACGGTGTCGTGGTCGGTCACCGCGAACACGCGGACGCCGGCGGCGTGCACACGACCGACCAGCTCCGTCGGGCTGCACCGGCCGTCGGAGGCGGTCGTATGCAGGTGCAGGTCGATCACGTGGTCGGACGGGTCTTGCGCGCCGCCGCCGGCCGCGTCGCGGCCGGGTGACGCGTCCGCCGCCCGGCGTGCCGCCGGGTGATGAGGGCCCGGTATTCGCGGATCAGCAGCTCGAGGTGCTCCCGCTCCTCTTCGGCGAATTCCAGGAAGATCTGCTTGCCCTCGGAGTCCTCGAACCGCTCGCCGTAGCGCTTGAAGAACTTGTGCGAGCCGCGCTCGCAGCGGATGCCGATGCGCAGCGCCTCGGCCTCGTCGACGCCGGGCTTGGTGAGCTGCTCGGTGCCCTCGGCGAACAGGCCGTTGGCCGCGCCCTTGAAGAACAGGAACGTCGGCTGGGCCTCGAGCTGCGGATCGCGTTCGAGCAGGGCGCGGTAACGGGCCTCGAGCCGGTGCAGGTGATCGACTTCCTCTTCGGCCAGCTTCTCGAAGACGTGGCGGCCACGGGTGTTCTTCACCAGCCGCGCGGCCCGGGTGTAGAACTCGCGCCCGCTGCGTTCGGTGGCGATGGCGATGCGCATGGCGTCGCGGGCGAAGAGCAGCTCCGAGTTGCTGCCCTCGGACTGGGCGACGCGTCCGGCCTGACAGGCCTCGCAGGTGCCGTAGATCTGCACCACGCTCTGCCGCGCGTTGAACTTGCGCGCCGCCGCCACTTCTTCGACCAGCGCCTCGATGTCCGAGCTCAGGAACTCGAACGATCGGTTGCAGGTCTTGCAGATGAGGTGATAGTGCCGCGGGTGGCGGTAGGAGTGCTCGAAGCGGAAGCGGCCCTCGCCGAAGTCGACCTTGCGGGCGATGCCGGCCGTGACCATCCACTGCAGCGTGCGGTAGACGGTGGCGCGGCTGATGTGCTGGTCCTCGCGCTTGATCAGGTCGACCAGATCGTCGGCGCTCAGATGGCCTTCCTGCTTGAGGAAGGCGTTGACGATCTGATCGCGCTTGCTGGAGCGCTTGGTGCCTGCGGGGCGCAGGCGATCGAGGTCGGGGAGGCTGACGCTGGTCGCCATGACCTGAAACCTACGGGACGGGCCGCCGAAGTATGGGCGGACGGCGCCGCTGGCGCCGTCCGTCGTGCCGGGCGGGTGGCCCTACGCGCTGAACGACGACCCGCAGCCGCAGGTCGAGGTCGCGTTCGGGTTCTTGATGGTGAAGCCGCCGCCGGTGATGGTGTCGACGAAGTCGACTTCGGCGCCCTTCAGGTAGCTCAGGCTCACCGGGTCGATGAAGAGCCTCACGCCGTTGGACTCGAACAGCTGGTCGCCCACGCCGCCCGACTCCTCGATCATCAGCCCGTACTGGAAGCCGGAGCAGCCGCCGCCCTGCACGAACACGCGCAGGCCGCTGTCGGTCTTGCCCTCTTCGCTGAGCAGGTCGCGGATCTTGCCGGCCGCGGCCTCGGTCACATGGATGACGCTGGGCGACAGAACCGGAACGGGCGCATCCAAGGGGGTGACGGTGTCGGTATGCATAGTAGTGTCAGTGTAACACGACGCCGACGCCGGCACTAGCCGGCTAAGTTGTTGGTGACGTGAAGGTTACGGCCCGCTCGACGGCCCGGAGCAGGGCCTCACCGCAGCGGCGTGGCCAGCGCCGCCAGCTGCTCCGCCGAGGCCTGCTCGACGTCCTTGTGCAGGCTGTTGCCGTTGGCGTCCATGGTGACGATCGCCGGGAAGTCCTTCAGCCGCAGGTGCCACATCGCCTCGGGGGTGCCGAACTCCTGCAGCGAGACCCCGTCGACGCGCTCGATGCAGCGGGCGTAGAACTGCGCCGCCCCGCCGACCGCGTTGAGGTACACGGCGCCGTGCTGCTTCAGGCCGGCCAGCGTCTTCGCGCCCATCCCGCCCTTCCCCATCACCGCGCGGATGCCGTAGCGGCCGATGATGTCGGCCTGATACGGCTCTTCGCGGATGCTGGTGGTCGGGCCGGCGGCGGTGATCGTCCACGATCCGTCGTCGAGCTTCTTCACCACCGGGCCGCAGTGATAGACCAGGCTGCCGCGCAGATCGACCGGCGGCTCGTGCGACATGAGGTGGTGGTGCACCGCGTCGCGGCCGGTGTAGGCGCGGCCGCTCACCATCACCACGTCGCCGACCTTGAGCGCGCGGATCGTCGTCTCATCGAGGGGCGTGGTCAGGGCGATCTCACGGCCGGTACGCCGGTAGCCGGCCTGGTCCATCATCGCCAGCGCCGGCACGGCGGGATCGCGATAGAGCCAGCGACGAATCTCCCCGCTGGCCGGATCGAGCACGACGCCCAGGCGGCGGAAGGCCCAACAGTCGTAGGCCACCGAGACGAAGAAGCTCGCCGGCAGCCGGTTCAGCACCCCGACCTTGCAGCCGATCAGCGAGGTGCGGCCGCCGAAGCCCATCGTTCCGACGCCGAGGCGGTTCACCGTGCCCATGATCTCGGCTTCGAGCGCCGCCAGCCGTTCGTCGGGATTGACGTCGTCGAGCGTGCGGAACAGCTGCTCCTTGGCGTGCACGTAGCCCGAGGTGCGATCGCCGCCGATGGCCACGCCGATCGCGCCCGGCGCGCAGCCCTTGCCCTGCGCCTGCCACACCGCGTGCAGGATGCACTTGCGCACGCCTTCGAGGGTGCGGTCGGCCCGGCCCAGGTGCGCCAGCTCCGCGGGCAGCGAGTACTGCGCGTTCATGTTCTCGCAGCCGCCGCCCTTCAGAATCAGCTTGACCTCGATCTCGTCGTGCTCCCACTGCTCGAAGTGGAGGATCGGCGTGCCGGGACCGAGGTTGTTGCCGGAGTTCTCGCCGGTGAGCGAGTCCACCGAGTTGGGCCGCAGCTTGCCGCGCCGGGTCGCCTCGGCCACGGCCTCGCGGATCTGTGCCTTGAGCGCCACCTGGTTGACGCCAATCGGCGTCTTCACTTCGAAGGTCGGCATGCCGGTGTCCTGGCAGATGGCGCCTTCGACCGTGGCCGCCTGGTCGATGTTCTGACCGATGATCGACAGCGCCTGCGTCGATCGCGGCTCGTCCTCGCGATCCATCGCCACCCGCATCGCGGCGCGCACGTCGGGCGGCAGATCGGTGGAGGTCCTGACGATGAGCGCGACCATCGAGTCGAAGAATCCGGACGGCATTCGGAAATTATAGTTTCTCGGCGACAATGACCGTATGACCCGGGTGTCGGCGTGGACCGGCGTCGCCGTCCTGGCGGGATCGCTCTTCGCCGCCGGCCAGACCCCGCCGCCGGCGAAGAGCCAGCACGGCCGGCTGTTCCCGCCGCAGGATCTCGGCCTGCTCGAAGCGCCCGACCGCGACGAGTGGCAGCGGCCGCAGCAGATCCTCGATGCGATGAGCATCGCCGACGCGGCGGTCGTCGCCGACATCGGCGCCGGGTCGGGCTGGTTCACGGTGCGACTGGCGCGGCGGGTCGGGCCGAACGGCCGCGTCTATGCCCAGGACGTGCAGCCGGAGATGCTGGCCGCGATCACCCGGCGGGTGCAGCGCGAGGGACTGGCCAACGTGCAGGCCGGTACTCGGCCGTGGCAGCGATCCCCACCTGCCAGCCGGCGTCGCCCTCGACGGCGTGCTCGTGGTCGGCGTGGTACACGAGATCGAGGACCGCGTGACGCTCTTCCGCAACCTCGGCACGGCGCTCAAGCCGGGCGGACGGCTCGGCGTCGTGGACTTCCGGCCCGGCGACTCGGGGCCGGGTCCCGATGCGGCCGACCGCGTCGCCGCCGAGGTGATCGAAGGCGAGGCAACGCGCGCCGGCCTGCGGTTGTTGCGGGCCGAGACGTTCCTGCCGTTTCAGTACCTCCTGATCTTCGGTCGTGGCGACGTGACGACGACCGAGGGCGCGGCCGGGGTCAGCGGGCGCCGAACGCGCGCACCGCGACGGGCAGCACCGCCGCCGCCAGCACGACCTTGACGCAGGTCGGCGGCCGCAAACGCCCACAGCGTGACCAGGCTCGACGGCCCGGCCAGCGCCGCCAGCCATAGCCCACCACCGGCGTACAACGCGACGAGACCGGCCAGCATCGCCGCCACCGCGCCGGCGTACGTGCGCGTCCAACCGCGGTCGGCCAGCCATCCCGCGGCGAAGGCGGCGAGCGGAAACGCCAGCAGGAAGCCGCCAGTCGGCCCGACCAGGCGGGCCACACCAGGGGCCAGCACCGGCGACAGCGCGAACATCGCCGCGCCGGTCACGCCGAGGAACAGGTACAGCGCCTGGCTCAGCGCTCCCAGCCGGGCCCCCAGCACCGCCCCGGCCAGCAGCACGGCCACCGGCTGCATGGTGAACGGCACGGCCGTCCACGGCACGCTGACCGCGAACTGAGCCGCCGCGCCGGTGAGGACCGCGGCGAAGAGCACGGCGCCGGCGCGCACGCCGTGGCTGGCCAGCCGCGACCCGGTGCGCTCGGCGGCCGCCTCGACGATCGACAGGGCCGGGGAGGAGGTGGCGCGATAATGCGACATAGACCGCGGATGTTATCAACATGCGAACGGCGCTGACAATTGCGGGAAGCGACTCGGGCGGCGGCGCCGGCATCCAGGCCGATCTCAAGACCTTCGCGGCGTTGGGGGTCTACGGCACGTCGGCGCTGGCCGCGCTCACCGCGCAGAACACCGTCGCGGTCACCGCTGTCCAGCTGGTGCCGGCCGAGTTCGTCGTCGCGCAGATCGAGGCCGTGGTCGCCGACCTCGGCTGCGACGCCGCGAAGACCGGCATGCTGGCCACCGCCGCAATCGTCGAGGCGGTGGCGGCAGCGGCGGCGCGGCTGAGGCTGCCCAACCTGGTGGTCGATCCGGTGATGGTGGCCAAGAGCGGCGACCACCTGCTGTCGGCCGACGCCGTGGACGCGGTGCGCCGGCGTCTGCTGCCGCTGGCCCGCGTCGTGACGCCGAACGTGCCCGAGGCCGAGGTCCTGACCGGGCTGACCATCCGCACGCGCGACGACGCGGTCGGAGCGGCGCACGCGCTGCGGGCCCTGGGCGCCAACGCCGTCGTGGTCAAGGGTGGTCACCTCGACCGCGCCGACATCGTCGACGTGCTCGTCGACGGCGGTCGCGAGGTCGAGATCGTCGGCGAGCGTGTGCCCGGCGTGCACACCCATGGCACCGGCTGCACGTTCGCCGCGGCCATCGCCGCCCGACTCGCGCTCGGCGACGACCTCGAGGTGGCGATCCGCGCCGCACAGGCGTATGTCCGCGAAGCGATGCGCACCGGCATCCCGCTCGGCCGCGGCCATCGCCCGCTCGACCATCTGTGGAAGGCCCGTGCCGCCGGTATACTGAACGATTGATGCAGTCCGCCGTCGCCGTCACGTCGGCCCCGCTCACGCTCGACGCCGTGGTCCGCGCCGTGGAAGGCCGCGGCGCCGGCGCGGTGACGACGTTCCTCGGGCTGGTGCGCGACCACAACCAGGGGCGGCGGGTGCTCTACCTCGACTACGAGGCGTATGCGCCCCTGGCCGAGAAGGCGCTGGCCCGCATCGTCGACGAGGCGGCAACCCGCTGGACGGGCGCCCGCATGGCGATTCATCATCGCACCGGCCGGCTCGAGATCGGCGAGGCCAGCGTGGTGATCGCCGTCGCCACGGCGCACCGGGCCGATGCCTTCGCCGCCTGCCGCTACGCCATCGAACGCATCAAACAGATCGTGCCGATCTGGAAGCACGAGCATTTCGACGGCGGGCAGGTGTGGATCGAGGGCGCCACCGCCGATCCCGACGACGAGGTGGCGCGCGAGACGGCGCTGAAGATCGCATGCGCGTGACGGTGAAGCTCTTCGCCCGGCTGCGCGAGCTGGTCGGCAGCGGCGAGCTCGCCGTCGACGTGCCGCCCGGATCCACGGTCAGGGAGGTGTGGGCCGCCCTGGTCGCGGCCCATCCGGCCGCCGCCGCCTACGAGCGTTCGATGTCGTGCGCCGTGAACCTCGACTACGCGCGGATGAGCGCGCCGGTGGCCGAGGGCGACGACGTGGCCTTCCTGCCGCCGGTCTCCGGCGGCGCAGTGGGACTGTGATGTTCGACAAGCTGGCCGGGGTGGAGCAGCGCTACGAGACCATCGCCGCGGCGATGGCGTCGCAGGCGGTGCAGAGCGACGCCAACGAATACCGCAAGCAGGCCAAGGCCCTGGCCGAGATCGAGCCGCTGGTCCTCGCCTACCGCGACTACCAGCGCGTCATGGCCGAGATCGCCCAGGCCGAGGAGCTGTCCCGGGGCGGAGATGCGGAGATGGCCGCCCTCGCCGGCGAGGAGCTGGCCGGCCTGGCCACCCGCCGCGACGCGTTGCTCGCCGAGATCAAGGTCCTGCTCCTGCCCCGGGATCCGAACGACGAGAAGAACGTCATCCTGGAGATTCGCGCCGGGACCGGCGGCGAGGAAGCCGCCAACTTCGCCGGCGACCTCTTCCGGATGTACAGCCGCTACGCCGAGCGCCGGGGCTGGAAGATGGACATGATGTCGCTGAGCGAGGTCGGGCACGGCATCCGCGAGGTGATCGTCAGCATCGAGGGCCTGAAGGTCTACAGCCGGCTCAAGTACGAGAGCGGCGTGCATCGCGTGCAGCGCGTGCCCGACACCGAGGCGAGCGGCCGCATCCACACCTCCACGGCGACCGTCGCGGTGCTGCCCGAAGCCGAGGAGGTCGACGTCCAGATCGAGGCCAAGGACCTGCGCATCGACACCTTCTGCTCCAGTGGGCCGGGCGGGCAGAGCGTCAACACGACCTACTCGGCCGTGCGCATCACCCACCTGCCCACCGGGCTGGTGGTGTCGCAGCAGGACGAGAAGTCGCAAATCAAGAACCGCGCCAAGGCGATGAAGGTGCTGCGGGCGCGACTCTACGAGATCGAGATGCAGAAGCAGCAGGACGCGGTCGCCAAGGAGCGGCGCGGCCAGGTCGGCACCGGCGACCGCTCCGAGAAGATCCGCACCTACAACTTCCCGCAGAGCCGCATCACCGACCACCGGGTCAACTTCACCACCCACCAGCTCACCAGCGTGCTGAACGGCGACCTGACCGAGTTGCTCGAGACGGTGTCGGCCTTCTATCAGGCGGAGCGTCTCAAGCAGGTGACGAGCGACGGCGGCACCGGCGAGTCGGCCGGCACAAAGTAGCCGGGCGATGCGGCTGCGCGATCTGGCGGCCGACGCCGCCCGCCGGTTTGCCGCGGCCGGGATTCCCGACAGCGAAGCCAGGCTCGACGCCGAGCTGTTGCTGCGCCACGTCCTGGCCTGGGATCGCGCGACCTGGCTGACGCGCCAGGACGAGCCGGTCGGGCCCGACACGGCGACGGCGTTCGCGGCGCTCGCCGGGCGGCGCGCGGCCCGGGAGCCGGTGGCGTACCTGCGCGGGGTGCAGGAGTTCTACGGCCGCGAGTTCGCGGTCGGCCCCGACGTCCTCATCCCGCGGCCCGAGACCGAGCTCCTGGTCGAAGCCGGCCTGGCCGCGATCGCCGACCTCGACGCACCGCGAATCCTCGACATCGGCACCGGCAGCGGCTGCCTGGCGGTGACGTTCGCCGCCGAGCGGCCGCGCGCGATAGTGACGGCCACCGACGTCTCGAGCGCGGCCCTGGCTCGCGCCCGTGAGAACGCGGCGCGGTTGGGCGTGAGCGCGCGGGTCGTCTTCTCCCACGCCGCCGGCGTCGGTGGGCACACCGGTCCGTTCGATCTGGTCGTCGCCAATCCCCCGTACGTGCCCGAGGCCGATCGCGCCGGCCTGCAGCCCGAGGTGCGGCTCCACGAGCCGGCCGTGGCCCTGTTCGCGGGAGCCGATGGACTGGACGTGGTGCGGGCGGTCACGGCCGACGTGCGGGCAGCGCTCCGGCCGGGCGGGACCTTGGCCGTGGAGATCGGCATCGGACAAGCCGACGCGGCGGTGGCGATCGTGCGGCGAGCGGGGTTCGTGACTGTGCGCGTCCGCGGCGACCTGCAGGGCATCCCGCGGGTGGTGGCGGCGTCGACGTGAAGGAGCGGGCGGAGGACGGCCTCCTCCGCCCACCGGCACACTAGCGGTTCGGAATCACCAGCTGCTGGCCCGGCTGGATCATGTTCGGGTCCTTCAGCTTGTCCTTGTTGGCGTTGAAGATGTCCATGTAGCGATTGGCGTCGTCGAGGTGGATCTTGGCGATCTTCGACAGCGACTCGCCGGCCTGCACGGTGTGGATGCCATGGATGTCGCTGCGATCGGCCTTCACGTCGGCGGCCACTTCGCCTTCCCAGCCGGCGTGTTTCTTGATCGCGTCCCACAGCAGGTCGCGTTCCAGCGGGTAGGTTGTCTTGCCGGCGATCTGCACTTTGCCGCCAGCCTCCTTGAGGGAGAAGTCGCGCACGCCGAGCTTTCCGGCGAGCGATTCCAGGTCGCGGTACTTGTCGAGCAACATGTCGAACCTCCTAGGCATGGCCGCCTGCCATTCGCGGCGGCGCATATTCGGTATGACCAGCGTCTTGGCATCATGTCACGCGAGCACGACGCTTTGTCACGCCGGCTGCAGGGCGGCGCGGTGGCCTATACTCCCCGCATGAGCTGCCTGTTCTGCCGCATCGTCGCCGGTGAGATTCCGGCGAAGAAGGTCTACGAGGACGACGACCTCGTGGCGTTCGAGGACATCAACCCGCAGGCGCCCATGCATGTGCTGGTCGTGCCGCGAACGCACGTCGCGACCCTGAACGAGCTCGACCGTTCGCACGACGGCCTGGTCGGCGCGATGGTGCGGCGAGCCGCGGCGATCGCCGCCGAGCGCGGCTACGCCGAACCGGGCTACCGCACCGTGTTCAACTGCAACGCCGGCGCCGGGCAGACGGTGTTCCACCTGCACCTGCACGTGCTCGGCGGGCGGACGCTGGCGTGGCCGCCGGGATAGTCGGCCCACCAGAGCGGCAACCCCGAGGTCTGCCGGGCGCGCTTACTCGGCCCTAGCGCCGTCGTCGGGTTGACGGCGGTGGCCCGGCGGGCCGGCCCCCAGGCGGCGGCCGTGGCGGCGCCGACGAAGGCGAGTGGGGCAGCGGTGAAGACGGCGAGATCGAACGCCGCGACGTCCACGAACACGCTGGCCAGCAGCCGGCCGACCGCGATCCCGAGCAGCACGCCCGCCACCACGCCGCCCAGCGTGGTCGCCAGGCTCTCGCCCAGGATCATGCGCCGCACCGCGCTCGGCTCCGCGCCGACGGCGATGCGGATGCCGATCTCACGGGTGCGCCGCGCCACGGCGTGGGCCATCACGCCGTAGAGGCCGACCAGGGCCACGATCATCGCCGCGACGCCGAACGACGCGAACAAGGCGCTGGCGCGGTTGAGGGCCCAGAACTCGATCGAGGCGTCCACGTGATCGGCGAACGTGCGCGCGCTGAACAGCGGCAGGCCGGGCGCCGCCTCGCGAATCGCCTGCCGCACGGCGTCGGCGCCAACCGCCGTCGCCGCCAGGCCGCGCACGTGGAGGAACGTCGGGCTGTGCGGGCCCCGGGCCAGCGGGACGAAGACCGCACCCGGCAGCTCGGCTTCGAAGAGCGTCCAATGCGAAGGCGCGACGATGCCGACCACCACGTAGGCGGTGCGATCGCCCTCGCGCGTCTCGAACTGGATCCGCTCCCCCAGCGCGCCGCCGGCCGGCCAGAGACGCCGTGCCAGCGCGTCGTCGAGGATCGCCACCGGCGAGGCCGCGGCGTCGTAGCTTTCGACGTCCGTGAAGGTGCGGCCGGCGAGCAGGCGGACGCCCATCGCCGCGAAGTAACCCTGGTTCACCGCGTTGAACGGCGCATCGAACGCGCGTCCTTCTTCGGGTGTCGCGGGACGCGCCCCGCCTGGAAGGTCGGGCCCGGCGCGCCGCACGTCGCGGCTGAGATGGATGATGCCCATCGGCACGACCGGCGCGACGCCCACCGCCGCGACGCCGGGCAGCGTCGCCAGACGGCGCTCGACATCGCCGAGCACGGCGAGTGACCGGGTCGTGTCGAAGCCGGCCAGCGACGGGTCGACCTCGGCGAGCACGGTGGCGTCGGCGTCGAATCCGAGATCCACCGCCATTCCCGTGCGGGCCATGCGCACGAAGAGCCCGGCGGCGATCAGAAGGGCCACCGACAAGGCGACCTGCGCGGCGACGAGCGGATGCCGCGGCCACCAGCGGCGGCGCGGCGACGGATCCGCGCCCGGCTGGGCCTTGAGATCGCTCAGCACGTCGGCCCGCGAGTGGTGCAGCGCCGGCCCGAGCGCGAACCAGATCGTGGCGAGCAGGCAGAACCCGGCGGTGGCGGCGCTGACCACTGGCGAGCGCAGCCCATCGAGCGTCATCGACACCGGCAACAGGGCAGTGAACGCGGAGTGCAGCGTGCCGACGCCCCACCCCGCCAGAGCCGCCCCGATCGCACCACCGGCCGCCGACAGGAGCAGCCCTTCGATCAGCAGTTGGCGAACCACCCGCCCGCGGCTGGCGCCCAGCGCCAGGCGGATCGCCAGCTCCTTGCGCCGGGCCCGGCCGCGGGCGAGGAGCATCGCCGCCAGGTTCAGGCACACCGTGAGCAGCACCGCCGCCGTGAGCCCGACCATCACCGCGCCGAGCAGCCCGACCGCGCGTTCGTCCATCGGCGACGTGCTGGTGCCAAACCTGGGCAATGGGGCCACGGTGAGACGCGCGTCCCGGTACTCCACGGGCATCGCCGTCGCCAGGGCCGTGGCCGTCGGCGCCGAGCCGGGCCTCGGCCGTCACCAGCGTCGCATCCTGCGCGAGCCGGGCGACCAGGAACAGGCTGTAGCCGTCGGCCCGTTCGAGGCGGCGGGTAGTGGTGCCGTCGAAGTCGTTGGCGAGGGTGTGGAAGACGCCGAGCGGGAAGAACAGCTCGGGGCCGAAGACGCTCATGGTGCCCGAGAAACCGCGCGCGGCGATACCGACGACGGTGAACGGCCGCTCGTTGACGCGCACCGTCGACCCGACCAGGGCGGGATCGAGTCCGTGCCGCTGCCAGAAGCCGTAGGTGGCGATCACGACCGGCAGGTCCTGGCCGGGACGGCTCTCCTCCTCGGTGAAATCCGCGTCCGACCGCCACCGGCACGCCGAGCACGTCGAAGTAGTTGCGGCTCACGAGCACGCCGAACGTGCGCCGCGACGCGTCGCCCTCGCTCACCCCGACCAGCGCCGGCGAGTGCGCCAACACCCCGGAGAAGCCGTCGGTGGACGCCAGCTGCTGGTAGGCAGGAAACGAGAAGGCGCGGTAGGAGTCGGGGTCGCTCGTGCGGCTCGAATAGAGCTGCACGACCCGATCGGGATCGGCGTAGGCCCGCCCGGCGAAGCCGATCGCGTAGACCAGACTGAACATCCCGGCGTTCAGCCCGATGCCGAGCGCCAGTACCGCCACGGCCGCGGCCGCGAACCCCGGCGCCCGGGCCAGTTGCCTGAACGCGTAGCGGACGTCGCCAAGCCAGGAACCCATGCCCGGCTAGGACGGCGCCGGGCGCCCATTTGTTGCTAGCAGCCCGTGGTGGAAGTCCCGGCGAGCACCGAGACCGACGAGGCGCCCCATCGCAGGCGCGACGACAGCCGGGGGCCGGCGTGGTGGCGTCGTGGGGTGTGCCGGCGGCTCACGGGACCGCGCCGGCGTCCTTGGTGGCGAGCAGGTAGCGGCCCCGTGTGTGCGGCCGGTCGAGGAAGAAGTCGACCGCGCGATAGCCCCGCCGGAAGTAGCTCTCGAACAGCTCACGGGTCTGCATCCGCCATTCGAGCGCCAGCTCCGGTGCCTCGCGCTGCATGTCGGTGAAGCCCATCGGAATCTCGAGCAGCAGCCGCCGATCGTCGCGGGCCAGGAGCAGATCGGCGTTGGCCAGCCACTTGTCCGCCGGGCGCGTGACGTTGATCGGGACGGCGCCGGCGAGATCGGCGGCGCGCAGGGTCAGGGCGGGGTCGGCGGGCACCCGCCGCTCGACGTGCGGCTCGCGGATCCACCACTGTGCCACCAGCCGGTCGGTTGGCGTGCCCTTGTGCAGCACGCTCGTCGACTCGCCGTAGACGTTGCGGTGGTATTCCTCGGCGACGACCCCGAGCTTGCTGAAGTTGAGGTGCGCGTTCAGGGCCTGCAGCGGGTCGAACGTCCACTCGATCAGGTCGTAGCCCTGGGCCAGCGCCCGCTCCCGCTGCGCCAGCTTCAGCGCCCGACCCAGGCCGCTGTTGCGGTATTCGGCCAGCACGCCGAGCATGTGCGACCACTGCAGCACCTGCCCGGGCTTCATGCCGACAATCGAGTAGACGAAGCCGACCATCCGGTCGGTGGCGTCGTAGGCGCCGATGAGAATCGCGCCGCGCTTGGTCGTGATCGTGAACACCGGCACGGTCACCATGTCGTTGAGGTCGGTGAAGCCCCAGACCTCCTGCTCGAGAGCCATCACCTGGCGGAATTCGTCGGCGGTGTGCAGATCACGAAAGCGCAGCTCGGACATCGGGGAACGAGTGTAACCTGCGCGACCGGCAGCGCCGCCGCCCTCAGGTCGGCTCGGGCCAGATGATCGACGGCAGTTCGTTGAGGCGCCGGATGATCGGCACCGCGGCCGGCCGCTCCGCCGGCTCGTCGCCGGCCCGGCGCAGCCACACCGCGCGCATTCCGGCGGCGATCGCGCCTTCGACGTCGGCGCGCAGGCTGTCGCCGACCATGAGGGCCTCGGCGGCGGCGACGCCGGCATCGGCGAGCGCCGCCTCGAAGATGCTGCGGTGCGGCTTCATGCGCCGGTTCGGATGTGCCGACACGTGCGTGCGGACGTAGCGATCGAGGGCGAAGTGCTCGGTGAACGCCTCGAGCGAGCGGTGCGAGTTCGAGATGACGCCGAGCCGCAGCCCGCGCTCGGCCAGCGCCGGCAGGACGTCGTGCACGTCGTCGTAGAGGTCGAAGTGGTGGTTCGACGCCCAGGCGTCGTAGATCTCGGCGGCGGCCGTCGTCACCGCCTCGCCCTGGCCGCCCATGTGCTCGATGATCGCGGCGGTGTAACGGATGAAGAGCCCGTGGTCGTAGACCGGATCGTCGTGGTCATCGAGGAGCGGCAGCGCGCGGGCGACGGCGGCGTCGAAGCGCGACGCGTCGACGGCCACGCCGTGCGCGGCGCAGACCTCGGCGTAGCCGGCGCCGTGGAACCGTGGTCCGGGGTGGATCAACGTGAAGTCCACGTCGAAGAACACGGCGCGCAGCGGCAGTGTGCGGGTCACGGCGCGTCGTCCACCAGCGGGCCGGCGACGGCGACCACGGCCCGGGTCGGGTCGAGCAGCCGCGCCGTCACCCGCGCGACGTCGTCATGGCCGACCGCGCCAATCAGCCCCGGCAGACGCCGATCGTGGTCGATGCCCAGCCCGTGCAGCTCGGCCGACAGCAGGAAGCCGGCGATGCCGGCGTTGGTCTCGAGCTGCCGCGGCAGCGAGCCCGTGAGGTAGAGCTTGGCGTCGTCGACGTCGGCACGCGGGAAGCCGTCGGTCAGGACCAGGCGCAGTTCCTCGTCGATCGACGCGATGGTCCGGGCCACGTTGGCGCTCGACACGCCGGCCCGAACCATCAGCGGGCCGGCGGCGCGGCCGGCCTCGAGGTTGCTGAACACGTAGTAGGCCATGCCCTGGCGCTCACGGATACTGTCGCCGAGCCGTCCGCCGAGCCCGTACTGGCCGAGGGCATTGTTCATGACCAGCGCGGCGTAGTAGTCGGCGTCGCTACGGGCGAGCCCGACGAAGCCGTAGGCGATGTCGGCCTGTGACTTGTCGGGCATCGGCCGGCGCACCACCTGGCGCCCGCGAATCGGCGCCGGGGCCGCCGGCTGCGCGACCACGGCGTGGCCGCCGGGCGCCCAGTCGTCGAACGCGGCCGCGATCTGGTCGAGAGCGGCGGCCGGGTCGAGATCGCCGACCGCCACCACCGTCGTCACCGCCGGCCCGAACCAGCGGCGGTGGAACGCCCGCAGGTCGTCGCGGCCAAGCGCGGCCACCGCCGGCCCGCGCCCCCGCACCGGGCGCCCGAGCGGGTGCGGTTCGGGGTACAGCGCGCCGAGGAGCGCGTCCACGGCCATCGCGCCGGGGTCGTCATCGGCTTCCCGGATCTCGGTGAGGAGCTCGCCGCGCCGGGTCGCCACGTCGGCCTCGGGCAGCGCCGGCGCCCGCACCACCTCGGCCACCACCGGCAGGACCGCGGCCAGATCGGCGGCCAGGCACGTGGCGCTGACGACGGTTTGCTGCCGTCCCGCGGCCGAGGTCAGCGAGGCGCCGCAACCCTCGATGCGATCGGCGATGGCGTCGGCGTCGAGGGTCGCGGTGCCGCGGTCGAGCACCCGGGCGGTCAGCGCGGCGGTGCCCGGAGCGGCCTCGGGATCGGCGATCGCGCCGGCGTGCACGCCGACCGCGATCGACACGGCGGGAATCAGCCGGTTGGCCTGCACTATCACCGTGACGCCGTTGGCCAGGACGCGATACTGGGGATCGAGGGCCATCAGTCGCCCGCGCTCCGTCCGCCGGCGGTCGGGTCGAACACGCCGATGGTGCGGTTGTCGGCGGTGAGATAGCGGCGCGCCGCCGCTTGGACGGTGTCGACGGTGACCGCGTCCAGCCGGGCGAACGACTCGTGCCAGTCCTGCCAGCGCCCGATGGTCGCGAAGTAGCCGAGCTGGTGCGCCACGTCGGTCACGCTGTCGCCGTCGTAGACGAAGCGCGCGCGCAGCTGGGCCTGCACCGTGGCGAGCTCCGCCGCCGTGGGCCCCTGGCCGACGAGGCGCTCGCATTCCGAGAGCACCGCCTCCTCCACCGCCGCCAGCGACTGGCCGGCGGCGACGGTCGCGCTCAGCGAGTAGAGGAACGGCTCGGCGGTCGGCGCCAGGAAGCCGCCGATCGACGAGGCCAGGCCGCGATTGACGAGCGCGCGATAGAGCCGGGCCCGCCGCTGGGGAATCGGCACCCTGCCGCCGGACCAGATGTTGAGACCCGACGCCCCGGTCAACACCGCGTCGGCGCACAACAGCGGGAAGAAGTCGGGATCGGTGAAGCGCGGGGCATGGAAGGCGGCACGCCAATAGGCGGTGGTGCCGGGCTTGCGCAGGTGCACGCGGCGCTCGCCTTCCTGCGGCGGCTCCTCGGTCGCCACCGGCCGCGTCTGGCCGCCGGCAGGGATGCGCCCGAAAGCCTCGTCGACCCGCCGTCGCACGTCGGCGGCGTCGACGTCGCCGACGACCACCAGCGTGGCGTTGTCAGGCACGTAATAGCGACGGTAGTGGCCGTAGAGATCCTCGCGGGTCATCGTCCGCAGGTCGTGGATCCACCCGATCGTCGGATGCCGATACGGGTGGGCCTTCAACGCCGTGGCGGTGATCTCGGTGTCGAGCCGCTGTTCGGGGTCGTTCTCGCCGCCCTGCAGCTCCGAGATGATCACCGTGCGTTCGGACTCACACTCGGCCGGGTCGTAGAGGCAGCTGGCCATCCGCTCGGCCTCGATGAACAGCATCCGGTCGAGGGCGTCGGTGGTGGCGGTCTCGAGGTAAGTCGTCTGGTCGAGCCAGGTGTAGCCGTTCCAGCTGCCGCCGAACCGCTCGATGATGCCCTTGACCTGATCGCGCGGGATGTTGGTCGTGCCCTTGAAGTTCATGTGCTCGACCCAGTGCGACACGCCGGTGACCCCGGGGCCCTCGTCGCGCGATCCGACGCGATACCAGCACCAGACCGAGGCCAGGGGCGCCGTGTGCACCTCCTGGACGAGGACGGTCAGGCCGTTGTCGAGTCTGGACTCGTGGACCATCCCTCCACTCTAGTTCGCCGGCGCCGGGCCGGCCAGCCGCCGCGAAGCGCTGGCGTACAATGAAGGAATCTCTATGGCCGAGTGGAAAGATACGTGCAATCTGCCGCGCACGGCCTTCGCGATGAAGGCCAATCTGCAGACGACCGAGCCCGAGACCGTGGCCCGGTGGGACGCGATCGATCTCTACGGCCAGATCCGCGCCGCCCGCAAGGGCGCGCCCCTGTTCCTGCTGCACGACGGGCCGCCGTACGCCAACGGCGAGATCCATACCGGCACCGCGCTCAACAAGATCCTCAAGGACTTCGTCGTCAAGTCGCACAACATGCTCGGCTTCGACGCCCCCTACCTGCCGGGGTGGGACTGCCACGGCCTGCCGATCGAGCTCAAGGTCGACCGCGAACTGGGCCCGAAGAAGCGGGAGATGTCGACCGCCGACTTCCGCCGCGCCTGCCGCGCCTACGCCGAGAAGTACGTCGAGATCCAGCGCCGTGACTTCAAGCGCCTCGGCATCCTCGGCCTGTGGAGCGACCCGTACAAGACGATGGCCTTCCCCTACCAGGCGGCCATCGTCCGGGCGCTGGGCAAGTTCGTCGCCCAGGACATGGTCTACAAGGGCAAGAAGCCGGTGCACTGGTGCACCCACTGCCGCACCGCGCTGGCCGAGGCCGAGGTCGAGTACGAACCGCACGTCTCGCCGTCGATCTACGTCGAGTTCCCGTTGAGCGAGGCCAGCCGCGCCGAGATCGGGAGGCGTGTGCCCGGGCTCGGCGATCGGCCGGTGTCGGTGCTGATCTGGACGACCACGCCGTGGACGATCCCCAACAACCTGGCGATCGCGTTCCATCCGGACTTCGAGTACGGCGCCTACGACGTGAACGGCAGTGCCGTGATCGTCGCCACGGATCTGGCCGCGGCCGTCGCCGCCAAGACCGGCCGCCGGTTCGACACGCTGCTGGCGAGGTTCCCCGGCACGGCGATGGAGCGGCTGGTCTTCCGCCATCCGCTCTACGCCCGTGACTCGCTCGGCGTCCTCGCCGACTACGTGACGCTCGAGGCCGGCACCGGGGCCGTGCACACCGCGCCCGGCCACGGCGCCGACGACTACGCCACCGGCGTCAAGTACGGCCTGGAGATCTACGCGCCGCTCGACGCCGTCGGCCGCTACAACGACACCGTCGAGCGCTTCGCCGGACTGCAGGTCTGGGAGGCGAATCCGAAGGTCGAGGCGGCGCTGGCCGAGGCCGGCCGGCTGTGGCATCGCGAGGACTTCTCGCACTCGTACCCCCACTGCTGGCGTTGCCACAACCCGGTGATCTTCCTGGCCACGGCGCAGTGGTTCATCGCCATGGAGGCCAAGGACCTGCGCGCCCGCGCCCTCGAGGCGATCGCCGACACGCGCTGGATCCCGAGCTGGGGCCGGGCGCGCATCGAGGGGATGATCGCCAACCGCCCCGACTGGTGCATTTCGCGCCAGCGCGCCTGGGGTGTGCCGATCCCGGCGTTGGACTGCACCGCCTGCGGCACGGCGATGCTCACCGCGTCGCTGGTCGAGCAGGCGGCGACCGTGTTCGACACCTACGGCGCCGACGCCTGGTACGAGCGGCCGCTCGACGGAATTCGTCCCGGCCGGGCTCGTCTGTCCGTCGTGCGGCGGCACCTCGTTCGAACGCGAGGCCAACATCCTCGACGTGTGGTTCGACTCGGGGTCGAGCCACGAAGCCGTGCTGCCCTTCCGCGAGCCCTATCGCTGGCCCGCCGACCTCTATCTCGAAGGCAGCGACCAGCACCGCGGCTGGTTCCACAGCTCGCTGCTGGTCGGCATCGGCACCCGCGGCCGGGCGCCGTTCGACCAGGTGCTGACCCACGGCTTCGTCATGGCCGAGGACGGACGCAAGATGTCCAAGTCGCTCGGCAACAGCATCGCGCCGCAGGACGTGATCAAGCAGAGCGGCGCCGAGGTGTTGCGGCTGTGGGCGTCGATGGTCGACTACCGCGAGGACATCCGCATCGGCAAGGAGATCCTGACCCGCACCGTCGAGGCCTACCGGAAGATCCGCAACGTCTTGCGGGTGCTGGTCGCCAACCTCTACGACTTCGACCCGGCCGACGAGTCGGTGCCGGTGGCGAAGATGGAGGAGATCGACCGGTGGCTCCTGGCGCGCTACGCCGAGTGTGCGGCGCGGATCGTCAAGGCCTGGGACGACTACGACTACCCGACCGTCTTCCAGAGCGCCAACCAGTTCATCACGGTCGACGTCAGCGCGTTCTACGTCGACGTGACCAAGGACCGGATGTACACCTTCGGCGCCTCGTCCGAAGCGCGGCGGTCGGGCCAGACGGCGATGTTCGTCGTCGTCGACGGCCTGGCGCGATTGCTCGCGCCGATCCTGTCGGTGACGATGGACGAGCTGTGGCGCGGGTTGCCGGGCGCACGCGAGGCGTCGGTGCACATGGCGCTGTTCCCCCGCGACCTCGACGCCTACGCCGATCCGGCCCTGGTCGAGCGCTGGGCCGGACTCGGCGCGGTCCGCGACGCGGTCAACATCGCGCTGGAACAGAAGCGCCAGGACAAGGCGATCGGCGGCAACCTGTCCGCCGCCGTCGCGCTGACGGCGACGGGCGACGAGCTGGCCCTGCTGCGGCGCTACGAGGCGTTCCTGCCGACGCTCTTCGGCGTCTCGGCGGTCACGCTGGCCGGCGTGGCCGGCGACGGCCGGGCCGTCGCGGTCACGCGGGCCGAGGGCGTGAAGTGCGATCGCTGCTGGCGCGTGGTGCCGGCGGTGAGCACCGCCCCCGATCGCTCGGGGCTGTGTCCCCGCTGCGTCGACGCCCTCGCCGAGGCCGTGAGTCTCTGACCGGACGATGCGCCGCCTCGAACTCGTCACCGCGGTGACCGTCGTCGCGCTCGATCAGCTGACCAAGGCGCTGGTGCGGGGACGCTTCGCCCTGCACGACAGCATCGACATCGTCCCCGGCTGGCTGAGTCTCACCCGGGTGCACAACACCGGCGCGGCGTTCGGCATGCTGAACGACGTCGACTTCCCGTTCAAGACCGTGGTGCTGATGGTGGTGGCGCTCGGCGCGCTGGCCGGCGTGGCCTGGTACGCCGCCGGCTTGCCGGCGGAGAGCCGCATCGCCCGGCTCGGCATCGCCGCGGTGCTTGGCGGCGCGGTCGGCAATCTCATCGACCGCGCCACCGCCGGCTACGTGCTCGATTTCGTCGATGCGTACTGGAACGAGTGGCATTTCTGGGCCTTCAACGTGGCCGATGCGGCCATCACCATCGGCGTGGCGCTGATGCTCGTCGACGTGATGGCCGACTTCCTGGGGTATCGCCGTGCACCCAATCCTGCTTGAGGCCGGTCCGGTCACGATCTACAGCTACGGCGTGCTGCTCGCCGCGGCCTATCTGCTCGGCTTGTGGCTCGGGGTCCGGCGGGCCAACGCCGCCGGGCTCGACGGCAACAGGGTGCTCGATCTGGGCATCTGGGTGATCATCGCCGCGCTGGTCGGCGCCAAGGGGCTGCTGTTCATCGTCGACTTCGAGCATTTCACCAGCAGCCGGGAAGAGTTCTTCTCGCTGCTGCGCTCCGGCGGCGTGTTCTACGGCGGGCTGATCGCCGCGTCGCTCACCTGCATCTACCAGCTGCGCAAGCACAAGCTGCCGCTGTGGAAATCGGGCGACCTGTTCGCGCCGGGCATCGCGCTCGGCTACATGGTCGGCCGGCTCGGCTGTTTCATGGCGGGATGCTGCTTCGGCAAGCCGACGCAGGTGGCCTGGGCCGTGACCTTCACCGACCCGGCGGCGGCGATGAACGTCGGCACGCCGCTCGGCGTGCCGCTGCACCCGACCCAGCTGTACGAGTCGCTGGCCGGCCTGGTCATCCTCGTCATCCTGCTGGTCACCGAGCGCCGCGGCACTCCCTACGAGGGCCGCACGTTCTGGCGCTTCGTGCTGCTCTACGGGGTGTCGCGCTTCGTGATCGAGTACTTCCGCGGCGACGACCGCGGCATGGCCGGGATGTTCTCGACCTCGCAGCTCATCTCGCTGGTGCTCGTGCCGCTCAGCATCGTGATGCTGTGGTGGCTCGGCTCGAACCGCACGCCGTCGCAGCCGACCGCACCGGTCGTGCGACGACGGCCGCAGTCGGCGTCGGCGTGACGCCTCAGTCCTTCGCGGTCGCCGAGGAACACGAGGGCTTGCGCCTCGACAAGTTCCTCGCCGGCGAAGTCCCCAATCATTCACGAGCGCAGATCCAGCGGCTGATCGACGAGGGCTGCGTCAGCCTGCCGCGCCTGAAGGTGGTCAAGGCGAACAGTCTGGTGCGCGCCGGCGACACGGTCATCGTCGAGGTGCCGGAGGCGGCGCCGACCCTCCTCGTCGCCGAAGACCTGCCGCTCGAGATCCTCTACGACGATCCCGACGTGGTGGTCGTGAACAAGCCCGCCGGGCTGGTCGTCCACCCCGGCGCCGGCCACGCCACCGGCACCCTGGTGCACGCGCTCCTGCATCACATCAAGGATCTGAGTGGCATCGGCGGCGAACAGCGGCCCGGCATCGTCCACCGCCTCGACAAGGGCACCTCGGGAGCGATGGTGGTCGCCAAGCACGACCAGGCTCACCAGGAGCTCGCCCGCCAGTTCCACGACCGCGAGGTCGAGAAGGAGTACGTCGCCCTGGTCTGGGGCGTCGTCCACAACCGCCGGCGCATCGACCTGCCGATCGGCCGCGATCCCGTGCACCGCGAGAAGGTCTCGACCCGCGCCCGGCGCGCCCGTCACGCCGTCACGCGGGTGACCTGGGCGCGCCACCTGCCCGGCGTCACCCTGATTCGCGTCGCCATCGCCACCGGCCGCACGCACCAGATCCGCGTGCACTTGAGCGCGATTGGCCACGCCATCGTCGGCGACTCGGTCTACGGCGGCGCACACGCGCGCGTGCCGCACGACATCCGCGCCGTGCAGCGTCTGACGCGGCCGTTCCTCCACGCCGAACGCCTCGCCTTCACCCACCCGCGGAGCGGCGAGCGGATGACGTTCGAGGCGCCGCTCGCGCCCGACCTGGCCGCCGTGCTCGACGACATCACCCCGGCGGAGTTCCGCGCCACGCTGTTCAGGGAGCCAGTCCGTGACCAATCCGACCCTCGTGCATGAGCGCCGCGAGGTCTATCGCGGCCGGGTGTTCTCGCTCTCGGTCGACCGCGTCACGCTGCCCTCCGGCCACACCACGACCATGGACGTCGTGCGCCATCCCGGGTCGGTGGTGCTGCTGCCGATGCCGGCGCCAGACCAGCTGATCCTGATCCGGCAGTACCGCTACGCCGTCGACCAGGACCTCTGGGAGCTGCCCGCCGGCACGCTCACCGCCGGCGAGGCCGAGGCGACCGGCGCCGCACGCGAGTGCGAGGAAGAGATCGGGCTGGTGCCCGGACGGCTGGAGCTGCTCGGTCGGCTGCTGCCGACACCGGGATTCTGTGACGAGACGATGGCGTTCTACCGGTGCGTCGATCTGCAGGCGCCGGCGCCCGACTCGACCGCCCGAAAGGACGACGACGAGGTGATCGAGCCGCAGGTCTTCGCCCTCGCCGACGTGCGCCGGATGATCGCCAGCGGCGAGATCGTCGACATGAAGACCGTGGCCGGACTGGCGCTGCTGCCCTGAGCCACCGGCCTCACGCCTGCGCCGCCTCCTCGACCGTGGCGGCGTGAATCGCCACCGTGTCCTCGAGGTGCCGGGCGTAGCCTCCGGCCAGCACCACGACAATCGGCACCCCGGCCGATCGGGCGGCGTCGAACACCAGGCGGTCGCGCCGCCGCAGGCCGGCCCGTGACACGGCCAGCCCGCCGAGCTGGTCGTCGCCGTAGGGATCGGCCCCGGCCAGGTAGAAGAGGACGTCGGGCAGGTGCTCGAGCACGCGGGTCAGCGCGCCGTCGAGGCAGCCGAGGTAGTCGGCGTCGCCGCTGCCGCGGGCCAGGCCGATGTCGAGCGACCCGGGCGGCTTCACCTCCGGATAGTTGGCTTCGTCGTGCACCGACAGCGTGAAGACGCGCGGGTCGCCGGCGAAGATCGACGCCGTGCCGTTGCCGTGGTGGACGTCGAGATCGACGACCGCCGCCCGCACCGCGCGGCGCGCCTGCTGCGCCTCGCGAATCGCCACGGCGACGTCGTTGAACATGCAGAAGCCCTCGCCATGCCCGGCGAAGGCGTGGTGGAAGCCGCCGCCGATGTGCACGGCGACGCGGTCGCGGCCGTCGAGCGCCAGCCGCGCCGCGGTGATCGTGCCGCCGGTCATCAGGCGGAAGCCCTCGACGATCGCCGGCGAGCAGGGGATCTCCAGCCGCGCCAGGTCGTCGGGCGTGAGCGTGCCGTGCGCGAGCGCGTCGAGGTACGCAGGGGTGTGGACCAGCGCCAGCTCGTCCCATGAGGCCGGCACCGGCTCGACGAAGCCGCCCGGGACGACTCCGTCGCGCGCGACACGGGCGGCAACCAGCCGGTACTTCTCGGTCGGAAACACGTGCGCGCCGAAGTCGAGGTGATACCGCGACGAGTAGACGACGCGCACGCCTGAGAGCCTACCGCAGGCGTTACTGCATCGACGCCTGGACCCGCCGGGGGCTGCGCTTGGCGACCGGCTGCCGCACCGGCACGAGCGCGAGCAGCAGCACCTCGTCGATGGTGCCGACGAGATGGATGGTCAGGCCGGCGCGCAGATCGGCGTCGAGATCTTCCTTGACGTTCTTCTCGTTCTGCCGCGGCAGGATGATCTCGCGAACGCCGGCGCGCTTGGCCGCCAGCACCTTTTCCTTGATGCCGCCAACCGGCAGCACCTTGCCCGACAGCGTGATCTCGCCGGTCATCGCGACGTCGCCGCGCACCGGCCGGCGCGAGAGCTCGGACACGAGCGCCGCCGCCATGGTGACGCCGGCCGACGGGCCGTCCTTGGGAATCGCCCCCGAGGGCACGTGCACGTGGATCTCGGACGACTTGAAGAAATCGGGGTCGATGCTCCACTGCGCGGCGTGGGCGCGCACCCACGACAGCGCCGCGCGCGCCGATTCCTTCATCACGTCGCCGAGCTGGCCGGTGAGGGTGAGCGACGCGGTGCCGCTCATGCGTGAGGCCTCGATGAAGAGCACCTCGCCGCCGACCGGAGTCCAGGCCAGGCCGATGGCCACGCCTGGCCGCTTGGTCCGCTCCGCCATCTCCTCATCGAGGAACTTCGGCGCGCCGAGGAACTCGTGGACGACGGTCGGCGTCACCCTGACCTTCTCGAGCTGGCCGTCGGCGCGGCGGCGGGCCACCTTGCGGCAGATCGCTCCGATCTCACGTTCGAGATTGCGGACGCCGGCCTCGCGGGTGTAGCCGCGGATGATGGTGCGCAGGCCGGCGTCGGCGAAGACCAGCTGCTTGGTCGTGAGGCCGTGATTGGGCACCTGTTTGCCGACCAGATGGCCGCGGGCGATCTCGAGCTTCTCCTCCTCGGTGTAGCCCGGCAGCTCGAGCACCTCCATGCGGTCGCGCAGCGCCGGCGGAATCGGATCGAGCACGTTGGCGGTGGTGATGAACAGCACCTCGGAGAGATCGAACGGCACGTCGAGGTAGTGGTCGCGGAAGGTGTTGTTCTGCTCGGGGTCGAGCACCTCGAGGAGCGCCGAGGCCGGGTCGCCGCGGAAGTCGGACCCGAGCTTGTCGATCTCGTCGAGGATGAACACCGGATTGCGTGACTCGGCCCGCCGCAGGCCCTGGATGACCTGACCGGGCAGCGCGCCGATGTAGGTGCGGCGGTGGCCGCGGATCTCGGCCTCGTCGCGCATGCCGCCGAGCGACACCCGCACGAACTTGCGGCCCAGCGACTGGGCGATCGAGCGCGCCAGCGACGTCTTGCCGACGCCGGGCGGCCCGACGAAGCACAGGATCGGGCCCTTCATCGCCGGATTCAGCTTGCGGACGGCGAGATATTCGAGGATGCGTTCCTTCGCCTGATCGAGGCCGGAGTGCTCGGCGTCGAGCACGGCGCGGGTCTTCGGCAGGTCGATCACCTCGTCGGTGCGCTTGGTCCACGGCAGGGCGACGATCCAGTCGAGGTAGGTCCGCGACACGGTGTACTCGGCGGCGGCGGCCGGCATCTTCGACAGCCGGTCGAGCTCGCGCAGGGCCTCCTTCTTGACGCCCTCGGGGAGCCCGGCCGCGTCGATCTTCAGCCGCAACTCCTCGACGTCCTTCGACTGGTCGTCGCCTTCGCCGAGCTCGCGCTGGATGGCCTTGAGCTGCTCGCGCAGGAAGTAGTCGCGCTGGTTCTTGCCGACTTCCGACTGCACCTGCGACTGAATCTTGGAGCCGAGCTCCAGGACCTCGAGCTCTTTGATGAGGATCCGGTTCAGGTTGTCGAGCCGGGTCCGCACGTCGAGCGTCTCGAGCACTTCCTGCTTGGCCGCCGTCGACATCGTCCCCAGACTCGAGGCGATGAAGTCGACGGCGCGGCCCGGCTCGGCGATGTTCGAGGCGAGCGTCTGCAGGTCGTCGGACATCAGCGGCGACAGCGAGACGATCTGCTGGAAATTGACCTTGATGTTGCGCTGCAGCGCGTCGATTTCGAGCTGATCGCCGTCGGCGAGGGACTCGGGCGCCTCGCTGACGTTGGCCAGCAGGTAGGGCCGGGTGGCGATCATGCCGTCGAGGCGGACGCGGGCCAGGCCCTGCACGATGATGCGCAGGCTGCCGTCGGGCAGCTTGAACATCTTGTGGATGTGGCTGGCGGTGCCGATGGCGAACAGGTCGTCCTGGCGCGGATCCTCCTCGGAGGCCTCGCGCTGGGTGAACACGGCGATCATCCGGCCGGCGGTCACCGCCTCGTCGATCAGCCGCACCGAGCTCTCGCGGGCGACGGCCAGCGGCATGAACGAGTTGGGGAACAGCACTGTGTCGCGCAGCGGCAGCACCGGCAGCTCGGCCGGAACGTGGAACGACTGCTCGACGGGCGGATCGCCGGCCTCGAATCGATCGTCCTGATCGCTCATGGCGATCCTCCGAATGAATGCAGGTGGAACTGCCCGAGAGGCCGGGCCGGTGCGGGGAGCAGACCCCGCACCGGCGGGGCCTGCTGATGGTCAGACGCCGCTAGCGCCCAAGGTCGAGGAAGCTCGACGTGCCGCGCCGCGACATTGTACGCTCGCGCTGAATCGCCGTCTCGCGTTCCTCTTCGCAATCCTTGCAACGGACCGCGAACGGCAACGCGCGGAGCCGCGCTTCGGCGATTTCGTCGCCGCACTCGTAGCACATCCCGTAGCGCCCCTCGTCGAGCCGGGCCAACGCCTCGTTGATCTTGTTCAGCGTCTCGGCCTTCATCTGGATGAGCGCGAACTCGATGTCTTCCTGGATGTCGACCTCGGCGGTCTCACCCGGATCCGGGCTGTCGTGCGGCTTATCGGCGCCTTCGGCGCGAACCCCGCGAATCCTGCCCTGGACTTCCTGCAGGATGACGCGCCGCCGCTCGTCGAGCATCGCCTTCAGCTCGTCGTAACGGGTGCCCTTGTCGAGCACCGCGGTCGTCAGGTTCTTCTTCGCTGCCTTGGCCATGACTTCAGCCGCTCCTTCCGTGGCCCTCACGACATTGGAGGGTTTTGCTTGTCGCCCCGTTGGATGCAATCGACGTGCCCAAGGTTACGGCTCGGTCGCGTCGGTCTGCACTTCAGACGGCGTGTTGTTAAATCCCGGTTGATCGGTATTCTTTTCTCGTCAGTTCGAAGGCGCGTGACCTGCGACCGAGGCTGGAAATCCCTTGGGGTCTTGTGCCTTAAGATGTTGCAGCAGAATGTCTTACGGTCTTTCTCGGTGCGGGTGTTCGATGCGCTCCGAACAGCGTTCACAACCTTAGACGCCGGAGGGCCTCAGAGGGTTCTAAGCGGCTGGCTGTCCTCGTCCGGTGACGGGCCGGTGACCGGTCCTGAGGACCGTTACTGTTAAGTGGCAATTATTACACAGGCTCGTGGCACCGAGGCCACAGACTGGGTCGTGGGAAGCCACGGCCTCACGTGACAATGATCTGGGAGCGGGTCTCTGGGGTCGGCGCCTCAGGGGCCCCTTCACGCAACACCCGGCCGACCAGCTCGAGGTAGGCCCGCGACGACAGAATCCTTCCCCGACGGCAGGCCGGCGGCCCGGGCGATCGCCCGCAGGACCAACGCCGCCTCCCGTTCGAAGCGGCTGCCACCCCCTTTGCCCGCCTCCTGCAGCACGCCCTGCAGCTCGGTGGCCATCCGCTGGCCGTTCACGGTCTCGGCCCGGTGCTCGAAGATCACGCCGCGGCTGGCGGTCTCGAGCGTAGCGGCGACGGCGCTGGCGGCGTCGACCACCTCGGCGTCCACCGGCCGGGGGACGCCGGGCGGCGGGGTCTGCAGCAGGTAGCCCTGGACGACGAAGAAGAGCTGAAGTTGTCCCTCGCTCATCGGGCCCAGGTCAGCCATGAGCGCCCGCAGGTCGGACTCGTGCTGTCGTTTGACGGCCGCGGCGGGGTGTTGACGGGCCGCCGTCAGGTGCACGCAGTCGCTCGGGCAGCGAATCTCGACCAGGCGCTTGGTGGCACAACACACCGGACAGATGTCCTGACGGAGGGCCGGACAGGCCCGTTTGGCTCGCCGCTGGCCGCACAGCGCGCACTGCATCGCGCCCGTTAGCCTATCAGGCGAGCGCTATGGTAGGCTTGAGGTTTCTCGCACCGGGTTGCGAGGCGTCGAGGTACCTGAGACATGGCGAAGCGGTGTGAGATCTGCGACAAGGGCCCGGTGGTCGGCCGCACGGTGTCCCATGCCCACAACGTGGGCCCGCGCCGCTTCGAGCCGAACCTGCAGACGGTGCGGGCGGTCGTCAACGGCGCGACGAAGCGGATCCGCGTCTGCACGCGCTGCATCCGCTCGAAGAAGGTCGTCAAGGCCGCCTGACGTGACCCGCGAGGCGGTGACCCCCGCGGCCGGCGCACCGGCCATCGGCCCCTACTCCCCTGCCCTTCGCGCCGGCTCGTTCCTGTTCCTGTCGGGTCAGATTCCGCTGACCGCGGCCGGCACCGTCGTCGACGGCGGCATCCGCGAGCAGACCACCCAGGTGCTCGAGAACATGCGCGCCCTGCTCGAGGCCGCCGGCACCAGCTTCAGCGCCGTGGTCAAGACGACGATCTACCTGGCCGACATGGGCGACTTCGCCGCGGTGAACGAGATCTACGCCGCCTGTTTCGCGGCGCCGTACCCGGCCCGGGCCACGGTGCAGGTCGCCCGTCTGCCCCGCGACGTCCGCGTCGAGATCGACGCGATCGCGCTCGTCGACTAGCCGGCGGGGCCGCGCCATCGCCGACCGGGTCCGCCCTCAGCGCGTCGCCGTGCGTTCGATGTCGACCACGCCGTCGACGCGGCGCAGCGACTTGATCACCTTCTCGAGGTGCTTCACGTCCTTGATCTCGACGGTCATGTCGATGCGGGCGTGGGTATCGGCGCCGGTGGTCGCCTCGAGGCTGAGGATGTTGGTATTGATGTCGGCGATGCTGGCCGAGAGCTGCGCCAGCATGCCCTTGCGATCCTCCACCTGCATCGTCAGCCGCACCGTGTAGGGCGCGGCGTCCCCACCCTGATCCCACTCGACGTCGATGCGGCGTTCGGGGTCGTAGAGCAGGTTGACGACGTTGGAACACGTCGCCGAGTGCACCGACACCCCCTTGCCGCGGGTGATGTAACCGACGATGCGCTCGCCGCGGATCGGGTTGCAGCAGCGGGCCCGCACCACCATCAGGTCGTCGGCGCCGCTGACCGTGATCCGGTCGGCGGCGCCGCCCGGCCGCAGCACGCGCTTGACCGCCGACACCACCGGATGGTCGGGCGCCTTCTCCTTGAGCTCGCCCGACGGCACCAGGGCGTCGATGACCTGGCGGGCCCCGACCTTGCCGTAGCCGATCTGCGCCAGCAGGTCGTCGGCCTTCGGCAGCCCGAACGTCTCGGCCGCCTTCTTCAGCGCGTCGCCTTCGACCAGCGCCTTGGTCAGGTCGAAGCGCTTGGCCTCCTTGTCGAGGAGCTTGCGCCCGACGTCGACGGCGCGGTTCTTCTCCTCGGTCTGGATCAGCTGCCGGATCTTGCTGCGGGCGCGCGCCGTGCGGACGAAGGTCAGCCAGTCGCGGCTCGGCTTGTGCGCGGGGTTGGTGACGATCTCGACGATGTCGCCGTTCTTGAGCCGCGATCGCAGCGGCACCATCCGCCCGTTGACCCGGGCGCCGACGCAGCGGTGGCCGACGTCGGTGTGGATGGCGTAGGCGAAGTCGACCGGGGTGGCGCCGTCGGGCAGCACCTTCACCTGGCCGCGCGGCGTGAACGCGTAGACCTCGTCGGCGTAGAGGTCGATCTTCAGGTTGGCCATGAACTCGTGGGAGTCGCGCACCTCCTGGTGCGACTCGAGGAGCTGGCGCATCCACTGGAAGTACTGCTCGTCGCGGGCGGCGCCGACCCGGCCTTCCTTGTACTTCCAATGCGCGGCGATCCCCTCTTCGGCCCGGTTGTGCATGTCGGCGGTGCGGATCTGCACTTCGAAGGGAATCCCGCGCTCGCTGATCACCGAGGTGTGCAGCGACTGGTAGCCGTTGGGCCGCGGCATGGCGATGAAGTCCTTGATCCGGCCCGGCACCGGCGACCACGCCTGGTGGATGATGCCGAGGGCCGCGTAGCAGTCCTTGACCGACGGCATCACCAGGCGCATGGCGACGAAGTCGTAGACCTGATCGAGCTCGATCTTCTGCCGGCGCAGCTTCAGCCAGATGCTGTAGAGGCGCTTGATGCGGCCGTCCACCGCCACCACCGGGACGTGCGCCGCGGCCAGCTTGGCCTCGATCTCGGCCTTGATGGCGTCGATGACCCCTTCGGTCGCCTTGCGCTTGGCCTCGACCTTGGCCTTGAGCGACTGGTAGGCGGCCGGCTCGAGGTGCATGAACGACAGCTCCTCGAGCTCGTTCTTGACCTTGCTCATGCCCAGCCGGTTGGCGATCGGCGCGTAGATGTCGAGCGTCTCCTGGGCGATCCGTGCCCGCCGGTCCTCGGGCACGAACTGCAGGGTACGCATGTTGTGGAGGCGGTCGGCGAGCTTGACGAAGATCACCCGGATGTCGTCGACCATCGCCAGGAGCATCTTGCGGAAGTTCTCCGCCTGGCGCTCCTCGCTGGACGAGAAGGGGATGGCGCTGATCTTGGTGACCCCCTCGACGATGTGGGCGATGTCGGGGCCGAAGGTCTCCCGGATCCGGTCCACCGTCGTGAGGGTGTCCTCGACCACGTCGTGGAGCAGCCCCGAGGCGACGCACACGACGTCCAGGCGCTGATCCGCCAGGATGTCCGAAACCTCAAGCGGATGAATGAGATACGGCTCCCCGGAGTGGCGCACCTGTCCCTTGTGCTCCAGGGCCGAGAACACGTAGGCCTTGCGGAGCAGCTCCAGGTCCGCGTCGGGACTGTAGGCGCGGACCTTGCTAAGGAGGTCCTCGAACCGGATCATGGCCAGATGGGAAGATTCGGTGTCTAAACGGTTAGAGGGGACACCTGCTGACGATCATAGCAGGGCGGGTCTCCGGGCTTGCGGGGGGTTGGGACTCGTGACTATACTCCCGCACTCGGCGGTCGACGCAGGAATCGGTCTGAGGGGGAAACGATGAAGCTCCGGTCTTCAATGGCGGGTCTGGCCCTGGTGGGTGCGCTCGTCCTGGCGGTTGCAGGGTGCGGCAAAGTCAACCAGGTCCGCGCCCAGAAGGCGTTCAAGGACGCGAACAAGCTGTATGCCGCCAGCGACTGGCGAGCGGCGGCGGCGAAGTACGAAGAGGCGCTGCAGCTGTTTCCAGAGAACGCCTACAGCTACTTCTTCCTGGCCAATTCGCTCGACAACCTCTACCGCCCGACCCGGGCGGGCGAGCCCGAGAACGACGCCCTCCTGACCAAGGCCATCGACAACTACAAGCTGGCCGCCCAGAACATCCAGGACCCGCTGTGGAAGCGGCGGTCGTTCGAGTTCCTGGTGGCCGCCTACGGCCCCGACAAGCTCAACGACCCGACCATGGCCGAGCCGATCGTCCGCCAGATGATCGACCTCGAGCCGACCGACCCCACCAACTACTTCCAGCTGGCCGGGATTTACGAGAACTCGGGTGAATACGAACTGGCCGAGCAGACCTTCCAGAAGGCCAGGGAAGCCAAGCCGAACGACCCCAACGTCTACATGCAGCTGGCCGGCTACTACAACCGCCAGGGCGACTTCCCCAAGACGATCGAGGCGCTGGGCCAGCGCGTCGCCCTCGAGCCGAACAACCCCGAAGCCCACTACACGGTCTCGACCTATTACTGGGACAAGGCCTACCGCGACTTCCGGTTGAAGGACGCCGAGAAGCTCGACATGGTCATGAAGGGCATCGAGTCGGTCGACAAGGCCATCCAGATCAAGGACGACTACATGGAGGCGATCGCCTACAAGAACCTCCTGCTCCGCCTCCAGGCCAACCTGATCAAGGACCCGGGCCGCCAGCAGGCGCTGATCCGCGAGGCCGACCAGCTCCGCGACCGCGCCGAGCAGATGCGCAAGGCCAAGAACACCAGCACCAACTAGGCGTCCCGATCGGCAAGGGGCCGACTTTCGCCCGTGGGCGAAGGCGGCCCCTTTTCGATGTACGGCCGACCGATTTACCCCTCCGTAATACCCCGGTGGTACGGTAGCTTGTTCGCACATCGGCCGACGATGCGCGCCACGGAAATCGCGGCTTGGAGACGCACGGTATGACCCATCTGAGACATGCAGCGCGGCGATCCGCCGTCACCCTTCTGCTCGTCCTTGTCGCGGTGCCGGGATTCGCTCAGTCGCAGGCGACCACCGCCGAGCTGAATGGTCGGGTCGTCGACGCCCAGGGCGGCGTCCTGCCTGGGGTGACGGTCACGGTGCGAAACGAGGCCAACGGCTACGTGCGCACGGCGGTGACCAACGAACAGGGGCTCTATAGCCTCCCCCTGCTGCCACCCGGCACCTATGAGGTGTCGATGGAGCTGGCCGGGTTCGCCAGCGCCAAGCGCCGAACGCAGCTCACCGTCGGCGCGTCGGCGACCGTCAATCAGGCTCTGCAGCTCACCGGCATCGCCGAGACGGTGACGGTCACCGGCGCGTCGCCGCTGGTCGAGACGTCGAGTTCGATCCGCACCTCGACCGTCGGCAGTCAGGCCATCGAGAACCTGCCGATCAACGGCCGCCGCTTCCAGGATTTCGTCACGCTGACGCCCACCGTGCAGGTCGATACCTCGCGCGGCCAGCTGTCATTTGCCGGTCAGCGCGGTATCAACGCCAACGTCAACATCGACGGCGCCGACTACAACCAGCCGTTCTTCGGCGGCCTGCGCGGCGGCGAGCGCAGCAACAATGCCTTCACCGTGCCGCAGGGCGCCGTCCAGGAGTTCCAGGTCGTGGCCGCCGGCTACTCCGCCGAGTTCGGCCGGTCGACTGCCGGCCTCGTCAACGTCATCACCAGGTCGGGCACCAACCAGACCGCCGGCTCTGCGTTCTACGTCAACCGCCACCGCAATCTGGCCGACAAGAATGCGTTCGGGCAGATCGCCGCACCCACCCAGCAGCAATTCGGCGGCGGGATCGGCGGACCGATTCAGCGCGATCGTCTGTTCTTCTTCGGCGCCTACGAGCAGCAGATCTTCAAGAACGAGCGCGCCGTGGCCTTCAATCTGACCGGCGTCCCACGGACGGCCGACAACACCGAGGCCTTCGACTACTACCGCTCGCTCGAGACCGACTTCGAAGCCACCAACGACGCCATCGCGCTGCTCGGCAAGGTCGACTATCAGTGGCCGGCCGGCAGCCGCGTCGGCCTGCGCTACAGCTACAGCAGCAACGAGGCGCTGAACTCGAACGCGACCGGCAACGCCCTCGAGGCCACCACGATCAGCGCCCTCAGCAACAACGGCACCGAGAAGAACGGCACCAACACGGTCGTCGGCCAGTACACCTCCGCTTTCCGCTCGAACCTGCTGTTCGAAGGCCGCGCACAGTACTCGCGCGAACGGCGCCCGCGCGAGGCCAACGAAGAGAGCCCGACGGTACAAAACTCGGTCGGCAACTACGGAACCGTGAACTTCCTGCCGACGACGCAAGTCGACTGGCGGGTGCAGGGCGCGACCAACCTCACGTGGGTGTCAGGCCCCCACACGGTGAAGACCGGGCTCGAGTACAACCACGTGTATGCCGATCAGATTTTCGGCTTCAACCAGTTCGGTCGCTGGACCCTCAACGGCTCGGCGGCGAGCGCCCTGGAGGTGATGTCGCTGGGCGGTCCGACGGCGAATCGTTTCGACGTACCGCTGACCGGCGCCGCCACCACCGCCACCTACCTCAAGCAGCTCGGTAACCTGGCGCTGGAGTTCGACACCGACGAGATCGCCATCTTCGTCCAGGATTCGTGGCGCGTCTCGCCGCGCCTGACGCTCAACGGCGGCGTGCGCTATGAGGCCGGGTTCAACCCGACGCCCGAGGCCAACAATGACTTCATGGTGAACGCACTGAATGGAGTCACCTTCCCGCTCGGCCGCACTGTCGACCCGACGCAGATCCCGGACCAGACCGGGCAGTTCGCGCCGCGCCTCGGCTTCGCCTGGGACGTCGCCGGCGACGGACGCACGGTGGTGCGCGGCCACACCGGCCTGTACTACGCCCGCACGCCGGGGCTGCTGCTCGCCTCGCCGCTCAACAACTTCCGCATCCCGGCCGGCGACCTGTCGATCCAGCTGCCGTTCTCGGTGCCCGCGACCAACCCGAACAACACCCTCTACCGGCAGCTCCTGCTCATCGGCATCGACCTGAACCGGTTCGCGCTGAACAACCTGCCGATTCTGACCACCGAGCAGACGACACAGATCGCCTCGGCGCTCGGCTTGGCGGTGAATCCCTTCGCCGGGGCCCAGCCGCTGGTGATGGATTAAGACTTCAAGAACCCGCGCGCGACCCAGGTGGGCTTCGGCGCCGAACACGAGCTGTTCCCCGGAATGACGCTCGGCGCCGACTTCCTGTACGTGCAGACCGACTTCCTGCAGCGCAACCGCGAAGTCAACCTCGGTGTCCCGACGCCGAGCGCCGACGCCGGCCAGCGGCCGACCTTCGCCTCGATCCGCCCGGTGACGGACCTGGGCTCCGTGCAGGTGCGCGAGTCGACGGCGAAGTCCGAGTATCAGGCCTTCACCGCCACCAGCAAGCTGCGCAAGCCGTGGGGCGAGGTGATGGCCACCTACGTGCTCAGCAAGTCGGAGTCGGACGACGACAACGAGCGCGATTCCGGCGGTCAGGGCGCGGCCAACACCTTCGACCTCTCCCCGGAATGGGGTGCGGCGCGGCTCGACCGGCGCCATCAGTTCAACGGCTACGTGATGACCTTCCTGCCCTACAACGTCGACGTCTCGGCGGGCTTCCGCCTCCTGTCGGGTCTGCCGATCGACGCCACGATGGGCCGCGACGCTGACGGCTCGCGCAACGGCCCCGACCGGCCGTACAGCGCCCCGGGAGTGTCCTTCGTCCGAAACGGCTTCCGCAACGAGCCGTTCAAGGAGGTCAACCTGCGGGTCAACTGGGCCGTGAAGGTCGGCGGGACGCGTCAGCTGATGCTGACCGGCGAGGTGTTCAACCTCTTCAACTGGGACAACCTGCAGCTCGGCGGCGTCGCCGTGACCAACTACTGCGCCGGCACCGCGCCGGCCGACTGTGGGTTCGGCGCGCCGACCAACCCCAACTTTCTCTCCCTGACCGACAACATCCCCACGTCGGCGACCTTCGGACAGCTGATCCGGACCAACAACCCCGGTGCACCGCGCCAGGTGCAGCTGGGGTTGCGCTTCCTCTTCTAGCTCGCGCCTGGTCCAACGGCATGACGGCCGGGCCGCCCTGCGGGTGCCCCGGCCGTTCCATGTACGCCGCGGCACTCAGCGGCAGATCGTCGGGCGGCGCGTCAGGTCGACTTCCGCGGCGATCACCCCGAAGGCGTTCCAGTTGGGTTCGGCGGCGATGCGCTCGAGCAGGTCGCAGGCGCGTTCGGTGTCGCCGTTGGCCAGATACGCCGTGGCGATGCCGTAACCGACCGTCACCAGCCGGTTGTCGTTCTTGGTGACCGGCGTCATCGCCTGCACCTCGGTCACGTCGCCCTTGTAGAAGCGCAAGGCGGTGTAATACGCCTCGTTCTCGCCGACGGTCATCCCGGCGGTGATTGGCGCGACCAGCGCGCGCGCCTCGTCGGCGCGTCCGGCACGGCGCAACGCCCGGTACAGCCAGTCGGTGACCGCAACGCGGTCGTTGTCGGTCGTCCGGGTCGTGGTGCAGCTGCGCCATCCGGTCGGCAACGGGCCCGGCGCGGCGGTGGCGTCGAGACACGAGCGGTAGACGGCGACGGCGGCGGCGAAGTCGCCGCGCAGGTAGTGGGCGAGGCCCAGGTGGTAGGCGGCGTCGAAGCTCGAGGGCGCGAGCGCGACCGCGCGTTCCAGATCGGCGACGGCCAGGTCGAAGCGGCGGATGGAGATGTAGCGGTGGCCGCGGAATCGCAGCAGGCGCACGTCCTGCGGCGCGACCGCCAATCCCCGGGTGTAGACGTCGATGGCGGCGTGGAACTGGAGGGCGACGTCGCGGGCCCGGGCCGCCGACAGGAACAGGTCGACGTTGCGCGGGTCGGCGGCGAGCGCGGCGTCGGCCTTGGCGATGGCGCCGTCGCTGTCGGGCCGGGCGAACACCGGACGGCCGAGCAGCGTCGTGAGCTCTGGGGTCGGCCCCTGAGCCCGTCCGTCGCCGATGCCGGTCCCGAGCGTCACCACAACCGCCACGACGACCGTCAGCGCGCGAACCGGCATCGATGCCCCCCTTCGTCGCCGCGACCGGAGTGGAGGCGCGACGGGCCAGTATAGAGTCCGATCGGGGCTCCGGCTCAGGCGCCGTTCCTGATCGCCACCGCCGCCAGCTCCTTCAGCAGCTTGGCGGCGACGCGCGCGGTCAGGTCGCGCAGGTCGTGCGCCGGGTTGTACTCCACGACGTCGCCGCCGGCGATCGGCGCGCGGATCCGGTGCAGCAACGAGACCACGTCCCGGGTGCTCAGGCCGCCGGGCTCGGGATGGGCGACGCCAGGCGCGAAGGCCGGATCGAGGCCGTCGAGGTCCAGCGAGACGTAGACCGGGCCGGGCAACGCCTCGACCGGCGCGTCGGCCCAGCGCTCCATGCCGTAGACCTCGACGCCGAAGCGCAGCGCCTGGGCGCGTAGATGCGGCGTCATCGTCCGGATGCCCACTTGCACGAGCCGGCCGGCCAGGCCCTCTTCCATCGCCCGGGCGAAGGGACAGGCGTGGGAGTAGCGATCGCCGCGGCCGGACGGCTGGCCGGGCTCGGGCAGCGGGAACTCGTCGTAGAGGTCGCCGTGGGCGTCGATGTGGAGGATCGAGGCCGGCGGCCGGGACCCGAACGCGCGGAGCGCCGGATAGGTCACCGAGTGGTCGCCGCCCAGCAGCAGCGGCACGCCGCCGTCGTCGAGGATGGCCGCCACACCGCGCTCGATCGCACCCCGGGCGGCAGCGGGGTCCTCGCCGAGGGCCAGGTCGCCGCGGTCGTCGAGCGTTGCCGGATCGATGGCGAGGCCGAGTTCGGTGGAGGTGTTGGTCGAGGGCGACCACAGGGCGCGGCGGATGTGCGGCGGGGCCGCGGCGGCGCCGCGCTCGAATGACGACGACCGGTCCCAGGGCAGGCCGAGGAGCGCAAGACGCGGAGGACGGGGCATCGCACCACGGCGGGCACGGGCCGCCCGCAGAAAAGCATCGGGCCGTCCCGAAGGACGGCCCGAGGGAACACGATCGAACGGCCGGCGGGCGGCTAGTTGGCGCCCGCCTGGGCGGCGGCAGCGCGGCGCATGCCTTCGGTGATGATGCCGACCTTCTCGACACCCGCCCCCTTGGCCGCGTCGATCACCGACACGATGTCGCCGTAGCGCAGCACGCCGTCGGCGGCGATGAACATCGTCTTGTCCTTGCGCTCCTCGTAGATCTTGCGGAGCATCTCCTCGAGATCCTGCAGCTTGACGTCCTGCTTGTTCACCGAGATGACCTTCTGCCCGGTGTACTCGAGCACGATCTGCGAGATGTCGAGCGTCTTCTGGTCCTTGGTCTTGGTCTCCGCCGGCAGGTTGACGTCGATGCCCTTCTGCGACAGCGGCAGTGCCGCCATGAAGATCACCAGCAGCACGAGCAGCACGTCGATCATCGGCGTGATGTTCATGTCGCCATTGGCTTCGAGCTTCTTGGCAGTGATGACCTTCTCGGCGCCGAGGTGATTGTGGTGCGACATCAGTTGCCTCCGGCCTGCGCCTTGCGCTCGGTAATCAGCCCCATGTCCTCGATGCCCGCCGCCCGGAGCGCGTCCATGGCTTCCATGACCCGTCCGTACGGCGCGTCCTCGTCGGCCTTGATCAGGACGATCCGGTCCTTCTTGCCTTCGAGGATGTCGTTGATCCGTGCCCGCACTTCGGCGTCGGGCACCTGCACGCCGTTGACCCAGAAGCGGCCGTCGGGCGTGACCCCCATGACGGTCTGGTCCTGGGTCTCGGGCTTGTCGGCGCTGTTGGTCGCCGTGGGCAGCCTGACGTCAACGCCCTTCTGCAGCAGCGGGGCGATGATCATCATGATGATCAGGAGCACGAGCATGACGTCGACCAGCGGCGTCACGTTGATCTCCGAGTTGATGCCGCCTCTGCTGCCGCCGACATTCATCGACATGTGCACTCTCCTCGCAAGATGGGCTGAGGACCGACGACCCTAGCTCGCCGTCTTCCGGATGAAGTAGTCGAGCAGCTCCGACGAGGAGTTGTCCATCTCGACGCTGAAGTACTCGAGGCGGCCGGTCAGGTAGTTGTAGAACCACACCGCCGGGATGGCCACGAACAGCCCGAGCGCGGTCTCGACCAGCGCTTCGGCGATACCGGCCGACACCGCGCCGATGCCGCCCGACCCGGTCGAGGCGATGCCGACGAACGCGTTGATGACGCCGACCACCGTGCCGAGCAGACCGACGAACGGCGCGGTCGCACCGATGGTCGCCAGGCTCGACACGCCCTTCTTCAGGTCGTTCGAGGTCAGCGCCGTGGCGCGCTGAATCGAGCGGCGGACGGTGTCGAGCAAGTCGTCGCGGTTGAGGGCGGCGCCGCCGGCGCTGTCCTGCTGGAACTGGTACTCCTGGAGACCGGCCAGCACCACCTTGGCCAGGTGGCTGTAGCGGTAGTCCTTGGAGGACGACAGCTGGATGGCTTCCTTCAGCCGGCCGTCCTTGAGGTGCTTGGCGACCAGCGGCGCGTACATCTTCGACTGCTTCTTGGCCTGGCTGAAGGTGTAGATGCGCTCGATGGCGACACCGACCGACCAGAACGACATGATGAACAAGACTGCGGCGATGGCCATGGCCACCGGACCCATCTGCTCGAACATCTCGATGAAGTCGATGCCGCCGCCTTCCTGCGCGAACGCAGGCGTGCTGACGAGCAGGGCGCCGAGACCTGCGAATGTAGTCTGACCAATTCTCCGAGCGTTCATCGCGTTCCTCCGGAAAAGTCCCTGAATCGGGTTCATCACCAAACGCCGCAACCTATTGCAGCGTGAACTGGACCGTCACCGTCATGATGACCGGCACGGGCACGCCGTTCAGCAAGGTCGGCGTGAACGTCCACTGCTTCACCGCGTCGAGTGCCGCCGCGTCGAGCAGCGGGATCGAGCGCAGCACGCGTGCATCCTGCACCGAGCCATTGGGGCCGATGGTGGCCTCGATGATGACGATGCCCTGAACGCGCGCCGACTGCGCGATCGGAGGATAGATCGGGTTGACGTGCTTGACCTTCTGAGGTGGCTTGATGTTACCGCCGACGCGGACCGGCTGGGTGGGCGGCGGGGGGGCGGGGGCGGCGCCTCGGGGATGCCGCCGGTGATGCCGCCGACGACGCCGCCGGCGAGACCGCCGTCGACACCGCCGACCTGTCCCTCGAAGCCGGCCTCGATGCCGGTCTCGGGCTTGATCTCGCTCGGCGCTTCCACCGGGGCCGCGGTCGGGTTGACCTCGACCTCGGGCGGCGGGGCCGCGGCCTGAGGTGGCGGCGGCGGTGGCGGCGGCGGTGGCGGGGGTGGCGGAGCCGCCACGAACGCCATCATCGAGGGCGGCGTCGGCAGGATGTCGGCTGCCATCAGCGGCACGATGACGATGGCTGCCAGGATCGCGACTTCCGCGAGCATCGTGAGGGCAACGGTATAACCCGATTTGTTGCCCATCTTGATGGACGGGTCGACGACATCACCAAAGAGGTCGCGTGGCACGTGTGTCTTCCTCCTACCTGGCGCTGACCGAGCCGCAAGGCCGCCGATTATAGCGACGGGGTTTTTGGGGTGTCAACGAAAGAGGCGACATCCGCGCCCCGCGTCCTTCGACACCTCTGTATTTGCTTTGACACCGGATCTCAGAAAGTGGCACCAACCGGTTCGGCGCCACGGGCTTCGGGCGGCGAGGGCGAGTCCGGCGAGCATGCGGCCCGCCGGAACCGGGATTCTAGCCGCGCCTTCCGGAGCCGTCAATCGCTGGAATCAATCTGGCGGAGCGCCACGGGTCGGGCCGCTCCGCCGGAGCGCCGTCCGAATCGCGGTCGGGCGGCGAACAAAAGACGACAATCGCCTGAACGTCGAGGCCGGGCCAGACTTCGCCAGGCCTCTTGGACGTCAATGCCCGCCCGGAGCCGGGGTCCCCGACGCGCGGACTGTGCGCGTTGGGGTGGAGACGGCGGGCCAAACAACACTGCCGCCAGCGAGGCGGAGCCACGGGCTCGTATCCCAGGCGGAGCCTTGCTAGCTTTCGATGCGCATCCCGTAGAACGACCGCCAGACGAAGTACATGCTCGCCACGAAGAACACCGCGGCCAGCACGTTGGTGAGCCCGGCGCCTTGTTCGGCGGTGAGGTAGACCCCCAGCTCCACGGCCAGCAGGCCGAAGAGGGTCGTGAACTTGATGACCGGGTTCATGGCCACCGAGGAGGTGTCCTTGAACGGGTCGCCGACCGTGTCGCCGACCACCGAGGCGGCGTGCAGCTCGGTGCCCTTGGCCTTCAGCTCGGTCTCGACGATCTTCTTGGCGTTGTCCCAGGCGCCGCCGGCGTTGGCCATGAAGATCGCCTGGTAGAGTCCGAACAGCGCGATCGAGATGAGGTAGCCGATGAAGAAGAACGGCTCGACGAAGGCGAACGCCAGCGTCGAGAAGAAGATGCCGAGGAAGATGTTGAACATCCCCTTCTGCGCGTAGACGGTGCAGATCTCGACCACCTTCTTGCTGTCCTCGACCGAGGCCCTGGTGGCGCCGTCGAGCTTGATGTTGGCCTTGATGAACTCGACCGCGCGGTAGGCGCCGGTGGTCACCGCCTGCATCGAGGCGCCGGTGAACCAGTAGATCACCGCGCCGCCGGTGATCAGCCCGAGCAGGAACGGCGGGTGCAGGATCGACAGCTTGGCGATCGCCGACTGGTCGGCCAGGCCCTGGGTCAGGGCCATGATGATCGCGAAGATCATCGTCGTGGCGCCGACGACCGCGGTGCCGATCAGCACCGGCTTGGCGGTCGCCTTGAAGGTGTTGCCGGCGCCGTCGTTCTCTTCGAGCAGCTCCTTGGCGACGGTGAAGTTGACCGGGAAGCCGTAGGCCTTCTCGATCTCCTTCTCGATGCCCGGGATGTCCTCGATCAGCGACAGCTCGTAGACCGACTGGGCGTTGTCGGTGACCGGGCCGTACGAGTCGACGGCGATCGTCACCGGGCCCATGCCCAGGAAGCCGAACGCGACCAGGCCGAACGCGAACACCGCTGGCGCCAGCATCAGGCCGCCGAGGCCCATCATCGAGAAGTAGTAGGCGATCGCCATCAGACCCATGATGGTCAGACCCAGCCAGTAGCCGCTGAAGTTGCCGGCGACGAGACCGGAGAGGATGTTGAGGGACGGCCCGCCTTCACGCGACGAGGTGACCACCTCGCGGACGTGGCCCGAGTGGACCGAGGTGAACACCTTGACGAACTCCGGGATGATCGCCCCGGCGAGCGTGCCGCAGGTGATGACGGTGGACAGCTGCCACCACAGGGCGGTGTTGCCGCCGAGGCTCGGAATCAGCAGCGCCGACAGCGCGTAGGTCAGGATGACCGAGACGATCGAGGTCATCCACACCAGCCAGGTCAGCGGCGCTTCGAAGTTCATCTTCGCGTGGCCGGCGTACTTGGCCTTCTGGATGGCGTTGTTGACCAGGTAGGAGCCGGCCGACGCCAGCACCATCATGACGCGCATCATGAAGATCCAGACCAGCAGCTGGACCTGCACCACCGGGTCCTTCACCGCCAGCATGATGAACGAGATGAGCGCCACGCCGGTGACGCCGTAGGTCTCGAAGCCGTCGGCGGTCGGGCCGACCGAGTCGCCGGCGTTGTCGCCGGTGCAGTCGGCGATGACGCCGGGGTTGCGGGCGTCGTCTTCCTTGATCTTGAAGACCACCTTCATCAGGTCGCTGCCGATGTCGGCGATCTTGGTGAAGATGCCGCCGGCGATGCGCAGCGCCGCCGCGCCCAGCGACTCGCCGATGGCGAAGCCGAGGAAGCAGACGCCGGCGTACTCGCCGGGAATGAACAGCAGGATGGCGAGCATGAACAGCAGCTCGACCGAGATCAGCATCATGCCGACGCTCATGCCCGAGCGCAGCGGGATGTCGCACACCGGGAAGGCGTGGCCGCGCAGGCTGGCGAACGCGGTGCGCGAGTTGGCCAGGGTGTTGATGCGGATGCCGTACCAGGCCACGCCGTAGCTGCCGCCGATGCCGATCAGGCTGAAGAGCAGCACGATGACGATGCGGCCGGGCTCGAGACCGGTGAGCCAGAAGTAGGCCACCATCACCACGCCGATGAAGACCTCGAGGATGAGCAGGAACTTGCCCTGCTGCACCAGGTAGGCCTTGCACGTCTCGTAGATGAGGTCGGAGACGTCGGCCATCGACTTGTGCACCGGCAGGTTCTTGACGGCGTTGTAGGTCCAGGCGCCGAAGAGCAGCCCGAGCACGCACACCACCAGCCCGGTGAGCAGGATCTGGTGGCCGGTCAGGCCGAGGAAGTCACCGCTGTTCAGATCGGGCAGCTGGATGTTGACCTCGCCGCCCGGCCGGTGCGCGCCGGCCGGCTCCTGCATCGCCGAGGCGACCTCGGCCAGCGGGCCCGACAAGACCACGGTCATCGCCACGGCGAGCGCCGCGCGCCATCCCCATTGCCCGTTCGACAGTCGTCGCACCATGTTCACCATACGTCTGCTCTCAGCTCCTCGCGTGTGTCCAGTGACCGCAGAATCCTACACTCCCGCCGCGTCCCCGCGGCTGCGAAGTGCGGACGGCAGCGCCATGCCGCCGGTCAGGAAGATCCGGATGCCGTCCTCGACGGTCAGGTCCGGGTATTGCACGGCGTACATGGGGAACGCCACGATGTCCCCCAGGTACAAGTGGTTGGTCGGCACGTAGACGGCCACGAACGGCTCCGGCCCGGCGCCGCGATCCAAGGTGAATTCCCGGGTCAGGAACCCGAGCAGCAGCCCGCGGGCCGGGTCCTCGACCAGCACGACCCGCTTGAACCCGGCGTCGTTGTCGGGCGAGAAGGCGGCAATCAGCTGCCGCACCGGTGCATAGACGGTCTTGAACACCGGCACCCGAAGCAGCCAGCCCTCGGCGCGCTGCAACAGCCGTTTTCCGATGACGTTGGTCGCCAGTGCGCCGACGCCCAGCACCAGCGTCGCCATCACCAGCACGCCGACGCCGGGCACCGCCCGGCCCAGCACCTGGGTGGCGATCGGCGTCGCGAAGCCGTCGACGAAGCGGAACGCCCACACCAGCGCCGCCACGCTCACGATGAGCGGCACCGTGACGAAGAACCCGGTGATGAAACTGCGGCGCAGCCACTGCATCCCGGTGCCTACAGCCAGCCGGCGCCGACCGCCGCCAGGAGGGCCGTCCCGGCGACGATCCGGTACCAGGCGAAGGGGGCGAAGCCGGAGCGGCCGATGAAGCGCAGGAACGGCCGGACCACGACCAGCGCGGCCAGGAAGGCGGTGACGAACCCGACCCCGATCTGCAGGAAGCGCTCCGGCGCCAGCACGTGTCGCACCTCGAGCAGGTCGTGGGCGAAGGCGGCGGTCATGGTCGGCATCGACAGGAAGAACGAGAACTCGGCGGCGGTGGTCCGCTCGAGGCCGAGGGCCAGCCCGCCGACGATGGTCGCCCCCGAACGCGACACTCCCGGCACCAGCGCCAGCACCTGGCACAGCCCGACGCCGAATGCCCGCCCGACCGGGATCCGATCGACCCCGTGGACGTCGGGCGCCGGCCGGAGCCGTTCGACGGCCAGCATCACCACGCCGCCGGTCACGAAGGCCACGCCGATGACGAGCGGGCTGTAGTAGAGCACCTGCTTCACGTAGTCGGCGAAGAGCGCGCCGGCGACCAGCGCCGGCACGCACCCGGCCAGGACGACCAGCGCGAAACGGCGGGACTCGGCGCTGTGCGGCAGCCCGGCGACCACCGACCACACCTTGTCCCGGTACAGCCACACCACGGCCAGCACGGCGCCGAGCTGAATCATGACGGTGAACGCGCCGCCCGGGTCGTCGAACCCCAGCCACCGCTCGGCCAGGAGCAGGTGGGCCGTCGACGACACCGGCAGGAACTCGGTGAGTCCCTGCACCACGCCGAGCAGCGCCGCCGCCAGCAGATCCACGCCGGGCGCTACGAGCGCCGCGCGGTGGCGGCCTTGACCTTCACCGGCGCCGCGGCGCTCGCGCCGGCTCCGCTGCGGTTGCCGAGGATGATGGCGATGGCGGCCGCGATGAACACGGTCGAGTAGGTGCCGCTGACGATGCCGACGAGCATCGTGAAGGCGAAGCCCTCGAGCACCTCGCCGCCGAAGAGGTAGAGCGACAGCACCGACAGGAACGTGGTACCGGCGGTGATGATGGTGCGGGCCAGCGTCTGGTTGACGGCGGTGTTGACCACCTTCTCGAGCGGGTCGCGGCGCATCTTGGAGCGGAGGTTCTCGCGGACGCGGTCGAAGATGACGATGGTGTCGTTGACCGAGTAGCCGGTGATGGTCAGCAGCGCCGCCACGATGTTGAGCGACAGGTCGTAGCCGAAGAAGGCCAGGAAGACCAGGGTAATCAGCACGTCGTGCAGGGTCGCCACGATGGCGCCGATGGCGAAGGCCGGCCGGAAGCGGATGGCGATGTAGACGGCGATGCCGGCGATCGACGCCAGCGTGGCGTAGATGCCCTTCAGCTGCAGCTCGCGGCCGATCACCGGGCCGACGATCTCCTGGGAGAGCAGCTCGAACTTCGGCAGCCCGGCCGCGCCGAGCGCCTGCACGATGGCGCGGGCGGCCCGGTCCAGGTTGGCCACGTCTTCGTCAGCGGCCAGCGGCAAGCGGATCAGCACCTGGTTGTCGGCCGGGTCGCCGTAGCTCTGCACCACCTTCTCGCCGGGCACGGCATCGAGCGCCTGCCGCACCGCGTCCTCGGCGACCGGCCCCTCGAACTTGGCGACGACGATGGTGCCGCCGGTGAAGTCGATGCCGAGCGGGATGCCGCCGCGTGACGCCATGAAGGCCACGCCGGCCAGCACGACCATCGTCGAGAGCGCCAGCGCGTGCCAGCGCCAGCGGATGAAGTCGTAGTTGGTGTTCTCGAAGATGCGCATGGGGGCCGTCTAGATGCTGAGCGTCGCCGGCTGCTGGCGGCGCGACAGGAACAGCTCGAACATCGTCCGCGACACGAAGACCGCGGTGAAGACGTTGGCGAGCAGACCGATCGTCAGCGTGGTCGCAAACCCGCGAATCGGGCCGGTGCCGAACTGGAAGAGGAAGGCGGCGGCGATGAGCGACGCCACGTGGGTGTCGACGATGGTCCAGAACACGCGGTCGAAGCCGGCGGCGACGGCCGCCTTCGGGGTCTTGCCAAGCCCGAGCTCCTCCTTGATGCGCTCGAAGATGAGCACGTTCGAGTCGACGCCCATGCCGATGGTCAGGATGAAGCCGGCGATGCCCGGAAGGGTCATCGTCGCCCCGAGGTAGGCCATCAGGCCGAGCAGGATGATCAGGTTGGCGGCAATCGAGACGAAGGCGTTGAACCCGGCGAGCTTGTAGTAGGCGAGCAGGAACAGCAGCACGAACACCAGGCCGCCGGCCGAGGCGATGACGCCGGCGCGCACCGAGTCGGCGCCGAGCGTTGGGCCGACGGTGCGTTCCTCGAGATAGGTCATGTTGGCGGGCAGCGCGCCCGAGCGGAGGACCAGGCCGAGATCGCCGGCCTCCTGCTGGGTGAAGTTGCCGGTGATGCGGCCCTCGCCGTCGATGCGCGACTGGATGTTGGGCGCCGAGTAGACGCGGCCGTCGAGCACGATGGCGAGCTGGCGGTTGATGTTCGCCTGGGTGAAGTTGCCCATCTTCGTGGCGCCCTCGGCGTTGAGCGAGAAGCTGACCGCCGGGCGGTTGTTCTCGTCGAGGCTGGGCCGCGCGTTGCGCAGGTCGCGGCCGGTCACGGCGGCGACGCGGCGCACCGCGTAGTAGACCGTGGTCGGCGGCGCGCCGGCCGTGCCCTCGCTCTGGCCGGGCAGGATCTGGATGTCGGGCGGCACGTTGCCGGCGAACGCCTGGCGGGCCGAGGCCTCGTCGACGAACGGGCCCTGCTCGACCAGCTTGAGCTCGAGCTGCGCGGTCGAGCGGATGATCTCCTTGGCGCGGTTGACGTCGGAGACGCCCGGGCAGCTGCACGAGAATCTGGTCGTTCTGGCTGTGCCTGGCCACGACGGGCTCGGCGACGCCCAGCTCGTTGACGCGGCGCTCGATGGTCTGCAGCGCCTGGTTCACCGTCTCCTCGCGGAGCTGATTGACGACGACGGGCTTCAGCCGGAAGGTGTAGTCGGCGCCCGACTGCGACCGGTCGTAGGTGAGATCGACGTCGACCAGCGCCTGGCGGAACTGGGCGTCCTGCGCCGGCGGCACGCCGGCGACGCGGAACTCGCTCGGCCCCGCGACCGTCACGCCACCGATGGCGATGTTCTGAGTGCGCAGCGTCTCGCGCAGCCGGTCGGCCGACGACTCGGTTTCCACGCGCAGCCCGTCGTCGGTCTGGACCCGCATCACCAGGTGGACGCCGCCCTTGAGGTCGAGACCGAGGCGGACCTTCTCCTGGGGCGGAATGAACGCCCAGGCCGACAGCCCGAGCACGGCGACGATGGTCAGCAGTTTCCAGCGCAGGTTCTTCGCCATGGTTGTCGTATCAGCTCGCTTCGGATGCGATCGGCGGCTGCCCCTGGTAGCCCACCACGGCCGCGCGCGACACCTCGACGCGCACGTTCTGGGCGACCTGGAGCTGGACCGACTGGTCCTCCAACCGCGTCACCGACCCGTACAGCCCGCCGGTCGTGACCACCTTGTCACCGACCTTCAGGCCGCTCAGGAAGGCCTCGACCTTCTTCTGCCGCCGCTTCATCGGCAGGAGGATCACGAAATAGAAGATCGCCAGGACCAGGACGAACGGAATGAACTGGACCAGGGGGCTCACCGCCTGGTTGGGCGACGCGGCCATGGCCAGGATCAACCCTGGATCAGCGAGGGGGAACGAGGTCATGGAGCAAAGGGCCGGGCGCCGAGCGAGTGCAGGTACGCTGCCTTGAACGCGTCGAAATTCCCAAACGTAATAGCCTCTCTAATCAGCCGCATAGTGTCAAGGTAGAAGGCCAGGTTGTGGATGGTATTGAGGATGCTGCCGGTCATCTCCCGGGCGACGAACAAATGGCGAAGATAGGCCCGTGAGAAGTGGCGGCAGGTATAGCAGCGGCAGTCGGGATCGGGCGGCGCGTCGTCCTCGGCGAAGCGGGCGTTCTTGACGTTCATCGGGCCCCAGCGGGTGAAGAGCTGGCCGTTCCTGGCGTTGCGGGTCGGCAGCACGCAGTCGAACAGGTCGACGCCGCGGCTGACGGCCTCGACCAGGTCGGCGGGGGTGCCGACGCCCATCAGGTAGCGCGGCTTGGCCGCCGGTAGAACCGGCGTCGTCGCGCCGACGACCTCGTACATCAGGTCGATGGGCTCTCCCACGCTCAGTCCGCCGATCGCATAGCCCTCGAACTCCATCTCCGTCAGCCGCGCCGCGCTCTCGGCGCGCAGATCCGTGAACACTCCGCCCTGGACGATGCCGAACTGCGCCTGGCCCGGCGTCGTCGCCGGCGGCCCGCCCTCGCCGCGACGCACGGCGGTGAGCCGCGCGCGGCAGCGGCCGGCCCAGCGCGTCGTCAACTCGAGAGACGTGCGAATCGCCTCCCGGGTTGACGGATGGGGCGGACACTCGTCGAGCACCATCGCGATGTCGGAGCCGAGCTGCGACTGGATGTCGACCGCGCCTTCCGGCGTGAGCAGCCGGGGACTGCCGTCGAGGTGGGAGCGGAAGTGCACGCCCGATTCCTCGACGGTGCGCCGCGCCGCCAGGCTGAACACCTGGTAGCCGCCGCTGTCGGTGAGAATCGGGCCGGCCCAGCCGTTGAAGCGGTGGAGCCCGCCGCGCCGCGCGATCAGCTCGGCGCCCGGCCGCAGCCACAGGTGATAGGTGTTGCCGAGGATGATCCGTGCGCCCGCGTCCTCGAGCGTACGCACGGTCATCGCCTTCACCGCCCCCTGAGTGCCCACCGGCATGAACGCCGGTGTCTCGACCACGCCGTGGGGCGTGGCCATCGCGCCGGCGCGGGCGGCGCCGTCGGTGTGGGTGACGCGGAATGAGAACATCGGGGCTCGGGGCTCGGGATCCGGGGCTCGGGGCGGAGCCCGGGACGGTATTATCCCTTCGTGAAGAAGCTGCGCGTCGGCGTGATCTACGGCGGACGGTCCGGCGAGCACGAAGTGTCGGTGGCATCGGCGGCGTCGATCTTCAAGCACCTCGATCGCGCCCGCTACGAAGCCGTCCCGATCCGCATCGAGAAGGACGGCCGGTGGGTGCTGGCCGATCGCGTCCCGGTGGCGCTGTCGGCGGCCGAGGTGATCGAGCAGGCCCGCCACGCGGCGACGCGACTCCCCAGGGCCGGGCGCGACACGCTGGTGGTGTCGCATCCGAGTGAGGACACGCTGGTCACGATCGAGCGCCGGCCGGCCAGCGACGACGCCGAGGGCGAGCCTGATCGCGCCATCGTCACCGGGCTCGGGCTCGATGTCGTCTTCCCGGTGCTCCACGGGCCGCACGGCGAAGACGGCACGGTGCAGGGGCTGCTGGAGCTGGCCGCTGTCCCGTACGTCGGATCGGGGGTGCTGGCGTCGGCCGTCGGCATGGACAAGGCGGCGATGAAGGCGGTGTTCCGCGCCCACGACCTGCCGATCACCCCGCACGGCGTCGCCTCGCATTTCGAATGGACGCGACGGCCTGCCGAGGTCGAGGCCAGGCTGCAGCCGCTCGGGCTGCCGCTGTTCGTGAAGCCGGCCAATCTCGGGTCGAGCGTCGGCATTTCGAAGGTCAAGGCGTGGGAGGGGCTGGCGCCGGCCCTGGAGACGGCGTTCGCCTTCGACCGCAAGGTGGTGGTCGAGACCGCCGTGCCCGAGGCCCGCGAGATTGAATGCGCGGTGCTCGGCAACGACGAGCCCGCAGGCGTCGCTGCCGGGCGAGGTGCTGCCCGTCGCGCGAGTTCTACGACTACGCGTCCAAGTACATCGACACCGCGTCACAGACGGTGGTGCCAGCCGAGCTCGACGCCGCCACGACCGCCCGGGTGCAGGCCCTCGCCCTCGACGCGTTCCGCGCGATCGACGCCGCCGGCATGGCGCGTGTCGACTTCCTGCTGTCGAAGGCCACCGGCGCCCTGGTGCTCAACGAGATCAACACCATCCCCGGCTTCACGACGATCAGCATGTATGCGCAGATGTGGGCGGCGAGCGGCGTGCCCTATCCGGTGCTGATCGATCGGCTGATCGCGCTGGCGATCGAACGCCACGCCGACAAACAGCGGCTGCGCACCAGCATGTTCTGAGCGGCGCTGCCGCCGATAACTTGATCGATCGCACGGAGTTGACAGCAGCGCCGTCAGTCGAGCGTGGCCGCTGGCGGCGACGACGACGTTTGTTTTGACACACAACCGTTGTTTGTGCTTGACATCGCATTTTTCTCATCCATAATCTACATCTGGTATGAGGGACACCTACTCAGGCCACCAGTAGTGACGCAGTCGGTGGCCGCCATTCGGCGGAGTCAGGCCCCTTAGGAGGAACAATGGCGAAGAAGGCAAAGAAGGCGGCCAAGAAGGCTTCCAAGAAGACCGCGAAGAAGAAGTAGGCCGTCGGTGGCCTTCGGGGCGGTTTGTTTCAAACTGCCCCGTCTTTCCTCTCACCACTGATTCGCGCGACCCGCAAGGGAGCGCACACGAGGCGGGGGGGCCGGCACGACGGCGCAGAGTGCCAGGCGGCAGATGCGATACGCGTGGCGCGGCACCCCATTCCGCACACATCCAACCTGAAGGGGGGGATATCACATGGCAAAGAAGGCTAAGAAGGCGAAGAAGGCCGCCAAGAAGACCGCCAAGAAGCGGTAGGTCGCCTCGGCGACTGCAAGATCCAGGGGGCACCGTGTGCCCCCTTTTTCTTGTACGCGTCCCAGCTCGCGTCAGGCGAGCCGCTGGTCGCTAGTCCGGCGCCGCGTCACGCATCATTGCGGCGTCCGACCCGGGCCGGCAATCCACTGCTTGCCATCCCACACCCGCACCGACTGGATCACGTCCCACGGCTCGAGCTGGTCGACCACCGCCATGCCCGCCACGACCTGGCCGAACACGGTGTAGCGCCCGTCGAGGTGCGGCTGCGGTGAGTGGGTGATGAAGAACTGGCTGCCGCCGGTGTCCTTCCAGTCGAGGGCCATGCCGACGGTGCCGCGCAGGTAGGGACGCTCGTTCAGCTCGTCGCGGATGGTGTAGCCGGGCCCGCCTTCGCCGTCGCCGCGCGGGTCGCCGTCCTGCACGACGAAGTCCGGCACGACGCGGTGGAGGCGCACGCCGTCGAAGAAGCCCTTGCGCACCAGGGCGATGAAGTTGGCGACGGTGCGCGGCGCATCGAGCACCGCCAGTTCGATCTGCAGCTCCCCCTTGGCGGTGCGGACATAGGCGTGCGGCGAATAGGCGGGCGTCGCCAGGTCGGCGACCGCTTCGAGAGCCGGCTCGACGTTGGCAGGGGCCGGACGGGTCGGCTGCACCGGCGTCGCCGGCGTCAAGCCGTTCAGCAACGCCGCCGCCCGCACGCGGACCGCCCAGTCCGGGTCGGACAACGCCGTGGTCAATCGCGGCGCCGCCGCGGGTCCTTCCACCGCGACGAGCGCGGCGAGCACTGCCGCCCGGGCGATGTAGGTCGTGTCGGAGCGCGAGGCGTCGAGGGCGCGGACCAACGCCTCGGCGGCCCCGGCCGGCTTGAGCGTGCCCAGGCCTTCGGCCGCGGCAACGCGCACCGCCGGATCGGCGTGGGCTAAGGCGGCGGTCAGCCGCGCTTCGGTCCCCGGCAGCTTCAGCGTGGTCATCGAGCGCAGCGCCGCCGCCACCACCTTGGGGTCGGCATCGCCGACCGACTGCGTGAGCCGCGGGCCGGCCGCCTCGGGCGTGAGCACGCCGAGCGTCGTCGCCAGTGCAGCGCGCACGCTCCACTCCTCGTCGTCGAACAGCCCCGACAGCACCGGCATGAAGGCGTCGACGTCGCTCCGGGCCATCGCCGCCTGCGCCGCCGCGCGCATCGGCGGCCAGTCGTCTTCGAGGTAGTCGATGAACGACTCGGCCAGGGCCGGTCGGGCCATTGCGCCGATCGCGGCCGCCGCCTCGAGCCGCAGGGCCGGCGCCGTCGGCGGCGGCAGGAGCGCGGTCAGCGTCGCCGCTGAACGGACGTCGGCGATGGCCCCGAGTCCGCGGATCGCCTGCACCCGGATGCTCATCGGCTGGCGCGCGTCGGCGGCCAGCGACTCGAGCGGGGCCCGCGCCGCAGCGTCCTTCAGGCCGGCGAGGCCCTTCACCGCGAACGCGCGGGTCAAGGCACCGCCGCGGGTCAGCCAGCCGCGCAGCACCGGCTGCGCGTCGGCGTGACCGATCCGCTGCATCGCATAGGCCAGGGGCCACCAGTCGCTGACCGGCGTGCCGTCGGCGCTCAACACCGCGGTGCGAAGCGCCGCGAAGTCGCCGAGCCGCACCAGCGCGTAGACTCCCAGACGGATCGCCTCCACGGCTGGCGCCAGCGGATAGCGGAGGTCGTCGGGATCGATCCCGGCCAGTGCCCCGGCCCGCGACGTGGGTCAGCCACCATCTGGGCCACCGCGCCGGCGCCGGCCTTGGCGCCGATGAGACCGAGGGCCTCGGCCGCACGACCCTGGACCCGCACATCGGCGTCGGCCAGCGCGGCGAGCAGCGGCGTGGCCGCCGCGCCGTCGCCGGTCAGGCCGAGCGCGAAGGCCGCCATCGCCCGCACCTCGGGCTCGCGGTCGTTGGCCAGCACTCCCTGGAGCGGCGCCACCGCCGCCGGCAATCCGCTACGCCCGGCAGCGAGCGCCGCCCGGCGGCGCACCCGTCCTTCGTCATCGCTCAGCAGCGGCAGGAGCGAGGTGACCGCAGGAGGCGGCGCCGGGGTGTCTTCGAGGATCCGGCGATCTTCGAGCCGCAGGATCGCCGCGAGTTTCTGGTCATAGGTGGCCGCCGGCGGCGCCACCGGCACGGGCGGCGCCTTGGCCGCGCACGCCGCCAGCAGCAGGGCGGCGCCCGGCGCCCACCAACGGCGGCTCGCCAGCAGCGACGGCATCGGCCGTCAGTGCCCCGCCTTCACGGCGTCGGCGTCGAGCGACACGTGACGCAGCGTGGCCGCAGCCACGCGTTCGTCGACGATCGTGACGCCGATGCCGGGGCCAGTGGGCACCGGGATCGTGCCGTCGGGATCGACCTCGATCCCCGGCTCGATCAGATCGGGCACGTAGTAGCGCTTGCTGGCGGCGATATCGCCGGGCAGCGTGAAGTTGGGCAGGCTGGCGAGGTGGATGTTGTGGGCGCGGCCGATGCCCGACTCGAGCATCCCGCCGTGCCACACCGGGATGCCGTGCTGCTGGCACAGGTCGTGGAGACGAATCGACTCGGCATGGCCGCCGACCCGGCCCGGCTTGACGTTGATGATCCGGCAGGCCTTGGCCTCGATCGCGTCGCGGGCGATGCGCACCGTGTGGATCGACTCGTCGAGGCAGATCGGGGTGGCGATCTCCTGCTGCAGCTGCACGTGATCCATCACGTCGTCGTACTCGAGCGGCTGCTCGATCATCATCAGCTTGTAGGCGTCGAGCTTGGCCAGGTGCGCGCCGTCCTTCACCGAGTAGGCGGCGTTGGCGTCGACCATCAGCTGGATGTCGGGAAACTTCGCCCGGACCGCTTCGACGGCGTTCAGGTCCCAGCCCGGCTTGATCTTGATCTTGATGCGCCGGTAGCCGGCGGCCAGCTCCTTCTCGACCTTGGCGACGAGCTGATCGAGCGAGTCCTGGATGCCGATCGACACCCCCGAGGCGATGCGGTCGCGGGTCCCGCCCAGGACCGCCGAGAGCGGCTGGCCCTGCCCGCGGGCGTAGAGATCCCACGCCGCCATCTCGACGGCGGCCTTGGCCATGTTGTGGCCGCGCACCCGGGCCAGCGCCGGGAAGACGTCCCGGGGATGGGCGAAGTCGTGGCCGACGACCCGGGCGGCAAGGAACGAGGTGATGATGTGCCAGGTCGTCTCGGTCGTCTCGGAGCTGTAGTAGGGGTGCGCTTCGGCCACGCACTCGCCCCAGCCGACATGGCCCTCGCCCTCGAGCCGGATCAACAGGAACGTGCGGTCGTACGACCGTCCGAAGCTCGTCTCGAAGAAATGGGCGAGCGGCAGCCGCAGTAGTCGGACGTCGAGGCGATCGATGTGCACGGGCGGCGCGTCTCCTGGGTCGGGGCCTTCACCATACCATGCACGGCGCGCCGCACCGGAGGCGCCGGACACGCTTGGTATACTCCCACCGCCGTGGCCTTCCGCTACCTTGCGATCGACGGGCCGATCGGGTCGGGCAAGACCAGGCTGGCCGAACGGCTCGCCGCCCGGCTCGAGGGCACCGCGGTGCTCGAGCGGGCCGAGAATCCGTTCCTGGCCGACTTCTACGCCGACCGCCCCGGCGCCGCCCTGCAGGCCCAGCTCTTCTTCCTGCTCAACCGCCATCGCCAGCTGTCGGCGCTGCGCCAGGCCGATCTGTTCCAGCAGAGCACGGTCTGCGACTACGTCTTCGACAAGGACAAGATCTTCGCGTTCATGAACCTCGACGACAACGAGCTGTTCATCTACCAGCGGCTGTTCGATCTGCTGGCCCGTGACGTGCCGGTGCCCGACCTGGTCGTCTACCTGCAGACGCCGACCGACGTGCTGCTGGCCCGCGCCGCGGCCCGCGACCACGAACCCGAGGACGACACGCCGCGGCCCGACGCCGAGTACCTGCGCGAGTTGAACGAGGCCTACCAGCACTACTTCTTCCACTACACGTCGACGCCGCTCCTGGTCGTCGAGACCTCGCAGTTCGACCCCGAGCACGACGACGAGGCCCTCGGCGATCTGGTGAAGCAGGTGCAGACCCACACCCACGGCACGCGCTACTACGTGCCGCGCACCCGGCGCTAGGCGTCGGGAGTTTGCTAAGCTGGCAGACCGATGGCCTGGTTCAAGAAGGCCCGCAAGCCGATGGTCGCGCCCGGCACGTCGAGCCGGGTGCCCGAAGGCCTGTGGGTCAAGTGTCCCGAGTGCGACACCATCATCTACACCAAGGACCTCGCCAAGACGCTGAGTGTCTGTCCGAAGTGCGCCCATCACTTCCGGCTGACCGCGGCCGAGCGGCTGCGCACGCTGTTCGACGACGAACAGTGGGTCGAACACGACGCCGCGCTGGCCTCCAATGACCCGCTGACCTTCACCGACACCAAGCCGTACGCGGCCCGCCTGGCCTCGAGCCGCAAGGCGACCGGACTCAAGGACGCGCTCATCGTCGGCGCCGGGACGATCGAGGGGCTGCCGGTGATCGTCGCGGCGATGGAATACGGCTTCATCGGCGGCAGCATGGGCGTCGTCATGGGCGAGAAGCTGGTGCGGGGGATCGAAGCCGCGGTCGATCGCCGGGTCCCGGTGGTGATCGTGTCGTGCAGCGGCGGCGCCCGGATGATGGAAGGGGCGCTGTCGCTGATGCAGATGGCCAAGGTGTCGGCGGCCCTGGCCCGGCTCGACCGCGCCCAGCTGCCCTACCTCTCCGTCCTCACCGACCCGACCACCGGCGGAGTCACCGCCAGCTTCGCCATGCTCGGCGACGTCATCCTGGCCGAACCGAAGGCGCTCATCGGCTTTGCCGGTCCACGCGTCATCGAGCAGACGATCCGCCAGAAGCTGCCGGCCGGCTTCCAGCGCAGCGAGTTCCTGCTCGAGCGGGGCATGCTCGATCTGGTGATCGATCGCCGCGAGATGAAGCCGACGATCGCCCGGCTGCTGCGCTTCATGGGCGCGGTCCCGGCGCCAGCGCCCGCGGCCGGCTGACGCGGCCCGACTCGATGACCCACGTCGAGCGGCTCTTCGCCCTCGAGCAGTTCGGCATCAAGCTCGGCCTCGACCAGGTACGCGTGGTGCTGGCCGCGCTCGGCGATCCGCAGCGCCGCTGGCCGAGCGTCCACGTCGCCGGCACCAACGGCAAGGGATCGGTGACGGCGATGATCGACACGGCACTGCGCGCCGCCGGTCACCGGGTCGCCCGCTACACGTCCCCGCACCTGGCGCGACTCGAGGAGCGGGTCGTCGTCGACGGCGCCGAGGTGGCCGCCGCCGACCCTCGACGCCGCCCTCGGCCGCGTGTTCGCCGCCGTCGACGCCCTGGTCGGCCGCGGCGACCTGGCGGCCGTCCCGACCTTCTTCGAGGTCTCGACGGCGGCCGCGTTCCTGGTCTTCGCCGACGCGGCGGTCGACGTCGCCGTCGTCGAGGTCGGGCTGGGCGGGCGCTACGACGCCACCAACGTCATCACGCCCGCGGTCGGCGCAATCACCAGCATCGACTTCGATCACGAGCGGCACCTCGGCACGACGATCGCGGCGATCGCCGCCGAGAAGGCCGGCATCGCCAAGCGGGGCGTGCCGCTGGTGGTCGGGGCCGCTGGCCGCCGAGGCGTTCGCGGTCGTGGCGGCGACGGCGGCCGCCGTCGGCGCGCGCCTGGTGCCGGTCGCCGAGACGGTGACGGCGGAGCGAACCAACGAGGCCGGCCACGCCGTCCTGCGCCTGACGACGCCGGTGCGGGCGTATCCGCCGGTGCGGCTCGGCCTGGCCGGTGCCCACCAGGCGGCCAACGCCGCGGTGGCGGTGCGGACGCTCGAGACGCTGGCCGCGGTGACGCCGCTCGCACGTCGGCGCCGACGCCGTGGTGGCCGGACTGCGCGACGTGCGCTGGCCGGCACGGCTGGAGTGGCTGCACCACCCGGGCACCGGGGCCCGGGTGCTGGTCGACGCGGCGCACAATCCGGCCGGCGCCCGCGCCCTGGCGTCCTACCTCGAGGAGGCGGACGTGCCGGCCGTGTCTCTCGTCACCTCAATCATGCGCGACAAGGACGCCGCCGGCATCCTCGGGCCGCTCGTGCTCCGCGCCCGGCGGGTGATCGCGACCCGCGCCGACAACGCCCGCGCCAGCAACCCGCAGGACCTGGTGGCGGCGATCGGCCGACTCGGCCGCGACGCCCCGCCGGTCACCGCGATCGACGACCCGTGGGCCGCCGTGCAGGAAGCGCTGACCGCCACCGATCCGGTCGTCATCGCCGGCTCGATCTTTCTCGTCGGGCCGTTGCGCGCCGCCCTGCTCGAGCGGGGCGGCTTCAGATCCGCGTGATATTCTGCCGACACCCTCGCTCCGCCGCCGTGGCCAACGCCATGACGTTCCGTCTTCTCTCCTGCCTCGTCCTCACCGTCGCCTCGACCGTCGCCACTGCGGTGGCGCAGGTTCCCGGCTACAACAGCAAGCAGTTCCGCATCGAGCAGATCGACGCCGGCCACTGGCGCTTCACCGGCCAGGTCGAGCTCGAGAACGAAGAGGTCGAGGGTCAGAAGTTCTACGCCAACGTCGTCGACCTGTTCACCGCTGACAACCGCGTCGAGGCCTCAGGCAACGTCGTTTACGAGACGGCCACGGCGCGCATCTCCTCCGAACGGGCGGTGTTCTTCACCCGCCTCGGCACCGGCACGTTCTACTCGGCCGCGGGCCTGGCCTCGCTCGGCGAGCGGGCCGACAAGAGCATGTTCGGCACGCTCGAACCCGACGTCTACTTCTACGGCGAGATCCTGGAGAAGACCGGCGAGGACCGCTACAAGATCACCAAGGGCGGCTTCACGACCTGCGTGCAGCCGTCGCCGCGCTGGGAGCTGGTCGCCGGGTCGGCGTCGATCAACGTCGGCGACTACGCCATCCTGCGCAACGCGGTGATGCGGGTCAAGGACGTGCCGGTCTTCTACCTGCCGATCATGTACTACCCGATCCAGGACGACGACCGCGCCACCGGCTTCCTGTTGCCGACCTATGGCAACTCCACCTACCAGGGGAGCTCGATCAGCAACGCCTTCTTCTGGGCGATGTCGCGCAGCCAGGACCTGACCGTCATGCACGACTGGTTCGCGCAGACCGGCCAGGGCTACGGCACGGAATACCGCTGGATGCGCTCGGGCACCAGCCTCGGCAACGTCCGCGCCTATCAAGCTGGCGCAGAAAGCGGCCACGGTCAACGGCATCCCGGTGCCGGAATCGGACAGCCTGCTCATCAACGGCGCCATCAGCCAGGACCTGCCGTTCCGGCTGAAGGCCCGCGCCCGCGCCGACTACTCGTCCAACCTGACGCTGAATCAGCTCTACAGCCAGGACGTCTACAACGCCACGCAGAGCCAGAGCACGTGGAACGCCAACGTCTCGGGGTCGTGGCAGTTCCTGAACGCCTCGGCGACGGCGACGCGCAGCGAGCAGTTCTTCAACGAGACGTATTCACGCACCACCGGTTCGCTGCCCAGCGTCACCGCCTCGGTGTCGAACCGCAAGCTGGGGCCGCTGCCGGTCTACTTCGGCCTGCAGTCGGAAGCCTCGCACCCGCTCTACATCCTGCACGACCGCGGCGTCGAGCTCGACCAGAGCATCGGCCGCCTCGACTTCGCTCCGTCGGTGCGGATGCCGATCAACCGGCTGACCTTCATCAACGTCAACCTGAACGTGCTCAACCGCACGACGTGGTACAGCGAGAGCCTGAATCAGCTGGGGCTGCAGGTGCCCGAGGACTACACCCGCAACTACACCGAGCTCCGCGCCGACATCATCGGCCCGGTGTTCAGCAAGGTCTACACCCCCAACAACGCGGTCGCCGACCGGCTGAAGCACGTGATCGAGCCCGGCTTCCAGGTGCAGCGCATCACCAAAATCGACGGCGAGGAGAAGGTCGTCACGCTCGGCAGCTCGTACGACCGGGTCGTCGGCGGCGTCACGCGGATGACCTACGGCCTGACCAACCGCGTGCTGGTGCGCAAGGCGTCGAAGTCGGCCAGTGCCTCGCCGCTGGCCAGCGCGCCCCGCGACCTGCTCACCGCCAGCCTCTCCCAGAGCTACTACACCAACCCGCGCGCCAGCCAATACGACCCGACCTACCAGTCGAGCTACGTGGACGCGGGCGGCGGGCGGCCGCCGAGCAACTTCTCGCCGGTGTCGCTCAACGTGCGGTCGCAGGTGGCGACCCAGATCGGCGCCACCTACCGGATGGAGTACGACGCCGCCGAAACCAAACTCCTGTCGATGTCGACCGGCGGCGACTACGGCACCCCGGAGCGGCAAGTCGGGCTGGCGTGGAGCCGCAGCCTGTCGTCGTTTTACCCGACCAACACCCTCAACGGCAGAACCCAATTCAGCCTGTTCGATGGCCGCCTGGGGACGACGTACTCGATCTACTGGGACATCCAGCAGGAGAAGATCGTCCAGCAGCGCGTGGTGGCGTCCTACAACGCCCAGTGCTGCGGCATCCTGGTGCAGTACCAGGAGTTCTCCTACGGCAGCTTCAGCAGCACGCCGTTCCCGAAGGACCGGCGCTTCAACCTCGGCTTCACGCTCGCCGGCCTCGGCACCTTCTCCAACTTCTTCGGCAACTTCGGCGGGGCGGGCTACTGATGTCGGTGACCCTGGTCACCGGCGCCGCCGGGTTCGTCGGCCGCCATCTCCTGCCGCTGCTCGCCGCCGAGGGTCCGGTCGTCGGCTGGTACCGGCCGGGTACGACGGCCCCGCCCTCGTCGTCCGGTGTCGCGTGGCGGGCGGTGGAGCTCCAGGCTCGCGACGCGGTTCGAGACGCCCTCGCCGCCGACCGTCCTGCGGCGATCTTCCATTGCGCCGGCGTGGCCCACGTCGGCGATTCCTGGGCCCACGCCGAAGACACGCTGGCGAGCAACGCCGTCGGCACCAGCCACCTGTTCGACGGGCTCCAGGCGCTGGCCCTCCGCCCGCGCGTGGTGGTGACCGGCTCGGCGACCATCTACAAGGCGTCCGCGGCGCCACTGACCGAGGACTCGGCCCTGGCGCCGAACACGCCGTACGGCACCAGCAAGCTGGCGCAGGAGATGATCGCCGTGGCGGCGTGGCGCGAGCACGGCATCCCGGCCGTGGTCACGCGGTCGTTCAACCACATCGGCCCCGGCCAGTCGCCGGCCTTCGCCGCTGCGAGCTTCGCGCGGCAGCTGGCGACGATCGAGGCCGGGCTGGCCGCGCCGACCATCGCGGTTGGCAACCTCACCGCCGAGCGCGACGTGACCGACGTGCGCGACACCGTGCGGGCCTACGTGGCGCTGATGGCCCGCGGCCGGCCTGGCGTCTGTTACAACGTGTGCTCCGGACGGGCCGTGTCGGTGCAGACGCTCCTCGAAGGATTGCGGGCCCGGGCGCGCGTCCCGGTGACGGTCGCGACCGACCCGGCGCGCATGCGCCCGGTCGACACGCCGGTCATCGTCGGCAATCACGCCCGGCTCAGCGCCGACACCGGCTGGACGCCGGCGTTGGGTCTCGACCAGACCCTCGACGCCTTGCTCGACTACTGGCGAGCAGAGGTGCGCTCCGGCACGGCGTGAACTGCCGCGGCGCCGCGCCCCTCTTGACGAGGCGAACAAAAAGCGAAATAGTGCGATCGTCATGCCCAAGGCCGGATCCCCGGCGCTGTTCGACCTCGGCGACACGCGGCCGACGACTCGCGACATCGCCGCGTTGGTCAAGTCCGGAGGCGTCGCGGCGTTGCCGGATGCCGTGCAGCGCGCCGACCATGCCACCTATCAGGAGATCCACTGCCGCTCGGCGCTGAACCGCGTCGAGGGCATGCCGTTCCGCTGGACGTTGAACCCATACCGCGGCTGCACCCACGGCTGTCACTACTGCTTCGCCCGGCGCTACCAGCACCAGCTCGAGCTCGGCGAGGGCGACGACTTCGCCTCGGTCATCTTCGTCAAGACCAACTTCGTGGCCGTGCTGCGCCGCGAGCTGGCCAAACCGTCGTGGACGCGCGAGCAGGCGGCGCTCGGCACCGCCACCGATCCGTATCAGCCGATCGAAGGCCGCTACGCCCTGACGCGCGGCTGCCCTCGAGGCCTGCCGCGACGCCGACACGCCGGTCGGCATCGTGACCAAGGGCCCGATGGTCGTGCGCGACATCGACGTGCTGCAGGCGATCGCCGCGCGCACCAGCTGCTCGGTCTACCTGAGCGTGCCGACCATCGACGACGACGCGTGGCGGCGGCTCGAGCCGGGCACGGCGCCGCCGTTGCAGCGCCTGCGGGCGGTGCGGGCGCTGACCGACGCCGGCATCCACTGCGGGGTGCTGATGGCGCCGCTGCTGCCGGGGATCACCACCCGGGCCTCGCTCGTCGAAGCCACACTCAAGGCCGCCGCCGACCACGGGGCGCGGTCGGTGGGGGCGATGGTGCTGCATCTCGAGGGCGGCACGCGGGCGCACTTCATGCGGGTGCTCGCCCGGGAGTATCCCCACCTCGTCGACGGCTACGAACGGCTCTTCGCGGCGAAGTACACACCGGCCAGCTACAGCGACGAAGTGCAGCGGATGGTCGGGCTGCTCAAGGCGAAATACGGACTCACGTCGCGGCGGCAGCAGCGTCGAGGCCAACGCCCCGGCAGACGCGGCGGAACCGCCGCGCCAGATCCCGATGCGCTTCGTGCGCGCCCGCGCCTCGGCCTGACCGCGTCAGCCCCGGGGCAGCGATTCGGACGCCGTCAGCAGCCTGGCGATGAGCGCGGCCAGCAGCGCGGTGCGTGGCACCAGCCGCGCGACTTCCACGTGCTCGTGCAGGGCGTGGGCACCGTCGCCGACCGCGCCCAGTCCGTCGAGGGTCGGCACGCCGAGCGCCGCGGTGAAGTTGCCGTCGGATCCGCCACCGGTGCCGCCTTCCGCAATCGTCTGGCCGAGCTCGGCGGCGGCGGCCTCGGCGTGGGCATAGAGCGCGGCGACGCCGGACGAGCGTTCCATCGGCGGACGCTCGAAGCCGCCGGTCACGGCCAGCCGCGCGCCGGGCAGGTGCGGGCGCAGGGCGCGGAACGCCGCATCGACGCGGGCGGCGTCGGCCAGCGACGGGGCACGCACATCGACGATTGCCAGCGCCTCCTCGGCCACGACGTTGGGCCGGGTGCCGCCGGCGATGACGCCGGCATTCACCGACACGCCGTGCTCCAGATCGTGCAGTCGCTCCAGGTCGAGGATTCTGACGAGCCAGTTCGCGCACGGCGCTGACGCCCTTGGCCGGGTCGACGCCGGCGTGGGCGGCCACGCCGGTCACGTGGAGGTGGAACTGACCGATGCCCTTACGGCTGGTCTTGAGCGCGCCGCCGGCCAGCGCCGGCTCGAGCACCAGCACGGCGTCACTCGCCGTGGCCTCGGTTTCGATCAGCGTTCGCGACGTGCGGCTGCCGGTCTCCTCGTCCGAGGTGCACAGCATCGCCACCGAGCCGCGCGGCGGCGCGGCGGTCTCGAAGACCGCGCGCGTCGCCAGCAGGCCCATCGACACCCCGGCCTTCATGTCGAGGACGCCGGGACCGTGGAGCCGGCCGTCGCGGCGCTCGAACGGCATCCGGGCGAGCTGGCCGAGGGGCCAGACGGTGTCGACGTGTCCGACCAGCAGGAGGCGCGGACGTCCGTGGCCGATTTCAATCACCGAGTGATCGCCGGCATCAGGCCGGGCCTCGACGCGCGTCCGCATCCCGACGGCCGCGGCCCGCGCCCGCAACTCGGCGCCGCAGCGGTCGACCGCCGCCTTGTCGTCGGTCGGCGACTCGATGGCGACCAGCGCCTCGATCAGCGCGAAGAGCCACGGCTCGTGGGCCTGGCAGAAAGCGGCAAGGGGATGGGACATGGACGGGATCCGGGCCTCGGACCGGCGCATCCTCGCGACGGAGGCGCGGTGCCGAGGCGGGTCCTATAATACGGGCATGGGCTCGAACACCCGCCGCACTCGCCTGCTCGCCCTGATGGCGCTGTCGGTTTCGGCCACGACCGCGGCCATCGCACAGACGCCAGCGACACCGACGGCAGCGCCGGCGGTCCAGACCAGCGCCGCGCCCAGTGAAGCGACGCTCGGCGTGACGCTCTACCCGAACGCCGTGTTCCTGCGCTCGTACGACGCCGGGCGCGGCCAGCGCTACTACCTGTACGGCGTCGTGACGCCGTTCGCCGATCTGGTGACCTACTACCGGAATCTGCTGAAGGAGCGCGGCAACCTGGTATTCGACGTGCCGCCGACGCACATCTTCGAAATCGGCCGTTTCCGCGAGGAGACGATGGCCTTCCCGCCGAGCATTACCGTCAAGGACTTCACCTTCAGCGGTTCGGCCGGCTATCCCAATCCCACGCCCGGCGCCCAGCCCGGCCACTTCCCGACCGTCATCCAGATCGTCCCGGCCCCGCCGGGCACACCGCCCGGCGCCGGGTTCTGACCGGCTACTGGGGCGGCGGCGCGAACAGTACAGCGAGCGACGTTCACGATGCATCGTCCTGGCCGGGGCATGGCCGGCCGCAGTGTCGCGGCTGCCACGCCAACGGTACCACGCGTCAGGATTTGGCGGCGACGTAGATCTCGCCGAGCCTCTTGAACTCGTCGCTCTTCTCGGCCATCCCCTGCTCGGCCTCGCGGCGCAACTGCTGGGTGATCTCCATGCTGCAGAACTTGGGGCCGCACATCGAGCAGAAGTGCGCGACCTTGGCGCCGTGCGCCGGCAGCGTCGCGTCGTGGTAGGCGCGCGCCGTCACCGGATCCATCGCCAGGTTGAACTGGTCTTCCCACCGGAACTCGAAGCGGGCCTTGCTGAGCGCGTCGTCCCAGACCTGCGCCCGCGGGTGGCCCTTGGCCAGGTCGGCGGCGTGGGCGGCGATCTTGTAGGCGATGACGCCGGCCTTGACGTCGTCGCGGTTGGGCAGGCCGAGGTGCTCCTTGGGCGTCACGTAGCACAGCATCGCCGTGCCGTACCAGCCGATCATCGCCGCGCCGATCGCCGAGGTGATGTGGTCGTAGCCGGGGGCGACGTCGGTGGTCAGCGGGCCCAGCGTGTAGAACGGCGCTTCGTCGCACCACTCGAGCTGCTTCTCCATGTTCTCCTTGATGAGATGCATGGGGACGTGGCCGGGGCCCTCGTTCATCACCTGGACGTCGAACTCCCAGGCGATCCGGGTCAGCTCGCCCTGGGTCTTCAGCTCGGCGAACTGCGCCTCGTCATTGGCGTCGGCGATCGAGCCCGGCCGCAGCCCGTCGCCGAGCGAGAAGCTGACGTCGTAGGCGCGCATGATCTCGCAGATGTCGCGGAAGCGCGTGTAGAGGAAGCTCTCCTGGTGGTGGGCCAGGCACCACTTGGCCATGATCGACCCGCCGCGCGAGACGATGCCGGTCATGCGCCGGGCGGTCATCGGCACGTAGCGCAGCAGCACGCCGGCATGGACGGTGAAGTAGTCGACGCCCTGCTCGGCCTGTTCGACCAGCGTGTCGCGGTAGATCTCCCAGGTCAGGTCCTCGGGCCGGCCGCCGACCTTCTCGAGTGCCTGGTAGATCGGCACGGTGCCGATCGGCACCGGGGAGTTGCGCAGGATCCACTCGCGCGTCTCGTGGATCTGCTTCCCGGTCGACAGGTCCATCACCGTGTCGGCGCCCCACAACGTCGCCCAGCGCAGCTTCTCCACCTCTTCCTCGATCGACGAGGAGACCGCCGAGTTGCCGATGTTGGCGTTGATCTTGACCAGGAAGTTGCGGCCGATGATCATCGGCTCGAGCTCGAGGTGGCGGATGTTGGCCGGGATGATCGCCCGCCCGCGAGCGACCTCGTCGCGGACGAAGCTGGCCGGCAGGCCTTCGCGAGCGGCGACGAAGGCCATCTCGGGCGTGACCTCGCCCTGGCGCGCGTAGTGCAGCTGGGTCGGCGAGGCGTGACCGCGCCTGGCCGTCACCCACGGCTCGCGCAGTCTCGGCAACCCGTCGCGCACGTCGGCCGATCGAGGGCCGCTGGTGTCGTAGAGCCGCACCGGCGCCTCGCCGTCGGCGAGACGCACCTCGCGCATCGGCACGCGAATCGGATAGGTGCCCTCGGCCGTCGTCGCCGTCGACTCGTCGAAGACGCGGAAGCTGTTGGGGAACGCCTCGGCGTAGTCGCCGGGCGTGCTGGTGACGGTCGTGCTCATCTCCGCTCTCCCTTCGCCGGTATGAACCGGATCAGGTTCCAAGGGTGCTGTCTCAACCGCTCACGAACGTCTGAGCCCCGGGACCCGAGCCCCGAGACCCGCCGTGAGAGATGCCCCTGGCGGTACCTCGTTGGACTATAGCAGGCTGCGGCCACGCCGGCGCGCGATGCGAGAATTCCGGAGGGCCGATTCGCGGCCCGGGGGCCGGCGTCGCCGGCACCCCGCCGGTTCCGATCTGCGGCGGCGCACGTGATCGCTAGCGGGCTACGGCTCGAAGATGCGCGGCTGCAGGCCACCTACTGCGCGAAGCAGTAAAAGCGGCCCGCCCCGCCGCGCGGCGCCGTGTTCGCGCAGTTCTGGTTGGGGTGCGCGGAGTTCCATGAGGCCAGGGCGCCGGCCCGGCTCTGGCCCGGCCCGAAGCCGTCGGAGTGGCCGACCTGTCCGATGGCCGCCGCGGAGTCGGAGGTCCAGTCGGCGCAGGTGAGGCCGACGGCGAGGGTGCCGTCCGCATTCGATCCCGTGAGGATGTCGTGCTCGACCGGCGACGGGGATCCGGTCCACTGGCCGTTGATGCGCTGGCCGCGCTCGTCCAGGAACAGCGCGGCGTCGCCCTCGCGGGCGTGCAGCTCGGCGGGGTTGTTGGCCAGCAGTTGGAGCTGGGCGTTGTACCACGGGCCAGGCCCGACGCGATCGCGGGCGTGGATCGGCTGGCCGTCGGGGCCCCGTTCGACGCTCAAGTAGGCGCGCCAGATGCGGTTCGAGCCGTGGCCCACGGCCGTGGCCAGCCGCCGGCACGTGGCGTCGGCGCCGGCCAGGCCACCGAGGTTGCCGGTCACGCTCGTCTCGCTGGTGACGAAGAAGCTGACCTGCGAGCCGGACGGACCGGTCGGCGTGTCGCCGTCGTCGCTGCAGCCGGCCGCGGCGGCGGCCAACGGGATGAGCAGCGCCAGGTATCGCATCGCACCCTCGCTCTTCTGGATGGGCGCGGGCGCCGCGGGCGCAGGCGGCGTCAGTCCATCCTGATCGGGGGCAGCGAAATCGTATCAAATCAGCGCGATACCCGCGACAGCCCAGACGCGGCGCGATCGACCTGGTCGGTCAGCGCGCTGATGGCGGCGGCCACCTTGGTCACCCCCTCCTTGGCCTCGTCGAACTTCCCTTCCTCGATGCCCTCGCGGATCTGCGGCAGCGTCTTCACTCCGTAGCCGGTGTAGAAGCCGGGCGCGTAAATCTGATGCTGGAACCAGTCGCGGCGCGGCAGGCCCTTCTCGTTGCCGAGCCGGCGCTCCGACGAGTAGACCAGCTGGTTGACCACCTTCAGCGCTTCCTGCTGCACCTCGAGCGCCTTGGCCGACGCGCCCGGCACCGCGCCGTAGGCCTTCTCGAACGCCTGCGACGCCCGCGACAGCGCCGTCACCGCGGTGACCAGCGGGGCGAAGTCGATGGCCGGGGCGTCCTTCTTGCCGGCGTGAAGCTTCTGCACCTCGGCCACGTAGCGCGACAGCGTGTCCGACATGTCCGAGAAGCGGAACGGCAGCACCGCCGCCTCCGACAATCGCAGCACCGCGGTGCCGGTTACCTGCGACAGCGTGCGGCCGTAGGTGAAGTCGCCATCGGAGTCCTTGGTGTACCACTCGAACGAGTCGTAGACCGAGTGGTAGACGCCGCCCGGGCTGTCGCCGCCGAAGCCGAGGTTGAGCGAGGCCACGGTCAGGTGCTGCAGGAAGGGTGTGAAGTCGGATCCGGAGCCGAGCGGCGCGATGCGGATCGCCGGATCCTTCTCGGCCTCGGCGCGCTCGGCCTCTGGCAGCGCGTCGATCGCCTTGCGCCGAGCCTGCTCGAAGAGCGGCTTGCCGGTCTTCGGATCGTTGATGTCGCGGGCGACCTCGCCGATGAACTGCTGCAGCGAGTGCGAGCCGCCGGCCTGCAGCCAGCCTTTCCCAGTGCCGTCGGTGTTGATGTAGACGACACCCTTGCCGCGCAGCTCCTCGTCGTGCTTCTCGGCCCACTCGGTCGAGCCGAGCAAGCCCCACTCCTCGCCGTCCCACAGGGCGAGGACGATCGTCCGCTTCGGCCGCCACCCGGTCTTGAGCAGCTCGCCGAGACCGCGCGCCACCTCCATCAGCGACACCGCGCCGCTGATCGGGTCGTCGGCGCCGTTGACCCAGGCGTCGTGGTGGTTGCCGAAGATGACCCACTCGTCGGGCAGCGTCGACCCCTCGATGCGGACGATGACGTTGTAGAGCGGACGGTTCTGCCAGTCGAAGGCGAGCTTGAGCCGCACCGCCGCCGGTCCGGGGCCGAGCCGGTAGGTCACCGGCAGCGCGCCGCGCCAGGCCTCGGGCGCCACCGGGCCGCGCATCGCCGCGATCAGCGGCTGGGCGTCGCCCCACGCAATCGGCATCACGGGAATCTTCAGGATGGTCTTGGCCTCGGCGTGGGTCAGCTTCTTGCCGCCGCGCTCGGCGCCCCAGCCGGGCGTGAGCGGATCGCCGGTGTGCACCGGCATGTCCATCACGCTGCCGCGCTGCACGCCGTACTCGGGCCGATACGGGCCGATCGGGAACACGTCGCCCTGATAGAAGCCGTCGTCCTTGGGGTCCGAGTAGATGAGGCAGCCGATGGCGCCGTGCTCCCAGGCGACCTTCGGCTTGATGCCGCGCCAGCCGCCGCCGTAGCGCGCCAGCACGATCTTGCCCTTCACGCTGACGCCGGCCTTGTCGAGCTCCTCGTAGTCGGCCGGCATGCCGTAGTTCACGTAGACGACCTCGCCGGTGACCTCGCCGTCGGCCGAGTAGGCGTTGTAGGTCGGCGTCTGGTCCTGGTCGAGCGAATCGGGATCCTGCGGAACCGGCGGCTCCTGGATCAGCATGGCGCGGCCGGTCGGCTGCACCATCTCGAGCCGGCGCTCTTTCGGCCAGGGCATGTAGGCCTCGAGCTCCTCGATCGTCGCGTTCAGCCCGAAGCTCTTGAACTTCTCGAGCGCGTAGTCGGCGACCACCTTCGATCCCGGGCGGCCGGCCACGTGCGGCTCGGCCGACATCGCCTGCATGTACTCGCGGAGCCGCGCGGCGTCGGGCACGGCGCGGAAGCGCTCCTCGAGCGCGCGCTGGGCGGCGGTGGCGTCGGTCGGGAAGCCACGAAGCGGCGTGGTCTGTCCGGTAATCGGATGCTGGAGCAGGCCGGCGCCGACGAGCGCCAGGAGCGGCATGACGAGCGAGCGGAGGGGTCGGGGCATGGGCGAGAAGCGTACCCGGCCGGGATTCCCGCTGGCAAGCCTCGAGGTCGGCTACTGGCGGTCGACGAAGGCTTCGCGGCGCTCGAACAGGGTCACACGCGCGGCGATGGCCGTCGTCAGCGGCGGGGTCGCCTTGCCCAGCGCCTCGCGGGCGGCGGCGACGGCCTCGTCGAACCGCCCGGCCGAGGCGAGCGCGACGCCCAGGACGTCCAGGGCCCGCGCGTCCTGGCGGCCAGTGAGCGCCACGGCACGGTCGGCGAGATCGACCGCCTCGGCCGCCGCCCGCACCGCCGGGTCAGCGGCGGTCGCCAGCACCCAGGCGGCGGTGGTGACCGCCAGCACCCAGTCGGGGCGGGACGCGGCTGCCTGACGGAAGTTGCGCGCCGCGGCCGCCACGTCGCCGGTGCGAATCGCCAGGTGGCCGAGGTTGAAGTAGGCCTCGGCGTAGCCGGGCCGAAGGCGCAACGCCTCGCGCAGCTCGCGGTCGGCCCGGGCGTAGTCGCCGCGCCGCCACAGCGCCGCGCCGAGGTTGTTGTGCGATTCCGGCATCGTCGGGTCGAGCGCCACCGATTGCTCGTAGCGGGGCACCGCCTCGGCGACGCGGCCCGACGCCATCAACGTGTCGCCCAGGTTGTTGAGCGCCTTGGCGTAGCCCGGGTCGATGCGCAGCGCTCGCTCGTAGGCGGCGATGGCGTCGTCGAACAGCCCGGCCGAGGTCAACGCGGTCCCGAGGTTGTAGTGCGCCGCCGCCGACGCCGGCCGGCGCTCGGCGGAGACGCGGAAATGAGTCACCGCCACCGCCGGGCGTCCGAGCAGCAGCGCCAGGACCCCGGCGTCGTCGTGGAGCTCGACGTCGTCGGGGGCCGAGGCCAGCATCGTCTCGAGGCCGACGAGGTCCTCGGCCGTCATCTTCGCCTCGACCTCGCCGCGCAGCCGCGTCCGGTCGGCGTCGCTGTCGGTGGCGAGCTGGAACCACAGGTCGCCCATTTCGTCGGCCGAGCGTTGGCCCCAGCGGACGCGGGCCGGCGGCAGCTGCGGGTTGCGCGGATTCTGCGCCGAGTTGTCGTAGACGTAGCGCATCGCGACCGTGGTCCCGCGCGGGAGCCGCACCGGCTCGGCATAGCGGTAGACGTGCTGCCAGCGGAAGTCCCAGCCGCCGATGTGAATGAGCGTGCGGCTGGTGCCGTCCGGGAACGTGGCGGTGCCGGTGACGTCGGCGGCCCGGTAGTGGGCGTGTGGTTGCACGGCGAGCAGCGTGGCGTCCACCGGCAACGTGTAGTGGTCCTCGACCAGGTAGCGGCCCTCGCCGGGTGGGATGTCGATCCCCTGGGATCCGAGGCGGAGGATCGACGGCGTCCGGGTCGGCGGCCGATCACCGAAGTAGAAGCCGATCGACGGGCGCACGGCCTCGGGCTTGCCGCTCGGCTGCATGTGGAGCTGGACGACCAGGTCGGTGCCGGGATCGAGACGCCAGGCCAGGTCGGCGTCGACCAGCGGCGCGATCTGTCCCGGGGTCCAGCCGAGGAAGTGGCCGTCGGGATACTCCGCCGAGCGGGCCAGCAGGCCGTCGTAGCCCGGCGCCGCGTCGGCGAGGTCGAGGCGGCGGGAGCCGTCGCTGCGATCGATGCGGATGTTCGCGTGGTGCACGACGCGGGCATTGCCGGGATGGAACTCGATGCCGCGCACGTAGCGCGTCCCGGTGATCGGCAGGGGCACGGCGAAGATGCGGAAGACGTCACTCGGCTCGCCGGGCACGGTGTAGCCCGCCGGCAGCGTCACGATCAGGTCGGGCTCGCCGAGGTACCACCCCTCGGGCCAGCGCGGTGGCACCGGCGCAGTGCCCGGGCCCTCGATCGGCGCCTCGGCCCAGCGGCCGATGCGGGCGACGTCGTCGCCGGTGAGGCGCGGCTGGGCCACGAACTCGCCCGGATGCCCGTCGGCCTTCCACGGCGGCATGAAGCCGCTCGCCGTCACCGCCGCCAGTTGTGCGGCGCGCCGACGAGCGTCGCTGAACGTCAGGAGGCTGAACGGTCCGGCGCCGCCGGGATGGTGGCACTGGGCGCAGTGCGCGTGCAGCAGCGGGGCGATGTCCTGGTTGAAGGTGACCGGAGTCGACGCGGGGCTGGGATCGGGCGCCGGCGTCTGTGCGCCAGCCGTTCGCGCCAGGGCAAGGGCGAGGCAGGTCGTGACGAGGACCCGGCGGAATCGACCGGTCATGGCCGCTGCCGGACGATGGCGCAGCCGACGGCCGGCACCACCGGCGTCGCGACGTGACGGCCGGCGCGCACCGCCGCCACCGCATCGGCCAGGTCGCGCGTGGTCGGCGCCGGCCGATCGACGCCGAAGTCGACGTAGCGGTCATCGATGCGGCCGCGATACACAAGCCGGCCGGCGGCGTCGAACACCGCCGCTTCGGGCGTCACCTGGGCGCCGGCGCGATCGGCGAGCGTCGCCGCCGGATCGAGCGCCACCGGCAGGCCATACCCGAAGGCCGCGGCATGCGCGCGGACGGCGGCCGGCTGCTCACCGGCGTTGGCGTAGACCAGCCAGACGGCGATGCCGTCGGCCTGGAATCTCGCGGCGAGCCGCCGCACCTCGGGTGCGTAGCGGTCGGAGATCGGACAGTCGACGGCGGTGAAGACGAGCACCGAGGCCGGTGCCGACACCGGCGAGCGGATCGACCGGCCGGCCGTCGAGATCGCTGAGACCGCGCGTCTGGCGGGCGACCGACGGGCGGGCCGCCGCCAGGATCAGCAGCAGGGCGGCGGCGACGAGCGACGTTGCGCGGACGGCCGACATCGCAGCTTCGAGTATAGCGCCGGGGTCGGCGGCAGAAGGACCGTGCCCATGGGTGCCAGGCCCCGTCACCAGGGGTAGTGGGCCTGGACGGCATCGCCACAAACGACGAAAGGGCGGGCCATGAACGGCCCGCCCTTCCGGACGTGCTGTGTCGAGACCCGGGCATCCCGAGAGCCCGAGCCCCGAGGCCCCGCGGATATCTACCAGCTCGTCTCGATGCCGATGCGGATAGAGACGCGCCTGCATGATCGTCGACGGCTGCAGGTAGGTGGCCGCGCCGAACTGCGCCGTCGTCACCGTCGACCAGCGGTCGCTGTTCATCACGTTGAAGATGTCGAGCTTGGGCATGATGCGGATGCCGCGGACCGTCAACGTCTTGCTGAACGACAGGTCGAACTGGTTGTAGCGCGGCATGAACTCCGTCTCCGGAGCGCGCAGCGGCACGTTCAGCGACGCGACGTTGAGGCCCGGGATCACCAGCTCGTCCGGGACGGCACGGCGCCGCGCAGTTGGCCGGGTAGACGCGTCGTGCGGGTCACCTGCCAGAACGTGCCCTGGCCGTTCGGCACGTCGAAGCCGGTGCCGAAGGTGAACACGCCGTAGGGAATCGCCCGCGTGCCGACCACGTAGCCCATCAGGCTCTGCAGCGAGGCGCTGGCGGTCAGCCCCCACCACGGCAGCGGGATAGGTGCCGGCCAGCTTGAACTGCTTCGCCCACGGAATCCCGCTGTCCCACTGGTTGCAGTAGAGCGTGAAGTTCGGGTCGGTGCCGTTGCTGCAGGTGTCGGCCAGCGTCTTCTCCAGGTTGAAGCCGCCGAAGATGCGGGCGCCACGCGGCAGCCGGGCGTTGAAGCCGAGCTCGAAGCCGTTGTAGTGCCGCTTGATGTCGCTGTCGCTGGCGTCGACGTTCTGCACCGCCGACGCGAACTCGGTCTTCACGTTGTACATCGTGATGACCTTGCCGTCGAGCGGGCTGACGACGTCGACCGGCGTGTAGCTGTCGAAGTTGCGGGCGACGTTGTTGCGCTCGGTGATGTCGGTGAAGCGGTTGTGGTACCACTCACCGGTGAGCGTCAGGCGGTTGAACAGCTCCTGCGTCACGCCGAGGTTGAACGAGTACTGGCCCGGCCGCTGGATGTCGGGATCGGGAGTCGACAGCGCGCGGATGCCGAAGTTGGCCGGCAGCTGCGCGAAGTTGATCTCGCAGCCGGCGGTGCCGAAGGTGCAGCCGCGTTCGCCCTGGGCGATGTCGTCGCCGTTGAGGTCGCTGCCACGGCGAGGTTGGCGGTGGTCAGCGCCGTCGGGGCGTAGAGGCGGGCGAAGCCGGTGGTCTGGGCGGTCATGAACCGGTTGAGCCCGGTGCGGATCGCCGTCTTGCCGTTGCCGAAGATGTCCCACACGATCGAGGTGCGCGGCGAGAAGTCGCTCCACGTCGGCACTTCGAAGTCGCCGTAGGCCGGCGAGTTGGCGAAGCGGCCGATCTGGGCCTCCTGGCCGACGATGCTCTGCGCGACGCGGTCGTAGCGGACGCCGTAGTTGAACGTGAAGTTGCGGAAGCGCCACGAGTCCTGCAGGTAGGCGGCGAACTGGCCGTCCATGTTCTCCTGCACCTCGAGCGGCGTGTTCAACACCGTGACCTGCTGCGGCGACGCCGTTGTTGTAGGTCTGGTAGAGGTCGGCGTTGGCGTTGTTGTAGCGGCGGTAGATGCCCAAGCCGTCGAGCATGCCGAGCTTCACGTTGTGCGAGCCGGTCACGTAGGAGATGCGCGGCCGACACGGTGTAGCGGTCGGGGTAGTTGCCGAGCTGCGCCGACGACGCGTTCCACAGGAAGCCGGTGCTCAGGTCGTTCTTGCGGACGTTGCGATACCAGTCCGGGGTGTTGCGTTCGGCGAGGATGCCGGGCTGGTAGAGGTTGTCGTAGCGCTCGCGGTTGAAGGAGAAGCCGGTCTCGAGCAGCAGGCTCGACGACAGGGTCGAGGTCCACTTGGCCGAGCCGGTGGCGAAGATCGGCGTGTTCCACACCACCGAGGCGGTCGCCGGATCGGTGGCGTTGGTCATCGCCGCGGCCCGCAGGCGCAGGGCGCGGTCGTAGTAGACCGCGAACTTGTTGCGCTGCGACATCTGCCAGGTGAGGCGGACGATCGGGTTGTCCATCTTCTCGGGCGACAGGCCCTGCTCGCACGAGATCACGCCGTCGAGGCACTGCTTGAAGCCGACCGGCGGCGGCACGCCGCTCGGCAGGTCGAAGGTGTTGGCGATCGGCTTGTCGTAGCGGGCCTTGCGGTAGGCGCCGAAGAACCACAGCTTGTCGCGCAGGATCGGGCCGCCGAGCTCGGCGTTGAACTCGTAGAAGTTCGAGACCTTGTCGACGGCGCGGACGTTGAAGGACTTCAGCTCGTCGCTCAGGTTGTCGCCCTGCCAGGAGGCCGGGCTCTTGTTGAACTTGATGCCGCCGGAGAAGCGGTTGCCGCCGTCCTTGGGCACCAGGTTGAGGTTGACGCCGGCGGTCATCGTCTCGGCGTTGCCGCCCGAGGTCATGTAGACGGCTTCCTGGGTCATCGCCTCGTTGTGGTAGGCGTTGACGGCGCCGTCGCCCATCAGGCCGTTGGTCATCAGGCCGTCGACCATGACGACGGTCTGAGCCGAGCCGGTGCCGCGGACGAAGAAGTAGGTCTGCTGCATGGCGCGCGAGCCGCCCACGTCGGGCTGGTCGAACGTCACGCCCGGCACCAGCTGGCCGAGGCCCTGGATGGTGCGCGCGGTCGGCACCGCGTCGAGCACGTCGCGCGACAGCACCTGCTGTTTGACGTTGCTCTGCACGTCGACCAGCGGCGACTGCCCGGAGACGGTGACCGATTCCTGCAGCGTGCCGACCTTGAGGTCGGCGTTGATGGTGGCCACGAAGTTCGACGGCAGCTCGAGCTCGCGGATCACGACGTTGAAGCCCTGCAGCGTGAAGGTCAGCTTGTAGTTGCCGGGCCGCAGGTCGATGATGCGATACGCGCCGTTCTCGTCGGTGACCGCGGTGCGCACCTTCTCGATCAGTGCCTCGCTGGCCGCTTCCACGCTCACGCCTGGCATCACTGCGCCGGACTCGTCTTTCACGACACCGCTGATGGCACTCTGCGCGTACACCGGAGACGACCACAGACCGGCCCCCGCGAACGCGACGCAGAGAGCCAGCGCCAGCCTGGTTCTGCTCGACATGCTTCCAACCTCCAAGAAGAGGGGCAGGCCTGGACAGGCGCGACATCCAGCGGCGACCCCGGGCAGCGGACAGGCTACAGATCCGTTGCCGCGCGAGTCAACGCTCGGTGACGAAAAAACACCAATGAAAATGGGGTCCGCATGCGGATCGTCGTTCGATAACATCGCCTGCGCGCATCGACAACGAGAGACAATCCATCACGTTGAATACTGCGGCGCATCCGAAAATCAAAAAGCCGGTCGGCAGCTGCCGACCGGCTTCTCCGGGCTTGACTTCGCGTGTCCCGCGACTGCGTCGCGCGGCCGCGTCCGTGACGTCGCCTACTTGATCGTCACCTTCACGTAGGCGTTGGTCCAGCAGCACTGGAAGCCGCCGCCGCCCTCGCCCGAGTTGTCGTTGCCCTGGGCCCGGAGCATGTACTCGCCGGGCGCCGAGAACGTCGCCGTCGTCGTCGTCTTGCCGTCGTCGGCGATCTTCGGACGCTGCTCGCTGAAGACGACGTCGCCGGGACCGCGATGCTTGTGCCACGACTGGGCCAGGCGCGGGGTGCGGCCGGCGACGGCCGGGTTCTCGCCTTCCTCCTGGTGCATGTCGTCGGTGATGATCACCTCGAGCGTCGACCGGCTGCCCGACCGTGCCGCTCAGCGTCGTGAGCGATCTCGAGCGGCGGCCCGGTGAAGGTCTTGCCGGTCGGCGAGAACTTCAGCACCGGCGGCGTGTTGCCTTCGGCCGTGTCCTTGAAGGGCTCGATCTGGTAGTCCTTGATCAGGCCGACCGGCACCGACGCCGTCTTGCCGTTGGCGACGATGGTCCAGGTGAAGCGCTTCTCGCTGCCGAAGTCCTTGGGCACCTTGATCGCGAACACGCCCCAGCCACGCCGGGCGTGGAAATACGTGGGCTGGCCCATGTCGGGCCCGCCCGGCTCGATGCGGTTGTTGGGGCCGACCGGGATGTCGAGGGTCTGCTTCTGGTTGCGGTTGTAGTAGCCGAGCAGCAGGTTGAAGGTGCCGTCGGGGTTCGGGTACCAGCCTTCGAACGCCGGGTAGATGGCCTCGCCGTTGTCCTTGATCGCCGGCAACGGCAGCTGTCCGGCCACGGGAACGACCAGGCTTGCCGCCAGGGCCACGCCGGCAGCCAGCGCCGCCAGGGTCTGACGCGGAATCGACAGCCACCGTCTCATCGCTGATTTCTCCGTCCTGAAACACATCGGGGGTGCCGCCTCTCGGCAGCACCCCCGGATGTGGATAACTGGTCTACACGGAACCGCTGGGCTCGGTTACTGCTGCTGGCGATCGCTCGTGGTCGTCGCGGTCGCCGCCTTGCGCTTGTCGACCTCGACCTTGAAGTCCTCGTCGTCCATGTAGGTGATGTTGACCCAGGCGTGCGCCATCTCGTCGACGGTGCGGTCGCCCCAGCCGACCCACTGGTTGGGATCGGGGTTGTTCTTGTTGGCGGCGGTGTTGTCGTGCCACGACGTGATGCGGAGGATCGTGCCCTTCGGCAGCAGCGGCGCGGCGTCGTCGGCGTAGACGTAGTTGGTGTGCCAGTTGAAGCTGTAGTCGCTGACCTGGCTGAGCATCTCCACCTTGCCGGTCGGCAGGATGGCTTCCATCGACATCGCCTTGCCGCGCAGGTGCATGTGCGGCTGGAAGTTCTCGACCCGCCCGGCCTTCTTCATCACGTGGAAGTTCTGCGACACGTTGACCGAGTTGGGCGCGATGTCGAGGGCCCGGTTGCCGCCGGTGATGCCGCTGAACAACGCCAGCGTCTGGCGGAACTTCGGCTCCTCGCCCTTCGGGTAGAAGTAGATGCCGAGCTCGACCGAATCGGTGATGTCCTCGCCGACGGCGTGGTAGTGGATGTCCCACACGATCTTCGAACCGGGCTTCATCAGCTTGCCCGAGTTCTCGCGCATGATCTCGCCCTGCTTGCCGACCGCCCACTCCATGAACAGGCCGGGGCCGGGCTCGTCGGCGCCGGGCGCGATCGACGAGCCGTCGTCGCCGTCGTTCTGCTGGAGGCGGGCCAGCGCGTGGTGGGTGATCTTGCGGCCCTTGACCGTACCCGGGCGCATCTCGATGGCGCGCACCCAGCGATCCTCGGTCAGACCGGTGGCCTGCACCGGCTTGTACCACGCGTCCATCGCGTCGCCCTTCTGGGTGTAGGCCGGCGACTTCAGGACCAGGTCGGGCTTGCCGTACAGCTTCTCGAAGTTCCACACGTCGTCGCTCGGCCACTCGACCGGCTTCGGCATGTCCTTCATGTCGCCCTTGGGCGCGCCCGCCGCCACCCACTTGACGATGGTGTCGATCTCGGCGTCGCTGAGCGACCGATCGTTCTCGAAGTGCTGGATGCCCAGGCTCTTGTCGAGGTGCCAGGGCGGCATCTGCCGCGTCTGCACGCGGTCGCGAATCGAGCGGGCCCACGGCCGGCTCTGCTCGTAGGTCACGAGCGACATCGGCGCGATCGAATCGGGCCGGTGGCACGACTCGCACTTCGCCTGGAAGATCGGCGCGACGTCCTTGGTGAAGCTCGGCGCCGAGGCCGTCTGCGCCACGGCCGGTGCGGCCGCCGCCGCCGTCAAGACAAGTGCGCCCAGCAACTGGCCCCGATACTGACCGTGATTCATCGCTCGGTCCTCCGCAACGGTGAGGTGGCTAACCCGCGGGTACAAAAATCCCCTGAGGCGGGGATTCTACCTCACATATCGCGACCCGGCGCCAGCCCTGCAGGGCCGGTTTGACGGCATCGCGGCCATCTCCGGAGCGCATGGACCCCGGGGCGGGCGCCTCAGGCCATTTTCCGCAGGATCAGGCAGGTCATGTACTGCGTCTCCGGCACGCCCAGCAACACCGGATGATCGCGGCCCTGGGTGCGCCGCTCGACCACCGAGACCTGGCAGCCGGCGTCGACGGCGGCCTCGTGCACGACCTCGGCGAAGAGCGCGTCGCCGACGTGGTACGAGCAGGTGCAGGTGACGAGCACGCCGCCGGGCTCGAGCAGGCGCAGCGCCCGCAGGTTGATCTCCTTGTAGCCGGCGAGCGCCTTGGTCAGCGACGCCTTGTTCTTGGCGAAGGCCGGCGGGTCGAGCACCACGGTGTCGAAGCGCGCGCCGGACTTGTCGAGCCGGCGCAGCTCGTCGAAGGCGTTGGCCTCGCGGGCGTCGACGTGCGGCAGGCGGTTGCGGGCGGCGTTGGCCCGGATCTGCTCCACCGCCGGCGCCGAGACGTCGAGCGCCTCGACGCGCGAGCACGCCGCGGCCATCGCCAGCGCGAACCCGCCGTGGTAGCTGAAGGCGTCGAGGAGCCGGCCGCGCGCGTAGCCGGCGGCGGCGGCGTGGTTCTCGCGCTGGTCGAGGAACAGCCCGGTCTTCTGCGCGTGCCGCAGGTCGACCTGGTACTCCACCGGCCCCTCGTGCACCTGGACGAGATCGGGCACGGCGCCGGCGACGACCGACACCCGCTGGTCGAGGCCCTCGAGGGCCCGGACCCGCGGGTCGTTGCGCTCGAGCACGCCGGCGGCGCCGGTCAGCTCCATCAGCAGGCGGGCGAACACCGGCAGCAGCCGCTCGGTCCCCTGCGACAACGTCTGCACGACCAGCACCTCGGCGTAGCGATCGACGACCAGCGACGGCAGCAGGTCGCCTTCGCCGTGGACCAGACGCCAGGCCGAGGCATCGATGCCGAGGCGCTCGCGGAAGGCGATCGCCGCCGCCAGGCGTGTGCGCCAGAACGCCTCGTCGACATCGCGGTCGTCGCGGGTCACCATCCGCAGCACGATCTGCGATTGGTCGGAGAAGAGCGCCCGGCCGAGCGGGCGGCGATGCGGGCCGAGCACGCGCACGACCTCGCCGGCGGCGGCATCGACGTCGACGATGTCGGAGCGGTAGATCCACGGATGCCCGTGTCGCACGCGCGCCTCGCCGCGAGAGGAGATGGAGACGTCGGGCATCGTCGCTGAGTGTACAATTCGTCGCATGATCGTCGCGCTCGGCGCCGACCACGCGGGCTTCGCGTTGAAGGAAGCGCTCAAGCAGACGCTCGACGCGCGCGGCGTCGCCTGGCGCGACTTCGGCACTGCGGCCGCCAGCTCGGTGGACTATCCCGACTACGCGTCGACGGTCGCGCGCGCCGTGGCCGGCGGCGAGGCCGATCGCGGCATCCTGGTGTGCGGCAGCGGCGTCGGCATGACCATCGCCGCCAACAAGGTGCCGGGGATCCGCGCGGCCGCACTCGGCGACGCGGCCGGCGCGGCGCTGGCCCGCGAGCACAACGACATCAACGTCCTCTCGCTCGCCGGCCGGCAGCTGACCGCCGCGGCGGCGGCGGCGATCGTCGACGCCTTCCTGTCGACGCCCTTCGCCGGCGGCCGCCACGAGCCGCGGATCGCCAAGATCCGCCAGCTCGAACACGAGTTCGCGGCCACGTCCCGCGCCTGACGCCAGAGACGACGTCCGCCCCATGAACCAGCCCTTCGACCGTTCGTACTTCTACCAGTCGCTCGCCGCGGCCGATCCCGAAGTGGCCCGCGCCGTCGCCGCCGAAGGCGATCGCCAGGAATCGGGCCTCGAGCTCATCGCCTCGGAGAACTTCGTCAGCATGGCGATTCTCGAGGCCGCCGGCTCGGTGCTCACCAACAAATACGCCGAGGGCTACCCGGGCAAGCGCTACTACGGCGGCTGCGAGCACGTCGACGTCGTCGAGTCGCTGGCCATCGCCCGCGCCACGTCGCTGTTCGGCGCCGAGCACGCCAACGTCCAGCCGCACTCCGGGGCCCAGGCCAACATGACCGTGCTGCTGGCGATGCTGTCGCCCGGCGACACCATCCTCGGGATGAACCTGGCGCACGGCGGCCACCTCACCCACGGCCACCCGCTCAACTTCTCGGGCAAGTACTTCGACATCGTGCCTTACGGCGTGCGCAAGGACGACGAGCGCATCGACTACGACGAGGTGGCGCGGCTGGCCGCGGAGCGGAAGCCGAAGCTCATCATCGCCGGCGCCAGCGCCTATCCCCGTCTGATCGACTTCGCCCGGCTGCGCGCCATCGCCGACGACGCCGGCGCACTGGTGATGGTCGACATGGCGCACGTCGCCGGGTTGGTGGCGACCGGGCTGCACCCCAATCCGGTGCCGCACGCCGACTTCGTCACCACCACCACCCACAAGACGCTGCGCGGGCCGCGCGGCGGTCTGATTCTGTGCCGCGACGTCCATGCCAAGGCGATCGACCGGGCGCTGTTCCCGGGCGTGCAGGGCGGACCGCTGATGCACGTGATCGCCGCCAAGGCGGTGTGCTTCAAGCAGGCGGCCGATCCGGCCTTCGTCGACTACCAGCGCCAGGTGGTGGCCAATGCCCGCGCGCTGGCCGAAGGGCTGGTCGCCGGCGGCTTCCGCGTGGTCAGCGGCGGCACCGACAACCACCTCGTGCTGCTCGACGTCTTCTCCAAGGGCATCACCGGCAAGGTCGCGGAAGCGGCGCTCGGCCGCGCCGCGATCACCGTGAACAAGAACGCGATTCCGTTCGACACCAACCCGCCGATGGTGGCCAGCGGCATCCGGCTGGGCACGCCGGCGGTGACGACGCGCGGCCTCGGCACCGGCGAGATGGCGATTGTCGCCGGGCTCATCAGCCGGGTGCTGGCCGCGCCCGACGACGCGGCGGTGGCGGCGGCGGTGAAGGCCCAGGTCGAGCAGCTGTGTCAGACGTTCCCGCTGTACCGTCACGCCTCGGCCACGACGTAGCGCAGGCGTTCGCCGACGACGGCGCGCTGGCGCGCGCGCTCCCGCAGTTCGAACCACGCCCGGGGCAACGCAGCATGGCCGCCGCGGTCGCCGCCGTGCTCGACGACGGCGGCGTGCTGCTGGCCGAAGCCGGCACCGGCACCGGCAAGACCATGGCCTACCTGGTGCCGGCGATTCTGAGCGGACACCGCGTGCTGGTCTCGACCGGCACCAAGAACCTGCAGGAGCAGATCTACGCCAAGGACGTCCCGGTGCTGCGGGCGGCGCTGGGCATCCCCTTCACCGCCACCTGCATGAAGGGCCGCGCCAACTACCTGTGCCTGCACCGGCTGGCCGAGTACCACAGCCGGCAGGAGGTGAAGGGCCGGCGCCTGGCGTCCGACGACGCGATCTTCCTGCCGATCATCGAGCAGTGGGTGCCGCTGACCCAGACCGGCGACCGGGCCGAGCTGGCGGAGCTGCCCGAGGACCTGGCGCTGTGGCACGAGGTATCGGCCACCGCCGAAACCTGTCTCGGTAGCGACTGTCCGCGCCACGCCGAGTGCTTCGTGACGCGGATGCGACAGCGCGCCGTCGAGTCCGACGTCGTCATCGTCAACCACCATCTGCTCTGTGCCGACGCGGCGGTGCGCGAGAGCGCCTACGGCGAGGTGATTCCGTCGTGTCCGCACCTGGTGGTCGACGAGGCCCATCAGCTCGAGGACGTCGCCACGCAGTACTTCGGCGTGGCGCTGAGCAACCACCGCGTCGACGACCTGGTGCGCGACGCCGAGGTGTGCCTGCGCGGTTTCGGCCGGGAGCGGGCCGCCCACGACGCCGCCCGCGGGCTGATGCGCGTGCTCGACCACGCCCGCGCCTTCTTCAGCGCGCTGGCGCTGGCGCGGGCCGGACGGTCGGGCGTGGACGATCGCCTGCGGCTGACGGCGGAGTGGTTCGCCGACCACGTCGACACCGGGCTGGAGCTGGGCGGCGCCCTCGACGGCCTCGAGGCGACGTTCGCCCTGGCGGCCGCAGCCCCGCCTGAGGCCGGCCCGGCCACCCCGCGGCCGACCGACGACGCCGCGTCGATCGCCCGACGCGCCGGCGGCCTGGCCCGCGAGCTGCGCTTCCTGATGGCGGCATCCGACCCCGGCTACGTCTACTTCCTCGAGGTGAAGGGCCGCGCGGTGACGCTCCGGGCGGCGCCGATCGACGTGTCGCGCATCGTGCGCGATCTCGTGGCGGGCGAACGCCGGGCCGCGGTGCTCACCTCGGCGACGCTCACCGTCGACGGGCGCTTCGACTACGTGCGGGCGCGGTTGGGGCTCGACGATGCCGCCGCGATCCGCGTGCCCTCGGAGTTCGACTACGCCTCGCAGACCTTGCTCTACCTGCCGCGGCGCATGCCGCTGCCCCGGGACGAGCGCTACGCCGACGCCGTGGCCTGGGAAACCCGGCAGCTGCTCCAGTGCTCGCGCGGCCGGGCATTCGTGCTGTTCACGAGCTACGCGACGATGCGCGCCGTCGTCCGCCTGCTCGAGCTCGAGCTCGACTACCCGGTGCTGGTGCAGGGCACGGCGCCACGCTCGGTGCTGCTCGAGGAGTTCCGGCGCACGCCGCACGCCGTGCTGTTCGCCACCTCGTCGTTCTGGCAGGGCGTCGACGTGCAGGGCGACCAGCTGAGCGCCGTCATCATCGACAAGCTGCCCTTCGTCTCCCCGGGCGACCCGATCGTCGCCGCCCGCATCGAGGCGCTGACCGCCGAGGGCACCAGCGCCTTCGAGCACTACCAGGTGCCGCTGGCGATCCTGGCGCTGCTGCAGGGCCTGGGGCGCCTCATCCGCCATCGCACCGACCGGGGCGTCCTCGCGGTGCTCGACCCCCGCCTGCGGACGATGGGCTACGGCCGCCGGTTCCTCGACTCGCTCCCGCCGGCGCCGATCACCCACGCGGTCGAGGACGTGCGCCGGTTCTTCGACGCCTGATCCGCGCCCGGCCCGGGTGCTGGCTTCGCGCTACACTGGCTCTGATACCGGCGCCCGCGCCCCGGTCCAGGAGGTCGTCCCGACATGCCGTACCCCATCCTGTCCAGGCTCCTCGCCATGCCCGTGGTCCTGGCCCTGGTCGTCCCCGCCTTCGCCCAGACCGGACTGGTCAAGGGCAAGGTCGTCGACGGAGAGGGCAAGCCGGTGGCCGACGCCCCGGTCACGATCGAGTTCATGGAAGGCGTGGCCCGCAAGTTCGCGACCAAGTCGGATCGCCGCGGCGAGTTCGTCCAGCTCGGACTGCAATCCGGCGGCTACCGGGTCTCGGCCACGGTCGACAAGCTCGGCACCGGCTACGCCGACGTGCGCATCCGCATCGGCCAGACCTCCGAGGTCACCATCCGCCTGTCGACGGTGCCGCCGGGCACCGATCCGAAGGTGGCGGAGATGCGCAAGGCATTTGACGAAGGCGTCGCGGCCAGCCGGGCCAACGACCACGACACCGCCATCGCCAAGTTTCAGGCGGCGTTGGCCGTACAGCCGACGTGTGCCGAGTGCTACTACAACATCGGCTACGCCTACCAGCTGAAGAAGGACGAGAAACAGGCCGAGGAGAACTGGAAGAAGGCGCTCGAGCAGAAGGCCGACCACGCCGAGACCCTCAACGCGCTGGCCACGCTCTACAACAACCAGAAACGTTTCGACGAAGCGGCGGCGATCAGCGCCAAGGCGGCGGCGTCGGCGCCGGTGGGCAACGCCGATGCGGTCTACAACCAGGGCATCATCCTGTGGAACGCCGGCAAGATCGCCGAGGCCAAGGTCAAGTTCGAGGAGGCGACCAAGGCCGACCCCAACCACGCCGACGCCCGCTTCCAGCTCGGCATGGCCAACCTCAACGAGGGCAAGGTCCCGGACGCGGTCGCGTCGTTCGAGCAGTACTTGAAGATGGCCCCCAGCGGCCAGTTCGCCGGCCAGGCCAAGGCGATGCTGGCCCAGCTCAAGCCCCCGCCGGCGTGAGCGGGATCGCGGAGCAGATCGCGGCCCGGCTGGCCGACGTCCGCGGGCGCATCGCCGCGGCGGCGGCGCGGGCCGGACGCGATCCGGCGGGTGTGCGGCTGGTGGCGGTATCGAAGACCTACGGCGCGGAATACGTGGCGGCGGCCGTCGCCGCCGGGCAGCACGACTTCGGTGAGAACAAGGTGCAAGAGGGGCTGCAGAAAATCGTCGCGGTGGCCGACACTAGGATCCGGTGGCACCTCATCGGCCACCTGCAGTCGAACAAGGCGCGCAAGGCCGGCGGGGCGTTCGACTGGATCCACGCGGTCGACGGCGTGGCGCTGCTGCGAAAGGTCGACGCCGCGGCGGTCGAGAGCGGACGGAAGCCGCGGCTGCTGGTGCAGGTCGACCTGGCCGGGGAAGCGACCAAGCACGGGGCGGCCCCGGACGAGGTCGGCGAGATCTTCGCGGCGGCGGCCGACTGCGCGGCCGCCGAGCTGGTCGGGCTGATGCTGTTGCCGCCGGCGGTGGACGACGCGGACGACGTCCGGCCGTGGTTCCGCCGGTTGCGCGCCGTGCGCGACCAGCTGGCAGCGGCTGGCGTTCCGGCAGGACGGCTGGCCGAGTTGTCGATGGGCATGAGCCACGACTTCGAGGTGGCGGTGGAAGAAGGGGCGACAATCGTCCGGGTCGGCAGCGCGATATTCGGCGCCCGCGGGTAGGCGGGTACGGGGCGGACATCATGAACGTGACACCACTGGATCTGCGGCAGCAGAAGTTCAAGTCAGCGATGCGCGGCTACGACCGCGGCGAAGTCGATGCCCTGCTGGCCGAAGTGGCCGACGACTACGAGGGGGCGTTGCGCGACGCCGACCGGCTGCGCCAGGAAGTGGCCCGTCTCGAGAGCGCGCTCGCCGAGCACCGCTCCGAGGAGAAGAGCCTCAAGAACACGCTGGTCAGCGCCCAGCGGATTGCCGACGGGCTGCGCGATTCGGCTCATCAGGACGCCCAGCGCCTGGTCAAAGAGGCCGAAGTCCGCGCCGACAGCCTGGTCCAGAAGGCGCAGCTGCGGCTCGAGGAGCTGCAGCGCGAGATCGATGGCCTGAAGACCCGTCGCCGCGAGACGGAGACCTCGGTCGAGGCGATCATCAACGCCCTCAAGAACACCCTCGACTTCGTCCGCGAGCAGGACGCGCGCGATCGCGACGACAAGATCCGGCTGATGCGACCGCGGCACAGCGACAGCTCGACCTCGGCCGCCCCGGCTGCGCCCGAGCAGCACGACGTCCGCAGCCAGAACGGCTGACGCCGTCATGGTGACCGCCGCCGCCGGGGGCACGCTGCTCGACATCCGCGTGATGCCCCGGGCCCCGCGGTCGGCGGTGGCCGGCGTGCGCGACGGCGCCTTGCTGGTGCGGCTCGCCGCCGCGCCGGTCGACGGCGAAGCCAACGACGCCCTGCTGACGCTGCTGGCGCGGGCCCTCGACGTGCCGCGGCGCGACCTGGCGATCGTCGCCGGCGAACGCAGCCGCCGGAAGCGGATCGAGGTGGCCGGGCTGGCGCCGGCGGTGGTCGAGGCGCGGCTCCTGCCGGCGGTATGACCCCGGCCGATATCCTGATCGACACCGCCGACCTGGTGGTGACCTGCGCCGGCCCGTCACCGCGCGCCGGCGCCGGGCAGGGGGCGATTGCGGCGGTGCCGCAGGCGTCGGTCGCCGGCTGGCGCGGCCGGATCGTCGCCGTCGGCGCGGCCGGCATGGTCGCCCGCACCGTACGCCTCGAACCCGGCGCCCAGATCATCGACGCCCGCGGCCAGACCGTGCTCCCCGGCTTCGTCGATCCGCACACCCACGTGGTCTATGCCGGGGACCGTCGCGACGAGCTGGCGCGCCGGCTCGGCGGCGCCACCTACGCCGAGATCGCCGCCGGCGGTGGCGGCATCGTCAGCACCGTGACCGCCACGCGCGCCGCCAGCGTCGACGAGCTGGTGGCCGCGGCGCGCCCCCGGCTCGCCGACGCGCTCGCCCAGGGGACCACGACCTGCGAGGTGAAGAGCGGCTACGGCCTCGAAACCGCGGCCGAGCTGCGCATGCTGCGCGCCATCCGCGTGCTGGCCGCCTCCCAGCCGATCGAGTTGAGCCCGACCTTCATGGGCGCCCACGAGGTGCCGGTCGAGTACCGCACCCGCCGCGATGCCTACCTCGATCTGGTCGTCGACGAGATGTTGCCGGCAGTCGCCGCCGAGGGCCTGGCCGAATGGAACGACGTCTTCTGCGAGCAGGGCGTGTTCACGCCGGAAGAGGCACGGCGCGTCCTCGAGGCCGGACGCCGGCACGGCCTGGCGCCGCGGATCCACGCCGACGAGTTGGCCGCCAGCGGCGGCTCGCTCGTCGCCGCCGAAGTCGGCGCGGCCTCGGCCGACCACCTCATCTTCACCAGCGAAGCGTCGGCCGACGCGATGGCCCGGGCCGGCGTGGTGGCGACGTTGCTGCCGGGTGCGGCCTTCTTCCTCAAGCTCGGCCGCTTCGCCCCGGCCCGCATGTTCGTCGAGCGCGGCGTCGCGGTGGCCCTGGCCACCGACATGAACCCCGGCGGCGGCTTCACGCCGTCGATGCCCTTCGTCATCGCGCTGGCGTGCTTCGGGATGGGGCTCACGCTCGAAGAGGCGATCGTCGGCGCCACGGCCAACGCCGCGGCGGCGCTCCGCCGCCAGGACCGCGTCGGCAGCCTCGAGGTCGGCAAGCAGCTCGACGCGGTGCTGCTCGCGGGGCCGATCGCCGATCTGGTGCGCGTCGGCGCCCCGGTCGTGCGCACGGTGATCAAGCGCGGCGTCGTCGTCGCCGGCGACGCGTAGCTGCCGGCTATCACTCGCTGCTAGCATGGACGGATGTCCTCGCTGCAGTCGCTGCCGCTCTCCGTCGTGCTCGATCGTGTCGCGTCACCCGAACCGACGCCCGGCGGCGGCTCGGTCTCGGCGATTGCCGGCGCGTTGGGCACCGCGTTGGCGCAGATGGTCGCCGGCCTGCCGCGCACGCGCCACGACAACGACGACGAGCGGGCCGTGCTGGCGACGCTGCAGGCGCCGCTGGCCGAGTTGCGCGAGCGGCTCCTGGCGCTGGCCGACGAGGACACGGCGGCGTTCGATCGGCTGATGGCCGGGTTCCGGATGCCCAAGGCCAGCGACCAGGACAAGACCGCGCGCCGCGCGGCGATTCAGGACGCCACCCAAGCGGCCACGACCGTCCCGCTGCAGACGGCGGTGGCGTGCGCGCGGGTGCTCGATCTCGTCGGCACGGTGGCGGCGCTCGGCAATACCTCGGCGTCGAGCGACCTGCTGGTGGCGATGGGGATGCTGCGCGCGGCGGCCGAAGGCGCGGCCGCCAACGTGCGGACCAACCTGGCCGGCATCACCGACGAGGGCTTTCGCGGTGACGCCGCGGCGCGCATCGCCGCGGTGCTCGACGAGGTCGCGACCCACACCCACGCTGCCACGGCCGCGTTGCAGGGGTGATCGGCCGGGCGCGGCGCGTCCCGGCGGCGTGACGGCGAAATCCGATCTTCCCCCCGAGCCCCCGGGACCCGAGCCCCGCTTAGTAGGGCACTCGCCGCACGTCGAGGTCGAGCACGTGCGTCCAGTCGTAGACGTAGGCGCCCGGCACGAGCTTCACATGGTCCGTGTACTGCCCGGTGACCCGCGCCTGGGTGCCGGCATAGGTGACCTCGACCACGTCGGGGCTGATCGGCACCTGCTGCTGGGTGGCGAGCTGCACAATCCGGGCTTTCACCTGCGGCGCGGTCTGGCTCGAGCTGAAGAGCACCGCCTGCTGAACCGAGTCCTCGAACTGGTAGAACGTCCACGCGGATCGGCCGGCCTGCACGCAGGCGTTCAGCACGAGGGCCGTGAACGCGAGCTTGAGAAAGGTCGACATGCGTATGCCTCGGGGGAGGTACGAAGAGTGTAACAGGCGGCGGTCCTGCCGGACCCAGGGCCGGGGCTCCCGCCGGTGCCCACCCGTGCGCGCCGGTTCAGTGAATCTGATGGAACAGGCGCGACCAGCGGGTGCCGCCGAACAGCCCGGCGACCGGCGATCGGCCCTCGCCGCTCTCGAACGACCAGTAGATCATCAGCGCCCGGCCCTTGATGTAGTGCGCCGGCAGGAAGCCCCAGTAGCGGCTGTCCTGCGAGTTGTCGCGGTTGTCGCCCATCGCGAAGTAGTGCCCGTCGGGCACCGTCACCGGGCCGAACCGCTCGCGCGGATCGCCCTCGTTGACCGGCGCCGCCGGGTCGTGCGGCAGCAGGAAGTGGGCGAACGGCTGGGCGATGGCGCGTGCCGTTGATGAGCACCTGCGTGCCCTTCACCTCCACCGTTTCGCCCGGCAGGCCGACGATCCGCTTGATGAAGTCGCGTTCCGGGTCCTCGGGATATTTGAAGACCACGACGTCGCCGCGCTCGACCGGTCGCACCGGCAGCAGCGTCCGTTCGACGCCGGTGGCCGCCGGCGAGAACACGAACTTGTTGACCAGCAGGTGATCGCCGACCAGCAGGTTCGGCTCCATCGAGCCGGTCGGGATCTTGAAGGCCTGGACGACGAAGGTGCGGATGAAGAGCGCCAGGATCACCGCGACGACAATCGACTCGAAGTACTCACGAACGGTGGACTTCTGGAAGGCCACGGTGGTCACGGTTACTCCTCCGACAGCTTGAGCACGGCCAGGAAGGCCTCCTGCGGGATCTCGACGGTCCCGACCCGCTTCATCCGCTTCTTGCCTTCCTTCTGCTTCTCGAGCAGCTTGCGCTTGCGGGTGATGTCGCCGCCGTAGCACTTGGCGAGGACGTTCTTGCGGATCGCCTTGACCGTCTCGCGGGCGATGATCCGGGCGCCGATCGCCGCCTGAATCGCCACTTCGAACATCTGCCGCGGGATCAGCTCGCGCATCTTGGCGACCAGCTGGCGGCCGCGGTCGTAGGCGCGGTCGCGGTGCACGATCATCGACAGCGCGTCGACCGACTCGCCGTTGACCAGGATGTCGAGCTTGACCAGCGGCGAGGCCCGGTAGCCGGTGACGTGGTAGTCGAGCGAGGCGTAGCCACGCGAGATGGTCTTGAGGCGGTCGTAGAAGTCGAGCACCACCTCGTTGAGCGGCAGCTCGTAGGTGATGAGCACGCGGTCGGCGGCCTTGTACTCGAGCGCCTTCTGGACGCCGCGCTTGTCCTGGCACAGCTTCATGATGGCGCCGACGTGGTCGCCGGGCGTGAGGACCATCGCGGTGATCACCGGCTCCTCGAGCAGCTGGATGGTGCCGGCGTCGGGCAGCTTGGCCGGGCTGTCGATCTCGCGCACCACGCCGTCGGTGGTGGTCACCCGGTAGAGCACGCCCGGCGCGGTCGTGATCAGGTCCATGTCGAACTCGCGCTCGAGACGCTCCTGCACGATCTCCATGTGCAGCAGGCCGAGGAAGCCGCAGCGGAAGCCGAAGCCGAGCGCGGCCGAGGTCTCGGGCTCGAAGGAGAATGCCGAGTCGTTGAGCTGCAGCTTCTCGAGCGCTTCACGCAGCTCGTCGTAGGCGTGGCTCTCGACCGGGTAGAGCCCGGCGAAGACCATCGGCTTGAGCGGCTTGAAGCCCGGGAACGGCTCGGGCGTTGGCCGCGCCGTCTCGGTGACGGTGTCGCCGATCTGCGCGTCGGCGATCCGCTTGATGCCGCAGTTGATGAAGCCGACCTCGCCGGCCCCGATCTCGGGCAGCTCGACCGGCTTGGGCGTGAACACGCCGAGCTGCTCGACCTCGTAGTCCTGCGCGGTGGCCATGAAGCGGACCTTCATGCCCGGCTTCAGGGTGCCGTCGATCACGCGCACGACGACGATCACGCCGCGGTACGAGTCGTACCAGGAGTCGAAGATCAGCGCCTTGAGCGGCGCGTCGGGGTCGCCGACCGGCGGCGGCACGCGCGCGATCACCGCCTCGAGGATCTCGCGGACGCCGCGGCCCTCCTTGGCGCTGGTCAGCAGCGCCCCGGCGCCGTCGAGGCCGATGATCTCCTCGATCTGGCGGCGGGCCTCGTCGGGCTGGGCGCTCGGCAGGTCGATCTTGTTGATGACCGGGATGATCTCGAGCCCGCCGTCGACCGCCAGGTAGGCGTTGGCCAGGGTCTGCGCCTCGACCCCCTGGGAGGCGTCGACGAGCAGCATCGCGCCCTCGCACGCCGCCAGCGACCGGGTCACCTCGTAGCCGAAGTCGACGTGGCCGGGCGTGTCGATGAGGTTGAGGATGTAGCGCTGGCCGTCGTCGGCCTCGTAGTTGAGGCGCACCGGATGCGCCTTGATGGTGATGCCGCGCTCGCGCTCGAGGTCCATGTTGTCGAGGACCTGCGCCTCCATCTCGCGCGCCTGCAGAGCCCCGGTCACCTCGAGGAAGCGGTCGGCCAGGGTGGACTTGCCGTGGTCGATGTGCGCGATGATGGAGAAGTTGCGGACGAGGCTCTGTTTCAACACGTCGGGTTCGGTGAACCATCCATTATGGCTCACCCGAACGGCGTCAGGTCCCTGGGGCGGGTGGAGCTCGCCCGGGGCCGAGATCGGCGAAGATGCGCCGCATGTCGACCCGTGTGCGTGGCATCGACGTCGTGCGCGGTCTGGTCATGGTGCTGATGGCCGTCGATCACGTGCGCGTGTTCGCCGGCGTCCCGGCCGGCGGCCCGACGCCGGGCGTGTTCTTCACCCGGTGGATCACGCACTTCTGCGCGCCGGGCTTCCTGTTCCTGGCTGGCACCGCCGTCTACCTGCGGGCCGCCCGCCGCGCCGGCCAGGCGCCGAGTCGTGGCATCTGGTGACGCGCGGGCTGTTCCTGGTGGTGCTGGAGCTGACGGTGCTGCGCGCCGCCTGGACCTTCAACGCCGACGTGTGGAACTACAACCTGGCCGGCGTGATCTGGCTGATCGGCTGGTGTCTGGTCGGACTGGCGGTGCTCGTCCGCCTCCCGCTCGGCGTGGTCGCGGCGATCGGGACGGCGATCGTCGCCGGGCACGACGCGTGGGGGCCGGCCGTGTTTGGAGACGACGCCGTGGTCGGCGGCTGGGTGGCGCAGGTGCTCTATACCGCCGGCAGCTTCCGCATCGGCGACACCGGGCCGCGGCTCGTCATCCTCTACTCGCTGCTGCCGTGGATCGGCGTCATGGCGCTCGGCTTCGCGTTCGGCCGCATCGCCGTGCGCGCGCCCGCCGAGCGGGATCGCTGGTGTCTCGCCCTGGGCGCCGCGGCAATCGCCACGTTCCTGCTTTTGCGCACGTTCAACATCCATGGCGATCCGCGGCCGTGGAACCCGGCGCCGCCGGGCGCGGTCTCGGCCTGGGCGCCGGTGCTGTCGTTCCTCAACACGGCGAAGTATCCGGCCTCGCTCCAGTACCTGCTGATGACGTTGGGGCCGCTGCTCGTCGCCATGCCGTGGCTGGATCGCACCCGCGGCTGGCTGGCCGACGCGCTGGCGGTCTTCGGCCGCGTGCCGCTCTTCTACTACCTGCTGCACATCCCGCTCATTCACCTGGCCGCGGTCGGCGTCTCGATCCTCCGCACCGGCGCCGTGTCGCCGTGGCTGTTCGCCAACCACCCGATGGAGCCAGGGCCGCCGCCGCCGGAGTCGGTGTGGAGCCTGCCCCTGCTCTACGCCGTCACGGCCGCGGTCGTGGTCGTGCTCTACCTGCCGTGCCGGTGGTACGCGCAGGTCAAGCAGACGCGGACACACCCGCTGCTGTCTCTGGTGTGACGCCGGCGACGCCGGTCAGCGCGTTGCCGCGGTGTCCGGCGGGCCAGTCCGGCGCCTCAGCCGGCGGCGTCGTAGGCGCGCCGGATCCAGGCCAGGAGCTCGCCGTCGACCTCGGCCGGCGTGGTCAGCTTGACCTTGAATTGGCACATCCCGCCGGGCTTCTGCGCCTCGAGCCGCGCCGTCCCAGCGATGTCCTTCATGTTGAGGCCGATCTCGACGCGGCTGTTCGTGGCCGGCCCGACCATGGCGAACTGCTTCTTGCGCCTCAAGCTCACGTAACCCTTCTTGGGCGCGATCTCGAAATCGCCGAGACCGGCGATCGCTGCCATCACCGCCTCGTGGATCGGGCGCAGGCCGGCCTTCGCACCGGCGTAGATCTCCTCGAGCACGGCGTCGTGCCCCTTCCCCGCCGCCGCCGACGCCCCGTCCGACTGCAGCACGTGATGGACCAGCAGGTTGGCGTCGCCGTGCCCCATCCCGAGATCGCGTTTGAGCAGGTCGCGGATCTCGCCATGGCGCGTCAAAACCGCTGGCCTTGACCAGCGCGGCCAGCTCGGCCAGGCTTCGGCCGGTACGGGTCTCGATGTTGGTGAGCTGGGTGGCGACGGGATCGGATCGATCTGGCATGAACGGCCTCCGACACGTCGATTCAACGTCGCCGCGACGACCGTGTACGGCTCGGCGCGTCAGCGGACGCGCAGCTCGTCGATTTCGCGCAGGATCAGCGTCTTGCGCGCCGCGACCATGCGGTTGACGGCGATCGCGGCCGGATGGCGGCTGCGGGCAGTGGCATAGGCCTGCCACGCGGCGAGGTTGCGGATGGCGTAGGTGCGCAGGTAGTCCCAGCCGTCGGCGACCAGGAACCGCGCCGTCTCCGATCGCAGGACGATGTCGCGCATGTCGTCCTGCTGTTCCCAGCCGTGCACCGTCGAGAGCACCTGCTGCTCGAACGAGTCGGCGAACCCCGGTTCGACGCGCACGAACTCGAGGACGTCGAGCGTGCCGTCGGGCGTCGGCGCGAACGCCGGCGGCGACAGCACCTCCACGAACTGATCGTGGTGGCCCAGGCTCATGTTCGCGAGCCGCTCGTAGAGCATCGGCACTGGAGGGCGCTCCGCCACCGGACGCATCAGCTCCAGGACGGCGCGATCCATCGCCGCCAGATCGGCGTAGTGGGTCACCACCATCAAATCGAGCGGCTCCGGGCTCTCCACCTCGGCGAAGGCGCGGACGTGGCGCATCGCCTCGATCTCACGGTAGATGGGCATGAGCTGGCGCCGGTAGATGTCGCGCGCCGCCCGGCTCTGGCCGGGCAGCCAGCGGAACGTGACCAGCTGGCGGACCTCGCGCGATTCGGCTGGCTGTCGGGCAGCCAGCGGCGCGGCGGAGGTCAACACCAGCCAGCCCGCGACCAAGGCCGCGACGGCGCTCATCGCGCCGGTCACCGTTGCTCGAGTGGTACCCACGACTGCGGATAGGCCGGACCGGTGTAGTCGGCCCGCGGCCTGATGAGACGATTGTTGGCCAGCTGCTCCAGCACGTGCGCAGTCCATCCCGACATGCGGCTCACGGCGAAGATCGGCGTGTAGAGCTCGACCGGTATCCCCATCGTGTAGTAGGTGGTCGCCGAGTAGAAGTCGACGTTCGGATTGAGCTTCTTCTCGGCGCGGACCAGCCCCTCAATCCGCTCCGACATGGCGAACCACTCGGGCACGCCGGCCCGCGCCCCCATCTCCTTCGACATCTGGCGCAGGTGCGTGGCCCGGGGATCCTCGGTCGTGTAGACGCGGTGGCCGAAGCCGGGAATCTTCTCCTTGCGCTGGAGCCGGCCGCGCACGAACGCGTCGATCCGCTCGGGCGTCGCGTCCTTGCCGAGCTCGAGCAGCATCTTCATCACCTCGGCATTGGCGCCGCCGTGCAGCGGGCCCTTCAGCGTGCCGATGCCGGCGACGACCGCCGAATGGATGTCGGTGAGGGTCGCCGCGGCGACGCGAGCCGCGAACGTCGAGGCATTGAGCTCGTGGTCGGCGTGCAACGTCAGGGCGATGTCCATGGCGCGGACGGCCGTGGCGCCCGGGCGCTCGCCGGTGAGCATGTAGAGGAAGTTGGCGGCATGGCCGAGCGCGGGATCGGGAGCGATCGGCCCACCGCCGGCCTGCAGCCGGCCCCAGGTGGCAACCAGGCTGGCGACCTGGCCGGTGAGCCGCACCGCCTTGCGGTACGACCCCCGGGCCGACTGGTCATGCGCGTCGGCGTCGTAGTGCGCCAGCGCCGAGGTCAGCGTGCGCAGCGCGTCCATCGCGTCCACCGGCGGCAGCATTTTCATGAACCGAAGGATGGCGTCGGGCAGCGGCCGCGCCGCCGCCAGCTGCGACTGCAGGTCGCCCAGTTCGGCCTTGAGCGGCAATCGGCCGTGCCAGAGCAGGTACGCCGTTTCCTCGAAGGTCGAGAAGCGCGCCAAATCGTGAATGTCGTAGCCGCGGTAGGACAGCACGCCGCGATCGCCGTCGATGAAACAGATGCTCGAGTCGGTGGCGACGACGTCCTCGAGTCCAGCGCGGGCTTTCACTTCGGCCATGACCGCCGATCTTACTCGTGCAGGAGCGCGAACGGGGGCCCTGCCGGGCGGGATACAATTCTCCCGTTCCCCCGGACCGCGAAGGAGCCCGCGCATGCCACGCCAGCGTCGCCTCGTGCTCTCGCTCATCGTCCTTGCTGGAACCCTGACCCTGTCGAACGGGGCCAGTGCCGATCACGCCTGGGGGTCGTACCACTGGGCCACGACCGAGATCCCGTTCTTCCTGAAGACCGGGGACAACGTCACCTCGGCGTGGGACGCCTATCTCAACGAAGCCATCAGCGACTGGAACCAGTCGAGCGTCCTCGGCCTCGTCAAGGTGGCCGGAGCGGCCAAGGGCAAGAACTGCCGGCCGACCGCCGGCCGCATCGAAGTGTGCAACTCCGCCTACGGCAACAACGGCTGGCTGGGCATCGCCCAGATCTGGGCCACCGGTTCCCACATCACCCAGGCCGTGGCGAAGATGAACGACACCTACTTCAACACTGCCACCTACAACACCCCGGCCTGGCGGCGCCTGGTGATGTGCCAGGAGGTGGCCCACGACTTCGGGCTCGACCATCAGGACGAGAACTTCAACAACGCCAACCTCGGCTCGTGCATGGACTACACCAGCAATCCCAACGGCCCGCCCAGCAACGAGCACCCCAACCGGCACGACTACGAGCAGATCGAAGCGATCTACAACCACCTCGATTCGAGCTCGACCATCTCGGCCACGACCCCCGGCGCGGCGCCGGCTGACGGCGACTTCGACTCGCCTGGACAGTGGGGGCGGCTGATGCGCTCGAACGCCAACCGCCGCGTGCAGATCTACGAGCGCGAGCTGGGCCGCGGGCTGAAGGTGATCACCCACGTCTTCTGGGCCGATCCCGACGCCGACCGCGCCCGATAGCTTCCGGTCGAGTCCCCGCTCCCAGTGACGGCGTCGCTCCGTGGAGCGACGCCGTCTTCGCTTGGCCCCGCCCGAACGTCGCGCCGAACTTGGCCGCGGTGGTATCGTCACGCCTCGGGAGGCCGGGATCATGCGACAGCTGGCAACGATGGTGATGGGCGCGGTCACGCTCGCGAGTCTCGCGATCGGCGGCCTGGCCCGGCTGGATTCGCCGGTGCGAGGTCAGACCCGTGACGACGCCGCCGCGCCGAAGAACCCGACGCGCGCTGAAGTCGTGCAGATGATGAAGGACATCTCGAACTGGGGGCGCTGGGGCGCCAGCGACGAGATCGGCACCTTCAACCTGATCACCCCGGCCAAGCGCCGCGAGGCCGCGGCGCTGGTCAAAGAGGGCCTGTCGGTGTCGATGGCCCACACCCTCGACAAGGAGGTGCTGGCCGACAATCCGACGCCCTTCAAGATCGAGTTCCTGATGGGACCCGACGGCAAGATGCGCTCGGGCGCGGCGATGGACGTGATCGCGTCGACCTATCACGCGACCACCACCACGCACATGGACTCGCTGTGCCACTACATCTTCGAGGGGAAGACCTACAACGGCTGGGAGATCGAGAAGTACCACCAGGCCACGCCGACCCGCGAGGGCTTCGGCGAGGGCCCCGGCTGCATGAAGAACAGCATCCTCGGCTTCAAGGACGGGCTCATCACCCGCGGCGTGCTGGTCGACATCCCGCTGATGCGCGGCGTGCCCTACCTCGAGCCGGGCACGCCCATCTATGCGTCTGACCTCGAGGCGTGGGAGAAGTTCTCCGGGGTCAGGATCGGCAGCGGCGACGCGCTGTTCCTGCGCACCGGCCGCTTCGCCCGCCGGGCCGAGAAAGGCCCGTGGCCGGCGGCGCGCGAGGCGGCCGGCTTCCACGTGACGGTGATGCCGTGGTTCAAGCGCCGCGACGTGGCCCTCATCAGCAGCGACGCGGTGCAGGACGTGCAGCCGTCGAACATCGAGGGCTTCCCGCGGCCGATCCACATGCTGTCGATCAACACGCTCGGCATGCCGATGATCGACGTCGCCGATCTCGAGGAGGTCGCCAAGGTCGCGGCGCGGCTGAAGCGCTGGGCGTTCATGCTGACGGTGGCGGCCTTGCCGGCCCCGGGTGGATCGGGCTCGCCGGTCAACCCGATCGCCACGTTCTGATGGTGACCACAGGCCCGCTGCCCACCTGCGGAATCCGCGTCGCTCTGTGGCTGCTGGGCGCGGCGGCCGTCGCCGGCCAGGCTGCCGCTCCGCTCGGCGGCGGTCTCGTCACGCGTGCCGGCGGGGTGGTGCAGGTCAAGGGCACGGTGCCCCTCGCGGTCGAGGGCACGGCGGTGGCGAAGCGCTACGTGCTGCGCTATCCCGAGTCGGGCTGGAACGGGTCGCTCGTCGTCGGCGCCCATGGCGGCTCGGGCGGCAGCAACTTCGCCCGCGATGGACAGGTCATCGGCACCGACGAGACCGCGCTCGACGACGTCATCGGCCGGCACGCGGTCGCGTCTGGCTTCGCCTACGCCAGCCTCGATCGCGACGGCGCGACCAGCGCCGCCGGCGGCCTGGCGCTGACCAACCAGTTCGCGGATCTGGCGGCCGGTGAGGTCGCCCGGCGGCTCGGTCGGCCGCCGTTACGGCGCTACCTGCTCGGCCTGTCGATGGGCGGCGGCATCGCGCGGGCCGCAGCCGAGACGCCGGGCACTCCCTACGCTGGCGTCGTGATCGTCGCCGGCGCTGGCGGCGATCTGCCGACACGCATGGCGCGTCAGGCCAGGCTCGCGGAGCTGTGGCCGGCGATCGATCCGAAGGCACATCCGGGACTGTCGGCGGCCGATCCCAAGGTCGTGGCATTCGCCGACGCAATCGGCACGCCGGTTTCCGCGCGCCGGCTCTGGCCGTACACGGCCGCGGGTGCGGTGCGGGCGGCCGCCGCGAAAACGCCAGCGGCCGCGGGCGAGAACTCGACCGGCCGCGTCCAGGTGCCGACGATCGAGGTCGACGGCACCTGGGACGACTTCGTGATCACCGAACTGAAGGCCTACCGCGCCAGGGTGTCCCCGGCCGATCGCCACCGCCTCTATCTGGTCGAAGGCGTCTGGCACATGTCGGGCGACGACGACGGCACCGCGTCGTTCCAGTACATCGCCACGCGCATGGGTCTCGACCCAGACGTCGCTGACGCGATGGGCGAGGGGCCGTCCTACATTCCGACGGTGCGCAGGCGTTCGACGCGCTGGTCCGCTGGGTCGAGCGCGGCGAGACGCCGCCGCGGAGCCAGACGGTGCGCCCAGGGCAGCCGCTGATCGTCACGAATTAGTGCGGCGCCGCCAGCGGCGAGCTGCCGTCGTTGCCGTCGACCACCGTCGTCAGCCCCTGGAGGAGGTAGCCTTCGGCGGTCGGCAGCTCGAACAGCCGCTCGCGGGCGTGGACGTGCGGATCGACGAACCCGGGCGCGACGACGAGCCCGGTGGCGTCGAGGCGCGTCGTGGCGGGAGCGGCGTGCAGATCGCCGATTCGCGCGATGCGATCGCCGCGGATGCCGACGTCGGCGGCGAACCACGGCGCGCCGCTGCCGTCGACGACGCGGCCGCCGGTGATGACGAGATCGTAGGGCGCGGTGGCGGTCGCCACCTGACGGGCGGCGCCAGCACCAAAGGTGGTCAACACCAGCACCGACGCGGCGGCGACGACGTGATCGAATCGCACCGTCGTCACCTTACCTCAGCGCGGCTTGGCCTGATGCGCCGCCAGCCAGGCCTCGCAGTGGCTCTCGAACCAGGCCATCGGGCCCGACGCCGCGTAGGCCGGGTGGGCGAACGCGCGCTCGCCCTTGCGGACCAGGCCGGCCTTCAGCAGCACGTGCTGCGACGCGGTGTTCCCCAGGTCGGTGATCGCGTTGATCTGCGGCAGGCGGAGCGTACCGTAGCCGTAGTGAAGCAGCGCCGTCGTCATCTCGGTGGCGTAGCCTCGGCCCCAGAAGTCGGTGAAGAGCGCATAGCCGACCTGCAGCTCGGTCTCGCCCTGGATGTGGTTGAGGACGTGGAAGCCGGCCACCGCGCCGGTCGTCCGCTCGATCGTCGCCCAGACGCCGAGGCCGGGATGCTGCTCGTAGTAGTCGAGGATCCGCGTGCGCATCTGCGCCTCGGTGGTGGCGCGATCCTTGACCCCGCCGAGGTAGCGCGTGACGACCGGATCGGCGTGGAGCCGGGCCAGCGTGTCGAGGTCGTCGAGCGCGAAGCGGCGCAGCGCGAGACGCTCGGTCTCGAGCCAGCGCTCCGCCACGACGCTACGCCTGTTTGCTGGCGACCGGCTTGAACTCGAGGTCGCCGCCGTACTGCTGGACGATCGATAGCAGGCCGGTGTAGAGGAAGCCGACCTGGAACAGCATCAGGAACGGCACCGTGCCGTAGATGCCGTTGGCCAGCGCGTAGAACAGGGTCGCCGTGAAGTAGAGGCCGAGCGCCAGCTCGATGAGCGGCTGGATGGCCACGGCCTGACGATACTTCTTGCCCATCCACTCGTCGCCGCCGCCTTCGATGTGGTACTTCGGCGTGCGCGCGAACTCGCTCGGCCGGTGCAGCAGCGCCTCGATGACCGCCTTGGTGTTGTTGACCGCCAGGCCGATGCCGATCGACATCAGGAACGGCAGGTAGCGCAACCGCTCGGTCCAGGTCTGGGGGTAGAGCTCGCGCTGGCAGACCATGTAGAAGTTGGCCACCGACGCCGTCGCCGCGAAGAACAGCGGCACGTCGATGAGCAGCATCTCGTACCAGCCCATGTTGTAGCGGATGACCATCGACGGCGCCATCAGCACCGACAGCACGCACATCAGCGGGTAGTTGAAGTTGGCCGACAGGTGGAAGAATGCCTCGGCCTTGACCTTGAGCGGCTGGTCCGACCGCAGGATGAGCGGCATCAGCTTGAGGAAGGTCTGGATCGAGCCCTTGGCCCAGCGGTGCTGCTGGCTCTTGAACGCGTTCATCTCGACCGGCAGCTCGGCCGGGGCGACGTGGTCGGGCAGGAACACGAACTTCCAGCCCTTGAGCTGGGTGCGGTAGCTGAGGTCGAGATCCTCGGTCAGCGTGTCGTGCTGCCAACCGCCGCCGTCGGTGATCGCCTCGCGCCGCCAGATGCCGGCGGTGCCGTTGAAGTTGAAGAAGCAGCCGCCGCGGTTGCGGCTGCCGTGCTCGAGGACGAAATGGGCGTCGAGCAGGACCGCCTGGATCTTGGTGAGCAGCGAGTAGTCTTCGTTGACGTGGCCCCAGCGCGTCTGCACCATCGCCACCTTGTCGTCGGTGAAGTGGTGGATGGTCTCGCGCAGGAAATCCGACCGCGGGATGAAGTCGGCGTCGAAGATCGCGATGAACGAGCCGCGCGCCACCTGCATGCCCGCTTCGAGGGCCCCGGCCTTGTAGCCCGAGCGGTCGGTGCGGTGGATGTACTTGATGTCGACGCCGTCGGCAGCGTGGCGGCGGACCGCCGCGGCGGCGATGGCGGTGGTCTCGTCGGTGGAGTCGTCGAGCACCTGGATCTCGAGGCGCTCACGCGGGTAGTCGATGGCGCAGACCGAGTCGACCAGCCGATCGACCACGTACATCTCGTTGAACAGCGGCAGCTGGATCGTGACGATGGGAAGCGACGCGAACTCGCCCTTGGGCACCGGCACCTCGTGCTTGTGCTTCATGTAGAGGTACACCATGTAGTAGCGGTGCCACCCGTACACAGCCAGGATCACGAGCACGAAGAAGTACGAGGCGAGGATGAGGGTCTCTGCGAGCGTCATCGTCCGAAGCTGATTCTAACCCGATACCAAAATACCGATTATAGTTGACTACTTGGCAAAGTCAAAGAAACACAGGGCATTACCGCATGACTCCCGGTGAGATCCGCGTCCTGCTCGACGGCGTGCGCGACGGTTCGGTGTCGCGCGACGCGGCCGAGGCGCGCCTGCTCGACGAACTGCGCGGCCGGCCGTTCGAAGACCTCGGTTTCGCCAAGGTCGACCATCACCGCGCGGTCCGGCAGGGCTTTCCGGAGGTCGTTCTCGGGCTGGGCAAGACGCCGGCGCAGATCGCCGCCATCGCCAGCCGTATCGCCGGTCGCGGGGCGCCCCTGCTGGTCACCCGGGCCACCCCCGAGGCGTTCGACGCCGTCCGTCGTGTGGTCGCCGGCGTCGAGTACCACGAGCTGGCCCGGGCGATCACCTTGACCAAGGACCTGCCGCGCGGCACCGGCGTCGTCGCCATCGCCTCGGCCGGCACCTCGGACCTCGCCGTCGCCGAAGAGGCGGCGGTCACCGCCGAGGTCATGGGCAACGACGTCGAGCGCATCTACGACGTCGGCGTCGCCGGCATCCACCGTGTGCTCGCCGAGCGGGCGCGGCTCGAAGCGGCGCGGGTCATCATCGTCGTCGCCGGGATGGAGGGCGCGCTTCCCAGCGTCGTCGCCGGGATGGTCAGCGTGCCGGTCATCGCCGTGCCGACCAGCGTCGGCTATGGCGCCAGTTTCGGCGGCATCGCCGCGCTCCTCGGCATGCTCAACTCGTGCGCCAACGGCGTCGCCGTGGTCAACATCGACAACGGCTTCGGCGCCGGCTGCATGGCCTCATTGATCAACCACAGCGGCTAGCGGCTCGCGGCTAGCGGCTAGCGGCTAGGCTCGACCGGTGTCACACTACCAGGGCTCACGAAATCCCAGCGGCCAAGGCAGCGGAATGGCGCGACAGCGTGGTTCCCTAGCCGCTAGCCGCTAGCCCCCAGCCGCTAGTCATGAGTCCTTCCTCTCTCGAATTCGACCGCATCATCGAGGCCCTGGCCAGCTTCGCGCTGACGCCGGTCGGCAAGGCGCGGATGCTGGCCGAGCAGCCGCAGACCGATCGCGCCGTCGTCGCCCAGGCGTTGGCCGCCACCACCGAGACCGCCGGCTACGTCGCGCAGCACGGTGTCTTCCCGCTGCGCGCCGGGGCGGGGCTGGCGGCGGCGCTCGACGGGCTGGGGGTCGAGGGCCGGCCGCTCGAGGCGCTGCAGCTGCGTATCCTCGCCGACTTCGTCGCCTCGATCGCCGAAGCGCAGACGGCGGTGACGCGCGCGCCCGGGAACTTCCCCATCCTGCAGCGTCTGGTCGCCCGCCTCGCGCCGTTCGCCGACGAGGTGTCGGCGGTGCGCCGCGCCATCGACGTCAACGGCGAGGTCGTCGACGAGGCCAGCCCGGCCCTGTCGTCGATTCGCGAGCGGCTGCGCCGGCAACGGGCCAGGCTCCGCACCACGCTCGATCAGTTCGCCAGGGGCCGCGACACCGCCAAGTACCTCCAGGACCAGGTCGTGACCAGCCGGCACGGACGCTTCGTCCTGATGGTGCGGGCCGAGCACAAGGCGGCGATTCCCGGCATCGTCCACGGCGCGTCGACGACCGGCGCCAGCCTGTTCATCGAGCCGATGGCCACGGTCGAGATCAACAACGACATCGTGGCGCTCGAGGAGGAGGAGAGCGAGGAGATCTTCCGCATCCTGCTCGCCCTCACCGATCGCTTCCGTCACCGCGCCGGCGACTTCCGCGTCAGCCTCGCCGTCGCCGAAGAGCTCGACCTGCTGCAGGCACGAGCCCGGCTGGCCCACGTGATGGACGCGGTCGAGCCGGCCCTGGCCACCACCGGTCACGTCGAACTCCGCCAGGCCCGTCATCCGTTGCTGATCCAGGCGGTGGTCGATCGGCTCGGCGACGCCGCCCAACGGCGGGCGACGACGCCGGTGCCGGTGGACATCCTGCTCGCCCCGCCGGCCCGCGTCCTGCTGATCACCGGGCCCAACACCGGCGGCAAGACGGTGGCGCTCAAGACCGCCGGGCTGCTGGCATTGATGGCCCAGGCCGGGCTGCACATCCCGGCCGCCGTGGGGTCGACGTTGCCGGTGTTCCGCACGCTCTTCGCCGACATCGGCGACGAGCAGTCGATCTCGGCCAGCCTCAGCACCTTCTCGGCGCACATCACCAACATCGCGGCGATCGACCGGTCGCTGCAGGTCCCGGCGCTGGTGCTGCTCGACGAGGTCGGCACCGGCACCGATCCGGCGGAGGGCGGGGCGTTGGCCACGGCGATCATCGCCCACTTCAAGGAGCGCGGCGCGCTGGTCTTCGCCACCACGCACTACGACGCGCTCAAGACCTGGGGCACGGCGACCGACGGGGTGACGACCGCCGCCTTCGCGTTCGACCCGCAGACCTTTGCGCCGAGCTACCGCCTCGTCTACGGCGCGCCGGGCCGCAGCCTGGCGATCGAGATCTCGCAGCGCCTCGGCCTGCCGACCGCGGTCATCGCCGCCGCGCGCAACCACCTCAGCGACGATCGCAAGCGGCTCGACGCGCATCTCGAGCGGGTCGACGCCCAGGCGCGGGCCCTCGACAGCGAACGGCGGAAGGTCGAGCGGGAGCGGGCGGCGCTGGCCAGCGAGAACCAGGCGTTGCGCCAGCGCGAGAGCGCCGTGGCCGAGCGTGAGGGCCGGCTGGCCAAGCGGGTCAACGAGAAGCTGGACGATCGGCTGCGCCAGGCCCGCAAGGACATCGACGACGTCATCGCCCAGCTCAAGGAGCGCTCCGACCACCTCCTCGAGCAGGCCTCGGCCAAGACCCTCCGGCCCGGGATCTCGACCGGCGACGCCGGAGCGGCCCGAGCGGAAGCGGCGGCCGCGATCGGCCGGATCGTCGACGGCCTGCGTCAGCCGGGGGCGCCGGCACCGTCAGCGCCGGAGTCACTGCTCCCGCTCACCGTCGGCGCCCGGGTCGCCGTGGCCGGACTCGGCCTCGAGGGGATCGTCGTCTCGCTGGACGGCTCGCGTGCCGAGCTCGACGTCCGCGGCAAGCGCATGCGCGCCAAGGCCGGCGAGCTGCGCGTGATCGGCAGCGCGCCGAAGGGCGACGCCGTGCCGAAGGCGGCGGTCCGCGTCGCTGTCGACCTGCAGCCGCGCGAGGGGCTGCTGAGCGAGATCAACGTCATCGGCTGCACGGTCGAGCAGGCGGTCGACCGCGTCGCCAAGTTCCTCGACGACACGCTGGTGACCGATCAGCGCGAGATCCGAATCGTCCACGGCCACGGCACCGGCAACCTGCGGCGCGGGCTCGAGAAGTTCCTGAAGGACCATCCCCTGGTGCTGAAGGCCTCGCCGGCGCCGCCCAATCAGGGCGGCGGCGGCGCGACCGTGGTCGAGCTCAAGGACTGAGCCGCGGCACCCGGTACGGTTGCTGCTTTGTGATCCACCATCTGGCCGACGTCACGCTCGATTGGCCAAGGAGGGATCCACTGTGGCTGACTGATCTCGTCACCTACGGCATCTACCCGGACAGGCAGTCGTTCGACCGCGCCCTCGAGGCCCTCCGGGCTGCCGAGTTCGCGCCAGCGACATCTCGGCCATTCTTCCGGACCGCGACCGGACTGCGAAGGACCTGGCGCACGAAATAAACACCAAGGCCCCCGAAGGCATCGCGACCGGCGCCGGGACCGGCGCGGCCGTCGGCGGCGTGCTCGGCTGGCTCATCGGCGTCGGGGCACTCGTCATCCCCGGAGTCGGACCGCTCATTGCCGCCGGTCCAGTGGTCGCCGCGCTGGCCGGTGCCGGCGCGGCTGGGGCCACCGGGGGCCTGATCGGCGGCCTGGTCGGCGCGGGCTTCCCGGAAGTCGAGGCCAAGCGGTACGCCGGCCGCATCCGTGACGGCGGCTACCTCATCTCCGTCCATTGCGATGACTCGAAGTGGGCCAAGCGGGCCGAGGAGGTCCTCGACGCCACCGGTGGCCGGGACGTCGTCCACACGCAGGAGGCGACGCCCGACTATCGTCCGTAGCGCGGCCGACGCCACGTATACTGCGGCCCTCGCTGGAGGGCCGCATGCGCGCACGAACACACGGCGGAGTCTGGGCGCTGGTGCTGGCGGCTGGTGTGACCGGCCGGTTCTCGTCGGCACCGGCGCAGACGCCCCCGTTCGACGTCCTCATCACCGGCGGGCAGGTGCTCGACGGCACCGGCGCGGCGGCGCAGCGCGTCGACGTGGGGATCCGCGGCGATCGTCTGGCGGCGATCGGCGCGCTGGCGGGACAGCCGGCGCGCCGCACCATCGACGCCACGGGACTGGTCGTGGCGCCCGGCTTCATCGACCTGCACACCCATTCCGAGATGCCGCTCGTGACCGACGGCACCGCGCAGAGCAAGGTCCGCCAGGGCGTGACCCTCGACGTCACCGGCGAGAGCACGTCGGCGGCGCCGCGCGATCACCTCGAGGAGCAGGGGCAGGACGGGCTGACGCCCGACTGGCGCACCTATACCGAGTACTTCGCGCGCCTGGAGAAGCAGGGGATCTCGATCAACACGATCGCGCACGTCGCCTCCGAGCAGGTGCGTCGCGTGGTGATGGGCTACGACACCAAGCCGTCCTCGCCGGCCCAGCGCAAACAGATGGTCGACCTGGTGGCGCGATCGATGGAGGAAGGGGCGTGGGGCCTGGTGACACGCTTCGAGAGCGGCGGCCCCGAGCATCCCGAGGAAGTGCTCGAGATGGCGCGCACGGTGGCGCGCTACGGCGGCAACTACACCTCGCACGCCGGCAGCGAGGGCTACGAGCAGAAGCGCGAGTTCGACTACGCGATTCGGGTCGCCGCCCAGGCGAAGATTCCGGTCCACATCTTCCACTTCAAGATCCGCGGCGTGCCGCTGTGGGGCACGATCGACACCTACATCGCCCAGCTCGAGGCGGCGCGCTCGCGCGGACTCGACGTCACCGCGAACCAGTATCCCTACACGGCGATGTTCCACGGCTGGAGCGCGTTCTTCCCGTTGTGGATCCGCGAGGGCGGCCCGGCCAGGTTCGCCGCCCGCCTCAAGGATCCGGCGATGCGGGCGCGACTCAAGACCGACAAGGACTTCGCCACCTGGGCCGAGGAGCACGGCGGCTGGACCGGCATCGCGCTGGCCCGGGCCCGCACCGAGAAGAACCGCCAGTACGAAGGCAAGCGGATCGCGGACATCGCCACGCTGCGCGGCGACGCCGATCCCATGGACACCTGCATCGACATCATGGCGGAGGAGGGCGGCCAGGTCAGCGGCATCTTCCACACGATGTCGGAGGCCGACGTGCGCAAGGTGATGCGCCTGCCGTGGGTGGCGGTCGCCAGCGACGGCTCGGCCATCAATCTCGACGCGCCCGGCGTGCCCCATCCGCGCAACTACTCGACCAACGTGCGCGTCCTCGGCCACTACGTGCGCGACGAGCAGGTGCTCACCTTGCCGGACGCCGTGCGGAAGATGACCGGCTTGCCGGCCAGCATCCTCGGGCTCACCGACCGCGGACTGCTCAAGTCCGGCCAGGCTGCCGACGTCGCGATCTTCGACCCCGCCACCGTGGGCGAGACCAACTCCTTCGAGCGGCCCAAGTCGTACGCCAGGGGCGTGCCCTACGTGCTGGTCAACGGCGTGCTCGTGATCGACAAGGGCGAGCACACCGGGGCGCGGCCAGGCAAACCGCTGCGCGGACGCGGCGTCACGCCGGCCCGCTGAGCGGCGGGTCCGCCAGCGCGAACGCGGGGTGGACGGCGGGATTCGGACGGGGTGACCGCCGAGGCTCGCGCCCGTGGACTAGAATCAGCATCTGAGGCCCACGCTCATGCTGATTCGCATTTCCGTCATCTGCCTGGTGGCGGCGCTGTCTGCCGCCTGCGCCGCCGCGCCCCGCCAGCGCCCCGTCTACACTGGGCCGGTCGAGGAGGGAGCGGGATCGCTGACCGCCGCCCGCCAGTTTCTCGAGGGTCGCTGGTCGCTCGAGTCGTTCGAGATCTACCCGCCGGGCAGTGCCCCGCTTCGCGTCAACGGCGCGGGCACCCTCGAATACGACAACTTCTCCAATCTCACGATGGAACTGCGCGCCGACCCGGCCAGCGCCGACGTGCTCACCAAGGCCGGCATCGTCAACGACGGCGGCGTCGTCTCGACCAAGGGCCGCGTCGCCGTCGACATGCAGAACCGGACGCTGACCTACGTCCTGGAGGGGCAACCCGCGGGATTCGTCGTCACCGGCCCACTGTCGACGCGTCGTCCGCGGCACTGGGTCGTCGAAGGCAACCTCCTGACGCTGACGACTCAAGACGACGCCGGGAAGCCGCTGTCGGTCGGCCGCTGGCGCAAGATGTCCTGACCGCGCGTGCGGCCCGTCGTTCACCCCATCCACTGCAGGACCGGCGCGGCGGCGTCCTCCAGCGGCTGGGTGACGACGTCGACCAACGCCGGCCCGCCGTGCTCGAGCGCCTGGCGGAGCACCGTGGCGAGCTCGGCCGGATCCTCGACCCGCCACGACGCGAGCCGTAGCCGGCGGCGATCCGTGCGTGATCGGTGGCTGAGAAGTCGACCGAGAAGTAGCGCCCGCCATAGCTCGCCTTCTGGCTGGCCTTGATCCAGCCGTAGCTGGCGTTCGACAGCACGATCATCAGCAGCGGCGCCTTGCAGCGCACCACCGTCTCGAGCTCGCCGACGGCGAACCCGAAGCTGCCGTCGCCCATCACCGACACGCAGGTGCGCCGCGAGTCGGCGAACCACGCGCCCAGTGCGGCGGCCATCGAGTAGCCGAGGGCACCGTGGGCACGGTTGGTGAGAAAGTACCGGCCGGCGTCCTGGATCGTGAAATAGGCGGACACGTAGGGGCAGGGCGTGCCCGGATCGGCGACGACGACCGCGTCGCGCGGCAGCAGGCGATTCAACTCGGCGATGACGCGTTCGGGCCGGATCGGACGGGCCAGGCTGTCGGCGAGCGGCTGGAAGGCGGCGGCCTTGGCCGCGCGGGCGCCGGCCGCGGTCGCGGCGCCGTCCCCCGGTGGCGGGCCGGGCAGCGCGTGTCGCAGCCGCTCGTGCAGCGCCTCCAGCACCAGCCGGGCGTCGCCGATGAGCGCGTGCGACGTCCGGTAGTTGGCCGAGACCGCCACCGGATCGACGTCCACGTGCACGATGACGACATCGCGAGACGGCTGCGTCCACCGCTCGGTGGTCGTCGATCCGGCCCGGCACCCGACGAAGATCACGAGGTCGGCCTGCTGCACGACGGCACGCGTGGCGGCCACGCCGCCGTTCAATCCGACGACGCCGACGCTGAGCGGATGGGTGTCGGCGATGCTGCCCTTGCCGGTCACGGTGGTGCAGACCGGAGCGTTCAGGAGGGTGGCGACGGCGGCCAGGGCGTCGGTGGCGCCGGCGGCCAGGACGCCGCCGCCACAGATGAAGACCGGCCGGCGAGCAGCGGCGATGGCGGCGACGGCCGCATCGACCGCCGCCGGATCCGGACCGGTGCGCCAGGCCGGCGCGCGTCGATGCTCGTCCTGCGCCCAGATCTCCGCCGCGTCCACCGGCTGCTTCAACACGTCGTAGGGCAGGCCGATGTGCGTCGCCCCGGGCCGGCCGGTCGTCATGTGGCGGAACGCGGCGCGGATCGCCTGCGGTACCTGGTCGGCGCGGTCGCACACCGTGTTCCATTTGGTCAGCGGCCGGAACAGCGCTTCCTGATCGAGCTCGGTGAGCGGATAGCGTCCGCGCGCGCCGACCGGCACGTCGGAGGTGATGCCGAGCACCGGGGAGCTCGACTCGTTGGCCTCGACCAGGCCGGGCAGGAGGTAGGTGGCGCCGCCGCCGCTCGGTCCCTCGCACACGCCGGGCCGGCCGCTGATGCGGGCGTAACCGTCGGCCATGTAGGCGGCGCTGCGCTCGTCGCGTGTGAGCACGTGCGTGATCGAGTGGTCCAACCGGTAGAGCGCGTCGTAGAACGGCAGGCTCGTGTCGCCGCACAGGCCGAAGACGTGGCGGACGCCGTACAGATCGAGCATGCGGACGGTGGCCTCGGCGGCGTTGAGTGGTTCCATGCGCTCCTGGCGGTCGGGTGGAGTGATTGGCTGCACGCCGAACCGGCGCCGCCATAGTATCGTCAGCCCGCCGATCGGGATCGGCAGCCTCGATGTCCAGCGACGATCGGCCACCGCCCGTGGGTCCTGCGACCCGGACCCTCGCCGCGATCGGGCCGGGCCTGCTGGTGGCCGCGGCCGGCATCGGCGCCGGCGACATCGTGTCGGCGACGATGGCGGCGTCGCGGCATGGCCTCGCCCTGGTCTGGGTCGTGGTGCTCGCCGCCGGGCTGAAAGGCGTGCTGAACGAGGGGATCGCCCGCTGGCAGCTGGCGACCGGCACGACCGCGGTCGAAGGGTGGTGCACGCATCTGCCGCGCTGGGTGCAGTGGTACTTCCTGCTCTATCTCGTCCTGTGGACGGTCTCAGTCAGCGCCGCCCTCACGAGCGCCTGCGGGCTCGGCGCCGCGACCCTCACCGGCAACTTCATTCCGCGACCGTGGGGCGCCGTCGGACACGCCCTCGCCGGCGGCGCCCTGGTCGCCGCCGGAGGCTTCGCCGGCTTCGAGAAGATCATGAAGGTGCTGATCGGCACGATGTTCTTCGCGATCCTGGCCTGTGCGGCGTTGATGTTCCGCGACCCGGCCGCCGCCCTGCGCGGCCTGTCGGTGCCCTCGGTCCCAGGGGGCGACGCCGCCTCGGTGCTGTCGGTACTGGGCGGCGTCGGCGGCTCGATCGCGATGCTCGCCTACAACTACTGGATGCGCGAGGAGCGCATGACCGGACGGGAGTGGCTGCCGTTCGTCAGGCGGGACATCGCCATCGCCTACGTGTTCACGGCGATGTTCGCTGCCGCGATCATGGTGGTGGCGACCGAGGCGTTCCACGTGCCGGGCGTGGCGATCACCAATGCCCAGGCGGTCACGCGCATGGCCGAGACGCTCGACGCCACGATCGGCGTCGCCGGGTTCTACGCCTACGCGATCGGGTTCTGGGCGGCGGTCTTCGCGTCGCTGCTCGGCGTCTGGCAGAGCGTGCCCTATCTGTTCGCGGACTATTACGGGCTGCTGCGCGGCTACGCGCCGGCGGCACGCGCCGGGATCACCACGTCCCGGAGCACGCCCTACCGCCTGGCGCTGCTCTTCATCACGGTGGTGTCGCTGCCGTTTGCGTTCGTCGATCAGCCGCTGTTCATCATCCGCACGTTCACCATCGTCGGCAGCCTGTTCATTCCCTTCCTCGCGGGCACGCTCCTCTACCTCAACAACGCCAAGCTGCCGGCCGAGAGCGGCGTGCCGCGGCAACTCCGGGATCAACAACGCCGTGCTGGTGCTGGCCCTGATCGTGTTCGCCGTGGTCGGCCTGTCGGAAGCCGGATTGATCGGTCGATGACGACGGGAGGCGACCGGCGACGAGCGCAGACCTGCGCGCCGCGTGCCAGATCCGCTCCGCCGGCGTTGCACCGCGGATGGGCCGGCGCTATGCTCGCGGCGCCGGCGCCACCTTCCTCCTCGCCGCGCCCCGACATGGTGACCATCTACTCCGATCGTCATCGGCTCCACCACGGTACCGCCGAGCTCATCGACGGCAAGATGATGCCGTGCTTCGAGAAGCCGCAGCGCGCCGAAATGGTCCTGGCCCGGGTCCGCGAGGTCGGGCTCGGGGAGGTGGTCGCCCCGCAGCCCTTCGACCTGGAGGCCGTGCGCCGCGTCCACGACGCCGGCTTCGTCGACTTCTTGTCGAACGCCTGGGACGAGTGGAGCGCCCTCGGCCGCAGCCACGACGCGCTGCCGCTGGTGTGGCCGGTGCCCGAAGTGCGTCACGACCGGGTCCCGCGCAACATCGACGGCAAGCTCGGGTACTACTCGATGGACGCCGGAGTGCCGATCACCGCCGGCACCTGGGACGCGGTCCGCGCCAGCGCCGAGGTCGCGCTCACCGGCGCGCAGCACCTCGCCGCCGGGGCGCGCAGCGCGTTCGCGCTGTGCCGGCCGCCCGGACACCACGCCGGCGCGGCGACGATGGGCGGCTACTGCTATCTGAACAACGCGGCGATTGCCGCGCAGTACCTGCTCGACCACGGCAGCGCCCATGTCGCCGTCCTCGACGTCGACTACCACCACGGCAACGGCACGCAGAGCATCTTCTACACCCGCCGTGACGTGCTGTTCGTGTCGCTGCACGCCGACCCCTGGGACGAGTATCCGTACTTCCTCGGCTATCTCGACGAGGAAGGCGCCGGCGCCGGGGCCGGCTACACGCTGAACTACCCGCTGCCGCTCGGCACGGGCTGGCAGACCTACGGTCCGGCACTCGGCGACGCCTGCGGCAAGATCGCCGCCTACAGCCCCGACGCCCTGGTCGTCTCGCTCGGCGTCGACACCTACGAGCACGATCCGATCTCGGGGTTCCAGCTGACGCTCGACGACTTCCCGAAGATCGGCGAGCGCATCGCGGCGCTGAACCTGCCGACCCTGTTCGTGATGGAGGGCGGCTATGCCGTCGAGGACATCGGCGTGAACGCCGTGAACGTGCTGACCGGCTTCGAGGGGACGCGATAGCCATGCCGTTTCGCAGCCCATATCCCGACGCGGTGATTCCCGACCTTGCGCTGACCGACTACGTCCTCGGCGCCGTCGACGGCCATCGCGATCGACCGGCGCTGGTCGACGGCGTGACCGGACAGACCATCACCTTCGGCGAGCTCGCCGATGGCACGCGCCGGCTGGCGGCGGGATTGTCGCGGCGCGGCGTCCGTCAGGGCGATGTCGTGGCCATCTGGTCGCCGAACCTGCCGGAGTACGCCGTGGTGTTCCACGCCGTCTCGCGGATGGGCGCCATCCTGACGACCGCCAACCCGGTGTCGACGGCCGACGAGCTCGCCTTTCAGCTGCGCGACGCCGCGGCTCGCCTGCTGGTGACCACCGGCACGCTCCTCGAGCGGGCGCGGGCGGCCGTCGCCGCCAGCGGGCGCGATATCGAGATCGTCACCATCGACGCCGTCGAGGGCGTGCCGTCGCTGGCGTCGCTCGCCGTCGATGCGGACCCTCCGCCGGTCACGATCGATCCCGCCACCGACGTGGTCGTCATGCCCTACTCGTCGGGCACCACCGGCCTGCCGAAGGGCGTGATGCTCACGCATCGGAACCTGGTCGCGAACCTGGCGCAGATCGACGCGCTCGAAAGCCGGGATCTGCGCGCGTTCGTCGGCGTGCTGCCGTTCTTCCACATCTACGGCATGGTCGTGATCATGAATCTGGCGCTGCTGCGCCGCGCCACCAGCGTCACCTTGCCGCGCTTCGACCTGGAGACGTTCCTGCGCGTGCTGCAGGACTGGCCGATCGCGCTCGCGCACATCGTGCCGCCGATTGCCGTGGCGCTGGCCAAGCACCCGATCGTCGATCGCTACGACCTGTCAAACGTCCGCTGGCTGTTCTCGGGCGCGGCGCCGCTGGGCCCGCAGCTGACCGAGGCGGTGGAGGCGCGGCTGTCGGTGCGGGTGCGGCAGGGGTACGGCATGACCGAGGCCAGTCCGGCCACGCACTACACGGTGCCCGGGGGCGATCGCGCCGGCAAGATCGGGCCGCTGATGCCGAACACCGAGGGCCGGATCGTCGATCCGGAGTCGGGTGCGGATCTCGGCCCCGGCCAGGCCGGTGAGGTCTGGGTGCGCGGTCCCCAGGTGATGAAGGGCTACCTCAACAACGCCGAGGCCACCGCCCGCACCGTCACCGCCGACGGCTGGCTGCGCACCGGCGACCTCGGCATCGTCGACGACGACGGCTATCTCGAGATCGTCGATCGGCTGAAAGAGCTCATCAAGGTGAAGGGATTCCAGGTCGCGCCGGCCGAGCTCGAGGCGCTGCTGCTCAAGCATCCCAACATCACCGACGCCGCGGTCATCCCGGTGACGGACGACGACGCCGGCGAGGTGCCCAAAGCCATCGTCGTCGTGCGTGAGCCGATGAGCCCGGAGGCGGTCATGGCGTTCGTCGCCGAGCACGTGTCCCACTACAAGCGCGTGCGCCACGTGGCCTTTGCCGCCAGCATTCCCAAGTCGCCGTCGGGAAAGATCCTGCGCCGCATCCTCGTCGCCGAGGAGCGCTCGGCGGCCGGCCGGCCGCCATCGTGACCGACGCGGCTGTTCGGCCTCCTCGGGCCAACGGCGCCGGCAAGACCACGTTGTTCGGGTGCCTCGGCGGTGGCGAGGCGCGACTACTACCAGCCGCCGTAGTCGTCACGGCGCGGTGACCGGGGCCCGGCGCCGCGGCGCGTCGGCGAGCACGGCCCGCGTCGCATCGGGCACCTCGACGTGCAGGTGGCCGAAGTGGCCCGGCACCCGCCACAGGACCAGATATCCGGCCTGGCGCATCGCGTCGGCGAGGGCATCCGGGGCCGAGCTGTGCAGGTCGACAGCCATGCCTTCGTAGTGAGCCGAGGCCCGGCTGTGGATGTGGTCGTTGGCCGAAACCAGGCGCACCGCGTTTCCGGTGCGGCGGGCCCAGATGTCAGCCACGTCGAAGATTCGTAGGGCTTCCCGCGATGTCAGACGAACGCGCTCACGCAGGCCGCGGACTACTGCTGAGCGTTCAGAGGGGGCACGGTATACCCCTGGCTGGAAAGCAGGCTGCGCACGCCTTCCAGTGCTTTGCCCTGCTCCTCGACGGCCTCCGCCAGCCGTGCGTTGGCGCCCAGCAGCGCATCGGTCGTCCGCCGATGCTCCATGATGAGAAAGGTCACCACGCTGCCGGCGAGCAGCCAGGGGAGGATGGTGTTTTTGAACTCGACCCAGTACGTCACGGTTTACCCCCAAGGGCGGGCGCGCCTCCGGGCAGGGCGGAGCCGGCATCGCCAGTACAGACGTCGGTTGTCGGGGGAGGCAGGAGTATACCAGCCCGGGCTGGCCCGGCTCCAGGACGGCCGGCTGCCGCGCCCTGGGCCGGTGCGCTACGATGCGTCCCCATGCGTCCCACCAGGCAGGCGGTCTGCGCTGCGGCAATTCTGCTCGTCACTGCACAACCATGGGCCCAGCGCGGGCCGAGCCTGGGCGACTGGCCCCACCACGGCGGCAACGCCGGGAGCACGAAGTACTCGGCGCTCGACCTGATCACGCCGGCCAACGTCGGATCCCTGCACATCGTATGGCGCCGGCCGGCGGTCGATCCGGCGATGCCGGCGGCACATCCGAAACTGGTGGTGACCGGCCAACTTCCGCGCCACGCCGCTCAAGGTCGGCGGCCTGCTGTACGCCTCGAACGCCCTTGGCATCGCCGAGGCGTTCGACCCGGCGACCGGCCGGACGGTGTGGGCGCAGGCGGTGGCGCCCGACGACCTCGCCGGCGCCGGGGCCAGCCGCAACCTGGCGGTACTGGAGCGGCCCGGGCGGCGCCCGCGTGTTCAACGCGCGCGGCCGCTACCTGCACGCCGTCGATGCGAGCACCGGCGGCGTCGTCGAGGGCTTCGGCCATCGCGGCAAGGTGGACCTGCTCGGCGGCCTGGGCGACCGCACCACCAGCTTCCGTTGGGCCGCGCCCGGCCCGCTCGTGGTCGGCGACGTCGTCGTCATCGGCGGCCAGGGTTGGACCGACAGCGGCAACCAGACCGACATCCCGCCCGGCGACGTCCGCGCCTACGACGTTCGCACCGGCTCGCTGCGGTGGACGTTCCACGTCGTGCCCCGTCCCGGTGAGCCGGGTCATCGAGACCTGGGAACGTGAATCGTGGAAGGACACCGGCAGCGCCAAGGCATGGAGCCTGATGAGCGCCGACGAGGAGCTCGGTTACCTCTACGTGCCGCTCAGCAGCGCTGCCAACGAGTGGTACGGCGGCCAGCGGCCGGGGGCGAACCTCTACTCCGACAGCCTGGTGTGCCTCGACGCCCGCACCGGCGAGCGCAAGTGGCACTACCAGATGGTCCACCACGATCTGTGGGACTACGACAACCCGACGGCGCCGGTGCTCGCCGACATCACCGTCGGCGGACGGCGCATCAAGGCCGTGATCCAGGTGACCAAGCAGGCGTTCGCGTTCGTCTTCGATCGCGTGACCGGCGAACCGGTGTGGCCGATCGAGGAACGGCCGGTGCCGACGTCCACGGTGCCCGGCGAGTGGACCGCGCCGACGCAGCCCTTTCCCACCCGGCCGGCGCCGTTCGATCGCCAGGGCCTGACCGACGACGATCTGATCGACTTCACGCCCGAGCTGAAGGCCGAAGCGCGGGAGATCGCCAAGCAGTGGACCATCGGTCCGATGTTCACGCCGCCGACGATCGAGGGCACGGCGCCGGGCGAGAAGAAGGGCACGCTGTACCTCCCCGGCTGGGTCGGCGGCGCCAACTGGGGCGGCGCCGCGGTCGATCCCGAAACCGGCGTGCTCTACGTGCCGTCGGTGACGTTCCCATGGCTCGGCGCGCTGATCCCCGGTCCCGGCCGCTTCACCTACACGCAGACGCGCAAGCGCCTCGATCGCGAGCCCGGCCCGGGCCCACGCGGTCTGCCCATCACCAAGCCGCCCTACGGGCGCATCACGGCGATCGACCTCAACAGCGGCGATCACGTCTGGATGACGGCGAACGGCGACGGCCCGCGCGATCACCCGGCGCTCAAGGCCCTCAACCTGCCGCCGCTCGGGCAGATGGGCCGCGCCGCGCCGCTGCTGACCAAGACGCTGCTCTTCGTGACCGAAGGCAGCGCCGCGGGGCTGAGCATCCCGCCCGGCGGCGGCGGCCGCTGGATGCGGGCGTACGACAAGCGGACCGGCCGGGTCGTCGCCGAGATCGCACTGCCCGCCGGCGCCACCGGCTCGCCCATGACCTACCTGCACGGCGGGCGGCAGTACATCGTCGTGGCGGTCGCCGATGAGGACCACGCGCCGGAGCTGATCGCGCTGTCGACGCCGCCGTGAGCCAGCGGCGGTAGAGCGGTAAAGTAGAGGCCGTACCCGAGTCCCGCCTGCCCGGACCCGCCCCGGGACCCGGGCCCCGAGTCCCGAGCCCCGCCCTGATGCCGAAGTTTCCTCAGTCGTTCATCGACGAGGTCCGCGCCGCCGCCGACATCGTGACGGTGATCCAGGACTACGTGTCGCTGCGCAAGGCCGGCGCCAGCTACAAGGGCCTGTGCCCGTTCCACTCCGAGAAGTCGCCGTCGTTCACCGTCAACCGCGACAAGGGCTTCTTCCACTGCTTCGGCTGCCAGGTCGGCGGCGACGTCTTCAAGTTCGTCGAGCTGCAGGAGAAACTCGGCTTCCAGGACACCGTCAAGCACGTCGCGCAGAAGTTCGGCATCCCGATTCCCGAGCTCGAGGTCGGCGACGGACAGGTCGAGAGCGCCAGCGAGCGCGAGGCGCTGCTGAAGATGCACGAGGTGGCGGCCGGCTACTTCGCCGAGCACCTCGCCTCGCCGGCCGGCGGACGGATCCGCGACTACCTGACGCAGGAGCGTGGCCTCACGCCGACGACGATCGCGGCGCTGAGGCTCGGCTGGGCGCCGCCGTCACGCGACGGCCTGCGCCAGCGGCTGGCGCAGCAGGGCTTCGCCGAAGGCCTCATCCGCCAGAGCGGCCTGGTGAGCGTGCGCGACGACGGCGCCGTCGTCGATCGCTTCCGCAACCGGCTGATGGTGCCGATCGCCCGCGACGCCGGATCGATCATCGCCTTCGGCGGGCGCGCGCTCGAGTCGGATCAGATCCCGAAGTACCTGAACTCTCCCGAGACGCCGATCTACACCAAGAGCCGCATCCTCTACGGCTTGAACCTGACCAAGGGCGATCTGCGCAAGACCAAGTTCGCGATCGTGGTCGAGGGCTACTTCGACTTCGCGCAGCTGTATCAGGCCGGCGGACTGCCGGTGGTCGCCACCTGCGGCACCGCGCTCACCACCCAGCAGGCGCAGATGCTGCACCGCTTCGTGCCCAAGGTGGTCATCAACTTCGACCCCGACACGGCCGGCCAGAACGCCGCCGAGCGATCGAGCGAGCTGCTGGTCGAGGCCGGGTTCGACGTCAACGTGGTGCGGCTGCCGGGCGGCGACGACCCCGACACGTTCATGCAGAAGCACGGACGTGACGCCTACCTGGCGGAACTGAAGCGGTCGCAGCCGTATCTGGAGTTCCTGCTCGAACGGGCCGCCAGTGCACACAATCTCACTCGGGACGACAGCCGGCGGGAGTTCCTCCAGGCGATGCTGGAGGTGGCGGCGCGCATCCCGGATCCGGCCACCCGCGACCAGTTCGCCGACCGGCTGGCTCATAAGGCCCGGGTCACCGAAGAGGTGGTGCGCGCCGAGATTCGCAAGGCGGCGGCGGCGCGCCGCACGACGCTGCCGGCACGGCTGACCCAGACCGCCACCCACGTCACCGATACCGAACGTGGGCTCCTGTGGGCAATCCTGCACCAGCCCGAGGACGCAGCTGCCGCCCTCAGAATCCCTACAACCAATTGATTTGGAAGGACTTGTCTCCGAGGGCCTGCTCCTGCACGCGCTCGAGCTGGCGGCCGGCGATCCCCAGGTGTTGCCAAGTGCGCTCATGGAGCGTCTAAACGATCGGGAGGCGCAGATGCTGGCGCGAGCCGGAGCCGAGCGTCAGGCGCCCGTCCTCGACCTGAGAAACTGCGTCCAGGCCCTGCAGAACCTGCGGGTCCGGCGCGAACTCTCGGAGATCGAAGCTGAAATCGGCCGTCTGGCGACCCGGGACCCCGCGTCGGCCCGGCTCACCGAACTGGCCATGAAAAAGATTGCGATCCGCCGGCGCCTCGGTGAGACATAGCGGCTCCGCCGCGTTACAATGGACAGCTATCCCAAACAATATGCGCCCAGCTAAGCCAGTCGGCCCGCACTCGTTCCCGGTTGGGGGAATCGCCTTGTCGCTCGAGGACAAGTTCGAAGAAGTCCGCCAACTCATCGTCATCGGCAAGGAAAAGGGCTACCTCCTCTACGACGAGGTGAACGACGTCCTGCCGGCCGAGCTGACGTCCAATCCCGAAGATCTCGACGAGCTGTTCACGGTGTTCGGCAACGCCGGCATCGACCTGGTCGACACCGAGAAGGGCTACCGCGAGCGCGACACGATGGAGCGCGGCGAGGGACCGGCCGGCCCCACCGAAGACGGGATGGAGCTCGACCTCACGCCCGGGGCGCTCGACAAGACCAACGATCCCGTCCGCATGTACCTGCGCGAGATGGGCACGGTGCCGCTGCTCACCCGCGAGGGCGAGGTGGCGATCGCCAAGCGCATCGAGCGCGGCAAGCTCTCGGTCATCAAGTCGATCTCGCGCATGCCGGCGATCATCAAGGCCGTCATCCGCATGGGCGACCAGCTCAAGGCCGGCGAGCGCACCGTGCGCGAGCTGGTGATCTTCAACGACGAAGAGATCACCGACGATCGCATCGAGCAGCGCGCCCAGCAGTTCCTCAAGCAGATCGAGGGCGTGCGCAAGGCGCGCACCAACGAGGAGAAGCTGCGCGAGAAACTCGACACCGTCCTCAAGAAGGACAAGAAGAAGTACCGCCGCGCCAGCTGGAAGCACATGCGGGCGCAGGTCGAGGTGTCGCGGCTGATCCGCAAGATCGAGTTCACCGAAGCGGTGAAGCGGCGGATGGTCGACGAGGTGAAGGACGCGGTCGAGGCGGTGCAGAAGGTCCAGCGCGAGCTCGACCTGGTGCGGCGCACGCTCAACCCGAAGGTCGTCACCAAGAAGACGCCGAAGCTGAAGGAAGAGGAGAGGAAGAACCTCCTCAAGCGCGAGAAGGACCTCAAGATCGAGGTGAAGCGGATGAGCGACGGGCTCGAGGAGAGCCCCGAGAACCTGCGTCACACCCTCGAGGTCATCATGCGCGGCGAGGCCCAGGCCGAGCAGGCCAAGAAGGAGCTGGTCGAAGCCAACCTCCGCCTGGTCGTCTCGATCGCCAAGAAGTACACCAACCGCGGCCTGCAGTTCCTGGATCTCGATCCAGGAGGGCAACATCGGGCTGATGAAGGCGGTCGACAAGTTCGAGTACCGCCGCGGCTACAAGTTCTCGACCTACGCGACGTGGTGGATCCGCCAGGCGATCACCCGCGCGATTGCCGACCAGGCGCGGACGATCCGCATCCCGGTCCACATGATCGAGACGATCAACAAGCTGATCCGCACCTCGCGGGCGCTGGTCCAGGAACTGGGCCGCGAGCCGACGTCGGAGGAGATCGCGCGGCGCATGGACATCCCGGTGTCCAAGGTGCGCAAGGTGCTGAAGATCGCCCAGGAGCCGATCTCGCTCGAGACGCCGATCGGCGAAGAGGAAGACTCGCACCTCGGCGACTTCATCGAGGATCGCAGCGCGGTGTCGCCGTCGGACGCGGTCATCAACCTCAACCTGCGCGAGCAGACCGAGTCGGTGCTCAAGACGCTGACCCCGCGCGAGGAGCGCGTCATCAAGCTGCGCTTCGGGGTCGGCGAAGGCTCGGAGCACACGCTCGAGGAGGTCGGCCAGAACTTCGCCGTCACCCGCGAGCGCATCCGCCAGATCGAGGCCAAGGCGCTGCGCAAGCTGCGGCATCCGTCGCGCAGCCGCAAGCTGCGGGCGTTCTTGGAGGGCAGAACCTAAGAACAGGGACCGGGGACCAGGGACCCGGGACCGGGGAAGAACCAGGGCCGGCACGCCGACGCGCGCCGGCCCTTTTCTTGTCTGGGGCTGTGCCGCACCTACCGCGTCGCCGGCCGGAGGCTCATGGCCACCGGGGTGGTGGCGTCGGCGACGAGCGCGGGCGGCATCGGCTTGGTCAGGTACTGCGTGATGCGCTGTTCGATTCGCGGCGGGAACGACGGGGCTGCGCCGGTAATCCGACTCTCGTAGACGCGCTGCATCACCTCCCGGAACACCGGAAGGGCGACTCGGCCACCGGTTTCCCTCGGCCCGAGTGAACGACCATCGTCGAAGCCGATGCGGACCGCGACCGTGATCCCGTCGACGCCATAGGTCGAGCCGACGAAGAGGGCATCCTTGAAGTCGTTGGTCGTGCCGGTCTTGCCCATCACCGCGATCGGAAAGGCCGGTCCGGTGAGCGCGTGGGCGGTGCCGGTCGGCATGCGGACCACGCCGCGAAGGCCCTCCTGAATCAGCGCGATCGTGTCGGCATCCACCCCGAGCGGGACCGGGCCCTGGCGGCGCATCGCCACCGGCTGATCCGGCCCGCGGAGGACCTGACGAACGACGTAGGGTTGGGCGACCAGTCCCGAGGCGATCGTCCGGTAGGCCGTCGCCAGTTCCAGCAAGGTCACTTCCGAAGCGCCCAACGACGTCGTCGCATACCGCTGCAAACGGGTCTGGACCCCGAGCGCGCGTGACGTGCGAAGGACGGCGTCGATGCCGATCTTCCCGGTGATCCAGATCGCGGCCGCGTTCCTCGATTCGGCGAGCGCCTCCCGCATCGGAATCAGGCCCTTGAACTTGCCGTCGTAGTTGGCGATCCACTTCGGTGCGCCACCGGTGCCGTTCGGCACACTGATCGGCTCGTCGGACACCAGTGTCTCCAGCGTGAAGTCGCCGCGCTCGAACGCGGCCAGATATACGAACGGCTTCATGGTGGATCCGGGCTGTCGCATCGCCTGCCGGGCCCGGTTGAAGTCGCTATGGGCCGTCTCGCGGCCCTGGAACACCTGACGCCCGCCGGTTTCGGCCAGGATGCTCCCATCGCGGTTGTTCAGCACGACCACCGAGCCTTGAACGATGCCCGTTGCCCGGGGGTATCGCCGTTCGTAACGCTCCAAGCCGTGCTCGAGGGCATCGCTCACAATCCGCTGTACCCGGCCGTCGACGGTCGAGTACACCTGGACACGCCCCTGCCGAAGGTCGTCGATTTCGAGGCTGGCCCTGGTGCCGAGTTCGTCGAGAACATGTTCGACCACGGCCGACGTCCACGGGGGCGGGGCGGCATGCGGGCGCACCGCGGGCAGGGGCCGTTGTTGGGCCGCGGTCAGCCGGTCTGCCGACAGAGAGCCGGCGGCGGCCATCAGCGCCAGGACCTGGTTCCGTCGGCGCAGCACGACCGCGCCGTTCTCGGCCGGGGCGTAGTCGCGCGGAGCCTTGGGGACACTCGCCAGCAGCGCCGCCTTGTCGACGTCATCGGCGGTGAAGGTCGACAGCGGCTGGCCGAAATAGTGCTCGGCGGCCCGGGCGAATCCGTACTGCCCATGGCCCATGTAGACCAGGCTCACGTAGCGCGCGAGAATCTCTTCCTTGGCGCGGCGCTTGGACCCGAACCGGGCGCGCATCTGCTGCTCGATCCAGAACGAGAGCCGTAGCTCCTCGCGCTTCCTGACGGCCATGTTGACGTTCCGCGCGCCGATCAGCGCGGCCAGCGCACGCGGCAGGGCGCCATCGGCCCGAAGCTGGTGGCTGTTCTCGACGGCGGTCTGCGCCTGGAGAAAGACGCCGCGCACGAGCTGTTGGGTGATGGTCGATCCGCCCTGGGGAAAGATCGCCGGTCCGCGCCCGAGGCCCGGCCGTGCTCCCCAGGCCAGGCGTCGGGCCAGGGCGCCGATCCGCACCTTGCTGAACACGCGCGGAATGCTGAGGTAGTCGACGCCGTCATGCGCGAAGAAGCGCTTGTCCTCGGCGGCGAGAATCGCCTGACGGACGACCGGCGGGATGTCGTCGTAGGGCGTGATGTCGCGGTACTGGTCGGCCAGTTCGACGAGCGGCTCGCCGTTGGCGTCGTAGATGCGGCCGACGGTCGGAAGCTCGAATCGGATGAAGGCGTCGAGATCGGGGAGGTCGTCGCGGCCGGCGTAGACGTGATGCAGCTCGCGAGCCGCGACCACGGCAACTCCCAGCGGGGCGATAACGGCGAGCGCCGCGCCGAATAGCAGCGCAATCATGCCAGCGGTCCAGGCTGACCCGGCCGGCCGAATCGTTCGACTCCACCGAATGCGAACGCGAATCATGTCGGCCGGGTTCCCTGGCGCCGAGAGGCTTTGGGGGCGAGATTTGCAAGCGGCGTACCTGGGGTTGTCTGCGCCGGGCCAGACGAACAGCAGCGATGTCGGGTCGCAGGGGCCAGCCGATTGCCGCTTGTGAGCAGCGCAATACGCAGGTGACCGCTTACCGGAGGGAGGACGAGGTCCGAACTACTTCGCGACGCGCTTGGCCAGCCCCTGCTCGTGCAGCGCCTCGACCGAGCGCTTGACCAGCTCCTCGACGAACTTCGGCAGGTCGCGGGCATTGGTGGTCTCCGTGACGGCGGCCCACAACAGGGCGTTGCGCGACACGCTGTAGATCGTCGTCTCGACGACGACATCGGTCTCGACGCGGGAGGAGCCCGGGACGTAGACGGCTCCCCAGCCATAGCCGTAGTAGCCCCACAGCGTGCTGTAGGACGTGTCCACCCACGTCGCCGAGGTGTAACGCCGCCCGGTGTCGACGCTGACCGGCCGCACCGCCACGACCCCTTCGACCGCCGCTCGTTCGAACCAGACCTTGGCGGTCTCGCCCTTGAGCAGCTCCTCCTTGGGCGCGATGCGGTAGGTGGCGACGGCCTGGATTCCGCGCGCGCTCAACTCACGGACCAGCGACTCCTCGCCGGCGACGCGCAGCGAGTCGTCGTTCGAGATGACCAGCGCCGCGACCTTCTTGCCGGCGAAGGTCACGGTGCCGGCGTCCATCGACTTCCAGGTCGACGTGAACTTGATCGCCGCTGACAGCGACGTCGCCAGCGCCGCGATCGCTACCGCTGTCGTGAAGGCAATTCGCGAGTTCGACATCATGATTCCCCGAGTCTATCTCGTCCGGTGGGCGACCGGCGGCGAATCCCGAACCCGCGACGAGCCGTGCCGACGCACCGACCGCCGCCGTCAACGCGGATGCTACACTTTCAAGTCATGGACGACCTGTTGCTCATCTGGATTCCGGTCGGGTTGATCATGATCGGGAGCGCCCTGGCGATCCCGTTCATGCTGATGTACGCGATGAGTTAGCGAACTGAGCCCGTCAGGCGCCGACACGACGACGCCGTCCGCCACCCATGGTGACGGACGGCGCCGGGTCTGAGCGGGATTGCCGCTCAGTTGAGCGGGCAGCCCTGGTTGTTCAGCCTGTCCAGGAGGCTCGCGAGCGACAGGATCGTGTTGCGATTGTTGCTGGCGGCCGCGTTGGTCACGGCGGCCACGACCCGTGCCGTCGACGCCCCGTAGTTCAGCTTCGCCGCGTTCAAGTATGCGGCGGCCGCGGCTCGCCTCAGGATCTTGAGCGCGCCCTCCAGGCCCGGCCCGCCACCGCCGTCGAGTGCGAAGTACCACACGATATCGGCGAGCGGATAGCCCACGAAGATGCTGTTGAACGACGTGCCGGGTGCAATCCCGGTCCCGACGTACGAGTCGAAGTGCTGTTCCTGCTTCCAGTAGCCGGGGGTGCAACCACCCACGGTGGGCGGGGGTGGCGGGGGCGGCGGCGGTGGGGCGCCGCAAAACACGTCCCAATCCTGCCCGCCCGGCCCGAGCGTACCAGCAGCGCGGGCGAGGTCGCCGCCGACCCAGAACACCTTCTGCCCGTTCTCGTCGTAGATTTCGATCTGCGGTTCGACGCGGTACTCGAAGATCCCGTTCGAGTTCAGCTCAATCTCCGAGTGCGGAGGATACGAAATCACCAGGTCGAGATTCCCGGACTGATCGACGGGGACGACGTCCGTGATGATGAAGGCGCCGTTGGGGTCGCTGTAGCCGACGTTGACCTGCCCACGGAGACGCCAATTGTTCGGGACCCCGGTGGTGGTGAGTACGTCGGTGAGCCCGGCCGAGACGCAGCTCGAATATGTTTCGGGCACCGAGAACGTAACGGTGACTCCGTTGATCGGCCCCCACGATCGGGTATCGCGGGGGAGGGGGTCGGCGCCGGCGCTCGCCGCGTTCGCGGCGAGCGCGACCAGCGCGACCAGCGCCGTTCGCGCAATCGCGCCCGATCGGGCGCGAAGCATTCTTGTCATGAGTTTCTCCTGATGGAAGACGGTCACGGACGCCAGGGTCATCAGCACGCGGCATGCCAGCAGGAGTGACCCTGCCAATCCAGCACCAATCAGCCCAGGAATGCCGATCGTCGATCGGCCCGCGGGCCGTTGGCCGGACCGACTAGTCGTCCCCGGTCCCGACGAATCTCTGGGACGGTCGTGCGCACGGAAGACGAGTGCGCGTGCAGTTCTGGGCTTCCGCTGGGCTGAGACTGTAATCGCGCGGCAGCGCCGGCCGCGCCACTGCCCTACTTCACGACCGGCAGGACGATTCGCGAGCCGTAGTCGGGACCGGAGTGCACGGCGATCCGGGCGACCGCGGTCTTCTTCGCGTCGAACTCCAGCTGGCCGGTATGCAGGTTGCGTGACATGTTCGGCGCGAAGCTCGCCATGATCGCGACCCGGATGCGATGGCCGCGCTGGAACCGGTTGGCGGTCATCAGCGTGTCGAGATCGAGGCGGTAGATCTCGCCCGGCGACAGCAGTTCGCGCTCGGGCGTGCGGTGACGGTAGCTGGCCCGGATCACGTCGAGCCCGGTGCTCATCAGGCTGAAGGCGGTGCCATCGGGCGCGACGTCGAGCAGCTTGACCCACAGATCGGTGTCCGGCTGGTCCGACAGGATGTAGATCTCGGCGGCAATCGGACCGGCGACCTCGAGGTCGTCGTCGAGCGGCGCGGTCTCGTACGTGAGCACCCCCGGTATCGAGGTGAGCGCGCGGAAGTCGAGACCGCCGGCGTCGCCGTCGTGCGGATCGCGCACCGGATCGGCGGCATCCGACACGAACGACGCTCGAACGTTGACGTCCGGCTGGATCCACGACAGGGTGCCGGGTCGACCGGTCGACGGGTAGCCGCCGAGGTAGAGGGCACGGCGGTCGGCGGGCGGTGGCCACGCCTCGCCCTCGCGCCAGGCGTTGGCGCCCATCGCGTACAGGCGAACCGGCGACCGGCGTTCGACGCCGTTGGCCACCTCCTGCACCCATCGGTCCATCCAGTCGAGCACCAACGCGTCGTAGTCGAGCGCCGAGGCCGCGCCCATCTCACGTTGGCCGACGCGGGTGTCGGCCCACTCGGACCCGTGCGTCCACGGCCCGACTACTACCTGGGTGCGTGCCTCGCGCGCTCGTCCGCCGCGCGAGCGCACGAGCCCGGCGAAGTTCGTCGTCGCCCCCGACGGCCCATACATCTCGTCGTGCCAGCCGCTGAGGTTGAGCACCGCGGCCGACACGCGGGCGTACTTGTCGGTGAGCTCGGCCCAGTTCCACCACGGGTCATACGGCGGATGACGCATCCAGTCGTAGTACCAGTCGGCCACCCCCTTCAGCTGCGGCAGGTCGGCCAGCGGCAGGAACGCCTGCGCGGCCCGGCCGTCCGCGCGCCACGCCGCGCGGGCCGCGTCAGCGGTGCGCGGACCGGGAAGGTTCAACCGGCGTCGGAGGTCGGGCGCCATGTTGAGCCAGGTCCACGCTAGCCACGAGCCGTCCCAGACACCACCGGTGTACCAGAAATGCATCGGCGAGGCGAAGGTCATCGCCGGCACCATCGCCACCAGGTGCGGCGGCGACTCAATCGCCGCCAGCCATTGGACGGCGCCCGGGTAGGACAGTCCGAAGGTGCCGACCCGGCCGTTCGACCACGGCTGCGCCGCGGCCCATTCGATGGTGTCGTAGCCGTCGCGGCCTTCCTGCTCGTAGGCGCGGAACGCGCCGTCGGAGGCATAGCGGCCGCGCACGTCCTGAACGACCACGGCGTAGCCGCGGGCGACCGCCTTGGCGACGAGGTCGCCGTCGGCGGTCGGCGTCTTATCGTAAGGCGTGCGGTAGACCAGGGTGGGATGACGGCCGTCGCCGGCGGGACGCCGGATGTCGGCGCGCAGGATGACGCCGTCGCGCATCGGCACGGCGACGTTGCGATAGACGACACCCGGCGCCGACTGCCGCGCCGTCGGCGCGGCGGCGGTGCCGGCGACGAGAGCCGCCACGACTAGCAGCGCGCCGGGCGCCCAGTGCCGCCGCGTCAACGGCGTGCCGGTCATGCCTCGCTTACCGGCGCTCGACCGGCACGAGACGGTAGATCGGCGTCGGCTCGCCGTCCTTGCCGCGCACGACGGCGTCGATAGCGACGTAGATGGAGCCATCAGGTCCCTGCTGCACGTCGCGCATGCGGCCCATGTCCTGGATCAGCACCTCTTCGCCGACTACCTTCCGATCCTTCAGCCGCAGCCGCATCAGCCGCTGACCTCGCATCCCGCCAACCAGGATGTCGCCTTTCCAGCCGCGGAAGCGATCGCCGCTGTAGAAGATCATCCCCGACACGCCGATCGACGGCACCCAGACGTAGGCCGGCGGGGTCATCCCCTCCTTCATCGTGCCTTCGTGGATCGCCTTGCCGGTGGTGTAGTTCACGCCATAGCCGATCACCGGCCAGCCGTAGTTGGCCTTCGGCTGGATCAGGTTCAGCTCGTCGCCGCCCTGCGGGCCGTGCTCGTTCTGCCAGAGGTCGCCAGTGACAGGATCGAAGGCCATGCCCTGCGCGTTGCGGTGGCCGCGGCTCCAGATCTCCGGCAGCGCGTGCGGCATGCCGACGAACGGGTTGTCCTTCGGTACCCGGCCGTCGTCGTGGAGCCGCACCGTCTTGCCGTTGTGCGTCAGCAGGTCCTGGGCAGGATGGCGGTTCAGGTCCGGCACCGCCGGCCATTGGCGATCGCCGAGGGTGATGAAGAGATAGCCCTGATTGTCGAACGCCAGACGGCCGCCCCACATCGAGCTGCGATTGGTGCCGTTGCCGGGCGCGTTGGCCAGGAAGATGTCCTGCACGTCGGTGAGCCGGTCGTTCTCGAAGCGGCCGCGGGCCACGGCCAGGTTGCCGAAGCCGTTGGGACCGGGTTTGACGTAGCTGAGATACAGCAGCCGGTTGGTGGCGAACTGGGGATGCAGGACGACGTCGCGCATCCCCGCCTGTTCGATGCCGTCCTGCGACGTCGCGCCGTTGCCGAGGTAGAGGACGTCGGGCAGGCCGGCCACCGGCGTCGGCACCAGCTGCCCCTGGCGGACAATCCGCAGCCGGCCCGGACGTTCGGTGACCAGCATGTCGCCCTCGGGCGTGAACGCCATCGAGTGCACATGCACCAGCCCGGGGATGAACGTCTCGACCCGGAAGTCGTGGAGCGCCGTCTTGACCAGCGGGGCCGCCGGCGCCGGTGTTCGCCCCTCTTGCGCGGTCAGCCCGACGCCACCGACCGCCAGCGCAAGCAGCACACGAATCGAGCGGAACCGGACCGGGAGGGTCGAGGCGTGGAATGGTGCCATCAGGCTGCCCACGATACGGTGTCCCGGGCAGCGATGCAATCGGCCGGCGGCGCCCGGGAATGGTGCGTTATCCTTGACCCGGCGCGAGCGGGCACGTTCCTGGTCCCCGGTCCCTCGTCCCCGTTCCCTGTTCTTGAGGGCCCATAGCTCAGTGGTTAGAGCGGCCGGCTCATAACCGGTTGGTCCCTGGTTCAAGTCCAGGTGGGCCCACCATTTCGACACCCACGACATGCTCGTCAACTGCGTCGTCTACGAGCGGGGAGAGCGTCTGGCGGACATCCCCGTCAGCGAGATCCGAACGCACCTGTCGCGGCCCGGCTGCTTCGTGTGGGTGGCGTTGAAGGATCCCGAGGCGAGCGAGCTGCGAGTCGCTCCAGGCCGAGTTCGGGCTCCACGAGCTGGCGGTCGAGGACGCCCAGCACGGCCACCAGCGTCCGAAGCTCGAGGAGTACGGCGCGTCGCTGTTCGTGGTGCTGCAGATGGTCGAGTGGCCGGACGACGAACTGCAGACCGGCGAGGTTGCGGTGTTCGTCGGCCCGCAGTACGTCATCTCGGTGCGCCGCGGCGCCCAGCACGGCTTCACCGAAGTCCGCCGCCGGTGCGAGCAGGAACCCGAGTTGCTGCGGCACGGCCCCGCCTACGTCCTCTACGCGCTGATGGACACGGTTGTCGACCGCTATTTCCCGGTGCTCGACCGGATCACCGACGAGATCGAGCAGCTCGAGGAGCGCATCTTCGCCGGCGAGACCTCGCGGTCGCAGATCGAATCGCTCTACATCCTGAAGCGCAAGCTGGCGACGCTCGACCACGTCTCGGGACCGCTGCTGGAAGTGGCCGCCAAGCTGCACGGCGGCCGCGTGCCGCCGATCTGCGCCGGCCTGCACGACTACTTCCGCGACGTCTACGACCACCTGCTGCGGCTGCACCAGTCGATCGACAACCTGCGCGACATGGTGACCGCCGCCGCGTCGATGAACCTGGCGCTGCTGACCATCGCCGACAACGAGGTCACCAAGCGGCTGGCCGCCTACGCCGCGCTGGTGGCCGTGCCGACGATGGTGGCCGGCATCTACGGGATGAACTTCGAGCAGATGCCGGAGCTGCGCTGGGTGTGGGGCTATCCGGTGGCGCTGCTGGTGATGGTGCTGATCGACCTCTACCTCGTCTACCGCTTCCGCCAGGCGAAGTGGATGTGAGCGGCGCTCAGCGGGGCGCGCACTGCGGGAAGCGGACGGCCCCGATCCGCGTCGAGTAGCTCGCCGCGCCGGCCTTCAGGTAGTCGCCGACGTACCAGATGGTGCAGTCGTCGACCGGATCGACAGCGGTCTGCGTGTAGTCCTCCCAGCGTATCGTCGTGGTCTGCGCCGCCTCGCCCTCGGCCAGCACGCTCTCGTGGAACGTCAGCACGCCCGGTGGATCCTCGGCCAGCCGGCCCGCGATCCGCTGGCCGGGGAAGTGGGTGGCGTCGCCGAAGGAGTAGCCGATGGCGATGTTGCCCTGGCGGTCGATCGCCGGGCTGGCCATCCAGCGATACGCGCCGTCGGGGGCGAAGGTGCCCTGCTGGAAGAGCTGGGGGTCCCGGTTCCGGTCGAGACGGAATTCGTACCAGCGCACGCCGCCGCCACCGGCGGCGGTGTCGACCGAGTGCACGGCGACGAGCGACTCGCGGCCTTCGAGGTGGCGATAGATCAGCCGGGCCATGAGCTTGTCGCCCTGGGCATCGAGGCGGCGTTCCACGCCTGGTTGCGGCACGCAGTGGGTGAGCTGGCCGCCGCACAGGTAGCGATACGGCGCGACCTCGATCTTGCGCGGCCCGGCGATGTGCGTCAGCTCCGGCCGCGTCCAGTCAACGTGGACCTGCCACACATGGATGCCGTCGTCGTCGATGTCGTTGCGGAGCTGGGTGCCGCCGGTCGCCATGACGATGTTGGGCGCGCCGGGCGGTGGCAGCGTCTGCCCGTCGAGGTCGGCAGTGTTCAGGAAGTTCGCTCCGTCGACGACCAGGCACTGCTCGGTGGCGGGTTGGCCGGCGAGCATCCGGGTCCGGTCGACGACGCAGACGTGCTTCTCGATCACCTCGTCGCCGGTGCTGGTCGGCAGGTAGTAGCCGTCGGGCCACACCGCCGGGCGCGGGTAGTCGGGGAAGAGCGTGCGCGCGAAGACGTAGCGGTGATAGGGGCCGAGGGGATCGGCGTTGGTGCTGATCGCGTAGCAGATGGCGTAGCTGCCGTCCTCCGATGCACCCGTGCCGGCGGTCGGCGGCGGCGCGCCGGGCGCAACCGGCGGGCCGGGGTCGGAGGCCTGACCAGGCCGGGCGGCGACACCGGGCGGAGCGACCGCGCCGGCGCCGCTCGCCGGAGGCACCGCGCGCCGGAAGATGGGCATCACGACCAACCATCGCCCGGCGAGCTGGTCGTAGCGAACGACGGCGTCGCCGTTGGCGCGGCTGCCGCACACCTCGCCGTGCCCGGCGAAGACCGCATTGGTCGCCACCGGCCCGAACAACGGCCGCCCGCTGGCGTCGAACCGGGCGCCGCGCTTGGTGAACACCGCGATCTGGGAGTTCACGGTCTGGACGAGATGGTCGGGCCCCACGGCCAGGCTGTTGTCGGACGGATTGCGCGGCGGTGCGTCGCCGGCGTGACGGTCGACGCCGAGGCCGTCGAAGGCGTCGAGGATCGGCAGCGCCGGGCGCGGCCCGTGGGCCGTCTGCTCCACAGGGGCACTCGACGCCAGCGCTGGATTGGCGTGGATCTGTGCCCCGGCGTGGCCCGGGATCAGCATGGCGAGCAAAGTGGCGGCGAGGCCGGGCGAAATGCGCGTGCGTGAGGTCATCGGGGTGGCGCTGAGTGTACCCAGACTCGCCTGGGATATCCTTGACCGGCAATGCTGCCTGCGCTCACCGCCCTGCTCGCGCTCCAGTCCGTGGAAACCCGAGCCGAGGACGCGCGGCGGCGCGTGGCTGACGCTCCGGCGCGGATTGGCACCCTCGACGCCCAGCTGGCCGATGCGACCGCGGCGCTCGAGCGGGCGAGGGCGGCGCTGACCGAGAGTCAGGCGGCGCGGCGTGACCTCGAGAAGGAGGCCGCCGCCGCTCAGCAGAAGGTCTCCAAGTACAAAGATCAGCTGATGGAGGCCAAGGACAACCGGCAGTTCCACGCCCTGCAGCACGAAATCGCCACCTTCACGACCGAGGTGCAGCGGATCGAGGAGCAGGTGCTGGTGCGGATGCTCGAGGGCGACGAGCTCAGCGCGACGGTCAAGGCCGGCGAGGCGACGCTGGCCGCCGACAAGAAGCGGATCGCGGCGCAGAAGTCCGAGATCGAGACCGAGGCGTCGACGTTGACCGCCAGCCTGACGACGCTGCAAGCCGAACGCGCCGAGCTGATCAAGACCATCGAGCCGCGGCTGCTCGCCACCTTCGAGACGGTGCTGAAGGGCCGCAAGGGGACGGCGATGGCTCGGGCGGTCGACGGCCTGTGTGAGGCCTGCCGCGTCCGCATCCGGCCCCACCTCTACAACCAGATCCGCAGCGGCGATCAGATCATCCAGTGCGAGAGCTGCGTGCGCATCCTCTACTACGTCCCGCCGCCCAAGCCCGACGAGAGCGAGGCCCCGGCGCCCGACGCTACGCCGTCGGCGACGTGATCAGCTCCCGGTCCCTGGTCCCCGGTCCCCGGTCCCTGCCTTGATCACCGCCTACATCGACGGCGGCGCCCGCGGCAATCCCGGGCCCGCAGGCTACGGCGCCTACATCGTCGATGACGACGGCACGGTGCTGGCGGAGCTGTTCGCGCCGCTCGGCAAGGCCACCAACAACGTCGCCGAATACAACGGCCTGCTGGCCGCGCTCCGCTGGGCGCAGGAGCGGGGTGTATCGCGGCTGCACATCCGGGCCGACTCGCTGCTGCTGGTCGAGCAGATGCGCGGCAACTTCCGCGTCAAGAACGAGCGCTTGATCCCGCTGTATCGCGAGGCGCAGCGCCTGGCCGGGCAGCTCGGCGTGGTCACCTTCGAGCACGTGCGGCGCGAGCTGAACAAGGACGCCGACCGGCTGTCCAATCTGGGGATGGACGCGAACGGATAGTGGATCAGCGGCTAGCGGCTAGCGGCTAGCGGCTAGCGGCTAGAAAACACGCTCTCGCGGCTGTCGGCCGAGAACCAGAACTGATTGGCTGCTTGTCAGCGTGGCAGCGTGATCCACCAGCCGCTAGTCCCTAGCCGCTAGCCGCGGTTCGGTGCTCCGGATGATCGCGGCCATCCGGCCGGCGCGGTGGCCCGCCGCACGATACGACTCGAACCAGCCGAGATGGGTCTTCGTGCACAGACCGGCGACGTGGATTCGATCGGCTGACAGGCCGGCCCGGACCAGCAAGTCGCGGTTGGCGGCCCAGAGATCGAGGCGCGGCCGACCGTCGGCGTCGCGGGTGAACCATCGGTCGCGCGCGGCAGCGTCGTGCCCGGCGGCGGCGAAGGCCTCGAGCAGCTCTTCCCCGACGTCGTAGCAGCACGCGCCGATGCTCGGCCCGATGGCGGCGACCAGCCGCCCGGCTGGCACCGCCCACTCTGCAGCCATGGTGCGGACGGCGGCGCCGGCGACGTCGGCCGCGGTGCCGCGCCAGCCGGCGTGCACGGCGCCGACGGCGCCGGTGACCTGGTCGGCCAGCAGGATCGGCACGCAGTCGGCGGTGACCACCGCCACCGCGGCTCCAGGCACAACGGTCACCAGGGCGTCGGCCGGCGGCGGCTCCGCGCACGCGACCGCAGCGTCCACGACGTGCACGGTCGCGCCGTGGACCTGGCGGGTCCGGTGCACCGCGTCGGCGGCGCAGGCCACGAGCGCTGCCGCCTTGGCCCACCCCGTGCCGTTGGCGCCGGGTAACTCCAGTTGACGGGAGGTGAACGCGTGGCGCGCCACCTCGGCGAGCGGCGCGCAGCGCAGGATCGCGCCGGCCGGCCCGTCGTCCCACCGGAATCCGCGACCCGGCTCAGGTCGGTTCATACGCGACCCGAGACCTCGATCAGGAGTCCGGCAACGCCGGTTGTCGAATCGCGACGGACGGCTGAACGCCGCCACGCCGATCGGTGCCAATCGACGCGGTGTCGGCCCCGGCGGCGGCCGTGGCACGGCGATTGAAGCGTCGTGACGCAAACGCGCGGATCACCAGGGCGCGACAGGAGCATACGTATGCAGGTCAAGATCTCGCCAAACGACAAGGGCAGCCCCGTGGGCAAGCTGGCGGATGCCGAACTCCATTTCGACGACGGCCCACTCGCCGGTCTGAAGCTGCTGGGCTTCGCCGTCTGGGAACGCCGCAACGGCTCGGGCCGCAACGTCACGTTTCCGGCCCGGCAGTACTCCGTGAACGGCGAACGCCGCAGCTACGCTCTGCTCCGTCCGCTGTCCGACGTCAAGGCCCAGGATCACGTGCGCGACCTGGTGCTGAGCGCATACGCGCAGGTCGAGGCCCAGGCCGCCGAGCAGACCGCGGATCCGCCGGGAGAGTCGGCCGCCAGCCCGTGGTGAGGCCGCCGCCCGATCACGACAACATCGGCAGCAGGCGCGCGTTCTCCTGCTGGCGCTTGGGCGGCAGCGTCCACTCCTCGCGCTGGCCCTTGGCGAACTCGTTCCGGAAGAACGCGTCCTTCATGCCGCCGTCGATGATGTCCCACGGCAACACGCGGTCGGCCGACCGATCGCGGTAGATGTAGAAGTCGGCGTCGACGCCCGATTCCTGCACCGCCGGCCGCCACTGCCCGCCGTTGCGTTCGGCCGCCTCGATCGCCGGCGCCACGCGCCGGTCGCCGAGCGACATCAGCGCCTGGTAGTAGGAATGGCGCTCGCTCTTGATCGAGAAGTAGACGTGCTCGAGGCCGGCGACCAGGCCGTGCAGCCGCTTCATCTTGCGTTCGATGTCACGCGTGTCGACCATCGCCAGTCGCTGGTAGCTGGTGCCCGGCTTGGGCACCAGCGGATTCACGCTGCCGACGATGCGCCCGGCGTGCCCGCGCCCCTTGGCGTACTTCAGCATGATGTCGCGGAGCTGCACGGTCTGGTCGCGCAGGGCGACCAGATCCTCGTCGGTCTCGGTCGGGAGGCCGATCATGTAGTACAGCTTCAGGTTCTCGAATCCGTGGGAGAAGATGAGCTCGGCCTTCTCGAGGATCTCGTCGTTGGTGACGGTCTTGTTGATCACCCGGCGCAGCCGGTCCGACCCGGTCTCGGGCGCGATCGTCAGCGTGCGCTCGCCGCTCTCGCGCAGCAGCCGCACGATCGTCGGCGTCAGGTCGTCGAGACGCAGCGATGCCGGGCTGATCGAATAGCCCATCTCGGCGAGGCTCCTGAGGATGTGCTCGATGTCGGGGTGATCGCACAGCGCGATCGACACCAGGCCGACACGGTTGGCATGGGCGCGGGCCGCCCGCGCCAGCTCGAGGATCCGCTCGGTCGGGAACGCGCGTACCGGCAGGTAGTTATAGCCGGCCCAGCAGAACCGGCACAGGTTGGCGCAGCCGCGAACCACTTCGATGAGGAAGCGTGATCCGAACTCGGTGTCGGGGGTGAAGATCGACGTCGCCGGCGGGTCGAGCGCCTCGGTGGTCTTGACCGCCGCCTTCTTGACGACGGCCGGGGCGCCGGTGCCCGGGCGCGGCACGTAGGCGTCGATGGTCCCGTCGGCGCCGTAGTGCACGTCGTAGAACGACGGGACGTAGAAGCCGCGCTCGGCGGCCAGCTTCACGAGCAGGTCGGCACGGGAGCTGGCGCGCGACACGGCGCCGAGCAGCGACGGGACCAGCACTTCGCCTTCGCCGGCGGCGATCACGTCGGCGAAGAGCGCCAGCGGCTCCGGGTTCACGAAGGTGATGGCCCCGCCGATCACGACCAGCGGGTGACGATGGTCGCGATCGGCCGCGCGCAGCGGCAGGCCGGCCAGGCGCAGCATCGTCAGCACGTTGGTGTAGTCCCACTCGAAGGAGACCGAGAAGGCGAGCACGTCGAGGTCGTTGAGCGGGGTCTGCGACTCGAGGGTGACGAGACGCGCATTCTGCTCGACCAGCGCCTGCAGCTCCTGCTTGGGGGGCAGGAACACCCGCTCGCAGACCGTGTCGGGGTGGTCGTTGAAGAGCCGGTAGACGGTCTGGAAGCCGAGGTTCGACATCCCCACGAAATACGTGTTGGGGAAGGCCAGCCCGACCCGCATGCGGTCCACGTGCGGCTTCTGCACGTAGCCCACCTCACGGGCCAGGGTCTGTCGCGCGGCGTCGCGCTGGTGCCAGTTCTGCATCGGGCGGAGATCGCGTCGATCCCCGCCTGCCAGTGTACTACCCGGGGGCGGTGCCGCCCGGAATCCGGTCGGCGGCCTATTCGTTCTGGCGGCGCAGGAACGCCGGCACCTCGAGCTCCATCGTCAGGTCGACTTCGCCGGGCTCGAGGCCCTCGGCGGTGCCACCGCCGACGGCCACACGCTGCAACGGCAGTTCGACGGGCGCCCGCCGCGTGATCGGGATACGCGGCGACGAGTGCGTGGCGTCGATGGCATACGAGCCGGCCCCGGCCCGCAGGTGCGCGCTGTAGTTCGAGAGGTCCACCGGCGTGGAGCTCGGCGAGACCGGGAGCGTACGCGGGCGGCCCTGGTCGAAGCCGGTGGCGATGACCGTGATCTTGACCCGGCCGGACAGCGTCGGATCCACCACCGCGCCGAAGATGATGTTGGCGTCTTCGTGGGCCGCCTCGTGGATGATCGACATCGCCTCGTTCACTTCCATCAGCGACATGTCGGGGCCGCCGGTCACGTTCACGATCACGCCGCGGGCGCCATTGACCGAGGCGTCCTCGAGCAGCGGACTCGACACGGCGCGGTTGGCGGCGTCGACGGCGCGCGTGTGCCCCTCGCCGGTCGCCGTGCCCATCATCGCCATGCCCATCCCCTGCATGACCGCCTTCACGTCGGCGAAGTCGAGGTTGATGATCCCCGGCACCAGGATGAGGTCCGAGATGCCCTGGATCGCCTGACGCAGGACGTCGTCGGCGGTGACGAAGGCGTCGAGCATCGACGTCTGCCGGTCGATGACGGCGAGCAGACGCTCGTTGGGAATGGTGATCACCGAGTCGACGGCATCGCGCAGCGCCTCGAGACCCTGTGCCGCCTGCACCAGCCGCTTCTTGCCCTCGAACTTGAAGGGCTTGGTGACCACGGCGATGGTCAGCGCGCCGAGCTCGGTGGCCAGGCTGGCGATCACCGGCGCCGCGCCGGTACCGGTGCCGCCGCCGAGGCCGGTGGTGACGAACACCATGTCGGCGCCGCTCAGCGCCGAGATGAGCGCGTCGGTGTCCTCGAGCGCCGCCTGCCGGCCGACGTTGGGGTCGGCGCCGGCGCCGAGGCCCTTGGTCAGCTTGCTGCCGATCTGGATCTTGACCGGGGCCGGGTTCGACTTGAGGGCCTGGTGGTCGGTGTTGGCGACCATGAACTCGACCCCCGACAACCCGGCCGCGACCATCCGCGACACGGCGTTGCCGCCGCCGCCGCCGACGCCGACCACCTTGATCTTGGCGCCGCTGCGCAGTTCCTCATCGAGCATCAGACGAAGCGCCTCGGGCGCGTCGGACTTGCCGACCTGGTTTCAGCCATTCATCCATCAGAAGAACTCCTTGAACACGGTGCGAATCCGGCCGAACATCCGCACGAGGGCGCTGCCGCCCGCGGCCGCGGGCTCCAGCTGACGGTGACGGTGCGCGTAGAGCACGAGCCCGACGGCGGTCGCGCACGCCGGGTTGCTGACGTGATCGGCGAGGCCGCCGACCCCGGCCGGCATCCCGCGCCGCATCGGGAGATCGAAGATCTGCTCGGCGATCTCGGACAGCCCGTCGAGGACCGCGCCGCCGCCGGTGAGCACCAGCCCTGAATTGAGCGACTTCTCGTAGCCGGCCTTGCTGATCTCGTCCCAGGCCAGGTGGAAGAGCTCCTCGGCGCGCGGCTGCAGGATGTCGGAGAGGATGCGCGCGGGCCATGACCCGCGGGCGGCGGCCGCCGACGCTGGCCACCTCGATGGTCTCGTCTTCGTCGACCATCCCCGACAGCGCGCACCCGCAGCGGCGCTTGACCTTCTCGGCCTCGGGGATCGGCGTGCGCAGGCCGACGGCGATGTCGTTGGTGAAGTGATCGCCGCCGACGCCGACGACGGCGGTGTGCCACAGCGAGCCGCGCTCGAAGATGGCCAGGTCGGCGGTGCCGCCGCCGATGTCGAGCAAGGCCACGCCCAGCTCCTTCTCGTCGGGCGTGAGCACGGCCTCGGCGGCGGCGAGCTGGCCGATGACCGTGTCGACCACCTCGATGCCGGCGCGGTTGACGCAGGCGACCAGGTTCTGGGTGGAAGTCGACGCGCCGGTCACGATGTGGACGTTGACCTCGAGGCGGGCGCCGGTCATCCCGACCGGCGCGCCGATGCCGTCCTGCTCGTCGACGACGAAGTCCTGCGGCAGCACGTGCAGCACCTCGCGGCCGGCCGGCAGCGACACGGCGCGCGCGGCGTCGATGGCGCGGCGGACGTCTTCGCGGGTGATCTCGCGGTTCTTGCCGGCGACGGCGACCACGCCGCGGCTGTTGAAGCCCTTGATGTGCGGGCCGCTCATCGCCAGGTGCGCCGACCCGATCTCGACGCCAGCCATCAGCTCGGCCTCTTCGACCGACTTCTTGATCGAGTCGACGGCGGCCTCGAGGTTGATGACCACGCCGCGCTTGAGCCCCTTCGACTCGGCCAGGCCGATGCCGATCACGTCGAGACCGCCGCCGTCGACCAGCTCGCCGACGACCGTGCAGACCTTCGACGTGCCGATGTCGAGGCCGACGATGTACCGCTCGTTTCGCGCCACTACTGCCCTCCCGTCCGTCCGCCGACGCCGCCGTCGCGCGACGCGGGCTCGGGCCCGCCGCCATCGCCGCCGAGCGGCCGCACGTACATCCGTTCGCCGAATCGCAGGTCGACGGTGTCGATCGCGGCGACCCGTTCCTTGAGCGCCGCGGCGACGTCGAGGTAGCCCTGCAGTCGCGAGGCGAAGTCGCGGTCGCCGAGCCGCAGCATCACGGTGTCGCCGTCGAGCAGCACCACGGCGTCGTGGGCGTCGCGGACGTCGATCTGCGACAGCCGCGCCGCCAGCCGCTGGTGGCCGGCGACGTCGCCGAGGAGCCGGGCGACCAGCGCCGTGCGGCGTTCGTCGACCAGCGGCGCGCCGTTTCTCGGTGGCGATGCCAGGCCGTCGATGACCGGCAGATCGAGATCGGCGTAGACCGGGCCATACTCGTCGATGACGACGCCGTGCTGATCGACGAGGTAGAGATCGCGGCCGAGGCGCGCGATCCCCATCGGCACCCGCTCGCGGATCACGACGTCGAGCGTGCTCGGCAGAACGCGGCGCACGACCGCCGATTCGACCCACGGCGAGGTCAGCAGCCGGGCCCGCCACTGGTCGAGGTCGACCCGCAGGATGTTCTGGCCACGCAGCTCGGCCAGCAGCGCCAGGGCCTCCCCGCGTGACAGCCGGTCGTTGCCGTGGACCGCGATCTCGGCGACACGGAGCGCCGGCGACTCGGTGATCAGCGTGACCGTGCGCCACGCCCCGAGCGCGACCAGCACGCCGAGCACGCCGAGCTTCAACGCCACCACGACGCGGCGCAGCCCGGTGGTCTTGCGACCCGACGGCTTCACCTGGGCGCGGCGGAAGCGCTTGTCGGACGGCGAGGGCAACCCGATGGTCACGACGCCGCCTCCCGGCCGTGCAGACGCTCGAGTTCCGACACCACCTGGGCGGCCACGCCGCCGATCGAGCCCGCCCCGAGCGTGATCACGAGGTCGCCGGGCGCGGCCAGCGCCGCCACCGCCGGAGCCACCCGGTCGAGCCCCCGCACCACCGACACCGGCCGGGCGCGCCGGCGGTTGACCGCGGCGGCGAGCGCCTCGACGTCGACCCCCGGAATCGGCTCCTCGCCCGCCGCGTAGATGTCGGTCAGCACCACTTCGTCGGCAGCGGCCAGGGCGGCGGCGAATTCGGGCATCAGCTGGGCCGTCCGCGAGTAGCGGTGCGGCTGGAACGCGACGACGACCCGGGTCGGCGCGGCGGCGCGGGCGGCGTCGATCACCGCCGCGATCTCGGTCGGGTGGTGGCCGTAGTCGTCGACCACGGTGATGCCGTGGACGACCCCGCGACGCTCGAAGCGCCGTTCGGCGCCTTGGAAGGCCGCCAGCGCCGCGGCCAGGACCTCGAACGGCACGCCGAGCTCGAGGCCGACGCTCACTGCCGCCAGCGCGTTCAGCACCGAATGACGGCCTGGCACCTGGAGCTGCAGCGAGCCGAGCGCCTCTGCCGGAGGTCCGTCGGACGCCGCGACCGAAGCCGGGCGACGCACCACGGTGCAGGTGCTGCCGAAACCGTGGAGACGCACGTCGGTGGCGGCGACGGCGGCGGCCGACTCGATGCCGTAGGTGGTCACCCGACGGGTCATCCGCGGCAGCAGCCGGGCCAGCTCGGCATCGTCGGCGCAGGCGATGACCGCGCCGTAGAAGGGCACCTTGTTGGCGAACTCGACGAACGCCTGCTGCAGGTCGTCGAAGCCGCCGTAGGCCTCCATGTGCTCGCGATCGACGTTGGTGATGACCGCGATGGTCGGCGACAGCTTCAGGAACGAGCGGTCGCTCTCGTCGGCCTCGGCCACCATGTACTCGCCGCGGCCGAGCCGGGCGTTGCTGCCGAAGGCGCGGAGCCGTCCGCCGATCACCGCGGTCGGGTCGAGGCCGGCGCGTTCGAGCGCCAGCGCGATCATCGACGTGGTCGAGGTCTTGCCGTGCGCTCCAGCCACGGCGATGCCGGTACGCAGGCGCATCAGCTCGGCCAGCATCTCGGCCCGAGGAATCACCGGAGTGGCGCGGGCCCGCGCCTCGACGACCTCGGGGTTGTCGGCCGGCACGGCCGACGAGACCACCACGACGTCGGCACCGTGCACGTGGGCGGCGGCATGTCCGTGGGCCACCGACACGCCCAGCGTGGCCAGCCGGTCGGTCTGCTCCGACCGCTTCTGGTCCGACCCCGAGACCGTGTAGCCCAGGTTCGCCAGCAGTTCGGCGATGCCGCTCATGCCGATCCCACCCACCCCCACGAAGTGCACGTGCCGGGTTCGTCCAAGCACGTCACCGGACTCCTGCCAGCTGCTCGACACGATCGGCGACGCGGGCTGCCGCGTCGGGTCGGCCGAGCGCGCGGGCCGCCGCCGCCATCCGCAGCCGGCGTCCCGAATCTGCGGCCAGCGCCGGTCACCAGGCCGGCGATCCGCTCGCCGGTCAGGTCGCGCTCCTCGATCACCTCGGCCGCGCCGGCCCGGGCCAGCGTCTCGGCGTTCTTGCGCTGGTGGTCGTCGGCTGCGGTCGGCAACGGCACCAGGACCATGGCCTTGCCGAGGATGGTCAGCTCGGCCAGCGTCGACGCCCCGGCCCGCGAGACCACCAGGTCGGCGGCCGTCATCCGCGCCGGCATGTCGTGCAGGAACGGCTCGACGGTGGCGGCGCAGCCCGCCGCGGCGTAGCCGTCGCGCACCCGCGCCAGGTCGCGTTCACCGGTCTGGTGCGTGATTGCCAGCCTGGCGCCGTGCCGGGCCAGGCCGGCGCCGCCGCCAGCAGCGCGTCGTTCACGGCCCGCGCCCCCTGCGATCCGCCGACGATCAGCACGTGCACCCTGCCGTCTCCGGAGCGCCGCTCATCGCCGCCTCCGCGTTCCAGGAACTGGCGCCGCACCGGGTTGCCGGTGACGACGCCGACCTCGGGGAAATAGCGCAGCGTCTCGTCGTAGCTGACCGCCGCGGCATGCACCCAGCGCGCCAGCACCCGGTTGGTGAACCCGGGCGCGGTGTTCTGCTCCATCAACAGCGTCGGGATGCGGCGCAATGCCGCCAGCAGCAGCACCGGACCGGAGCTGTAACCACCCACGCCGACCACCACGTCGGGCCGGCGACGGGAAATCACACGCCACGCGTCGGCGGCCGACAACGGCAGCAGCGCCAGGCCCCGCGCCAGCGCCGGGATCGCCTTGCCTTTCAGCCCGGCGCTGCGGATCAGGTCGAGCGGGAAGCCCAGGCCCGGCACCACCCGGCTCTCCAGCCCGCGGCCGGTCCCGACGAAGCTCACCGTGGTCGCGGCGTCGCGGCGGCGCAGCTCCTCGGCCACGGCAATCCCCGGATAGAGGTGGCCACCGGTGCCGCCGCCGGCGATCAGCACTTTCAATCACGCGGCTCCCGGCTCCACCGCCGTCGTGTCGTTGACGGCGTGCTGCGAGATGTTGAGGAGGACGCCGAGGCTGGCCAGGTTGACCAGCAGCGACGAGCCGCCGTTGCTCACGAGCGGCAGGGGGAGGCCCTTGGTGGGCATCAGCCCGAGCACCACGCTGACGTTCAGGAACGCCTGGGCCACCACCATCGTGGTGATGCCCAGGGCGAGGAAGGCGCCGAAGCGATCGGGGGCGGTGACCGCGGTGCGCAGGCCGCGCCAGGCGATCACGCAGAAGCAGACGACGACCAGCGTCGCTCCGAGCAGGCCCAGCTCCTCGGCGATCACCGCGAAGATGAAGTCGGTGTGCGGCTCGGGCAGATAGAAGAGCTTCTGCACGCCGCCCATCAGGCCCCGCCCCAACCAGCCGCCGCTGCCCACAGCGATGAGCGACTGCAGCAGGTGGAAGCCGTCGCCGAGCGGGTCGGCCTCGGGATTCCAGAACGCCACCAACCGGCGCCAGCGGTACGGTTCGGCGACGAGCACGACGTAAGCCAGGGGCAGCACGACCGCCGCCAGGCCGGCGATGTAGCCAAGGCGAAGACCGGCGCCGACCACCATCACCCCGACGATCAGGCTCAACGTGGCCGCCGTCCCGAAGTCGGGCTCGAGCAGGATCAAACCGGCCAGGCCGCCGACGATCAGCGCCAGCGGCAAGAGCGCGTACTTGACGTCGTTGATCCGGTGCATCCGCCGGTCGAGGGTCAGCGCCGTGAACAGAATGGCCGCCACCTTGGCCAGTTCCGACGGCTGGACGCCGAACCCGCCGAGCCCGAACCAGCGGCGCGAACCGTTGATCGGCCGGGCGAACAGCACCGCGACGAGCATGAAGGCCACGACCCCGGCCAGGGCCCAGATGAGCTGCTCGTTGCGGTAGGTGCGGTAGTCGATGCGCATCACGATCGACAGCACCGCGAGGCCGGCCAGGGCATAGAGGACCTGCCGGGTGACGAAGTAATAGGGCTGCTGGTAGCGCTCGAGGGCCACCACCGCCGAGGCGCTGTAGACCATGACGACGCTGACGCAGACCAGGGCCAGCGTCGCCAGGAACAGCCACTTGTCAGACTGGAGCTTCCGCGCCATACTCTCCCCCCCTTGGGCGAATGCCCCGGGGCGCCCCTAAAGTGCGAAGGGCGATGTACCGAAACAACCTGCCGGACACCCCCCGGGTGTTCGGCCGCTCCGCGACCGCATGTGTCGCGAGCGGTCAGCAGTCATCAGCCAGGCGGGGGACTGGGACACCAGCCTCGCAGACCGAGGAAGCCTGCGCTCCCAGCGACCGGCTCCCAATCGCCGCCTCCCGGCTGATGACTGCTCACTGCTCGCTCACCTCTTCCTGCGCCCCTCCATCGCCCGGGCGCTGAACACGCCGGGCGTCATCGGGTTCCAGCCCCGGGCCCCGAGTCCCGAGCCCCGAGCTTCTTCACCTCCTCCTTGAACGCGCGCCCGCGCGCGGCGTAGTCCGTGAACATGTCGAAGCTGGAGCACGCCGGCGCCAGCAGTACGACCCCGTCTGGCGCCGCCAGGGCGAAGCCCCGACGCACGGCGTCGGCCATGTCGCTGGCCTCCTCGACCGTGATCGTCGATTCGAGCGCCGCCCGCACCATCGCGCGGGCCTCCCCCAGGGCCACCACCGCGCGGCCGTGCGCCGCCAGCGGCGCCGCGAGATCCTCGAAGCGGCCGCCCTTGTACCTGCCACCGACGATCGCCACCACCTTGTCGAAGCTCTCAATCGAGCGACCGGCGGCGTCGACGTTGGTGGCCTTGGAGTCGTTGACGAACCGGACGCCGCCGACCGTCGCCACCGGCTCCATGACGTGCTCGAGGCCGGTGAACCCGGCCAGCGCGCGGCTCATGCCGTCGGGCGAGGCGCCGGCGAGGTGGCTGATGGCGCTGGCGGCGACGACGTTGGAGCGCATGTGCCGGCCGTGCAGCTCGATGGCGCTCAGCGGCACCAGCGCCACGTCGCCCTCCGAGGTGCGATGCCAGACGACGCCGTCCTTGACCGACACGCCGTCGTCGAGCGGACGGACCGCCGAGTAACGCAGCTGCCGGGCACGACCGCTGGCGGCGAGTTCGAGGGTGGCCGGCTGGTCGGCGTCGACGACCGCCCAGTCCGCGGGGGTCTGGTTGGCGAAGACGCGGGCCTTGGCCCGGGCATAGGCGGCGAGATCCGGGTGCCGGTCGAGGTGGTCGGCCGAGAGGTTCAACAGCGCGGCAATCCACGGATGGAACGTGTCGGTCGATTCGAGCTGGAAGCTGCTGGCCTCGACGACGTGCAGCGTGTCGGGGGTCGACTGATCGACGTGGGCGCTGAGCGGCACGCCGATGTTGCCGCCGACCAGCACCCGCCGGCCCGAGGCCTCGAGCATCCGGCCGACCAGCGTGGTCGTCGTCGACTTGCCCTTGGTGCCAGTGATGGCGATGACGCGGCCCTTGAGCCAGCGCCAGGCAAGCTCGAGCTCGCCAATCACCGGCACAGCGGCAGCGCGCGCGGCCTGCAGCTCGGCCAGTTCGGGCGGCACGCCAGGACTGGTCACGATCAGATCGGAGGCGGTGAACAACCCCCGGTCGTGGCCGCCCAGGTCGAGGGCCACGCCGATCGCCCGCAGCCGATCCTCGCCCGGCACCGTGTCCGCCCGATCGGTGAGCGTCACCGCCGCGCCGCGGGCCACGAGCAGCTCCGCCGCGGCCAGGCCGCTGCGCGCCGCGCCGACGACCAGCACACGACGGCCGGCGACAGTGAAGGGCGGCCGGCCGGGCCCCGAGGCGATGGGGGTGGACGTCGTCATCGCAGCTTCAGCGTGGTGAGGCTGAGCAGGGCGAAGAGGATCGCGGCGATCAGGAACCGCGTGATCACCTTCGGCTCGCTCCAGCCGATGAGCTCGAAGTGGTGGTGCAGCGGCGCCATCCGGAACACGCGCTGCCCGGTGAGCTTGAAGGATCCGACCTGGATGATGACCGACATCGCCTCGGCCACGAAGACGCCGCCGACGATGGCGAGCAGGATCTCCTGCTTGATGAGAATCGCGACCGTGCCCAGCGCGCCGCCGAGCCCGAGCGATCCGACGTCGCCCATGAAGATCTCGGCCGGGTAGCAGTTGTACCAGAGGAAGCCGAGGCTGGCGCCGACCAGCGCGCCGCAGAACACGGTCAGCTCCGCCGCCGGCGGGAAGCGCACCAGCAGCAGGTAGTCGGCGAACACGGCGTGCCCGGTCACGTAGGCGAGGGCCGTGAAGCACGCCGCCGCCACCGCGAAGGTGCTGATCGCCAGCCCGTCGAGGCCGTCGGTCAGGTTCACGGCGTTGCTGGAGCCGACCAGGACCAGCATCACGAGCAGCACGTAGGTCCAGCCGAGATCGGGAATCAGCTGCTTGAAGAACGGGAAGATGAGCCGCGTGTTGTAGAGGTTTCTCGACGCCAGCCACATCAGCGCCAGGCCGACCGCCAGGGCGACGGCGATCTGCAGACCCATCTTGTAGCGCGCGGCCAGACCGCCCGACGACCGCCGGGTGATCTTCAAGTAGTCGTCGAGGAAGCCGATGCCGCCGAACGACGCCGTGGCCAGCACCGCCAGCCAGATGTAGACGTTGGTGAGATCGGCCCACAGCAGCGTCGGCACCAGCGACGCCGCCAGGATCAGCAGCCCGCCCATGGTCGGCGTGCCGGCCTTGGCCCGGTGCGACTGCGGGCCTTCCTGGCGGATGACCTGCCCGATCTGGAATGCCCGCAGCTTGCGGATCAGCCACGGGCCCAAGACCAGGCTGATGAGCAGCGCCGTGATGCTGGCGGCAGCGGTGCGGAACGTGATGTAGCGCGTCACGTTCAGCACGCCGACTTGCGGGGCGAACGAGAAGAGGAGGTGATACAGCATCACGCCCCTCCCGCGACGAGGCGGCTGACGACGGCCTCGGTGCCGACGCCGCGCGAGCCCTTGACGAGCACGAGGTCGCCGGCGGCGCGAGGTCGGCGACCAGGGCCGACGCCTCGGCGCTGGTGCCGACGTGGGTGACGGCGGCGGCCGGCATGCCGGCGGCCACCGCCGCGGCGGCGAGGCGGCCGGCGGCAGCGCCGCCGATGGCGACCAGACGTTCGACGCCGGCGGCGGCCACGGCACGGCCGCACTCGTCGTGCAGCCCCAGGCTCCGATCGCCCAGCTCCAGCATCTCGCCGAGCACGGCGATGCGGCGGCCGGCCGGCCGACTGGCGGCCAGCACCTCGAGCGATCGGTGCAGTGCCGCCGGGCTCGAGTTGTAGGAGTCGTCGAGCACCGTCACGCCGGCTGGAGTGCGGATCACCGTGCCGCGATGGTCAGCCGGAGCGAGCGCGCCGAGGCGATCGGCGATCGCCTCGAGCGGCACCCCCAACTCGACGCCGACGGCGGTGGCGGCGAGGGCATTCGAGAGGTGGCCGCGGCCCGCCAATCCGATCGACAGCCGTACCGTGCCCGAGGCCGTGACGACATCGGCGGCGATCCCGGCCACGCCGTGATCCTCGACGGCGGTGGCCCGCACATCGGCCGTCGCCGCCTCGCCGAAGGTGACCACCCGGCCGGAGAACGTCGCCGCGCGGGCCATGACCAGCGGGTCGTCGGCGTTGCAGACCAGCGTCGTCCCCGGGCCGGCCTGTTCGAGAATCTCGGCCTTGGCGTCGGCGATCGCCTCACGCGAGCCGAAGTAGCCGATGTGGGCGTCGCCGACGTTGGTCCAGACCCGCACGTCGGGCCGGGCGATGTCGACCAGCACGCGGATCTCGCCGGCGTGGTTCATGCCGAGCTCCATCACGGCGACGTCGGGCGCCGTGCGCAGCTCCACCAGCGAGATCGGCAGGCCGAGGTGGTTGTTGAGGTTGCCGCGGTTCTTCACCACCCGGTAGCGGGCGCCGAGCACGGCGGCGATCGCGTCCTTGGTGGTGGTCTTGCCGGCGCTGCCGGTGATGGCCACGACACGCGCGCCCGAGGCGCGGCGCACCGCCCGCGCCAGGTCCTGCAAGGCGCGCAGCGTGTCGGCGACCTCGACGACCACCGGATCGCCGCTGCCTGGCGGCACCTCGACCGGTCGCTGCACGACGACACCGGCGGCGCCGCGGGCGATCGCCGCCGGCACGAATTCATGTCCGTCGCGGGCGGCGTTGATGGCGAAGAACACCTCGCCCGGGGCCAGCAGCCGCGAGTCGATGGCGACCGCGCCGAGCCGGCGGGCGGCGGAGCCGGCCAGCTGCCGACCGGCGGTGGCCTGCACGAGATCGGCGGCGCTGTAGGTGCCCTGGCGCAGCTGCATCGTCAGCTCACCGTGCCCTGCCGGCGGCGGGCCAGCGCGGCCCGCGACACCTCGGCGTCGTCGAACGCCAGCACGCGCGTGCCGATGTGCTGCGTCTTCTCGTGGCCCTTGCCGGCCACCAGCACGACATCGCCGGGCCGGGCGGCGCCGATGGCCCGATCGATCGCCTCGGCCCGGTCGACGATCGCGACCACGTCGGGGACACGCCCCGACGCGGCGGCTTCGCCGGCGGGAATGCCCCGTTTGATCTCGTCGATGATCGCTTCGGGATCCTCGCTGCGCGGGTTGTCCGAGGTGATGACCACGACGTCGCTGAGGCGGGCGGCGACCATGCCCATGAGCGGCCGCTTGGTGCGATCGCGATCGCCGCCGCAGCCGAACACGATCACGAGACGGCCGTCGGTCAGGGGCCGTGCGGTCTCGAGCAGGTTGCGCAGCGCGTCGTCGGTGTGTGCGTAGTCGACGACCACGGTCACGGCGTCGTCGGCAGCCGAGACGACCTCGAATCGGCCGGGCACGCCGCGCAGCGCCGACAACCCGGCGCCGATGGCGTCGGCCGGCAAGCCGATCGCGCAAGCGGCGGCCGTCGCCGCCAGCAGGTTGTAGACGTTGGGGCGGCCGACCAGCGACGAGCGCACCGCCACCAGGCCACTGGGCGTCGACGCGTCGAACCTGACCCCGGCCAGGTCCATCGTCAGGTGCTCGGGGCGCACGTCGGCCGGCTTCTGGATGCCGTAGGTGAACGGACGCGCGCACGCCGCCGCGAGGGCCGGTGCCCGGGCGTCGTCGGCGTTGATCACGCCCGGCGACTCGCGCGGCAGCATCTCGAACAGACGGCGCTTGGCCGCGAAGTACGACTCCATGTCTTCGTGGAAGTCGAGGTGGTCGCGGGTCAGGTTGGTGAAGATCGCGGCCGCGAAGCGCATGCCGTCGACGCGCTTGAGCGCCAGCGCGTGCGACGACACCTCCATCACGCACGAGCGGTTGCCCCGGGTGATCATCTCGCGCAGCAGCGACTGCACGTCGGAGGCCTCGGGTGTGGTCCGTGCCGCCTCGCGCTCCTCCGCGCCGACCTTGTAGTGCACGGTGCCGAGCACCCCCGCCGAGCGGCCGGCGGCATCGAGCACCGCCGCGAGCAGATAGGCGGTGGTCGTCTTGCCATTGGTACCGGTGACCCCGACGACCGGGATCTCGCGACTGGGGTGCCCGGCGACCTCGGCGCCAAGCAGCGCCAGCGCCAGCCGGCCGTCACGCACCTGGATCCATGGCCCGGTCGCGTCGGCCGGGGCGGGCTGCTCCGAGACGACGAGGACGGCGCCGGCGGCGAGCGCCTGCGGCACGAAGTCGACGCCGTCGGCCTTCTCGCCGCGTACGGCAACGAACGCCGCGCCCGGCCGCACCCGCCGCGAGTCGTACTCCACCGCGGTGATCGCCGGAGCGTTCGCCAGCGGCGGCGTGTGCATCACCAGATCGCCGAGCACGGCGATTGCCGTCTCGGTCGTCACGGCACCTCCGCGACGAGCGCCTGGGCCAGGCGGCGGGGGTTGCGGTCGAGGGTCAGCGTGCACGACACGCCGAGGTCGAGCGGTGCGCCCGGCTCGGGCGACTGCGCCACGACCAGGCCGGCGCCCTGGATCCGCGCCGCGATACGCCGGCCGGCGAGCCGGCGCAGGGCCTCGCGGGCGCTGAGGCCGCGCAGGTCGGGCATGCTCTGGCTGTCGTCGACGGCGGCGACGGTGATCACGGTCGGCCCGGCCTCGGGCCCGGCCAGTTGCGCCTTGCGGTCGACGAGCACCGGCGGCGCCGGGAACACGTTGGGGGCGACGCCCAGATGCCGCAGCGACGCTTCGGTGATCCGTTTGAAGATCGGCCCGGAGACGCTGCCGCCGTAATAGAAGCCGGCGCGCGGCGTGTCGACGACGACGATGACCGTGATGACCGGCTTACGTGACGGCGCGAAGCCGACGAACGAGACGTTGTACTCGCTCTGCGAATAGCGGCCGGCGACCAGCTTCTGCGCCGTGCCGGTCTTGCCGGCCACGGTGAATCCGGGGATCTGGGCCTGCCGGCCGGTGCCGCGGGCGATGACGTCCTCCATGATCGAGGTCAGCTCGGCGGCGGTGCGCGCGGTGATCGGCCGCGCCACCTCGACCGGCTCGACCGCGGCCCGGACGCCGTCGCGGACCGTGGCGCGCACGACGCGCGGCTGGAGCAGCCGGCCGCCGTTGGCGACGGCGCTGACCGCGGCCGCCATCTGCAGCGGCGTGACGCCGACCTGATAGCCCATCGACACCGAGGCCAGCGCGCTGTCGTTCAGCCGGCTCGGATCCCAGACGATGCCGGGGCTCTCCCCCGGGAAGTCGGGCGAGGTCGTCTTGCCGAAGCCGAAGCGGTTGACGTAGAGGCCGAGCCGCTCCGGCCCGAGCCGGAGGCCGACCTTGATGGCGCCGACGTTGCTCGACTTGACGATCACGTCGGTGAACGACAGCACGCCGTAGTGGTGGTCGTCGTCGATGCGGCGCGCGCCGAACCTGATGAACCCCTGGCTGACGTCGATCGGGTCGGTCGGCGAGACGACGCCCTCCTCGAACGCCGCCGACGCCGTCACGATCTTGAAGGTCGAGCCCGGTTCGTAGAGATCGGTGACCGCACGGTTCTTCCGGACGTGGTCCGGCGCGCTCCGGAACGCATTCGGATTGAACGTCGGGTAGGTGGCCATCGCCAGGATTTCGCCGGTGTGTGGATCCATGACCACCGCCGTGCCGCTGTCGGCGCGGTGCTCGGTGACCCCGGTGCGCAGCTCGCGCTCGACGATGTGCTGGAGCTGCTCGTCGATGGTCAGCTCGAGGGCGCCGCCGGCGGTCGGCGTCCGCTCGACGCTGCTGAAGCCGCGGCGACGGGCGTCGGTCTGGACCAGCACCTTGCCGTCGCGACCGCGCACCACCGAGTCGTAGGCCGCCTCGATTCCGCCGAGACCGACGTTGTCGACGCCGACGTAGCCGAGGAGCTGCGCCGCCAGCTCCTTCTTCGGGTAGTAGCGCCGGCTCTCCTTCATGAGGCCGATGCCCTCGAGATCGAGGGCGGCGACCCGCGCCGCCACCTGGGGGGTCACGAACCGCCCGACGTAGGCGAACGCGCGCGCCGTCGAGAACCGCTCGACCATCGCCTTGAGCTGGCCGCGGTCGCAATCGTCGAGGACGCGGCACAGGGCCTGCGCCGTGCGGTCGGCATCGCCAATCTCGGCCGGCACGGCGTACACGCTGTCGACGTCGACGCTGTAGGCGAGCAGCCGCCCGTTGCGGTCGCGGATCTCGCCGCGCTTGGCCGGGGCCGTCACCGTGCGGCTCTGCTGGCGGTCGGCGCGGGCGGTCAATTCGGCGTGGTGCACCACCTGCAGGAACACCAGCCGCCCCTCAATCGCCGCCGTCCACACCAGCAGGCACACGCCGGCCAGGACGGCGCGGCGGCGCACGGTGTCGCGCCAGGGGGGCAGGGTCGGCTCGGGCACGGGCAGCTTTTCTCGAACGGCGTCAGCGGGCGGCGACGACGGAGCGGTCCGGCGGCTCAGCCGGGAGCACGCGCTCGAGGACGATGGCGTCGTCGCTGGTCGGCGCGATCATGCCGAGGCGGTCGGTGGCCAGCTTCTCGATGCGCTGCGGGGCGCGCAGCGTCTCGATCTCGAGACGCAGGTGCTGGCGGACGTCCTCCTCGGCGGCACGCTCCTTCTGCATCCGTTCGACCTGGTAGCCGTGGCGGATGAGCTCGAAGTGCTGCCAGGCGCTGAACATGACCACCAGCACCAGCACCACACCGATGCCGAGCGAGCTCCACAGCTCGCGCTGCCGTCGTTCGTCCACCTCGCGGACGATCGGGTTGTTGCGCACGTCCTTCCGGATCGCGTACTCGAAGGTCTCTGCGTGATCCACGGCGTCCCCCTTGTCCTGCCCTACGCCAGCCGCTCGGCGACGCGGAGCTTGGCGCTCCGGGCCCGCGGGTTCAGATCGATCTCGTCGTCACCGGGCACGACCGGCTTACCGGTCAGCACCCGCACCAGTCCGTCACCGCGATCGAGGGCCCGCAGCGTGTGCTTCACGATGCGGTCCTCGAGCGAGTGGAAGCTGATCACCACCAGCCGGCCGCCGGCGCGGAGCCGGGCGGCGGCGCGGCGCAGGAACTCGTCGAGCCGCTCGAGCTCGCCGTTGACCCAGATCCGCAGCGCCTGGAAGGTGCGGGTCGCCGGGTCGATGCGCTGCCAGCCGGGCCCGCCGGCCGCCCGCCGGACGATCGCGGCGAGCTGGCCGGTGGTCTCGATCGGCGCCTGGGCGCGGGCGCCGACGATCGCCCGGGCGATCCGCCGCGACTTGCGCTCTTCGCCGAACTGGAAGATCACGTCGGCCAGCGCGTGCTCGTCGACGTCGGCGAGACGCTCGGCCGCCGTCGGGCCGCGCGTCTGATCCATCCGCATGTCGAGCGCCTCGTCGCGACGGAAGCTGAAGCCGCGGCCGTCGGCGTCGAACTGCAGTGACGACACGCCGAGATCGGCCAGCGTCCCGGCCGTCTCGTGCACGCCGTGGGTGTCGAGCACCGCGTCGAGGTCGCGATAGTCGGCGTGGGTCAGGCGCAGGCGTTCGCCCCAGGCGGCGAGGGTCTCGGCGGCGATCGCCAGCGCCTGGGGATCCCGGTCGATGCCGATCACGCGATCCGCCCCGCCCTCGAGCAGGGCCCGGGCGTGTCCGCCGAGTCCGACCGTGCAGTCCACGTACGTGCCCCCTCGCTGCGGCTCCAGGAACCGCATGGCCTCGTCGACCATCACCGGCAGGTGCTGAGGCACGTTCACGTCCGTGGTCGCTGAAGGACCGAAACTAGATGCCGAATTCGGCCAGGGCCCGCGCGTCGTCGTCGGAGTACGGCTCGCGGAGGAGCTTGGCGAGGAACCGGTCGTGGTTCCACACCTCGAGAAAGTCGTATTTGCCCAGCACGTCGACTTCGCCGGTCATGAGCGCCGACTCTCGCAGCCGGGGCTGGATGAGCACCCGCCCCTGCGGGTCGAGCTCCGACACCTGGCCGAAGAAGCTGACGCGATCGAGGAACTTGAGCCGGGCCGGGTGGGTGGAGGGGGCCTGCGCCAGCTTGCGCTCAATTTCGAGCCACACCGGCATCGGATAGATCCGTACCGACTCGCCGGTGAGGCTGGTGACGAAGACTTCCCGGCCGTGCTCCTCGTGGATCACGGCCCGAAAGGCATTGGGGACCTTCAGCCGGCCTTTGTCGTCAATCTTTGCCGGCGCGTTCCCACGAAGCACGGTTCACTCCACTCCAGTCCAAAAAAATCCACTCGGAGGATAGAAGACCCCCCGTCGGCTGTCAACGGTAAGTTGTCGTGGATAGGGAACTTACGTATTACTTTCGCCCGCTGTTCTCCTTCGACACCACAAGCGGCGTCGCTTTTTCTTCGCCTGAGCGACCGCATGCTACGATGGGCGGTTTCGTCCAGGGGTCCCGTTCCTCATGCTGCACGCCGCGCTGATTGGCCTGCCCGCCACCGGAAAGTCCACGCTCTTCCAGCTCATGACGAGCGCCAAGGAAGGCGGCAAGAGCGCCAAGGGCGACACCGCCGTCGGCATCTCCAAGGTGCCCGACCAGCGCCTCGATCGGCTGACTGCGATGTTCAACCCGAAGAAGCGGGTGCCGGCGACCATCGAGTTCACCGACAGCGTGGGCGCGGCGCGCGCCGCCGCCTCGGCCCTGGTCGACGTCGCCGGCTACAAGAACGCCGACGCCCTGGTGCACGTCGTGCGGGCGTTCCGCGACCCGGCGGTGGCCCATCCGTCGCTGACGATCGATCCGCCGCGTGACGCCCAGGCGATGGAAGACGAGCTGATCCTCGCCGACCTCGGCGTGGTCGAGCGACGGATGGAGCGGCTCGAGAAGGACCTCAAGAAGTCGAAGACCGCGGATCTGGAGAAGGAGCGCGACATCCTGGCGCGGGCGTCGGCGGCGCTGGCCGATGGCCAGCCGCTGCGCGCCCTGGGATTGGCCGGCGACGATCTCAAGCGGCTGCGCGGCTTCCAGTTCCTGTCGGCCAAGCCGCTGCTGGTCGTGATCAACCTCGACGAAGCCGACATCGCCTCGGCCGGCGACGTCGCCGCCGCCGCCCAGGCCACCGGGCTGTCGTCCTTCCTGGCCCGGGCCGGGACCCGGGCGGTGCCGGCGTGCGCCAAGATCGAACTCGAGATCGCCCAGCTCGAGCCGGCCGATGCGGCGGCGTTCCTGAGCGACCTGGGGCTCACCGAATCGGGCCTCGATCGGGTGATCCGCGCCAGCTACGACCTGCTCGGCTACATGTCGTTCTTCACGGTCGGCGAGGACGAATGCCGCGCCTGGTCGATCCCGCGTGGCACGCCGGCACAACTGGCTGCCGGCGAGATCCACAGCGACATCCAGCGCGGCTTCATCCGCGCCGAAGTGGTCGGCTACGATGCGCTGATGACGCGTGGGTCGATGGCGGCGTGCAAGGACGCCGGCGAAGTGCGGCTCGAGGGCAAGGACTACGTCGTGCAGGACGGCGACATCATCAACTTCCGCCACGCCACCTGACTCCCGCGTCCATGGCAGTCCGCACCGTCCTCGTCTGCGAAACGCAGGTGCCCCTGGTGCGCGGCGGCGCCGAGCTGCTGGTGCGGCAGCTGGTCGACGAGCTGCGGGCCCGCGGCTACGAGACCGATCGGGTCTCGGTGCCCTTCAAGTGGTATCCGAAGCAGGAGATTTTGCCGCACGCGGCCGCCTGGGGTCTGCTCGATCTCGCGGAGAGCAACGGCCGGCCGATCGACCTGGTGATCGCCACCAAGTTCCCGACCTATCTGGCGCGGCACCCGCGCAAGGTCTGCTGGCTGGTGCACCAGCACCGCGCCGCCTACGAGCTGGCGGCCACGCCGTACTCCGACTTCGGCCACGAAGAGCTCGACGTGGCGCTGCGCGATCGCCTGATGGCCATCGACGAGCGGGCGCTGGCGGAGTGCGTGGCGCGTTACACGATCTCGCAGACGGTCACGGCGCGGCTCGCCCGCTACAACGGAATGGAGTCGACGCCGCTCTACCACCCGCCGCTGCTGGCGTCGAGGCTCACGCCCGGGCCTTATGGCGACTACCTGTTGTCGGTGGCGCGACTCGAGCAGAACAAGCGCGTCGACCTGGCCGTGCGCTCGGTCGCCGCGTGGCCCGAGCCGCTGTCCCTCGTCGTCGTCGGCGAGGGCAGCCAGCGGAGCCTGGTCGAGAAGGCGGCCGAAGACGCCGGGGTCTCGCACCGGGTCAGGTTCATGGGCGCCGTCACCGACGACGAGCTGGTCGAGCTGTATCGCGGTGCGCTCGGCGTCGTCTACGTGCCCTTCGACGAGGACTACGGCCTGGTCACGCTCGAAGGCTTCCTGTCGGCCAAGCCGGTCGTCACCGCCGCCGACTCCGGCGGCACCCTCGAGTTCGTCGACGACGGCGTCAACGGCTTCGTGGTCGCGCCGGCGCCGGCCGCGATCGCCGATGCGGTCCAGCGCCTGCACCGGCGGCGGGCCGATGCCGCATCGCTCGGCGCGGCCGGGCGCGAGCGGGCTGCTGCCATCACCTGGGATCAGGTCATCGATCGGCTGGTGGCGCATGGCTGACCGGCGCCTCCCCAGCCTGCCGAAGGTGCTGGTGCTGCTCCCGACCTACAACGAACGGGACAACCTGCCGGTCATCACCGAGCGGTTGCTGGCCTACGCCGACCTGCGGGTGCTGGTGATCGACGACGGGTCGCCCGACGGCACCGGGCAGCTCGCCGACGGAATCGCCGCCGCCAGCGGCGGCCGCCTCACCGTGCTGCACCGCAGCGGCCGGCGCGGGCTCGGCCGGTCGTATCTCGACGGCATGCGCGCGGCGCTGGCCAGCGACGCCGAGCTCATCCTGCAGATGGACGCCGACCTGTCGCACGACCCGCGCTACGTCCCGGATCTGGTCGCGGCCACGCAGCGCCACGACATCGTCATCGGCTCGCGCTATCTGCAGGGCGTCAGCGTCGTCAATTGGCCGCTGCGGCGGCTGATCCTCAGCACCTTCGCCAATTGGTACGTGCGCACGATCACCGGCATGGACGTCCGCGATTGCACCGCCGGCTTCCGCTGCTGGCGCCGCGAAGCGATCGCCGCCCTGCCGCTCGATCGTCTGGTGTCGGACGGCTACTCGTTCATGGTCGAGACGTTGTTCCTGGCGCTGGAGGCCGGCTGCACCGTCGGCGAGGTGCCGATCATCTTCGTCGAGCGGCGCGTCGGCAGCTCGAAGATCTCGGCCAACGTCATCCGCGAATCGCTGTTCACGCCGTGGCGGATGGCGGTGCGCCGCCTGTTCGGCCCGCGCCGCACCGGGCCGCCGCGCTACAATTCTCCCGCGTCGTGATCATGCCAGCGCCGCCCGCCGCTCCGAGCCTGAGCGTCTTCTTCCCTGCCTACAACGACAGCGGGACGATCGCCAGTCTCGTGATCCGCGCGCTCCACGTCGCCGCCACGCTGACCGACGACTACGAGGTGATCGTCGTCAACGACGGCAGCAAGGACGGCACCGGCGAGATTCTCGACGAGCTGACCCGGGTCTACCCCGAGCACTTCCGCGTCGTGCACCACGAGATCAACCGCGGCTACGGCGGGGCGCTGCGCTTCGGGATTCGCCGCCGCCACCAAGGACCTGGTGTTCTACACCGACGGCGACGCCCAGTACGACCCGGGCGAAGTGACGATGCTGTGGCAGGCCATGGGCCCGGACGTCGACTGGGTCAACGGCTGGAAGATCAGCCGCTCCGACCCGCTGCACCGCATCGTCATCGGCCGCATCTACCACCACACCGTCAAGCTGCTGTTCGGGCTCAAGGTCCGCGACGTCGACTGCGACTTCCGGCTGATGCGGCGCCGGATGTTCGACGTGGTGCGGCTCGAGAAGAACAGCGGCGTCATCTGTCTCGAGATGATGAAGAAGTTCAAGGACGCCGGCTTCCGCGTCGCCGAGGTGCCCGGTGCACCACTACCACCGCGCCCACGGCAAGTCGCAGTTCTTCAACTTCCCGCGCATCGCCCGTACCGCCGTCGACGTGCTGAAGCTGTGGTGGGCGCTGGTCGTGCGCCACGAGCACCTGGCCGCGCCCGCGGCCGCGCGCGCCGGCGAAGGGCGGACGCGGCCGTGACCGCCGACTTCTACCGCGACCGCCGCGTGATGATCACCGGCGGGCTCGGGTTCATCGGCAGCAACCTGGCGATCCGGCTGGTCGAGCTCGGCGCCGACGTGCTGCTGGTCGATTCGCTGATTCCCGATGCCGGCGGCAACTTCGCCAACATCGAGCCGGTCAAGACCGCGGCTGCGCGTCAACGTCGCCGACATCCGCCAGGCCAGCACGATGAACTACCTGGTGCGCGGCCAGGACGTCATCTTCAACCTCGCCGGCCAGGTCAGCCACATCGACAGCATGCGCGATCCGCACACCGACCTCGAGGTGAACTGCCGCGCGCAGCTCACCCTGCTCGAGGCGTGCCGCCACCACAACCCCGCCGCCAAGGTGGTGTTCGCCGGGACCCGCCAGGTCTACGGCCGGCCCGACGCGCTGCCGGTCACCGAGCAGCACCTGGTGCGGCCCACCGACGTCAACGGCATCAACAAGGTCGCCGGCGAGTACTACCACCTGGTCTACAACAACGTCTTCGGCGTGCGGGCGTGCTCGCTGCGCCTGACCAACGTCTACGGTCCGCGGCAGCTCATCCGCCACAACCGCCAGGGCTTCATCGGCTGGTTCATCCGTCTGGCCCTCGACCGGCAGGAGATCCAGATCTTCGGCGACGGCTCGCAGATCCGCGACTTCGTCTACGTCGACGACGTCGCCGACGCGTTTCTGCGCGCCGGGGCTACCGACGCCGTCAACGGCGAGGTCTTCAACGTCGGCGGCAACGAACACTGGACCCACGCCGACCTGGTGGCGCTGCTGGTCTCGCTGGCGGAGGGCGGGTCGTTCCGGTTCGTCGACTGGCCGCCCGAGAAAAAGGCCATCGACATCGGCAGCTTCTACGCCGACTCGTCGAAATTCCACGCCGCCACCGGCTGGACGCCGGGCGTGCGGCTGCGCGAGGGGCTGGCGACGCACACTCGCCTACTACCGCGAGCACTACGCCGACTACGTCGTGCCCGAGGCGCGTCATCTCGACCGGCGTGGCCGCGAGGCGACGTCGTGACCGCGGCTGCGGTCCGCGTGCCCTTCAACGTGCTGCGCCCCGGCGACGACCGCGCCGCGATCGACGCCGCCGTGGCCCGGGTGATCGACAGCGGCTGGTTCGTGCTCGGCCCCGAGGTCGCGGCGTTCGAGACCGAGTTCGCCGCCGCCGCCGGCGCCGCGCACGCGGTCGGCGTGAACACCGGCACCGACGCGCATCGCCCTGGCGCTGCGGGCGCTCGGCATCGGGCCCGGGCGACGAGGTGATCACGTCGCCGCTGTCCGCCGCCTACTCGGCGCTGGCCATCGACATGACCGGCGCGCGGCCGGTGTTCGCCGACGTCGACCCGGCGCGGCTCACGCTCGATCCCGCGCGCGGTCGGCAGCGGCGGTCACGCCGCGGACCCGCGCCGTGCTGCCGGTGCACCTGTACGGCCAGCCGGCCGACATCGACGGCGATCGCGCGCCGTCGCCGCCCGGCACGGCCTGGCCGTCGTCGAGGACGCCTGCCAGGCGCACCTGGCCACGGTCGGCGGACGGCCGGTCGGCCGCGGCTCGGCGGCCGCCGCCTACAGCTTCTATCCGACCAAGAACCTCGGCGCGCTCGGCGACGGCGGCGCCGTCGACCACCGACGACGCGGCGCTGGCGGCGCGCGTCCGTCGGCTGCGCAACGGCGGTCAGTCGAGCCGCTACCGCCACGACGAGCGCGGCGTGAACAGCCGCCTCGACGAGCTCCAGGCGGCGATCCTCCGCGCCCGCCTGCCCCGTCTCGGCGCGCGCACCGCGGCGCGGCGGCGTCTCGGCCGCGCGCTATCGCGACGGCACTGGCCGCGGCCCCGGTGATCGTGCCGCCGGAATGCGACCCCGGTCACGTCTATCACCTCTTCCCGGTGCTCGACCGACGAGCGCGACCGGTTCCAGGCCCACCTGCGCGGCCGCGGGATCGAGACGCTCGTGCACTATCCCGTGCCGATTCCGCGGCAGCCCGCGGCGCGGTCGTGGTCGCCGGCCCCGTGCCCGGTGGCCGACGACGTGTGCGCCCGGGTCGTGTCGCTGCCCTTGTATCCGTCGCTGGCCGACGGCGCGCAGGACGAGGTCGCGCGCGCGGTGCTGGCCTTCTCGAGGTAGAAACCGTGTCCAAACGTGTGCTCATCACCGGCGGCGCCGGCTTCGTCGGCTCCCATCTGGCCGAGGCGCTGCTCGCTGCCGGCCATCGCGTGCAGGTCATCGACGACCTCTCGACCGGCACGATCGACAACATCGTCCACCTGAAGGCGCACCCGAAGTTCAGCTACGTGATCGACACGGTGTTCAACGAGTCGCTCACCGCCGAACTGGTCGACGCCGCCGACGTGGTGTTCCACCTGGCGGCGGCGGTCGGCGTCAAGCTGATCGTCGAGCGGCCGGTGCACACCATCGAGATGCAACGTGCACGGCACCGAGGTGGTGCTGCGCCACGCCAACAAGAAGAAGAAGCTGGTGCTCATCGCCTCGACCTCGGAGGTCTACGGCAAGAGCACCGACGTGCCGTTCCGCGAGGACGCCGACCTGGTGCTCGGCGCCACCACGCGCCACCGCTGGGCGTACGCCTGCAGCAAGATGCTCGACGAGTTCCACGCGCTGGCCTACTACAAGGAACGCAAGCTGCCGGTGGTGGTCTTCCGCCTGTTCAACACCGTCGGCCCACGCCAGACCGGCCAGTACGGGATGGTGCTGCCCAACTTCGTCCGCCAGGCGCTGGCCGGCGAGCCGATCACCGTGTTCGGCGACGGCACGCAGAGCCGCAGCTTCACCTACGTGGGCGACGTCGTGCGGGCGCTGCTGGCGCTGATGGATGAGCCGACGGCCATCGGCCAGGTGTTCAACATCGGCAACGTCGAGGAGGTGACGATTCGCGGCCTGGCCGAACGGGTGCAAGGCGGCGGCCGGGTCGCGCTCCGAAATCGTGACGATCCCCTACGATCAGGCCTACGAATCGGGATTCGAGGACATGCCGCGCCGGGTGCCCGATTTGGCCAAGATTCGCGCCCTGATCGGCTACGAGCCGCGGGTCGCCCTGGACGAGATCATCGGCCACGTCCTGGCCGACTTCCGGTCGCACTGAAGGCGGTGGCGCGCCGGCAGGCGCTTGCTATACTGAGCGGTATGACCCGGGCCTTCTTCACCGCGCTCGTGGTGCTGGCGGCGCTCCCCGCGTCGGCGCAACAGCTCAGCCTCCAGATCCAAGACGGTCTCGTCACGATGACCGCCTCGGCCGTGCCGGTGCGCCAGGTCCTGGCCGAATGGGCCCGCGTCGGCGGCACCCGCGTCGTCGGCGCCGAGCGCATTCCGACCCAGCCCTGACCCTCACGCTCGAGAACGTGCCCGAGGCCAAGGCGCTCGACATCATCCTGCGCGGCGCGGCCGGTTACGTGGCCGCCGCCCGGGCCGTGCCCGGCAGCGGGCCCTCGAACTACGACCGCATCCTGGTGCTCGCCACCAGCTCCGCGCCGGCGGCCAGGCCACGGCGGCGGCCCGGCCCGGGAACCGCTTCGACCCCGGTGCCGGAGGCGAAGGAACCCGAGGTCGTCGAAGTCGCGGATGCCGCCAACGCACCCGACCAGGCAGATGCCGGACCCGGCCCAGAACCCATTCGCCGCGGCGTTTGCCCAGCCCGGAGTGGCGCAACCGTTCGGCCAGCCGGTGCCGTTCGGCCAGCCAGGCAGCGCCTTCGGCCAGCCCGGCGCACCGACGCCGTTCGGCGTGCCGATGGCCCAACCCAACGGCAGCGGCATCTTCGTCCCGATCCAGCAGCCGCCGCCGGACAGGCCGCGCCGCCGCCAGGGTTCTTCGGCGTCGCCCGGCTCGGCGACGCCGGGCATGATGCAGCAGCCGCCTCCACCAGGGCAGCAGCCGCGACCGCGGCAGGACTAGTGGTCCGGATCGGCCGCTAGTCGGCCACGCATGGCCGCCCTGGATCGCTACCGCACCGACGACCGGCGCGCGCTCGATCAGCTCTATCGGCGGGTCGGCGGCCCCGAGGCCGCCGAACGCCTGCAGCTGACGTGGCAGTGGGAACGGCGGCAGAATCCCGCGGCGCGTCACGCCGCGCCGTGGCTCGTTCGCGAGGGCACGGCGATCATCGGCGCCTGCACGGCCCTGCCGGTGCGCGTGTCGGTCGGCGGCCGGGACGTCACCGGCGCCTGGCTCGCCGACCCGGTCGTCGCCGCCGAACGCGACCGGCAGGGCGTGCACGAGCAGCTGCTGCGCGCGTGGCATCGCGACGCCGAGGTCACGCTCGCCGCCGCCGTCGCCGACACCACCCGGGCGGTGCTCGACCGGCTGCGCGTGCCGCAGGCGATTCCGGTGCCGTGCGTCGTCAAGCCGCTCAGCCGCCGCGCGCTGCGCCGTGCCGACTGGCCGCAGCCGGTCAATCGCCTGGTCTCGGCGGTGACCCTGCCGTTCGTGAAGGTGGTGGCGCGGCAGCGGCCGCTGCGCGAGTCGGTGGAGGTCGTGCGCCGTCTCGACGACAGCGCCGACCAGCTGTGGGCCGACGCCGCCGCGAAGATCGCGCTGGCGGTCCGCCGTGACGCCGCCTACGTGAACTGGCGGTTCGCCGAAACGCCGCACGCCCGCTACACGATGGCGGTGCTGCGTCGCAGCGACAGCGTCGCCGGCTACGCGGTCTACCGCCACGCGCGCGAGCCGCGCGGCCGGGTCACGCACCTGGTCGACTTCCTGGCCGTGCCCGGCGACGACCGCGCGGTGAAGACGCTGCTGCGCTGGGTCGACCGCGAGGCCCGGGCCGCCGATTCCGACAAGATCCGCTGCCACGTGCTGCACGCCGGCTTCCGCAGCGTGCTGCGTCGCTCCGGCTACTTCCGCGTCCGGCCGACGATCGCGCTGTCGGTCAAGGTCAACGACCCGGCCACCAAGCGCACGCTTCTACGACACCACCGCCGACTGGCACTTCACGCTCGGCGACGGCGCGATCGACCACTGATCCGATCCCAGGATGCCCATGAGCCTCACCGACACGATCACCGCCGACATCGCCGCCGCGATGAAGGCCAAGGACGCGGCGCGATCTGACGCCGCTGCGGATGCTGAAGACGGCGCTCACGACCAAGAGCATCGAGAAGGGCCGCGGCGCTCGACGCCGCCGAGGATCTGCAGGTCGTCGCCGCGCTCGTCAAGCAGCGGCGCGACTCGATCGAGCAGTTCGAGGCGGCCGGCCGCCACGAGCTGGCGGCGAAGGAGCGGGCCGAGATCGCCGTGCTCGAGACCTATCAGCCGCCGGCCGCGAGCGACGACGAGATCGCCGCGGCCGTCGCCGACGGCCGTGACCAGCACCGGCGCCACCTCGCGAAGGACATGGGCAAGGTGATGAAGGCGGTGATGGCGGCGCTGGCCGGCAAGACCGTCGACGGTCGCCGCGTCAACGAGCTCGTGCGTGCGCGACTCGCCCCGTAGCGCGCGGCCGGCAAACTTTTCGGCTGGTCGCACCGTCTATAGCTGTGAAAGGCCTAGTCAGCCTCTCACCATCCTCCTCGGGCTCCCGCCGAAAGGCCGGAGCCCGATTTTTTTGCGCGTCCGGATCCGGACGGTGTGCGATTCCGGCTCGCAGCGCGCGTGCTACGCTTCGGCGGCAGTGTCAGATCCGGAGCCCTTCGAGCGCCTCCGTGCCCGCCTCCGTCCGACCCGACCGCGCGCCGCGCCCGCTTCCCGTCACCTGGCGCGGTCGGCCGGCGTCGTCGGCGCGGCGACCATGACCAGCCGCGTGCTCGGTCTGGTGCGCGAGCAGGTGCTGGCCTACTGGTTCGGCGCGAGCGACTCGATGGACGCGTTCCTGGTGGCGTTCCGCGTGCCCGAATCTGGTGCGCGATCTCTTCGCCGAGGGCGCGATGAGCGCGGCGCTCGTCCCGACGTTCAGCAAGACCCTGGCGATCGAAGGCCGCGAGCGCGCGTGGCAGCTGGGCAACGCGGTCCTCAACGCGCTGGTCGTCGTCACCGGCGTGATCGTGGTCCTGGCGATCGTCTTCGCCGAGCCGCTCGTGCAGCTGCTGGCCGGCGGCTTCGCCGCGGTGCCGGGCAAGTTCGAGCTGACCGTGCTGCTGACGCGTGTGGTCTCGCCCTTCCTGCTGCTCGTGGCCGTGGCGGCCGCCTGCATGGGGATGCTGAACTCGCTGAACGTGTTCTTCGTGCCGGCGCTGTCGCCGGCGATGTTCAACGTCGCCTCGATCGTCGCCGTCGTGGCGCTGGTGCCGGTGGCCCAGCGCCGCCGGCTACGACCCGATCCTCGCCGTTGCGGTCGGCGCGCTGGTCGGCGGTCTCGGGCAGGTGATGCTGCAGTGGCCGGCGCTGCGCGCGCAGGGCTTCCGGTATCGCCCGCACCTCGACTGCCAGCGACCCGGGGCTGAAGCGCGTGTTGATGCTCATGGGGCCGGGCACGATCGGCCTGGCGGCCACTCAGCTGAACGTGTTCGTGAACACCATCGTCGCCACCGGCGAGGGCACCGGCGCCGTCTCGTATCTCGGCTATGCGTTCCGGGTGATGTACTTGCCGATCGGTCTCTTCGGCGTCTCGATCGCCACCGCCACGGCACCGGCGATGTCACGGCTGGCGGCCACCGCCGATACCGCGCGCATGCGGTCGACGCTGGCCTCGGCCATCGCGCTGATGCTCACGCTGAACGTGCCGGCCACGCTCGGCCTGGTCGTCCTGGCCGAACCGATCGTCCGTCTGTTGTTCGAGCGCGGCAGCTTCGGTCCGGCCGATACCGTGGCCACCGCGGCCGCCGTGCAGTTCTACTCCCTGGGCCTGGTCGGCTACTCGGTCGTGAAGATCGTCTCGCCGACGTTCTACGCCATCGGGCGGAGCCGGACGCCGGTGGCAGTGGGCGTGGCCGCGGTGCTGCTGAACGCGGTGCTGAGCGTGTCGAGTGCGCCGGTCTTCGGCTATCGCGGGCTGGCGCTCAGCGCCTCGATCGCCGCGCTCTTCAACGCCGGCTTGCTGGTCTGGCTGGCGCGTGCCGCCCTCGGCGGGCTGGAGCTCGGCCGCGTGACCGTCACCGGCGTGAAGACGCTGGTGGCCGGAGCGTCTCATGGCCGGCACCGCCTGGCTGACACTGCGCGGCGTCGAGGCGACGATTGCCGGTGGCGGCCTGATCCCGCAGGCGCTGCGGCTGGCGGCGGCGATTGCCGTCAGCCTGGCCGTACTGGCCGCGGCCGCACACGTGCTGCGGGTGCGGGAGTTCGAGGAAGTCCGCGACGCCGTGATCGGCCGGCTGCGCGGCCTCGCCGCCCGGTCGCGCTGAGCCGGGCTCAGTAGGCGTTCACCAGCGACGCCCAGCCCGAGGTGGCCGGTCGTGGCGCCGACCGCGCACGGCGCGTGGCCAGCGCCTGCGTCGCCGCCGAGCAGGCCCCGGTGCGGATGAACCCCAGCGCTTCGGCCAGTGAGGCCTCGGCGGCGTCACCCAGATCGTGCTCGATGTCGTCGCCGGCCTGGCAGTCGGCCGGCAGGCCCGCGAAGTAGTCGCCGTGCCCGTCGGCGTTGACCATCGAGAAGGACACCGGCGCCAGCACTTTGTCGCAGAACGGCAGGACGTACTGGCCGACCGGCTTGCCGTAGGTGCGATCGCCGACGACGACCACCGGCACGAACGGCTCGAGGCCGTTGATCACCAGCTCGCTCGCCGAGGCCGAGGCCTGGGTGGCGATGACGACGACGCGGGCCAGGTCGAGCGCCTCGGCCGGCGCCGTGAAGCGCAGGGTCTCGTCGCGGCGCCGGTTGCGGTCGTTGTGGCGGTACTCGGCGAACACCTGGTTGCTGGTCGGCGTGCCGCCGATCAGGCTGGCCAGGTGCACGGCGACGTCGACCAGGCCGCCGCCGTTGTAGCGCAGATCGAGGACCAGCTCGGTGACGCCGGCCTCGTGCAGCGTGGCGAACGCCTCGTCGAGCGCCGCGACGCTCGGCCGGACGAAGTTGCGGAAGAACAGATAGCCGACGCGGCGGCCGTCGACGTCGAAGACGCGCGTCAGCGACACCGTCGGGATGGTCACCGGCCGCTTGCGCATCGTGGCGGTGCGGGCCGTGCCGCCGCGCGTGGTGAACGCGATGCTGACCTCCACGCCTTCGGTGGCCGGCCCGAACGCGGTGTCGACCGCGCCGGTCGCAATCAGCGTCGTCACCGCCACGCCGCCGATGGCGGTGATGCGGGCGCCGCGATCGAGGCCGGCCTCGCTGGCCGGGCTGTCGGCGAAGACCTGGAGCACGCGCATCTCGGTGGCCGAGACCGACGTCGACAGCCCGAAGCCGAGGTACTGGCTCTCCGAATAGAACGCGTCATTGGCGGCGCGCGAGGTGATGTAGCTGAACGACGTGTCGAGCGGGCGGTAACGGACCGCGTCGAGGTAGGCCTCGGGCGTGTCGTAGCCGGTCGGGTCCGCCGCCGGCAGCTCCCGGTACCAGAGGTAGAGCTCTTCGAGCGCATCGCGCACGAACAGGTTCTGATTGGGGACGCTGCACGACGACGGCTGCGCCGCCGCCGGTCGGGCCAGTACGGCGAAGAGGGCCACGGCGGCCACGGCTCTGAGGAGCGGCATGCGGATCCTGGTCCTCCGATCATACCCGCCGGCAGTCCGCCGCGTGGCCGACCGATCCCTGCGTGTGCGCGGCGCTGCTCGCCCCGGCTCGGTCGGCCGTGTAAGCTGTGGAGATGGTTTCCGGTTGCAGGGGGTGAGCACCGCGGGCACTGTCTCGGCACCGGTGACCAGCGCTGCCCCGCGTACGTTCGCCGGGCTGCCGCATTCGGTCATCACCCTGGCCTCGACCCACTTCATCGTCGACGCCTACAACAACATCTACGCCCCGCTGCTGCCGCTCTTCATCCCGCACCTCGGCCTCTCGCTCACCGCCGTGGGCACGCTGGCGATGTGCTTCCAGATGGCCTCGTCGGTCTCCCAGCTGGGCTTCGGCGCCCTCGCCGATCGCTGGCGTCCGCGGGTGCTGCTGGTTGCCGGGCCGCTGCTCTCGGTGGTGGTGCTGAGCTGCGTCGGCTGGGCGTCGTCGCCGGTCATGCTCGGGGCGCTGCTCGTGCTCGGCGGACTGGGCGGCGCGGCGTTCCACCCGCCGGCCGCGGCCGCGGTGTTCCGCGCCTCGGGCGTCAACAAGGGCTACGCGATGTCGGTGCACATCACCGGCGGCTCGGTCGGCATGGCGATGGCGCCGCTGTTCTTCGCGCCGGTCATCGAACGCCTCGGCCTGCACTGGTCGCCGATCATCGCCGTGCCCGGGCTGTGCGCGCTGTGGTTCCTGCTGCGCCGCGTACCGCCGGTGGAACGCGGCGCCGCGTCGGGCCGCGACGGCCTGGCCGCGCTCAAGCCCTACGCGCGGCCGCTGACGCTGCTCTATTTCTCGGTGGTGTTGCGCACGCTCACCTCGGCCGGCTTCTCGGTGTTCATGCCGGTGCTGCTGACCTCGCAGGGCATGTCGATCGCCAACGCCAGCCTGGCCGTCACCTGCTATCTGCTGGTCTCGGGGGTCGGCGGCTTCGCCGGTGGCACGCTGGCCGACCGCTTCGGCCCGCGCCGCGTCATCCTCGTCTCGCTGGTCTCGGCGGTGCCCTTCATGGTCGCGGCGTCGATGCTGCAGGGCTGGTGGCTGACCGCCGCGGTGTCGGTCGGCGGCCTGCTGCTCCAGTCGACGCTGCCGGTGAACGTCACCTACGCGCAGATGCTGGCCCCGGTCGGGGCGGCGACGGTGTCGTCCCTGATGATGGGCTTCGCCTGGGGCGTCGGCAGCACCATGGTGCCGATCGTGGGACTGCTCGGCGATACGATCGGCCTGCCGCGGGCGCTGCTCTGCATCTCGATCGTGCCGCTGCTGGCGGCGGTCCTGGCCGCCCAGCTCCCTGAACGCTCGACGCGGGCGGCCCACGCCGCAGCGCTGCCCACCCCTCCCGGCGCCGCCCTATAATTCGACCATGTCCCGCTACGGCAGCGTCGCCTACGCGATGGGCCCCGGTCCGATCAGCCAGGCCGTGAAGGTCCTGATCGCGGTCAACGTCGGCGCCTATCTGCTCAGCCTGATCGTGCCGGCGATGATCGGACGGCTGGGACTGGTGCCGGCCTCGGTCGTCGAAGACCTGACGCTGTGGCAGCCGCTGACCTACATGTTCCTCCACGGCGGCCTCGGCCACCTGCTGTTCAACATGCTGGCGCTGTGGATGTTCGGGACCGAGCTCGAGCGCACCTGGGGCATGCGCTTCTTCCTGCGCTACTACCTGGTGACCGGCGTCGGCGCGGCGCTGGTGACGATCGCCTGGACCCTCAGCCCGTTGCCCTATGCCGACAGCCTCTACCGCTCGGTCGTCATCGGCGCGTCGGGCGCGATCTACGGACTGCTGCTGGCTTACGGCCTCTACTTCCCGACCCGCACCATCTATCTCTATTTCCTGTTCCCGATCCAGGCGCGCTACTTCGTGCTGCTGGTCGGCGCGATCGCGTTCCTGTCGTCGATGGGCAGTTCCGGCGGCGGCGTCGCGCACGTGGCGCACCTCGGCGGCCTGCTCGTCGGCTACTTGTATCTCAAGGGGCGGCGTGGTCCCCTCGACGAGCTCAAGTACCGATGGCTGAAGTGGCGGCTGTCACGTTCCCGGTCGCGCTTCGACGTCTACCAGGGCGGGCGGCGCGGACCCGGCGGCGACGACTGGACCAAGGAGTGGAAGAAGCACGTCCACTAGGCGTCTGGTGACAGCTGCTAGGGACCAGCGGACCGGCGGGACCAGCCGCTGGACGAGCCCGGAAGCTCAACTACCTGGAGGGGCCCGGCGTCGGCGCGTCGTGGAAGTAGCTGTCGGTGCCGTCGAGCCAGTCCTGGCGGATCGGGCTGAACAGGTCGATCTCGAAGGTGTCCTCGAGCGCCTCGGCCTGGTGCGGCACCCACGACGGGATGTGCAGCACCTCGCCCTCGCGCACCGTGATCTCCTCGCCGCCGATCAGGAACTTCAGCGCCCCCTGCAGCACGTAGGTCAGCTGCTCGCTCTCGTGCGAGTGCATCGGCACCAGCGCCCCGCGCTTAAGGTAGATCTGACCGATCATCTCGCGCTCGCCGGTGACGACCTTGCGCGAGATCATCTCGGTGACTTTCTCGAGGGCGATCTCGTCCCAGCGGTGCAGGCGGACGGGGCGGGTGGACATGCGGAAACCTCGGGCGACAGGCGAAGGACCCGCGTGAATCCGGCCGCGACATGCGCACCATCGCGCGAGCCCGCGGATTATAGCATCCGGATACGGGTGGTATAATTCGGTGTTCCGCGCGGCTGACTCCCGCGCACGTAGCAGGGACGGCTGGTCAGCGTCCACGGCCCTTGGTTGGAGACGGAGCATCATGAAGGGTTCGACGCTCGCCAAGCACAGCGAGACCACCGCGCGCCAATCGCCGGGAGCCGCGCTCGACGCGCACGCCGGCCTCTCGAGAGACGAGCTCGTCGCCGCCTACCGCGTCATGCTCCTGTCGCGGCGCCTCGACGACAAGGAAATCCAGCTCAAGAACCAGAGCCTGATCTACTTCCAGATCAGCGGCGCCGGCCACGAGGCCGTGCTCGTCGCCGCGGCCGCGCACCTCAAGGCCGGCTACGACTGGTTCTATCCGTACTACCGCGACCGCGCCCTGTGCCTGGCGCTCGGCATGACGCCGCTCGAGATGCTGCTCGGCGCGGTCGGCGCCGTGGACGATCCCAACTCCGGCGGGCGGCAGATGCCGTCGCACTGGGGCCATCGCGCGCTGAACATCCCGTCGCAGGGCAGCCCGACCGGCACCCAGTGCCTGCAGGCGATCGGCTGCGCCGAGGCCGGCCTCGTCTACGGACGCGTCGCCGACATTCCCGACGCCGCCGCCCGCCAGCACCCCGACGAGATCACCTACCTGTCGATCGGCGACGGCGCGACCAGCGAGGGCGAGTTCTGGGAGTCGCTCAACACCGCGTGCACGCGGCCGGTGCCGGCGCTCTACCTGGTCGAGGACAACGGCTACGCGATCTCGGTGCCGGTCGAGGCCCAGACCCCCGGCGGCGACATCTCACGTCTGGTCGAGACCTTCCCCAACCTCAAGGTGCTGCGCTGCGACGGCACCGACTTCCTCGACAGCTACCGCACCCTCGGCGACGCGGCGGCGTGGGTGCGGCGCGAGCGCAAACCGGCCTTCGTGCACGCCAAGGTCACCCGGCCGTACTCGCATTCGCTCTCGGACGACGAGCGGCTCTACAAGACCGCGCAGGAGCGCGAGGCCGAGGCGGCCCGCGATCCGCTGGTCAGGATGCGGGCGTTCCTCCTCGCCGCGGACCTGATCGACGAGGCCGGACTGGCCGAGATCGCCGCGGCGGTGGATCTGGAGATCGCCCGCGCCACCGACGACGCGCTCGCCGCGGCGCGGCCGTCCGCCGACACCGCCGGCGACTTCGTGTTCTCGCCCGACGTCGATCCGACCTCGGCGGCGTTCGACACGCCGGAAGCGCCCGAGGGCCGTCCCGATACGATGGTCGCGGCGATCAACCGCACGCTCAAGGACGAGATGACGGCCAACCCGCGCATCGTCGTCTTCGGCGAGGACGTCGCCGACGTGAGCAAGATCGCGGCACTGGGCCAGGTGCAGGGCAAGGGCGGCGTCTTCAAGGTGACCCACGGCCTGCAGCGCGCGTTCGGCGCCGATCGCGTCTTCAACTCGCCGCTGGCCGAGGCCAACATCGTCGGCCGCGCCGTCGGCATGGCGCAGCGCGGTCTCAAGCCGGTGGTCGAGATCCAGTTCTTCGACTACATCTGGCCGGCGATGATGCAGATCAAGGACGAGATGTCGATGATGCGCTACCGATCGGGCAACCACTGGTCGTGCCCGATGGTGATTCGCGTGCCGATCGGCGGCTACCTGCGCGGCGGCGCGCCGTACCACAGCCAGTCGGGGGTCAGCATCTTCGCGCACTGCCCGGGCATCCGCATCGCGTTCCCGTCGAACGCCGCCGATGCCGCCGGCCTGCTCCGCACCGCGATCCGCTGCGACGATCCGGTGATGTTCCTCGAGCACAAGCACCTCTACCGCCAGACCTACAACAAGGGCGCGTATCCGGGTGCGAACTACATGGTCCCGTTCGGCAAGGGCGCGCTCAAGCGCGATGGCACCGACCTGGTGGTGATCACCTGGGGCGCGCTGGTCCAGCGCTCGATCGTCGCGGCACAGCAGGCGGAGAAGGACGGCATCAGCGCCGCGGTCTTCGATCTGCGCACCATCATGCCCTACGACTGGGCCGGTATCGCCGCCCTGGTCAAGAAGACCAACCGCGTGATCGTCGCGCACGAAGACCAGCTGACCTGCGGCTTCGGCGCCGAGATCGCCGCGCGCATCTCCGACGAGCTGTTCGACGAACTCGACGCGCCGGTGAAGCGGGTGGCGGCGATGGACTGCCCGGTCGCCTACCATCCCGAGCTCGAAGAGCGGATCCTGCCGCAGACGGCCGACGTCGTGGCCGCGATTCGGCTGCTCGCCAAGTACCTGAGGCGGCGGTGACCTGGCGCGGCGCCGCGTCGGTCGTCCTGGTGTCGGTGGCGGCGACGGCGGCAATCCTGGCGCAGACGCCGGCCGGCGAGCGGCGCGGACCCGGGCCCGCGCTCCCGTCGCCCGGTCGCGTCGAGACGCTGCGATCAATCGCCGGCCTGCCGGTCGAAGTCGTCGGCGAGTTCCGCGAGCCGCTCGGCTACCAGCGCACGCCCTCGGGCCACCAGTTCGTCTTCGACCGCCGCGGCCACACCGTCTACGGCATCGACGCGGCCGGCGCGACCATCCGCAAGCTCGTCGCCATCGGCGGCGAGGCCGGACGGGTGATCGAGCCGAGTGCCTTCGACGCCGCTCCCGACGGCACGCTTCGTCGTCGCCGATGCCCCCAACGGCCGCGAGCGCCTGCAGTTCTTCTCGGCCGACGGCCAGCGGCTGAGCGGCTTCTTCCTGCCCGGACGGGCCACGCCGCGAGTGACGCTCGGCAGCCTGTCGCTCAGCGGCATCGGCACGCTGCAGTACACCGGACGCTCGGTGCTCATCAGCCAGCCGGAAACCGGCGGGCTGATGACCGAGTACGGCCTGGCCGGCACGCCGGTGCGCACCATCGGGCGGCTCCGCCGGACCGGGCACGAGGACGACCGCGAGCTCCATCTGGCGCTGAACGCCGGCATTCCCCTGGCCGACCCGGCGGGCGGCTTCTGGTTCGTGTTCCTGGCCGGCACACCGGCCTTCTCGCGCTTCGACGCCACCGGCGCGCTGCTCTTCCACCGCGCGATGCAGGGCCTGGAGATCGACCCGATCGTCGCGGCGATTCCCGACAGCTGGCCACGGCGCGCCGTGGACGGCACCGAGATCCCGCTGGTCTCGCCGTCGATCCGTACCGCCGCGGTCGACGCCGCCGGCCGGCTCTGGGTCTCGTTCGTCGTGCCCTACACCTACGTGTTCGACGCCCTGGGCGAGAAGGTGCGCACGGTGCAGTTCCAGGCCGCCGGCCTGGTGGCGCCGAACAGCCTGCACTTTCCGTCGCCAGGCCGGCTGCTGGTCACGCCCGGGTGCTTCGAGTTTGCGGTCCGCTGACCGTCGCGCGGTCGACGTTCGACCCCGGACCCTAGGTATGATCGCCGTCTTGTCGCGCGCGCACACCTGCCACTGGGCTCGGACCTCGCCTCGGTCGCGGGCTGGCGTTGGCCCTGGCCATGACGCTGGGGTCGGTGGCCTGCGGCGGCGACGACACTCCGACCGCACCGACGCGGCCCGACATCCCGCCGCTGACACTCACCTGTCCGCCCAATGCCCTGGGCCAGTCGACGACCGGCGCCCCGGTGTCGATCCAGGTGGCACCGCCGACCGCCACCGGGGGGGTGTTGCCGATCACCGTGTCGTGCGCCCCATCGGGCACGCCGTTCCCGGTGGGGACGACCCGTGTCTCGTGTTCGGCGACCGATGCGCAGACTGCTACGGCCAGTTGCTCGTACAACGTCGTCGTGGCGCCCCCGCCCCTTCCCCGGACGTCGTTCCTGGCGTTTGGCGACAGCCTGACATCCGGGGAGATCACGGTGCCGACCACCGGTGCGCTGGACGCGAACGGTTTCCCGCTGTTCAAGCTGGTCATCGTGCCGTCCGAGTCGTACCCGACCGAGCTGCTCGGCCTCCTCCGCGGCGCGCTATGTCACCCAGGCGGCGCAGTTCGTCGTCACCAACGCCGGGCTGCCACGCGAGTGGGCGGCTGAAGGCGCCAGGCGTTTTCCTCAAGTGTTGGCGGCGTCCGGAGCACAGGTGGTCCTGCTGATGGAGGGCTCCAACGACCTGGCGGCGCTTGGAGCACGCGGCGTGCCCGGCGGTCACCGGCCTGCAGACGATGATTCGCACGGCGCGCGCGGCCGGGGCGACGGTCTTCATCGCGTCGGTGCCGCCCTCGAAGCCGGGCGGCGTCAACACCATCCCGATCGCCCTCATCCAGGCCTTGAACGAGCAGATTCGACTTGGCGCGCCGGCGGAAAGCGCGATTTTCGTGGATGTGTACGCCGCACTGGCTCCAGAGGCCAACACACTGATCGGCGTGGACGGCCTGCACCCGACCGAGGCCGGGTATCAACGCATGGCCGAGACGTTCTTCGCAGCCATCCGCGCGTTCGAAGGGCGCTGAGCGGAGGGGATCGACGTGCCGGTCCTCGCCCGACGCCGCCGTGGACGTGCGGGGCGTGTCGAAGGTCTTCGGCGCGCGCACGGCGCTCGACGGCTTCACATTGCGGATCGCGGCCGGCGAGATCGTGACCCTGCTCGGTCCCAACGGCGCCGGCAAGACCACGGCGATGCGCATCCTGGCCGGGCTCGTCGCTCCCACCACCGGCACCGGCGTCGTCGCCGGGGTTCGCCTCGACGCCGGGTCGCTGCAGCCGCTGCGCGCCCGTGTCGGCGTGCTGACCGAGATGCCGGGGCTGTGGGATCGGCTCACGGTGCGCATGAACCTGCTCACCTACGCCCGGCTCTACGGCGTGCCGCAGCCGCTGGCCCGCGTCGACGCCGTGCTCGATCAGTTCGGCCTCGCCGATCGCGCCGGCGACCGGGCCGGCGTGCTGTCGAAGGGCCAGCGGCAGCGCCTGGCCCTGGCGCGGGCGCTGGTTGGCGATCCGGCGCTGCTCCTGCTCGACGAGCCGACGTCGGGGCTCGACCCGGCGGCGGCACGCGTCGTCCGCGATGCCATCGCCGCGGCGCGGCGGCGCGGCGCCGCCGTGCTCCTCTCCACCCATCAGCTGGACGAAGCGGAAGCGCTCGCCGATCGCATCGCCGTGCTGCAACGGACGGTGCTCGCGCTCGATACGCCAGATGGCTTGCGGCGGCAGCTCGGCGGCCCGGCGCGCCTGACCGTCGAGGTCGAGGGCGACGCCGCCAGCTGGACCACGACGGTGGCCGGACTCGCCTCGTCGGTCGAGGTCTCCGGCGGCGGGTTGGAGGTCGTGCTCGGCGCCGGCCACGACGTGCCCGACGTGGTGGCGGCGCTCGTCTCGGCCGGTGCGCGCGTGCGCGCCGTCCGCGCCGCTCACGCGTCGCTTGAAGCGGCGTATCTGTCCCTGGTGCGCCGCGATGGGTAGGAGCCGGGCCCGGGTTGCCGCGCTGGCCGCCAAGGAGCTGGCGGAACTGCGCGCGACGCCGTCGGTGCTGGGCGGCCCGCTCCTCATGCTGGCGACCGCCGTCGCGGTGCCGTTCGCCGTCGCCATCGGCGTGCCGTGGTGGAGCGGCGAGGCCCTGGCCGACGCCGAGGACCTCGTGGCCATGGCCCGCGAATCGCTCACGGGGGCGGCGACGCTCGGCGCCGAAGGCGCCGTCCAGGCGCTGCTGCTGGCGCGCTTCCTGCCGCTCCTGGTGCTGGTGCCGGTGATCGGCGCGATGTCGCTGGTGACCACGAGCATCGTCGACGAACTGCGCGGGCGGTCACTCGAACCGCTCCTGGCGACGCCGATCACGACCTTCGAGCTGCTCGTGGCCAAGGCCGGCAGCGCGTTCGTCGTGGCGATCGCCTTGCTGGCCGCCGGGGCCGGGTTGTTACGCGGTGGCGGCGATGGTCCTGGCCGAGCCCGGCGTCGCCACCGCCCTCGTCTCGACGGAGTCGGCAGCGCTCGTGCTTGGTTTGGCGCCGGCGGTCGCGGCCGCGGCCGTGATGCTCGGCGTCGTCGCGTCCTCGCGGGCCAAGGACGCGCGCGCCGCACAGCAGTTCAGCCTGGTCATCGTGGTGCCGCTGATCGGCCTGTTCGTCGGCCAGATCGCCGAGGGCGTCACGACCTCGACCCTGCTGGCGTGTGCCGCCGCGGCATGGACCGCGGCGGTCGGGTTCGCGCTGGCCGGCGTGCGGGTCTTCGACCGCGAGCGTATCCTCACCAGGTGGACCCAGTGACCTCACCGACGCGCCCGCACGGCGGCGTGCACTCGGTGCTCGCCCACGACCATCGCTACGTCGTCGTCGACTCGTGCATGCAGATGTGGCCGGACGCCGACTTCGCCGTCGCGCACCGCCACGGCGTGACCGCCTACGGCGTCACCGCCTTCGATCCCCACGACCGGTTCGACGCCGCGGTCGAACGCCTGATGTACTGGCACCTCATTGCCCGGCGCTACCCCCACCTCGTCGTGGCGACGACGGCCGAGGAGGTGAGGATCGCCAAACGCGAGGGCCGCGCCGCGTTGCTGCTCTTCGCCCAGGGCGGCGACTGGATCGAGCGCCAGCTCCACCGCCTCGAGGCGATGTATCGCCTCGGGCTGCGGGTGATGATCCCCGCCTACAACCGCTCGAACCACATCTGCGACGGCCTGCTCGACCGGACCGAGATGGGGCTCACGCGCTTCGGCCGCCTCGTCGTCGAGGAGTGCAACCGCCTCGGGCTGCTGCTCGATTGCACCCATGTCGGCAAGCGCGCCACGCTCGAGATCATCGAGCACAGCGCCAGCCCGGTGATCTTCAGCCACTCCAATCCGAGCCGGATCGTGCCCAACCCGCGCAACATCGACGACGAGCAGATCGCCGCGTGCACGGCCCGCGGCGGCATCATCGGGCTGGTGGCGTGGGGGCCGCTGGTGATGCGCCCGGGCACCACGCACTGGCCGACGCTCGACGAGTTCGTGGCCATCGTCGAGGACACGGCGTCGCGGCTGGGCGGCACCACGCAGATCGGACTGGCCACCGACATGTCGCTGGGGACCTATCCGAAGCACGAGGCGGACCCCTGGGGCGAGCCCGGCTACCCGGACATCGCCGAGGCGTACGGCCGCCACGTCACCCCCGACCAGCGCTCGCACCGCCGCGCGCTCGACGGCTTCCACGACTATCCACAGGTGGTCGACCTGGCCGATCGGCTCCTGGCTCGCGGGTGCACCGAGGACGACGTGCGGGGCATCCTCGGCGAGAACTACCTGCGGCTGTTCTCGCAGGTGTGGAAGTAGACAGCCCAGCCGCACCAGTCACAACGGACCCGGCCGGCGGCGCCTCCGCCTGTCGTAAGATTCGCCACGCCATGCGACAAGTCCTGGCGGCGGCGATGGCGGTGCTGGCGACCGCGACCACGTTCACCGGCCAGACGCCGCCGGCCCTGCCATCCGTTGCGCCAGAGTCGATCGGCCTGGCGTCGGCGCCGCTCGCCGAAGCCACGGCGCTGCTCCGCCAATTCGTCGCCGACGGCAAGATCGCCGGGGCGGTCGCCGCCGTCGCGCGCCGGGGCTCGGTCGGCTACCTCGAAGCGGTCGGCGTGCAGGACGTGCAGACCAGGGCGCCGATGACGCCCGGCACGCTCTTCCGCATCTATTCGATGGCCAAGCCGGTCACCGCCGTGGCGGTGATGATGCTGCACGAGGAAGGCAAGTTCCAGCTCGACGACCCGGTGGCGAAGTACCTGCCCGAGTTCAACGACGTGAAGGTCGTGGACGCGCCCGGCGCGGCGCCGCGCCGGCCGGCGCGCGCCATCTCCGTCGAGGATCTGCTGCTCCACACCTCGGGCCTCAGCCATCGCACCTCGGACCTCTATCGCACGCTCGGCGTGCGCAGCCGCGCCGACACGCTCCCGGTGTTCATCGGCAAGATCGCCAAGGCGCCGCTGATGGAGGACCCGCACACACGCTTCCGCTACAGCGAAGCCACCACGGTGCTGGGACGACTGGTCGAGATCTGGTCGGGACGGCCCTTCGACGAGTTCCTCCAGACACGCCTGTTCGCGGCGCTGGGCATGCGCGACACCACGTTCTGGGTCGGTCCCGGGCAGCGCAATCGTCTGGCGACGGTCTACGCGCCGGCGCCGGGCGGCGGCCTGGCCCCAGTCGAGATCGAAGCCGTGCCCTTCACCGAGAAGCCGGCGCTGCTCGAAGGCGCAGTCGGCCTGGTGTCGACGGTGCCCGACTACCTGCGCTTCAGCCAGATGCTGCTCGGCAAGGGCATGTTGGGGGGCGTGCGGGTGCTGAGTGCGGCGACGGTGGAGCGCATGACCGCCAACGGCCTCCCTGCCGACGGTGCAGGCGGCGCGCGGCGGCACGATGGGCTGGGGGCTGGCCAACGTGAACGTGCTGCTCGAACCCGGCAGCTCGGGCGCCAGCCGCGGCGAGTACGGATGGGACGGGACGGCCGGAACGATCTTCTGGGTCGATCCGGTCAAGCAGTCGATCATCGTGCTGATGACGCAGAGCGCGCCGGCCAATCCCGACTCGCTGCGTCAGCGCTTCAAGGCGATCGTCCAGGGCGCCGTCAACTGACCCGGCGCCGGCGGCGGCCGGCGTCGCGCAGGCCGTCGCCGAGGAGCGAGAAGCTCAAGACCGTGGCTGTGATCGCGACGCCCGGCGCCACGGCGCCGAGCGGCGCGGTGCGCACCAGCTCGCGGCCGCGGCTGAGCATCGCGCCCCATTCGGCCTCGGGCGGCTGGACGCCCAGGCCGAGGAACGACAGGCCCGAGGCGAGCAGGATCGCGCTGCCGAGCATCACCGTGGCATGGGCCAGCATCGGTGGCGCACAACCAGGCAGCACGTGGCGCCAGAGCACCCGGGTGTCGGAAGCGCCGGCGGCCCGCGCCGCGGTCACGAAGTCGGCGTTGACGATCGGCTGGGCCGCCGCACGGACGATCCGGGCGAACGACGGCACCGCGTAGATGGCGACGGCCACCACCGTGGACACGGTGCCCCGCCCCAGCACGGTGATGGCGGTGATGGCGAGCAGCAGTTCGGGAAGCGCCAGCAGGATGTCGACGAGCTGCATGAAGACCAGATCGATCACCCCGCGCCGCCAGGCGGCGAGCAGCCCGATGACGGCGCCGATCAGCAATCCGGCCCCGGTCGCGGCCAGGGCGATGCCAAGCGAGACCCGGGCTCCGACCACCAGCCGGCTCAGCGTGTCGCGTCCGAGGTGGTCGGTGCCGAGCGGATGCGCCCACGAGCTCGGCTGGTAGTTCGACGCCAGGTCGACGCCGAGCGGATCGTAGGGCGCGAGCCACGGGCCGGCCGCCGCGGCCACGACCGCCACGACCAGCACCGCGGTGGCGCCGGCGGCCAGCAGATCGCGCCGGAAGAAGGCCAGCGACGCGTTCACGCCCGCACCCGCGGATCGAGCCACGCGGCCGTGAGGTCGGTCAGGGCGTTGACCACGACCACCATGGTGGCGACGACCAGCACGCCACCCTGCACCATCGGGAAGTCGCGCGCGACCACCGCGTCGACCATCATCCGGCCGACGCCGGGCACGGCGAAGACGCTCTCGACCAGCACGGTGCCGGCGAGCAGCCCGCCGACCCGGAGCCCGACCAGTCCCAGCACCGGCAACATCGCATTGCGCAGGCCGTGGCGGACGATCACGGTCCGTTCCGGTACGCCTTTGGCCCGGGCGGCGCGCAGGAAGTCCTGCGACAGGACCTCGCGCACCGAGGCCCGCGTCATCCGGGCGACCGCACCGGCCGACTGCAGGCCGAGCGCCACGCACGGCAGGACGTAGTGTGCCGGCGTGCCGACGCCGATCGCCGGCAACCAGCCGAGGGCCACTGAGAAGACGAGCATCAGCATCAGCGCCAGCCAGTAGGACGGCGTCGACGCCGAGACCAGGCTCACCGCGGTCAGGAGGCGATCGGTGAGCACGCGGTGCGACAGCGCCGAGGCCAATCCGATGACCAGGCCCAGCCCGACCGCCAGCAACACGCCGCCGGCGGCGAGAATCGCCGTGTGCGGCAGCCGATCGAGGATCTCGCGCCCGACCGGCACCCCGGTGCGGATCGACAGGCCGAGGTCGCCGCCGAGCGTGCGGGTGACGAAGCTCGCGAACTGCACCGGGAGCGGTTGGTCGAGCCCGAGGTCGCGGCGGATGCGTTCAACGGTCGCCGGCGAGGCCTCGAGGCCGGCGGCGATGACCGCGGGATCGCCGGGAATGACGTGGACGATCGAGAAGACGAGCAGCGAGATCGCCAGCAGCACGGGGACGAGCCGGGCCAGCGCCCGAGTGACGAGGCGTGCGAGCCCGCGCATCGTGCCGTTCAGGGGCCGGTCACGGCCGCGCGTTCGAAGGTCACGACGCCCAGCGGCATGGGACGCAGGCCGGTGACCGCCTTGCGGGCGGCCACGCTGTAGAGCGTGTCGAAGAGCCAGACCGCGCCGGGATCCTCGAGGTAGACGATCTCCTGGGCGCGCCGGTACAGGGCCTGGCGCTTCACGGCGTCGGTCTCCCGCATCGCCGCCTCGATCACCTGGTCGAATTCGGCGTTCGAGTAGTAGCCGTAGTTGTTCTCGTTGGTGGCCGCGGATCGGAAGATCGGGCGCAGCCCCCAGTCGGCATCGGCGGTCGAGGCGCCGGCGCCCATGATGAAGATCTCCTGCGGGTTCTTCTCCGGCGGCAGGCCGGCCCAGAACTGCACCATCGTCGCCCAGTCGTAGACCTCGATCGCGGCGGTGATGCCGACCTTCTTCAGATCGGCGGACACCGCCTCGGCCAGTTCGACGCCCATCGGGTAGCGCGGCGTGGTGGCGATCTTGGTCGCGAAGCCGTTGCCGTACCCGGCGGCCTTCAGGAGCGCGCGGGCCTTGTCGGGGTCGTAGCGAATCTCGCCCAGGTTGGCGTAGCCGCGCATGATCGGCGTGAGCGCGCTGGTCGAGGGCCGGGCGAAGCTCGCGACCAGGTTCCGGACGATCGCCTGGCGGTCGATGGCCAGCGACACGGCTTGGCGCACGCGCAGGTCGTCGTAGGGCTTCTTGGTGACGTTGAAGCGGAACTGCTGGGCGCCGACCCCCGGCAGCTTGTGTACGGCGACGTCGCTCCGGGCTTCGAGCCGCGGGATGTCGGTGGCCGGGATGCGCGAGATGACGTCGACGTCGCCGCTCTCGAGGGCGAGGACCCGCGCCGCCGCCTCCGGAATCGGGCGATAGACGATCTCGCGGGTCACACCCTTGTCGCCCCAGTAGTCGTCGAAGCGCTCGAGCACCACCTCCTGGTCCTTCTTCCAGCTGGCGACGCGGTACGGACCGGTGCCCGAGACGGCGGCCGAGGAGCTGCCGAACGCCTTGCCGTGCTCGGCGGCAACCGTCGGGCTGACGATCGCCGACGAGACGTGGGCGATCGTCGGCTCGAAGGCGCCGAACGGGTATTTGGTCACGATCCGGACGGTGAGCGGATCGACGACCTCGACGCGGTCGATCATCGTGAAGAGCGACAGCCGCTTGTGGTTGGCCACCGGGTCGAGCACGCGCACGAAGTTGAGCCGAACCGCTTCGGCGTCGAACCGGTTGCCGTCGTGGAAGCGGACGCCGCTGCGCAAGTGGAACGTCCAGGTCACGCCGTCGTCGGCGACGCTCCAGCGTTCGGCCAGGCGCGGGCCGATGTTCATCTGGTCGTCGAAGGCGATGAGCGGCTCGTACACCATCATGATCACCTGGTCGGACTCGGTGTCGGTGGTGTTGTGCGGATCGAGCGTCGTGGCGTCGGCGGCGGCGGCGAAGATCAGCCGGTCGCGGGCCGGCCCGCCGGGCTCGCCGCCCCGACAGGCCGCGGCCGCGGCGAGGGCGAGCGCCAGGACGATCACGCGCCAGTGGACGGCGGCTGGCGCCCGGTGGAACATGGCGCGGATTATAGAACCCATCGCCCGGACCGGGGTCCGGATGCGGTCGCCGCCGGGACCCGCAGATTCGGTGATTGACAGGTGTCGCTGCCCGGACCGAGAATGAATGAACATTCATTCATGGCCCGCCCCGCTGCCCTCTCCCCCGTCGCCAAGCGCGTCCCCGAGCCACGGCCGCCGGTCGCCGACAAGCGCGAGGCGATCCTCAAGGCCGCGACGCAGGTCTTCGCCCAACGCGGCTTCTTCAATGCCCAGGTCGCCGACGTGGCCAGGGCGGCGGGCGTCGCCGCCGGCACTGTGTATCTCTACTTCCGCAGCAAGGACGACCTGCTCGTCTCGCTCTTCGAACGGACGATGAAGGAGGCCATCGCCGCCGGCCGCAACGCGCTGACCGGGACGACCGACCCGCGTGAGCGGCTGCTGCGGATTGCCCGGCTCCACCTCGAGCGGCTCGGTCGCGATCGTGACCTGGCGGTCGTGTTCCAGGTCGAGCTGCGCCAGTCGACCAAGTTCATGGAGCGCTTCTCGTCGAGCTACCTGCGCGAGTACCTGGGCATCATCCGCGATGCGGTCGAAGCCGGCCAGGCGGCCGGCCTGTTCCGCCGTGACGTGAGCGCGACGACGGCGGCCAAGATCCTCTTCGGCGCCCTCGACGAGATGGCCACCAACTGGATGCTGAGCCGGCGCCGCTACTCGCTCGAAGGCGACGCCGACGCGGTCATCGACCTGTTCCTCAACGGCGTCCACCTGGGGCCGCGCGAAGGAGGGGCATGACCATCCGCGCGGTCGGCGTCCTCGGCGCCGGCACGATGGGCGCGCAGATCGCGTTGCACCTCGCCAACGCCGGCGTGCCGTCGCTGCTGCTCGACGTCTCGCGCGACGCCGCCCGGCAGGGCCTCGAACGGGCGCGGCGCCTCAAGCCCGATCCGCAGTTCACACCAGACGCCTGGACGCTGGTCGCCACCGGCGGCTTCGGCGACGACCTGGCGCGGCTGGCCGACGTCGACTGGGTGGTCGAAGCGGTGGTCGAACGGCTCGACGTCAAGCGGGAGCTGTGGGCCCGTGCGGCGGCGCACTGCCGTGCTGATGCGATCCTCAGCACCAACACGTCGGGCATCCCGGTCGGCGACGTCGCCGACGGCTGGCCGGCCCCACGCCGGGCGCGATGGCTCGGCACGCACTTCTTCAACCCGCCGCGCTACCTGTCGCTGCTCGAGCTGATCCCCACCGCCGACACCGACCCGGCGGTGGTGGCATTGATGGCCGCCTTCGCCGACCGCGTGCTCGGCAAGGGCGTGGTGATCGCCAAGGACACGCCAAACTTCATCGGCAACCATCTGGCCCTGCACGGCGTGGCGGCGATCCTTCGCGCGGTCGAGGCCGGCCGTTATTCCATCGACGAGGTCGACGCGATCACCGGGCGCGCTATCGGCCGGCCGGGCTCGGCGACCTTCCGCACGATGGACATCGCCGGCCTCGACGTGCTGGCACACGTCCTGCGCAACCTCGAGGAACGGCTCGAGCGGCCCGAGGATCGCGCCTGGTTCCGCACCCCCGATCTGCTGGCCGGCCGCCTGGCCGCCGGGGCGTTCGGCGAGAAGGCGGGACGCGGATTCTACGAGCGGCGCAAGGATCCGGCGGGCGCGTCGGCGATCTTCACCTTCGATCCGGCCAGCGGCGAGTACCTGCCGCAGCGCAAGCCGTCGTTCCCCTCGATCGACGCGGCGCGCAGCCTCGAGGACTCGGCGGCGCGCGTCCGCGTGCTGTTCGCCGGCACCGACCGCGTCGGGCAGTTCCTGCGCGAGACCCTGGCGCCGACGCTCGTCTACGCCGCCCGCGTCGCCCCCGACATCGCGCATTCGGTCGACGACGTCGATCGGGTGATGCGCTGGGGTTTCGGGTGGGACCTCGGCCCCTTCGAGCTCATCGACGCGATCGGCGTGCGGGCGGTGGTGGATGCGGCCGCCGCACACGGCACGACCGAGGTGCCGCCGCTGCTCGCGACGGCGCTGGCCGCCGGCCACGATCGGGTGCGCGACGGCGGGTTGCCGCCAGCTGGGCCGGGCCGTGAGCTGCTCCGCTCGGCCAGGGCATCGCACGGGGTCGTCGCCACCAATCCGGGCGCCAGCCTCGTCGACCTGGGCGACGGCGTCCTGGCCGTCGAGTTCCACTCCAAGATGAACGCGATCGGCGGCGACACGATCGCGATGCTGCAACACGGCGTCCGCGAGGCCGCCCGCAACTACACGGCGCTGGTCGTCGGCAGCGAAGCCGCGAACTTCTCGGCCGGCGCCAACCTCATGCTGGTGCTGCTCGAGGCCCAGGACGGCAACTGGGACGAGCTCGACGAGATGGTGCGCGCCTTCCAGCAGGCCGTGCTCGCGTTGCGCTACAGCGAGGTGCCGGTCGTGGCGGCGACGGCCGGTCTGGCCCTGGGCGGCGGGTGCGAAGTGGCCCTGCATGCCGATCGCGTGCAGGCCGCCGGCGAGACCTACCTGGGGCTGGTCGAGGTCGGCGTCGGGCTGATCCCGGCCGGCGGCGGCACCAAGGAAATGGTCGCGCGCGCCATGGGCCGCCTGCCCTCGGCCGCGGCCGACCCGCTGCCGGCGGTCCAGGCGGCCTTCGAAACGGTGGCTCTGGCGAAGGTCTCGGCCAGCGGACCCGATGCCCGGCGGCTCGGCTACCTGGCGGCCACCGACGCGATCACGATGAATCGCGATCGGCTGATCGCCGACGCGAAGGCCACGGCACTCGCCCGGGTGGCCGCCGGCTACGCGCCTCCGCCGCGGCGACGCGCGATTCCAGTCGGCGGCGAGTCGCTGGCCGCGGCGCTCAAACTTGGCGTGCATCTGGCGTGGCGCGCCGGCCGGGCCACCGATCACGACGCGCTCATCGGCCGCACGCTGGCGACCCTGTTCGCCGGCGGCGACGTGCCGCACCGGACGACGATCGGCGAACAGCACTTCCTCGACCTGGAGCGCGAAGCCTTCCTGAAGCTCCTCGGCGAGCCCAGGACGCTGGCCCGCATCCAGCACACGCTGGCCACCGGCAAGCCGCTGAGGAATTGAGCGATGGCAGGCATCGTCCAACAGGGGCACGGGACGCCAATCGTGCTCGTGCCCGGCATCCAGGGCCGCTGGGAGTGGATGGCCCCGACGATGGACGCGCTGGCGGCACACGGCCGGGCCATCACCTATTCGCTCTGCGACGAGCCGACGAGCGGGTTCCCGTGGACGAAGGAGCGCGGCTTCGAGAACTACGTGGCGCAGCTCGACGACGTGCTGACCACGATCGACGCCCGACGGCCGGTGCTCGTCGGCGTGTCCTACGGCGGTCTGGTCGCCGCCGAGTTCGCGGCTCGTCACCCGGATCGCGTGGCCGGCCTGGTGATCGCCTCGGCGCCGCCGCCCAACTGGACGCCGGACCGCCGGGTGCGGCGCTACCTGGCCGCGCCCCGGCTCCTCGGGGCCGCGTTCTTCCTCGGCGCGCCGCTGCGCACCTATCCCGAGCTGAAGGCCGCGTTCCCCGCGATGAGCGCGCGCCTGCGCTTCGCGCTCGTCCAGGGCCTGCGGGTGGTCACCGCGCCGCCGTCCTCGGGTCGGATGGCGCGCCGGCTGCAATGGCTGCAGCAGGCGCACTTCGACCTCAGCCGCCCGTTGGATCTGCCAGCGCTCGTGGTCACCGGTGAGCCGGGGCTCGAACGTGTCGTGCCGCCGGACTTGACGGCCGAGTACCTGGCGTGGCTGCCACGGGCCCGCGCCGTCACGATGGCCGGCACCGGCCACGCTGGCACTGTCACCCGGTCGCGGGAATTCGCCGCGCTGGTCGGCGAGTTCGCCGCCGCCCTCGGCGCCACGCACGCGCCCGAGACCCGCACCGCCTAGCCGTTCAGGAGCCCCGTGCCGACCGAGTTCCTTCGTGAAATGACCGGGCCCGCGGGTCCACTCGAAGCGCGCCTCGATCTGCCGGACGGCGCGCCGCGAGCGGTCGCCGTGTGTGGTCACCCGCATCCGCTGCACGGCGGAACGATGCACACCAAGGCGCTGTACCAGACGGCCAAGGCGCTGACCCGGGTCGGCGTGGCGGCGGTGCGCTTCAACTTCCGCGGGGTCGGAGCGAGCGCCGGCACCTTCGACGCCGGCCCGGGCGAGCAGGACGACTTCCGCGCCGCCCTGACCTTCGCCGCGCACCGCTTCCCCGGGCTGCCGCTGTGGGCCGCCGGGATGTCCTTCGGCTCATGGATCGCGCTGTCGGTCGGCGCCGACGATCCGCGCGTGTCGCTGCTGCTGGCGGTGGCGCCGCCGATCGACCGCTACGACTTCAGCGCGCTCGCTGCCTGCACCAAACCCAAGTTCTTCGTCCACGGCGAAGAGGACGAGCTGATCGCCGCCAGGGACATCCGCACGTTCTACGCGCCGCTCCTCGAGCCGAAGGAGCTGGTCCTGATCGAGGACGCCAATCACCTGTTCGAGGGCAAGACGTCGCTGGTCGGCGACGCGGTCGAGGGACTGCTCGCCGACTGGAAGGCGTGAGGTGTGACCATGCACGAGGCCGTCATCGTCTCCGCGGTCCGGACGCCGGTGGGCAAGGCGCCCAGGGGTGCCCTGCGCTACGCCCGTCCCGACGAGCTGGCCGCGATCGCCATCGCCGAAGCGATGCGGCGCGTGCCCGGCGTCGCCCCCGAGGACGTCGACGACGTGATCCTCGGCTGCGCGATGCCCGAGGCCGAGCAGGGCCTGAACGTCGCCCGCATCGCCAGCCTGCGCGCCGGGCTGCCGGTGTCGGCCTCGGCGGTCACCGTGAACCGCTTCTGCTCATCGGGCCTGCAGGCGATTGCCTACGCCGCCGAGCGGATCATGCTCGGGCACGCCGCGGCCGTCGTCGCCGGCGGCACCGAGTCGATGAGCCTCATCCCGATGGGCGGGCACACCGTCGCGCCCAATCCCCAGCTGGTCGAGACATATCCCGACGTCTACCTGAGCACCGGCCTGGTCGCCGAGAACCACGCGCGCCAATCGGGCATCACGCGCGAGGCCCAGGACGCGTTTGCGCTGCAGTCCCACGAGCGGGCGATTGCCGCGATCGACGCCGGGCGCTTCGCCGACGAGATCGTGCCGGTGAGAACACGGGTGATCGAGTCCACCTCGTCGGACGGCGCGCCCACCACCCGTGAACTGACGGTCGAGCAAGACGAGGGGCCACGGCGCGAGACCTCGATGCCGGCGCTCGGCAAGCTCGCGCCGGCCTTCCACGTGGCCGGCACCGTCACGGCCGGGAACTCGTCGCAGACCAGCGACGGCGCGGCGGCGCTGGTCCTGGTCTCGGCGCAGTACGCACGCGACCACGAGCTGGTCCCGCTGGCGCGCTTCGTGGCCTACGCCGTGGCCGGCGTGCCGCCCGAGCTGTTCGGCATCGGCCCGGTGCCCGCGGTGCGAAAAGTGCTGAAGCAGGCCGGGCTTGACGCTCGCCGACGTCGATCTGGTCGAGCTGAACGAGGCGTTCGCGGCCCAGGTGCTCGCCTGCCTCACCGAGCTCGACATCGCGCCCGACCGGCTGAACGTCAACGGCGGCGCGATTGCGCTCGGCCATCCGCTCGGCTGCACGGGGGCGCGGATGACCACCTCGCTGGTGCACGAGATGGGCCGGCGCGGCGCGCGCTTCGGCATGGTGACGATGTGCGTCGGCGGCGGCATGGGCGCCGCCGGAGATATTCGAGCGCTTGTGAAACACGTGCGCTCGAACTGGAAGCGGCCAGGGGCTAGCGGCTAGGCGGTACAGCGGCAGAGCGTAGGAACGGACTGGGGGCGGTATGACGACGGCAACGACGACGCAGGCGGCGAGGGGCGGGGAGTGGCTGGTCGCCGAGAGCGATCCGGCGACGGTGACGACGCGCGAGGGCATCAGCGACGAGCACCGGCTGATCGAGCAGACGGCGGCGGAGTTCATGGACGGCGAGGTGCTGCCGGTGCTCGATCGCCTCGAAGCCAAGGACTGGGCCCTCAACCGCGAGCTGGTGAAGAAGTCCGGCGCGCTGGGCCTGCTCGGCACCAACGTGCCGGAGAGCTACGGCGGCGTCGACCTCGACAAGGTCTCGACGATGATCGTCAGCGAGCAGATGGCGCGGTGCGCCTCGTTCGCGGTCACCTTCGGGGCCCAGGCCAACCTCACCGTGCTGCCGATCTACATGTTCGGCACCGAGGCGCAGAAGCAGAAGTATCTGCCGGGGCTGGTCGCCGGGGAGGTCATCGGCGCCTACTGCCTCAGCGAGTCCGGTTCCGGCTCCGATGCCCTCGGCGCCCGAACCAGGGCGATGCGCCAGGCCGACGGCAGTTACGTGCTCTCGGGCGAGAAGATGTGGATTACCAACGGCGGCTTCGCCGACCTCTTCGTCGTCTTCGCCAAGGTCGACGGCGAGCAGTTCACGGCGTTCCTGGTCGAGCGGAGCTGGCCGGGGGTGACCTCGGGCAAGGAAGAGCACAAGATGGGCCTGCACGGCTCGTCGACCACGCCGGTGATCCTGCAGGACGTGAAGGTGCCCGCCGACGCCGTGCTCGGCGAGGTCGGCAAGGGCCACAAGGTGGCCTTCAACGTCCTCAACTTCGGCCGCTTCAAGCTCGGCGCGATGGTGCTGGGCGGGGCCCGAGCCACGGTCGTCGACGCGGCGAAATACGCAGCGACGCGCCGCCAGTTCGGCGTGCCGATTGCCACCTTCGGCGCCATCAAGCACAAGCTGGGCGAGATGACGGCGCGCACCTACGCGCTCGAGAGCCTGATGTACCGCACCGCCGGGCTCATCGATCAGCGGATCGCGGCGACCGGCGGGACGGCGGCGGCCACCCTGCAGGCGCTCGAAGAGTTCGCCGTCGAGGCGTCGATCGCCAAGGTCTACGGCAGCGAGACCGTCGACTACGTCATCGACGAAGCGCTGCAGATCTTCGGCGGCAACGGCTTCGTGGCCGACTACCCGATCGAGCGGCGCTACCGCGACGCGCGGGTCAACCGCATCTTCGAGGGCACCAACGAGATCAACCGGCTGCTCATCCCCGGCATGCTGATCAAGAAGGCGCTCAAGGGCGATCTGCCGCTGATGGCGGCGGCCAAGGCGCTGCAGGCCGAGATCCTCGGGCCGCCGGCGATGCACGAGGACGACGGCCCGCTGGCCGCCGAGGGCCGGGCCGTCGCCGGATTCAAGAAAGTGGTGTTGCTGGTCGCCGGCGCGGCGATGCAGCGACACGGCGACAAGCTCCAGGACGAGCAGGAAGTGCTGTCGCACCTGGCTGACCTGGTCATCGACGCCTACCTCGCCGAATCGGCGCTGCTCCGCGCCCGCGCGGCGCAGTCGCGGCCGGCTGACGCCGCCTTGCACCTGGCGGTGGCGACCGCGTGCGTCCACGAAGCTGCCGGTCGCGTCGAGCTGTCGGCGCGCAGCGCCCTGGCCGCCCTGGCCGAGGGCGACGCGCTCCGCGTGCAGCTGGCGGCGCTGCGGCGCCTGCTCAAGCTGACCCCGGCCAACCTGGTGGCCGTACGCCGGCAGATCGCCGACGCCGCGGTGGCCAAGGGCGGGTACCTCTTCGCATGACCCGCCGGCCGCGGGTCGCGGCGGCGGCGCTGGTCCTGGTCGCCTGGCAGATCGGCGCCGGCGCGCAGTCGGAGTCGCCGTTGACGGCGGTGCTGACGCGGGCCCTCGCCGACATGCCGGCCACGACCGGCGTCTACGTGAAGCACCTGCCGACGGGACGCGAAGCCGCCGTCCGCGCCGACCAGGCGTTCAGTCCGGCCAGTGTGATCAAGCTCGCCTTCATGGTGCGCGCGTACCAGATGGCCGACGCCGCCACGCTCGACCTGGGGCGGCGCGTCACGCTCACCCGTGCCCATCTGCGCCACGGCACCGGGGTGTTGCAGTATCACGAGCCCGGTCTGGCGCCGACCATCCGTGACCTCGTCACCGAGATGATCATCACCAGCGACAACACGGCGACCGACGTCGTGCTCGAGGCGATCGGTGGCGTCGACGCGACCAATGCCTGGCTGGCCGGCGCCGGCTATTCCGAGATCGAGGTCTTCGGGCGGCCCGACGGCTACCGGCGGGCCCTGCTGACGCTGCTCGATCCGGAGTTCGCAACGCTCACCGCCGAGGAGACGACCGGGTTGCTCTACACCATGGACGGCAACCCGCTCGCGGCGCTCTACGCCCCGCTCTTCACCGGACCGCGCGCCCGCTGGATCACGGTCGTCACCACGCCCGAGAACCGTCGCCGCTTCGCCGAGGAGCGCGACCGGCGCACCAGCAGCGAGCCGAAGGTACTGGCTCGGTCGGGTCACGCCGCGCGCCGTCGGCCGACTGCTCGAGGGCATCGAGCGCGGCACGGCGGCCTCCCCGGCCGGGTGCGAGGCGATGCGTCAGGCGCTGGCCCGCCAGCAGCTCGGCGCCCGCCGCCTCCCGCACTTCCTCGACGTGCCGGTGGCGCACAAGACCGGCGACGGCGGTCGCATCGCCAACGACGTCGGCATCGTGCGGGCGCGGTCGGGACCGGTCGTGGTCGCCTTCTTCGCCAACGCCGTGGCCGAGCCGATGGCGGTGTTCGAAGATCGGATTGGCCGCCTGGCGCGCGACGTCGTCGACGCCCTCGAGCGATGATCGCGGCGGCTGTGGCACACTGAAGGCCGTGGGCTCGAAGTCACTCGCTCGCGTCGCGCTGGTCGCGGCGTCGATCGGCCTTGCCACGGCCTGCGGGCCGCAGGAATCTCCCGACGCCGCCTATCAGCGCAAGGTGGCCGAGGAACGCGCGCGCAAGGACGACTTCTTTCGCACCGGCGCCGACTCACCGGTGAAGGCGGCCGACCAGGCCACCTACCTGCCACTCTCCTACTTCGACGTCGATCCCGGCTACGCGCCGCCGGCGCGGCTGCGGCTGCTCGAGGAGCGCACCGCGCTGACGATGCCGACCTCCACCGGCAAGCTGCGCGAGATGGAGCGGGTCGGCTATCTCGAATTCACGCTCAAGGGCGCGCCGCAGAAGCTCACCGCCTTCGCCGAAGCCGGCACGGCGCAGGTGTCACGGCTGTTCGTGCCCTTCAGCGATCTGACCAGCGGCACCGAGACCTATCAGGCCGGCCGCTACATGGACATCGACCCGCAGTCGAGCGGGGTCTACGTCGTCGACTTCAACCTGGCGTATCACCCCTACTGCTACTACAACGCCGAGTACGACTGCCCGTTCCCGCCGTCGGAGAATCGGTTGAAGACACCGGTCCGGGCCGGCGAACGGCTGCGGGCGGGCGAGACGCTCGCCCCGACGCGATGACCCGCCCCCTGCACGCGATCATCCTCGACTTCGACGGGGTGATCGCCAACAGCGAGGGCCTGCATCTGCGGGCGTTCCAGGACGTGCTGGCCGGCTCGCCGCTGACGCTCACCGACGAGGCCTACTTCGCGAAGTACCTCGGATTCGACGATCTGGGCGTCCTGCGTACGCTGGGCGCCGATCAGGCGGTCGATTTGGCGGCCGGCGAACTCGAGCGCTTCTGCCAGGCCAAGGCCCGGCGATACGACGAGCTGGCGATCCAGGGGGAGATGCTCTTCCCCGGCGCCGCCGACTTCATCCGTCACGCCTCGGCCGCGGTGCCGCTGGCGATCGCCTCGGGCGCTCTGACCCACGAGATCGACGACGTGTTGCGCCACGCCGGATTGCGGGATCTGGTGCTGGCGGTGGTCGGCGCCGACCAGACGGCCCAATCCAAGCCGGCCCCCGATCCGTATCTCGAGGCCTTCGCGCGGCTCGGCACCGCCACCGGCCGCACGCTCGAGCGGCGCCGCACCGTCGCCGTGGAAGACTCGCGGTGGGGACTGGAGTCGGCGCGGGCGGCGGGCCTGCGCACGGTGGCGGTGACCAACACCTATCCTGCCGATGCGCTGGCGGCGCACGCCGAGCTGGTCGTCGACGGGCTGGCGACGCTGCGGCTCGAGTCGCTCGACCGCCTGTGTGAGGTTAGCAGCCCGTGGTGAAAGTGGTGGCGAAGCACCGAGGGCGGCGATGCGCCTGGATCGCAAGGCGCGACGACCGAGAATATCGTGCAATATTCGAGGGAGGAGCAACGATGCGAGGCAGGATGCAGCGCCGGCCGAATGCCGGCGCCACTTTCACCACGGGCTGCTAGTGTTGCCGCTACCTGCCGACCTCGCCGCCGCACTCGACGCGATGTCGGATGACCCGGGCGCGGAACTCGCGCCGGGCGCGCTCCTGATCGCGACCATCGAGTATCCGCAACTCGAGCCCGCCCGCTACCTCGAACGCCTCGACGAACTGGGCGCCGAGGCCCTCGACCGCGTCGCCCGCTCGGCCGGGTCCGACGGTCCGGTGCATGCCCGGGTCGAGGCGATCAACCGGCTGCTCTACGGCGAGCGGGGCTTTCGCGGCAACCGCGACCACTACAGCGACGTGCGCAACAGCTGCCTCAATCAGGTCCTCGATCTGCGCACTGGGATTCCCCTGACCCTCGCCGTCGTCTACATGGAAGTGGCCCGCCGCGCCGGTCTGCGCACCGACGGCATCAACTTTCCCGGACACTTCCTGGTCCGCGCCTACCACGACGCCGACGCCGCCGACGGCCTGGTCGTCGACCCGTACCACGAAGGCACGATCCTGACCGAGCAGGATTGCCGCGAGCTGCTCGCCAAGCACGGCGACGAGACGGCATTCACGCCAGACTTGCTGTCGGCGGCCACCAAGCGACAGGTGCTGGTGCGGATGCTGGTCAACCTGAAGCGGCTGTACGTGAAGAACCGCTCGTTCCCGCAGGCGCGCCTCGTCACCCACACCCTGCTCGCGCTGTCGCCGTCGTCGCTGCAGGAGCTGCGCGACCGCGGCCTGCTCTCCTACCACCTGCACGACTACGCCAGCGCGCTCAGGGATCTCGAGGAGTACCTGCGGCTCATCACCCTCACCGATCGCAGCGACGACGCCCGCGAGGAAACGACCCAGGTGTGGGACCACGTGAAGTCGCTGCGGCGGCGCATGGCGTCGTTCAACTGAGCGCGGCGGGTCCCCGTCCGGCGGCGTAGCGGCACCCGGGGGCGATCGGGCAGACGCCGCAATGCGGTGTCGCCTCGGCGCAGGCGTGCGCCGCATGGTGGGCGAGCACGACCGCGGCCTGGCGGAGGAGGTCGAGCTGGCGTCGGCAGTCGGCGGCGAGCCGTGACCGGCTCAGGCGCCGCCGCGCCGCCGGCCTGGCCTGGTCCAGCCCGTGGAGGCGGGCGACCACGCGCGTGATGCCCGGATCGACCGGAGCCACGGCATGGCCGCCGACGAACAGCAGCGCGCGCACGCGTGCCGATGCCTCGAGGGCCGGCACGTCGGCCAGCGCCCGCACGGCGCGCCGTAACGGTCCGGCCACGACCTGGTCGAGGTCGCGGTGCCGCCGCAGATGGCCGCTCGCCGCCCGCAGATGGTCGATGCGCTCCTCGCGGGCCGGCAGCATCGCCAGGGCCGCCTGCAAGTCGGTCTTCGACGCCCGGAACATCGCGTCGGGCGTGAGCGCCGGCAGGCGCTTCAACGCCGTCCAGGCGAGGTCGCGGCGGGACGGCAAGGTCCGGGCCGACAGGATCTCCCAGACCACGAACCCGAACAGGTCGCGCGGCGGCGGGGCCAGCGGACCGTAGAACGCCGCGAGCGCGTCGAGCGCCTCCCGCATGGCGTAGCCGCGGTCGTTACCTGAGGCCGCCGATCTCCTCGTACAGCGCCGCCGAGGCGATCACGCCGTTGTGGAAGTTGCCGAGGTCGAGCTTCTCGTCGGGAGCGTGGGCGTTCTCGTCGGGCAGGCCGACGCCGAACAGCACGCACGGCAGACCCAGCACCTCCTGGAACGTCGCGACGACCGGGATCGAACCGCCCTCGCGGTTGAAGACCGGCCGCTTGCCGAAGCCGCGCTCGATCGCCCGTCCGGCCGCCTGCACGTACTGGTTGTCGAAGGCGGTCATCCACGGCTTGCCGCCGTGCATCCGGGTCAACGTGTAGGTCACCGACTTGGGCATCACCTTGGCGACGTAGGCCGCGAACAGGTCGCCGATCTTCTTCGGGTCCTGGTTGGGCACCAGCCGCATGCTGACCTTGGCCATCGACACGGCCGGCAGCACCGTCTTGGCGCCCTCGCCGGTGAAGCCCGAGAGCAGGCCGTTGACCTCGAAGGTCGGCCGCGCCCAGACCCGTTCGAGCGTGGTGTAGCCGGATTCGCCGAACAGCTTCGGCGCACCCAGTTCCTGCCGGTACTTGCGCTCGTTGAACGGCAGCTTGGCGAATTCCTGGCGTTCCTCGTCGCGCAGCGCCACGACGTCCTCGTAGAACCCCGGGATCTTGATCCGGCCGCCCTTGTCCTTCATCTGCGCCAGGACCTGGGCCAGCGCCATCGCCGGGTTGACGACCGCACCGCCAAACGAGCCCGAGTGGAGGTCGGACTTGCTGCCGCGGACGTCGATCTGGAAATAGGCCAGGCCGCGCAGGCCGTAGCAGATCGACGGGATGCCGCGGTCGAACATCGGCGAGTCGCTGATCACGACGACGTCGGCGCCGAGCATGGCCTTGTTGGCGCCGATGAAGTCGTCGAGGTTGGCGCTCCCCACTTCCTCCTCGCCCTCGAGCAGCACCTTGATGTTCACCGGCAGCCGGCCGTTCTGCGACAGGTGCGCCTCGATCGCCTTCATGTGCATGAAGACCTGGCCCTTGTCGTCGACGGCGCCGCGGGCATAGAGCTCGCCGTCGCGCACGGTGGCCTCAAACGGCGGCGACGTCCACAGCTCGACCGGATCCACCGGCTGCACGTCGTAGTGGCCGTAGAAGAGGATCGTCGGCGCGCCCTCGGCGCCGAGCCATTCGGCGTAGACCACGGGATGGCCGGGCGTCTCCATGAGACGCGCGTTGTGCAGGCCGATGCGGGCGAGCTCGGCCGCCGTCCACTCGGCGCAGCGCCGGACGTCGGCGGCGTGCGCCGGCAGCGCCGAGATGCTGGGGATGGCCAGGTATTCCTTCAGCTGCTCGACGTAACGGTCACGGTTGACGTTGATGTAGTCGACGATCTTGTCCATGGTGTCGGGTGCGGCGCCGCCGCCTCGGCCACTGTATACCACCGGCCGGGGCGAGCGGGCTCAGCGCCGCCGCCAGCCGCGCGCGTCGCGGGTCACGACGCCGTCGTCCTCGAGCTTGACGAGATGTGCCAGGACGCTGTCGTGGGCCTGCGGGAGGAGCGCCGGGGCGAGTCCGGCGTAGATGCGGCTGGCGATGGCGGCAGGAGACGAGTCGCCGGCCGAGAGTGCCTCGACCACCTGCTGCTCACGCAGGCGGCGATGCGCCAGGTAGTGGGCGATGAGGGCGAGAGGGTCGTCGATGACCGGCCCGTGACCCGGCAAGGCGCGCACCGGCGCCAAGGCGGCGAGACGCTCGAGCGACGCGAGGTAGGCGGTGAGCGAGCCGCCGTGCGATGCCGGGATCACCGACCGTGCTGCCCTGCACCAGCAGGTCGCCGACGAACGCGGTGCGCGAGGACGCGTGCCAGAACACCACGTGGTCGGGCGAGTGCCCGGGGGTGTGTACGACCTCGAGCGGCCCGCTGCCGGTGTCGACCTGTTCGCCGTCGGCGAGCGCGGTCCACGACACGCCGACCATCGCGTCGCGCTCGGGCCAGGGGAACTTCGCGAACCGCGCCCGCGGCGCCCGGGCGGCAATCGCCGGCGCGCCCGACGCGTGGTCGGGGTGGGCATGCGTGACCAGCACGACCGCCGGCCCTGCGGGCGCCTGCGCGAACAGCGCGTCGAGATGACCGGCCCGACCGATGCCGGCGTCGATCAGCACCGGCGAGGGTCCGGGCAGCAGGTAGGTCCAGTTGCCGCTCCCGGTCATGGGGCCAGGGTTGTCGGCGTGCAGCGGTACGGCGTTCACGTCGGTCTCGAGGGCCGCGCACGGCGGCCCCGGATTCACACCTCTCAGGTGCCGCCGTAGCCGATCGTCACCGCGCCGTGGTCGACGATCACCGGCACCTTCCGCGTGCCGCCCGACAGCTGCAGCATGCGCGCCAGGTGCATCGCATCGGCGCGGACGTTGATGTAGGTCACCGGTCCCTTGGCGGCGTACGCCTCACGGGCGGCCTGGGTATAGGGTCAGGTGTCCTTGCCGTAGATGACGACGGCGTCGGAATCTCGGGTCACCCGTCCATGCTATCAGGCCGCCACGCGGTCGCGGGCCGTCAGCCACAGCGACAGGGCGACGTAGTAGGCGGGGAAGACGAGGGAGAGCGGCAGCCATGGGCCATCGACGGCGGGCAGACGCCAGATGACGATCGCCGTCAGCAGCGCCCAGCTCATGCCGAGCAGCAGTGTCGCCGGGCGCCAGGTGCGGGTTCGCGTCGGATAGACGTAGCGGAGCGGGACGAACACCAGCCCGACCAGGCCGGCGACGATCGCGGCGTTGGTCCACGGGTCGAGCCGCCAGGCAAAGAGGTAGACGACGAGGACGTTCCAGTACGACGGGAAGCCGGTGAAGAAGTAGTCGCTGGTCTGCACCTTGGCGTCGTCGCGGCTGAAGCCGTAGCCGCTGGCGACCAGCACGGCCACGCCGAGCCCCGACCCGACCGCGGCCGGCAGCAGCTCGGCGCGCAGCATCAGGAGCACCGGGACGAACACGTAGGTGAGGTAGTCGACGACGTTGTCGAGGGTGTCGCCGCTGAACCAGGGCAGGCGCTCCTTGACCCGCAGCGCCCGCGCCAGCACCCCGTCGGTCGAATCGACGAACACCGCCAGGGTCAGCCACAGGAACGCCTGTCGGAACTCGCCAGCGAAGGTCGCGAACGTGGCGGCCAACGCCGTGCCGGCACCGAGGGCGGTGTACAGGTGCGCGAGCCAGGGCGTCATGATGCGCGACGGCCGCGCCGCCGCGCGCTCACAGCCGGCGGACGGCGTCGGGGAAGCTGTTCCACACCGGCACGCCGCAGAAGTGCGAACCCTCGGTGCAGCGCGGCGACACGACCTTGTTGCGCAGGACGCACGGCGGGCCGAGGAACCGCGCCAGCCGCGGATGCACCTCGCGCACCTGCGCGATCTCGTCCATCGACGCCAGGTAGATCTCCTCCTGGGCGTTGAAGCAGGTGCGCAGCGTCCACTTGTGCTGCAGCGCCAGGAAGCTGCCCGATTCGACCAGCCGCAGCGCTTTGGCGTTGGGCAGCACGTAGAGGGCGTGCTCGAGCGGGACGCCGAGCTGCAGCAGCCGGTTCTTGGCCGTCCAGGCCTCGTCCATCGCCTGGCGGTAGACCTCGAGCGCCCGACCGTTCTGGCGGATGAGCCGCGGTGTGATCACGTCGGGAGCCGCGGTGTCGGCGAAGGTCATGAGCGGCCGCGACGCCGGCACCATCCGGTGGCGCTGGTCCTGCGAGTCGGCGGTATGACTCAGCTTCTTCTCGAAGACGTAGGACGGGTGGTGCAGCGCCCGCATCATCGGCGAGTGATGCGAGACGTCGAGCATGTCGACCCGGTAGAGGTTGCGGGCCGGGTTCATGACCCGGTCGATCGCCTCGTCGTCGTCCATCTCGTCGGGCGGCAACCCGAAGGTGGCGCGCACCGCGTCGCCGACGACGCCCTCGGCATCCGACGACCAGTCGCGCAGCCGCGAGACCCGGCCACCGAGCCGGGCGTCGAACGCCGCGGCGAAGGCGTCGCCGCCCCACTGCAGCCGCGGAAACGACGTCTCCGGCAGCGCCGACTCGGGCAGCGTGTCGAGGCCGACCTTCTCGAAGAACATCGGATCGACGGCGGTGACCAAATCGACCATCGCGCCGATGACCAGCCGGGCCTCGTACGGCGTGTCGCCGGCGTTGAGCATCCGGTGCAGCCGGTGCAGGACCAGCCCCGACACCGTGTGCACCATCGAGGTGAACGCCGCGAGCGGAATCACGTAGCGGGCCGTCTCGATCGCCTTCTTCTCGGCCTCGCGCTCGACCTGCTTGTGCCGCTCGGCGTTGTTGCTCGGACGCAGGTAGCGCAGCTCCTTCAGGATCGCCCAGGCGTCGTCCTTGAGCAGCGCCGACAGCTCCGCGTAGTGGTCCCACGCCGCGAGCACGGCCCGCTCGTAGACCTGGCGCGCTTCGCCGTCGAGCGGCGGCATGAAGGCGCGCGGTTCCTTGAGCTTGACGTAGCGCTGGCTCGACTGCTCGGAGTTGTAGAACGGGTAGGCGTGCAGCACGCTCCACACGAACTGGCGCGAGATGTTCTCGAGCCCGAACTCGAAGTGGGCGTGCTGGAAGACGGTGTGGTGCCCGCCTTCGAAGGTCAGCGGCCCGATCGAATCACGCTGCTTGTCGGTGATCTCGTCGGTGCCGATGACGCGCGGCGAATAGCAGGTGCGGGCGGCGGCGATGGCGCCGTCGTAGGGGACGGCTGGAGCCGACCGCAGCGTCACCTTGGGGGCATCGGTCGCGAGCGCAACGGGCACGGACAGATTTTAGCGCTCGGGCTCGCCGGCGGCAGCGAGATTGTCCGGCCGGCGGGATGCCTAGTCGAGGCGGACGAGGCCGCGCCACGTCGCGACCGGCGAGCCGTCCCGGCGCGCCAGCCAGCGCATCACGTAGCGGACGAAGCGGTCGTTGTTGGTGCCCTCGGCGCCAGGCCCGTAGGCCTGGCCATCGGCGTCGACCAGCGCCGTCAGCAACGACGTGTCGGCGACGACGACGACGCGGCCGCGGCCGCGTTCGAATGCCACGGCCCGGGCCAGGCCGGCCGCGGAGGCGCCCTCGGCCGGCGAGACCCCCAGTCGCGGCACCTCGACGGCCGAATCGCTGAGCCGTAAGAGGACGGCTGACCCGGGCGGACCGCCGAGGGCCGGCCCGCCGACGCTGACGACGCGGTTGACGGCCGGGTAACGGCCATCGCCGTCGACGATCGGATGCTGCCCGATAAGGCCGTTCTCGCGCGAGAACACCAGCCGCTCCGGCGCCCGTGGCTCGGCGTTGCCGAGGTCGACGACGATGGCCTCGTGGACGTCCACGCCGAGCCGATTCGTGAGCCCGCGCACCGCGCGGGCCGGCGGCCCTTCGTCGACGGCGACGAGCAGGGAGCCCGCCGTTGTCGACCCACTGCAGCACGGTCTCCATCTCCTGGACCCACAGCGCCTCGTCGTCGAGGGCCGTGAGCGGCGGCAGGCCGAGGCGCGCCGCCAGGCCGCGCAACCGGCCGCTGACTCCCAGCGGATTGGCGACCACGGCGATGTCGGCATCGGCCAGCATCTCGGCCCGGGTCGCGTTGCCGGCGGGGAGGAGCCGATAGCCGTCGGCCCGGAGCAGCTCGGCGAAGACCACCAGGCCACGCGACGTCGTCGCGCTGTTCCAATGCGCGTTGTCGACGAGCACGGCCGGGCCCTCCCCGACCGGCCAGATGCCGGATTCGATGGCCAGGGTGTAGCGGGCGTCGACCGGCGGCTCGGGCCACTGCCACCAGGCCGCGGCGGCGAGACCGGCCAGCAGCACGACGACGGCGCGCCACCAGCGTCGTGCCCGCCGCGGCGTCGTGCGCCCGGGAGACGTCGTGGAGGTCAGTCGTCCTCGTCCTTGGCGTGGTAGCGGGCGTACTCGTCGAGGTAGGTCAGCGAGGCGAGCGACTTCATGCGGTCGAAGAACAGGATGCCGTCGAGGTGATCGGTCTCGTGCTGGATCACGCGGGCCGGGAAGTCCTCGGCTTCGATCTCGAGGACCCGGCCCTGACGGTCGAGCGCCTTGACCAGGATCTTGGGCGATCGCGGCACCCGGCCGCGCACGTCGGGGATGCTCAGGCAGCCCTCCCAGCCTTCGATCAGGCGGTCGTCGGCGGGCGCGATCACCGGATTGATGATGACGCTGGCCTCGGCCTCGTCGCCGGCGTCGAGCATGGCCACGAACACGCGCAGGCTTTCGTGCACCTGGGGCGCCGCCAGGCCGACCCCGTTGTACTCGTGCATGGTCTCGATCATGTCGTCGACGAACTTCTGGAAGCGCGGATCCCGGATCTCGGCCCGCTCGATCGCACGGGCGGCACGCCGCAGCACGGGGTGGCCCATGCGGGAGACCTTGAGGATGGCCATCAGCCAACTACAGCAGACTCGCCGTCTGCTTGTCCACCGCACCGGACCCTCCTGAGATAGACTCACGCCCGTTTGCACGCGCGCCCGTGCAGAGGAGACAAGTGATGACAGTTGCCGGCCGTTCGAGGGTGGGGTCCGTCGTCGTCGTCGCGTTGCTGGTCACGGCCCACGCGGCCGACGCGCAGGTCTATCCGGCGGCGAAGACCGGCGGCAATTACATGCACAACTACTACCTGCCGCCGGCGGCGAGCAGCACGCCGTGGTGGCCGTCGTGGGCGCCCGACGGCAAGCGGATCGCCTTCGCGATGGACGGCTCGATCTGGACCATCGACGTCGGCGGCAACGTCGCCAAGGAGCTGGTCTACTCGGCGCGTGAGTACCTGTCCTCGCCGGAGTACTCGCCCGACGGTCGCTGGCTCGCCTACACCGCCGACGACGACGGCAAGAGCATCAACCTGCGCGTGCTCAACCTGGCGAGCGGTGCTTCGTCCGACCTCACGACCGGCTCGCACGTGAACCACGAGCCGGCGTGGTCACCCGACGGCAAGCGGCTGGCCTACGTGTCGACCGCGCCCAACGGCTACTTCAACGTCTTCGTGATGGAGGTGACCGACGGCAAACCCGGCGCGGTCACTCAGGTCACCACCGACAACGACTTCGGCCGCGAGCGCCTCTACTTCAGCCCGATCGACGTCAACATCTCGCCCTCCTGGTCGCCCGACGGCAAGGAGCTGCTGCTGGTCTCGAACCGCGGCATCCCGCTCGGTTCGGGCGGGATCTGGCGGGTGCCGGTCGGCGCCAACGTCATGGGATCGCCGTCGGCCAAGCTGATTCACAAGGAGGAGACGCTCTTCCGCACCCGTCCGCAGTGGTCGCCCGACGGCAAGCGGATGGTCTACGCCTCGCACCTCGGCGGCCAGTACACCGAGCTCTTCGTGCTGCCGACCACCGGCGGCGAGCCCTACAAGCTGACCTTCGGCGAGCACGACCACTTCCTGCCGCGCTGGTCGCCCGACGGCGAGTGGATCGCCTACATCTCCAACGAGGAAGGGCTGCCGCAGCTCAAGCTGCTCAAGTCGTGGGGCGGCGAGCAGCAGCGCGTGTGGATCACCGAGCGCCGCTACTCGCGGCCGATGGGCACGCTGTCGGTGCGGATCGTCGACGACCTGACCGGCCAGGAGACGCCGGCCCGGGTCTACCACACCGCCGCCGACGGCAAGCCGTACACCCCGCCAGATTCCTACGAGCGGCTGGCCACGCTGAACCGGCACGTCTTCCACACGCCCGGCCGCTACACCACGCATGCCCCGGTCGGCACGCTTCACGATCGAGGTCGCCAAGGGCTTCGAGTACGAGGTCAACAAGTCGACGGTGGAGGTGAAAGCCGGCGAGAACCAGACGGTCACCGTCCGCCTGAAGCGCATGGTCGACTTCCTGGCCAAGGGCTGGCGCTCGGGCAGCAACCACGTGCACATGAACTACGCCGGCAACCTGCACAACACGCCGGAGAACATGCTGCTGATGGCCAGGGCCGAGGACATGGGCATGACCAGCCTGCAGATCGCCAACAAGGACAACCGCGTCCTCGACGTCCAGGCCTACACGCCGGGCCAGTCGCTGCACCCGCTGTCGAAGGACGACTACGTCATGCACGTCGGCCAGGAGTACCGGCCGCCGTTCTACGGGCACATCTCGCTCTTCAACCTCACCGAGCACCTGATCTCGCCGTTCGTCACCGGCTACGAGGGCACCGGCATCGAGAGCCTGTATCCGTCGAACACCGACATCTTCCGCTACGCGAAACAGCAGGGCGGCATCGGCGCCTACGTGCACCCCTACTACGCCGACGGCGACCCGCTCGAGACCAACCTCGGCACCGCCAAGGGCTTCCCGGTGGACGTCGCGCTCGAATCGCTCAGCTACCACGAGTTGTGGTCGCAGAGCGCCGGCGACGGCCCGCTGATGGTCTGGTACCACGCGCTCAACAACGGCTTCCGCGTGCCGGTCACCGGCGGCGAGGACTCGATCTCGAGCCTGCACCGGGTCGAGCTGGTCGGCGTGTCGCGGGGCTATTTCCAGATCGGCGACTCAGCCGTTCACATGGCAGTCGTGGATGAAGGCGCTGCTCGCCGGCCGCGGCTTCGTGACCAACGGGCCGCTGCTGGAGTTCAACGCCAACGGCGCCGGCATGGGCGAAGAGGTCACGCTGCCGGCCGGCGGCGGCAGGGTGACCTTCAGCGGCACCCTCAACTCGATCGTGCCGGTCGAGCGCTTCGAGCTGGTCGCCAACGGTCGAGGTGGTGCACACCATCCCGCTCACCGGCGACAAGCGCCGGGCCAGCTTCGAGCTGCCGCTCGAGGTCAAGACCAGCGGCTGGTACTCGCTGCGCGCGATCGGCGCGCCGCTCACCTTCCCGACCGAGAACACCAAGCCGATGGCCGTGACCAACCCGATCTACGTGGTCGCCGGCGGCCAGCCGATCCGCAGCCAGGCCTCGGCGGAGGTACTTCGTCAAGTGGATCGACAAGCTGACCGCGATGGCCTCGGCCGACAAAGGCTGGCGCAGCGACAAGGAGAAGGCCCACGTGCTCGGTCAGTTCAAGGAAGCACGCGACATCTACCTGACGCGCGGCAAGGAGGCCGCCGCCGCCAGCCGGCCGTAACATAGGGCGTGGACCAGTTCCGCTTCTGCCCCGTCTGCGGGAGCGCCGCTCGAGCCGCGGGTGCTGAAGCTGGGCGAGCCGATGCGGCTCGTCTGCACCAGCGCGGCCTGCGGCTTCGTCTTCTACCTCGACCCCAAGGTCGCGGTCGGCACGATCATCGGCATGCCCGATGGCCGGATCGTGCTGGTCCGGCGGGCGATCGAACCGGGCCACGGCCTGTGGGTCTTCCCCGGCGGCTACGTCGATCGCGGCGAGGACGTGCGGCTCGCGGCAGTGCGCGAAGCCCGCGAGGAGGCCGGCATCGACGTCCGCCTCGACGGCCTGGTCGGGATCTACTCGTACGCCGGCAGCACGCCGGTGGTCATCGTCTACCGGGCCACCTGGCTCTCGGGCGAGCTGACCCTCGACGAGGAGAATTCCGAGGTCCGCCCCTTCGACGCCGCATCGCTGCCGTGGAACGAGCTGGCGTTCCGCAGCACGCGCGAGGCGCTGCGCGACTACTTGGGCGTCGCGTAGGGGCCGACGGTCGGCTTGCCCTGGGTGTTGGCCAGCGCCCCCAGCTCCGCCGCCGCGCCGCGGGCGATGAGCGCGGTCTCGCTCGCATTCTGGAAACAGGTGAAGTCGGGCCGGTCGCGCCAGGCGAAGGGCCCGCACAGCCGCACGCCGGCGGCCAGCGCGGCGTCGTGCACGATGTTGATGGCCCGCTCGTAGTCCGGATCGCCCTGGCGATAGCCGGTGAAGTTGGCCAGGTCGCCGCTGGCGGCGAAGATCCCGGTCACGCCCGGCACCTTGGCGATGGCCTCGACGTTCTTCAGGCCCTCGAGCGTCTCGATCATCAGGATCACCACCAGGTTGTCGTTGATGGTGTTGCGGTAGCCGCCGGGCACCCCGCCCCACATCGCCGCGTCGAAGGCCTGGCCGCCGCCGTTGCTGCGCCGGCCCATCGGCGGGAAGTAGGCCCAGTCGACCACCTCGCGCGCCTCCTCCACGGTGTCGACGGTGGGGACGACGAGGACCAGCGCGCCGGCATCGAGGGCGTGCTGAATCTCGCGCTCGTCGGTGTAGGCGATGCGCACGCCCGGCACGGCCTTGGCCTGCGCACAGGTGCGCCACATCCGCGCCGTGGCCTGCCAGTCGCGCTGGTCGTGCTGCATCTCGGTCCAGATGAAGTCGAAGCCGGCGTTGGCCATCGCGCAGTAGACGCTCGGATCGGTCGAGCCGAAGAGCGTCGCGCCGGTGACCTTGCCGCCCTGCTGCATCTTGATCCGCACCGGGTTCCAGACTTGCGCGCCCTTGGGCGGATCGAACGCGGTGCCGTACTTCCAGGTGGCGGGATCGAAGCGCCCCTGGTTGACCGCGCCGGCCGGCGGGGTCTCCCGAGCGCGGCTGTCGGCGCCCGCCGGAGCGGCCAGCGGGAAGCCGCTCGCGCCGGGGTTCGGGTTGTTCACGTACGGATCGGCGCCAGGCGCCGGGGCCGGCGGCCGCGGCTGCTGCGGCTGGGATTGCGATTGTGCCGCCAGGACCGACGCGACGACCGCCGCCGCGCCGATGAGCGTCGTGATTCGGTGCGTCATCAAGCCCTCCCGGCGGCCAAGCCGCCTGCGAGGGCGCATGCTAGCACGCGACGCGTCGTCAGCGGGGGTGAGGCGGGCGGGCGTTGACGGCCACGGCGTCCTCCCGCCCGGGCCTGACGAGCAGCAGCCGCGCCCCCGGCACCTCGGCGATCACCTCGGCGCGGAGCCCCTCCTGGGCCAGCTGGCGCGGCACGAGCTGGGCGGTGCTGCCGAAGCCGGGCATGTCCTTGAGCACGTCGACGATCACCAGGCGCCGCTGCTCACGCCCGGCCCGATCGAGCAGCGGCGACAACGCGAAGGCGGCCGGGGCCCCGGTGTAAGTGCCGGTCGGCTGGGCCCCGCGCATCACGACGAAGCGCTCGCGAAAGAAGGCGTCGAGCGCGAGCCAGGCGTCGACCCGTCCGGCCACGGCGAGCGTGGCCAGCTCGTCGCCGCCGGCCACCAGGTCGTCGGGCAGGAGCTCGGCGCGCAGCGGATCGAGCACCAGTGTCGGCCGCGCCACCTCGGCCCGGACGGTGCGCGGCGGCACTCCGCCCCAGCTCTCGAGCGTGACGATCACGGCCGCCATGGCCGCGAGCACGGCCACCACCGGGCGCACGACTCGCGGGGTCGACGTGAGGATCGCCGTGACGTCGACCGCCAGCCGCGCACAGCATGAACGTCACCGGCAACAACAGGTAACGAGCGGTGATTCCCGACTCGATGACGCCGAACCAGAGCACCCAGCCGATCCACAGCGCGTGCAGCGCCCGTTGCGGCGCCGGCCACATCCCGCCGAGGCCGGCGGCGCGCGCCAGCAACCCGCCCAGCGTCGCCGCCGTGAGCAGCGGCGTCTCGGCCGCGAGGTAGGCGAACATGTCGATCGGGTAGACGACCCCGATCGCTCCGACACGGCGCACGGCCTCGGCTGGGGCCAGTCCCGCCGCGGCCAACGCCACGACCCAGAATCCGGCGCCGGCCACCAGCACCGCCAGCGCGGTGGGCACGAGTCGTCGGGCTGCACCGGGCGCCAGCGGCAGCGCGGCCAGGACGAGCGTCGGCGCCACCGCGAGCTGACCGAGGGCCGCGGCCACCCCGCCGCCGGCAATCAGCGCCGCCGCAGCGACGTCGACCCGGGCCCGAATCGCCGCCAGCGCCGAGCGCCGCGGCCACGCCGAAGCCCGCGGCGGCGGGCAAGGTCGCCGCCAGATCGAACGGCGGACGCTCGAGCAGGTTCACCACCTGCCAGACGAAGAACCGCCGCACCATCACGTCGCCGTTCGACGGCGGGGCCAGCGCGTGCACGGCCAGGATGGCGGCCTGGCCGGCCGCCAATCCGGCGGCGACGGCCACTGCACGCGCGATCCAGCCGCGACGCTCGCCGGCGTGGGTGAGCAAGGCGGCGACCACCGGCACGGCCACGAGCGTGAACGCGAGCTCGTGGGTCCAGCGCGTCGCGGCGGCGGCGGCCGCGAGGACGGCCAGGCCTCGCCACGACAGCGACAGTCGCGACAGCGCCGCCAGCACCAGGACATAGCCGAGCAGGAACGGGGCGTAGAACCGCGCCGTGGTCGCCGAGACCCAGAACGGCAGCGACGCCGCCGTCAGGGCGACGCCGAGCACTGCCGCGGCAGCGGCAGCGATCCGGCGCAGCTCGGCGAAGATCACGCCGAGGGCGGCGATCGACGCCATCAGGCTGACCAGTCGCGCGGTGACGAGCGACTCGCCGGCGCTGGCCGCGGCGTACGAGTAGAGCAGGCCCCGGTCATACAGCAGGCCCGAAGGAAGCAGCGGCAGCCCCTGGGCGCGGATGCCACGCACGGCGAACTGCGTGTACTCCTCGTCCGGCGAGTAGCCTGGGCGCCGCAGGTCGGGCAGCAGCCCCACCACCAAGGCGACGGCCACCGCCGCGAACCACAGCGACGACGTCGCACGCAACGAACCAGGACGGCCGATCACCGCCGCGATTGGACCTGTCGCGCGGATCGTCAGTCGGCCAGGCCCTCGGCTTTGCGCTCCTCAGAAGTGATCTTGCCGGCCGCCGCCTGCCGGGCGTTCTCGAGCGACGGCAGCGCCGACGACGGCGTGACGAACTTGGCCACCACCGCCGACGTGGCCCCGATGCGCAGCTTGGTCATCAGGAAGGCGAACTGCTCCTCGAGCGTCTTGCCGATGGCGCCGCGCACGTCCGCCGGCAGCTCCCACAGGCGCGACTTGAACGGGCCGATGGCCTTCTTGCGGGCCTTGTAGAGGAACTGCTCGTCGGTGTCCTTGGGCTTCTTCTCTTCCTGGGCGTGCTCGCGGACCCACGCGTACATCTCGTCCTTGAGCGCCGCCGGGAACGCCGGGTGGTCGTAGACCATGTTCTGGAAGTTGGTGGCGAGGTGGATCTCGCAGGCGCCAACCCGCGGGAAGGCGTCGAAGGCCTCGGCGCTGAGCGTCGAGGCGCCGTGCTGCACCGCGCCCGAGAGCCCGTACTCCTCGCGGGCGAGCCGCGACAGCTCCTGGAGCGTGTCGAGGTCGATCTTGACGTCGCTCTTGACCTTGCCGTCGGGGCCGACGAACCCGCCGTGGGCGGTGCCGGTCTGGACGCTGATCTTGCTGATGCCGATGAGGTTCTTGCCCTTGGCGGCGAGCGCCTGGTTGTAGCCCTTCATGAACGCGTGCAGCTCGTGCACGTCGGAGTTCTTGCCGCCGACCTCGCCGATCTCGCCGCCGACCGACACGGTGATGCCCTGCGGCTCGTGCCGGCGGATGAAGGCGGTGAAGTCGGCGGCCAGCTCGCAGTTGACCGCCTGCTGCTCGGCCAGGGTCGGCTGGTCGAGATCGACCAGCGTCGAGGTGTCGATGTCGATGTTGTAGAAGCCGGCGGCGATCTCCTCGCGGATGAGGCTGCGCAGCGTCTCGAGCTCCTTGTCGCGATCGGGCGAGGCGTACTTCTTGAGGCTGACCTGCACGTGATCGCCCTGCAGGAAGAGCGGCCCGCGGAAGCCCTCGCGCAGCGCCGCCGCGGCCATGATCGCCGCGTACTCGTGCGGCCGCTGTTCGGTGTAGCCGATCTCGGAGCGGGCGATCTCGAGGATGAACGCACCGGCGTCGAGCCCCTTGGCGGCGCGCATCACCGCCCGGCCGGTGTCATAGGCCATGGCCCGCACGTTGATGGCCGGCACCGTGAAACCGCCGGCCTCGCCGCGGCCCATCGCCATGTAGAGGTCGTGGACCGAGGCGAAACGCACGCCCTGCGCGGCCGCCAGGTGCAGGATGACCCAGCGCGCCGTGCCCTTCACCTCGGGCGAGCCGCCGAGGGCGGCGGTGTGCGCCAGGCGATCGACGAGAGCGGCCGGCGCCGCGGCGGCCACCGTGATCCGGTCGGCGCTGATGGTGGCGACGCCGGCGAGCGCGGCGGTGAGATCGGCAACGGAGTTGAACACCATGTGTCTGGCCCTCGGCTCCTTGAGCAGCCGCTTATTTTACCACCGGCCACTCGACGCATTCGACGTCCGGTGCGGCCGCCGCCCCGTCGATCATCGCGGTGAGCGGCAGGGCTCGTTCGGCCTCGTCGATCGCGGCCGGCCGCGCCCGTGTCGAAGGGTGCCGCGGCGTGAAGAGCGTGCAGCAGTCCTCGTCGGGCAGGATCGAGATGGGATACGACCCGAGCGTGACCGCGTCGCGGATAATCTCTTCCTTGGACATCCCGATCAGGGGACGGATGGCGAGCAGGTCGGTGGCGGCGTCGATCACCGCCAGGTTGTCCAGGGTCTGTGAGGCCACCTGGCCGACCACGTCGCCGGTGACCAGGGCGCGGGCGTGTACGGTGCCGGCCAGCCTGGCCGCGATGCGCATCATCAGGCGGCGGTAGACGACCACGCGCAACGGCCCCGACACCGCCATCGTGATCTGCCGCTGCAGCTCGCCGAACGGCACGAACATGACGTGGGCGCCGAGCTGATACCGGGCCAGCACCTTCACCAGCTCGCGAACCTTGTCGATCGAGGCATGCGACGTGAACGGATGGCCGTGGAAGTGGACGAAGGTGGCATGGCAGCCGCGCCGCATCATCCGCCACGCCGCAACCGGTGAGTCGATGCCGCCCGAGAGCAGCACCAGGACGCGGCCGCCGGTGCCGACCGGCAGGCCGCCGGCGCCGGCCTCCTTGTCGAAGTAGTAGTAGGCCTGGCGCGGCAGGATCTCCACCCAGACGACGAAGGCGGGGTTCGAGAGATCGACGCGCCACCCGGTCTCGTCCTGAATCTGGCTGCCGATCGCCCGCTCGGCGTCGGGCGAGGCGATCGGGAACTGCTTGTGGGCGCGGCGCACCTCGACGCGGAAGCTCGGCACCTCGCGGTGGCGTGGCAGGTCGCGCAGCACCGCCGCCGTCACGGCGTCGATGTCGGGGGCGACGGTGCCGGCAACGGCGAAGTTGGCCAGTCCGCACACGGTGCGGAGCCGGCGGCGCGCTTCGTCGACATCGGCGGTGGGCCCGAGCGCAATCTCGATCCGGCCCATCGGCAGCTTCACCGGGCCGACGTCGACACCGGCGAGCGCGTCGCGCAGGTTGCGGGCCAGGTGGCGGATGAACCACGGACGGTTCTGCCCCTTGAGCGCGATCTCCTGGTAGTGCGCGAGCAGGACCTTCATCGGGGACTGGGGGCCGGGGACTGGGGGCTGGGGCGTGCCAGGAAATCGAGCACGGCGCGGGCGGCGCGGTGGCCGCTGACGACGGCGCTCTCGATGGTGGCGGGCAGGCCGGTGTCGATCCAGTCGCCGGCCAGGAAGAGGCCGGGCACGGCCGTGGCCGTGGCGGGTCGCGCCGGCTCACCGGCCGCGAGCGAGAAGGTCGCGCGGCGCTCGCGCACGGCCGTGCCGCGGACGAGGCGCGCACGGGCGACGGCAGGCAGGGCGTGCCGGAGCTCGGCGTGGGCGCGAGCGACGATCGCGTCGTTGGCCAGGTCGACGACGTCGTCGGCGCCGCTGCACACCATCGAGACATAGGTGGCCTCTCCCGGCGTGACATGACGCCGGTCGAACGCCCACTGGAAGGCCCGCCCGGGGAGTCCGACGAACGGCGCGTCCAGCACCGGGCGATCGAACCACAGGTTGGCAGTCACGATCGGCGAGCTGCGCATCGTCGTGGCCCTGGCCACGATCGGAAGCGAGCTCGGCGGGCGCCGCGTCGCCGCACAGCCCGGCCAGCGAGTGCCACGGCACGGCCGAGACGACCGCGCGCGGCATGGACCAGCTCGTCCTTCAGGTCGACCCCGACGGCGCGGCCGGCTCCGAACATGACTCGAGCAGTGCGGCCCGGCCGGACGTCGCCGCCGCACTGCTCGACGAAGGCCGCGGCCGGGTCGATGAAGGTGCGCGTCAGCGAGGCCGTGGGCAGGACCAGGGCGGCATCGTCGGGACCCGGTCCGAGCATCCGGCGCACGACTTCGACGAACGTCGTGGCGGTGGCGGTGTCGATGCGCTGGTTGAGCGCGGCGACGGCCAGCGGCTCCCACAGCAGTTCGCACAACCGCGCCGCCTGACCATGCGCCGCCAGCCACTGGCGCACGGTCTGGTCGGCGGGCACGGGTCGCGAGCCGCGGAATGCCGTAGCCAGGCCCAGCACCGACAGCCGTTCGCGCCAGGAGAGCGCCGACCAGCCGAGCACACCGGCCACCAGGTTCAGCGGCGGCGGCAGGCCGGGGCAGCGCAGCTCGCTCCGTCGGTCCGCGCCCTCCACGATCGGCACCCGCAGCGTGCTCTGCATGCTCACCAGCCCCGCGGAGCCGATCCGCCGCAGAAACGCCAGCGTGTCGTGGTAGCAGCCGAGCAGGACGTGCTGGCCGTTGTCGACCCACTCGCCGCTGGCCTGATCGCGGGTCGCGAAGGTCCGGCCGCCGAGCACCGGGCGCGCTTCGGTGACCAATACGCGCACGCCGGCCTCGGCGAGGGCGGCTGACGCGCTCAGGCCGGCGCATCCCGCCCCGACCACCACCACGTCGACGGCGGTCACGACGAGCGGGCCGGCGCCACCGCTTCGACGCCGGCGCGCATCAGCGTGCGGGCCCAGGTGGAGGCGGCGATGAGGGCCCGCTGCGGCCGCGGCACGCGCACCACCTCTGAGAAGACGTCGTAACCGCGGCGCTCGATGCGCTGCAGGATGGCGAAGTAGATCGCGCCCATGATCTCGGCGGCCACCAGGTGCCGTGACTCGCCCGGCGGCAGCGCGGCAGCCGCGCGTTCGTAGTAGTCGCGGGCGCGCGCGCATTGGAGCGCGAGCAACGCCGCCACCGGCGGGGTGACTCGTCCCGCCCGCAAGTCGGCCTCGCTGCAGCCGGTGCGGGCCATCTCGTCCTGGGGCAGGTAGATGCGGCCGTGGCCGAGATCGGTGGCGACGTCGCGGGTGATGTTGGTCAGCTGCAGCGCCAGCCCCAGGTGCATCGCGTAGTCGCGGCCGCCCGGGTGACGGCAACCGAAGATGTTGAGGCAGATGAGCCCGACCGTCGAGGCCACCCGCCAGCAGGTACTCGCGCAGGTCGTCGAAGGTCGCGTAGCGGGTGTGCTCGAGGTCCATCTGCACGCCGTCGACCAGGTCTTCGAACGCCCGGCGTGGCAGCGCATAGCGCACGGCCACCGGCTGCAGCGCCGCGCCCTGCGGCGACTCCGGGTGGCCGCCGTCGAAGACGCGGGCAATCTCGCCGCGCCAGAAGCGCAGCTGGTTGGCCGCGTGGATCGGACTCGCCGCCTCGTCCACCGCGTCGTCGATGGCGCGACAGGCATCCCATACCCTGACGATCGCGTCGCGCTCGGCCTGGGGCAGGACGAGGAACGAGTAGTAGAACGAGGTGTCGCGGCTCACAGCAGCGTTCTCCACCCTACCACCAGGGCATCGGCGGCACCGAGTTTCGGGCGCACCGCCACCGGGTCGAAGCCACCCTGCTCGAGCCGCTCGAGCACGCGCCATCCGCCGTGCCAGGTCGCCCGCAGTTCCCAGCCGAGCCGGCCGCGCACGTGGCTGAGGAGCGGCTGGCCCTGGTCGAAGAGCGCGCGCGTGCGCGTCGTGCAGGCGGCGAGGGCGTGCCGCCATTCCGGCGGCGTCGTCGCCGGCCGCGCCGTCAGGTCGTCGAGCCGGGCGCCGGCGGCGCGCCATTCCGTCTCGGGCACGTAGAGACGGCCGCGCGACCAGTCGACGGCGAAATCCTGCCAGAAGTTGGTCAGCTGCAGCGCGGTGCAGATCGCGTCGGACCAGTGATCGAGCCGCTCGTCGCGGTAGCCGAACAGGCGCAAGACCAGCCGTCCGACCGGATTCGCCGACCGCCGGCAGTAGTCGTCGACCTCGGGCCACGAGGCATAGCGGGCGACGGTCACATCCTGCCGGAACGCCGACAGCAGGGCTTCGAGCAGAGCCACCGGGAGGTCGAAGGTCCGCACGGTGTGGGCCAGCGCGGTGAAGACGGCCGTGCTCGTCGGCCCGAGGTCGGCCTCGATCGGCTCGCCGGCGCCGAGCGACCGGTGCAGGGCGTCGAGCCACTCGTCGAGCAGCCGCAGCCGCTCCCGTGTGGTGTAGCCGTCTTCGTCGGCGTAGTCGTCGGCGGTGCGGGCAAAGGCGTAGATCGCCGCGACATGCGGCCGCACGGTGGCCGGCACCAGCCACGACGCCACCGGGAAGTTCTCGTAGTGGCCGCGGGCGATGGCCAGGCAGGTGTCGTAGGCGGCGGCCAGACGGCCGGCATCGGCCGTCACCGGATCGACTCGGGCACGCCGGCCCGATGGTTGGCGGCGCGGGCCATCACGAACAGCAGATCGGAGAGCCGGTTCAGATAGACGAGCACCACCGCCTCGACCTCGCCATCGCCGATGAGCAGGGCCTCGACCTCGGCGCGGCGGCAGACTGTCCGGGCGACGTGCAATGCCGCACCGGCCGCGGCGCCGCCGGCCAGGATGAATCGTCTGAGCGGTGGGAGCTCGGACTCGAGGGTGTCGATCCACGCCTCCAGGCGCGCGACATCGTCGTTCCCGACCGCCGCCTTGGCGACGCGATCGGCGATCTTGTGGCGCGGATCGGCCAGCCGCGCGCCCAGGGCGAAGAGGTCGCGTTGCAGCTGCGCGACCTTGTCGGCGAGGTCAGCATCGAGGCCGGCGGCCCGCGCCACGCCGAGATGGGCGTTCAGCTCGTCGACCGTTCCGTAGGCGACGACGCGCGGGTGCGACTTGGGCACGCGCGTGCCGTCGAAGAGACTGGTCGTGCCGTCGTCGCCCGTCTTCGTGTAGATTTTCATGCGACCCCGAATTATGCCGCGCCGGCGAGGCACTCGCGCTCCAAAACCGAAGCTGCCTGCCCCACCCGCGCGCGCGCGCTTCCGCCGGGTGCTGCTGCGCTGGTACGACCGTCATGGCCGCGACCTGCCATGGCGCACGACCGACGACCCGTACCACATCCTGGTCTCGGAAGTGATGCTCCAGCAGACGCAGGTCGATCGCGTGCTGCCCAAGTATCACGAGTGGCTGACCAAATACCCGTCGTTCGCGGCGCTGGCCGCCGCCCCGGAGGCCGACGTGTCGGCCACGTGGCGGCCGCTCGGCTACAACATCAGGCCCAAGCGCCTGCACTCGATCGCCCGCGAGGCGGTGGCCAGCTACGGCGGGGCGCTGCCCGACGACCGCGAAACGTTGCTGTCGTTCAAGGGCATCGGCGAGTCCACGGCCGGTGCGATCCTGAGCTTCGCCTTCGGCCAGCGGGCGGCGATTCTCGACACCAACGTCGCCCGGGTGCTCTACCGCGTGTTCGTCGGCACGGGCGATGCGAAGGGCCACGCGATGATCAAGCGGCTGTGGGCCGTGTCGGCGTCGCTCGTGCCGCGAGCCCGGGCCTTCGACTTCAACCAGGCGCTGATGGACTTCGGCGCAACGGCGTGCACCGCCCGCAAGCCGGCGTGCCTGGTCTGCCCGATGGCGAAGTTCTGTCGCTCGTATCCCTGGATCAATCCGCGCGTGTCCTGAGCCGCGTCAGCCGGCGGAGCCGTCCCGGCGGTCGGCGAAGGCCGCGCGCGCCGTCGCCGGCTCGATCAGGCCGACCGCCAGCGCCGCGCCGATCGCAAACGCGAAGAAGACGGCCGACCACTCGCGGCTCACCGACGTGAGCGCCGTGCCGGCGAAGGCCCAGAGGAGCACGAGCGCCCAGTCGGCGATCGCGACCCAGCCGCGGGTCTTGGCGCGCTGCGCCGACAGCTCGTGCGGGAGCACCGCCGCCGAGAAGCGGAGGTGCAGGCGGACGTTGGCGGCGACGATGGTCGCGGCCAGACAGCCGATGAACCACGGCAGGCCCGGCGCGACGTCGCGATGCACGATCCACGCGGGCACGACCATCATCCAGTAGATCGCCGCCGCGGCGGCCTGGTGGAAGCGCCACCACCAGAGCGGCGGACGACGGCCCCGGCCGGTGCCCGCGGCTGCGCCCGTCGCGGGCAATGGACGGCGGCGAGGCCGTCGTCGCGGTTCCCTCCGCCAGCTGGCGCGCGGCGATGGCGGCGACCACGTCGGCCGTCGCCGGGTAGCGATCCTCGGGCCGCTGACGCGAGCAGCGCTGGACGACGACGCCGATGTCGGGCGGCAGCAGCGGTCCGGCGGACGACGCCACGCCGTCGGCGGCGAGCACGCGGGCAATCGTCGCCGCGATCGTCGGCGCCTCGAGCGGGTGCACGCCGGTGACCATCTCGGCGAGGACGATGCCGAGCGCGTACTGATCGGCCCGGCTGTCGAGCGCCGCGCCGAGCAGCTGCTCGGGCGCCATGTAGCCTGGCGTGCCGACGACCAGCCCCGGCAGCGTCAGGCGCGAGACCGACGCCAGCTGCCGCGCCTCGCCCTCGAGGTGCGCGAGACCGAAGTCGAGGATCTTGACGCGCCCGTCGGGCAGGCGGAGCACGTTCTCCGGCTTGAGGTCGCGATGGACGATCCCCAGGCGATGGGCGGCCTCGAGTCCTGACGCCAGCGCGTGCGCGATCGCCAGCGCTTCGGCGCGCGGCAGCGGACCGCGGCGCAGCACCTCGCGCAGCGTCTCGCCGTCGAGATACTCGGTGGCCAGGTAGGCGCGGCCCTCGATTTCTTCCAGGGCATAGACGGTCGCGATGTTGGGATGGACGAGCGCAGCGGCGGCGCGGGCCTCGCGGCGCAGCCGCTGCTGGTCGGTCTCGCCACCACCGGGCGACGACACCGCCTTGAGGGCGACCCGGCGATGCAGCCGGGTGTCCTCGGCTTCGAAAACGACGCCCATGCCGCCGCGGCCGAGCACCCGCACGAGTCGATAGGCGCCAAGCGACGGCACCCGGGGTCAGGCCGGTCGGCAGCGCCAGATCGCGCGACGACGAGCGCGGTGTCGGCGGCGGGCCTCGTCCAGGAACTCGTCGGCGCGCTCGTGCGCGGCGAGCAGGCCGGCCACCTCGCGCCGTACCTCGTCAGGGGCGTCACACGACGCCAGCCAGGCGCCGCGCGGATTCGACCGGCTCGCCGAGCGCCCGCGCGAACAGCTCGCCGACAAGGCGCCAGCCTTCGGGGGTCATGCCGGCCCGTCGAGCGCCTTCTTGAGGAAGGCCCGCGCCAGCGTCCAGTGGCGCTTGACGGTGGCAGGCGACAAATCGACCGCGGCGGCGGTCTCCTCCACGGTGAGGCCGCCGAAGTAGCGCAGCTCGACGATCCGCGCCTGCACCGGGTCGAGCGCCTCGAGCTTCGTCAAGGCGTCGTCGAGCGCGAGCAGGTCGACGGCGTCGCCGGCCGAGCCCGACCGCCAGCATCGCGTCGTCGAGGGTGAGGCGCTGCGGCGCGCCGCCGCGCTTGGCCGCTGCCCGCCGGCGCGCGCGATCGACCAGCACCTGGCGCATCGACAGCGCCGCGATGGCCAGGAAGTGCGTGCGGCTGGTCCACGGGCGATCGCCCGGGCCGATGAGCCGCACGTACGCCTCGTGGACGAGGGCGGTCGCCTGAAGCGTCTGGCCCTTGCGCTCGCGCCGAAGGTAGCTCGCCGCCAGGCGCCGCAGCTCGTCGTAGACGAGTGGCATCAGCCGCGACGCGGCCTGGTCGTCGCCGGCGGTCGCCCGCTCGAGCAGCTGCGCCGGTGCCTCCGCCGGGAGCGGGGCGGCGCCGTCAGGCACGTCGCGGTCCGGACGTCATGCCCTTGATTCTACGGTCTGCCCTTCCTGGCGCGCAGGCGACCGGGCGGGGCGCGCGCCTGGATCATCGGTGCCGCGGCTCGGCCAGCGTAGAGTGCGCGGCCCATGGTCAGGGCCGACACGGAGAGCGCGGTCAGCAGCCCGGCGATGACCACCACCCCGGCGACGTCCAGGACCAGCACGCGGCCGATCGCCGGCAGCTCGCACGTCGGCCAGCGGATCAGCGCGAGCGCGCCGGCCGACAGCAGGATGCGCAGCTCGGTCGGCCCGACGCGCACGAACGACATGCGGAACACGCCGCCGACGGCGGTGGCCAGGAAGACCTCCGCCGAGACCAGCAGATAGGCAGCGAGAACGCCCAGAGCGATGAGCGGCGACATGTAGCCGGAGACGGCGATGCCGCCGATCAGCAGCGCGATGCCGACCAGGTCGAGCACGTGGTCCACGTAGTAGCCGTAGCGCGGCCGCTCCTGCCGGCGCACGCGGGCCACCGTGCCGTCGAGGCTGTCGCCGAACCAGTTGATGGCCAGGCCCGCGGCGACACCGACCAGCGCCACTGGAAACAGCCGCGCGAATGCGAAGGACGTCGAGGCGATGGCCGTGCCGACGAGGGCGAGCGCGGTGAGATGGTCGCTGTGGATGCGCTCGGGCAGCCGCCGCGCCAGCCAGATGAGCGCCTGGCGCTCGACCTGGGCCAGCACGCCGTTGTTGATCCGCACGTGAGCCGATGCTCGGTCCGCCATGCCGCACTCCCCCGCCCCTCACGGCTGGCGAGTCGTCGCCGGGGACCGGAGGTCAGCGTTCACGGGGTAGTGCGCAGGACGGGCGAGAACCGGCTCAGGGCGCCGTTCTGCGGCCGAAAACGGCCGCGGGCAGCGGCTAGCGGCCGGCGCTGGCGAGCACGGCGATCAGTTCGGCGTCGGCGTCGGGGAACGGCAACGTGGCCAGCGCGTCGCGGGCCACCCAGCGCACCTGCTGGCCGATCATCGCCTTGGGCTCGCCCTGATAGCTGCAGGCGTAGAAATGCAGCTCGACGGTGCGCTCGGGATAGGTGTGGGTCACGGAATGGACCAGCGCGCCGACCTCGGCGACGATGTCGAGCTCCTCGTGCAGCTCGCGGCGCAGCGCCTCGGCGTGGCGTCTCGTGCGGCTGGCACTTGCCGCCGGGGAACTCCCAGTGATGGGCCAGGTGCGTGCCCTCGGGACGCAGCGTGAGGAGGTAGCGGCCGTCACGCTCGATGACGGCCGCGACCACGACGATGGGCACGCCCCGAGGTTGCCCTAGCGGCGCCCGCGGATCACGCGCAACGTGACCGCGAAGGCGCCCTGGTTGTCGCTCACCTCGTCGTCGTTCACGGTGAGGAAGAGCGGCCCGTCGCCGGGCATCGGCAGCGGCTCGGTCTGGTCGCCGATGGGGAAGGGGGGGCCGTTGCCGACGCGCCCGATGAGGGCGCCGGCGAGCAACGTCGGCGCCGGGGCGTTGGCGGCGTAGCGGCCCTTGAGCGAGCCGGCGGAGCCAGCGCGGTCCTCGGCGTCGGTCGACAGCTGCACCTGCCCGGTGGTCGAGAAGGCGACGCGGTCGGTGCGCCGCACCATCACGTTGGTGGCGACCCAGCGACCGTTGCCGGGCACGCGAATGGCGCCGGCCGGCACGTCGGGCTCGGTAACGGCCGGCTGGGTCGGCGCGGGTGTCGTCGTCAGCGCGGCCGGGAAGTTACCCAGGTACAGTCGACGGACGTCCGAAAAGCGGACCCGGCGCTCGCCGGCGTCGTTGGGTTTGAAGGTGAGCATTCTCGGCTCGTTGTCCTGGCCGGACCCTTCGCCCGCCCTCGATGTTGGCCAGCCGGCCGCGGATGACGTCGCCGGTGCGGAGCACCAGCACGTGATCCCCGCCGCGCGCCGGGCCGAGCTCGGTCTCGGGCAGGTTCTGGCCATTGCCTTCGACATCGACGACCGCCGCCTGGCCGAGCGGAATGATCTGCTGATCGCCCAGCGAAACCCGGATGTAGAGGGTGTTGGTGTTGCGGTTCCAGGCCTCGAATCGTCCCGAAACCCTGGTGCCATCGCGCTTGACGACGGTGGCCTGCTCCTGGGCTGCCGCGGGAACCGACGCCGCCAGGACGACCAAGGCTATAGAAGCGAGTCGCTGTCTCATCATGAGGGATTCCCCTGCAAGGAACCCGCCAGCTACTGCTGGGTTGCCGCGGTTCGCGGCTTGAGATTTCTGTCCAGGAAATCGGCCGCGGCCGAGTAGGCGCGTGTCCAGTTCTTGAACAGAAGGAAGCCGTGTACCTCGTCTGGGAAGACCAGGTGCTCGACGTGGACACCGCGGGCCCGGAGCTGCTCCACCAGCTCGACCGACTCGCCGAACGGCACGTTGCGGTCGTCGTCGCCGTGGATGAGCAGCACCGGTGAACGCCAGCCGTCGAGGAAGGCCATCGGCGACGAGGCGGCAGCGAGGCGGGCGATCTCGGGACGGCGCTCGGCGTTGTAGCCGGGCATGAAGTTGCGGATGGCGTTGTTCCAGTCGTGCACGCCGTGGACGTCGACGCCGGCCGCGAACATGTCGGACGCGCGCGCCAGCCCCATGGCCGTGAGATAGCCGCCGTAGGAACCGCCCCACAGTCCGATGCGCGCCGGGTCGACGTCGGGTTGCCCGCGCAGGTACATGCCGGCGCCGACCACGTCGTTGTACTCGCTGGCGCCCGACGCGCCGTAGTTCAAGGCCTCGCGGAACTCGAGGCCGTAGCCGATGCCGCTGCGATAGTTGACCGAGAGCACGACGTAACCGCGGCTGGCCATCAGCTGATTGAAGGCGTAGGCGTTGTGGTAGTAGCTGCGGTAGTTCCAGCCGAGCAGCATCTGGCGGCGCGATCCGCCGTGGAAGAAGATGAGCGCCGGGCGCTTCTGTCCGGCGGGTGCCGGCGTCGTCGGCCGGAAGATCTGTCCCGGGATGCGCATGCCGTCGGCGGCGGTGATCGCGACCGCCTCGGGCTCCACCAGGCGCTGCCGCCGGGAATGCGGCCGGCAGCGCCGCGGCGGCGAGATCGCGCGGCGCCGCGCCACCGGTGAGGATCGCCGGCTGGCCCGGGCGCCGGGCATCGCCGCGCACGAACGCCACCGAGGTGCCGTCGGCCAGCAGCGCCGGATTCCACTCGAGTCCGCGACCTGGCGTGAGCGCCACCGGCGGTGCCGCTCCCGACGTGGTGACGCGCCACAAGTGCCGCCGGTCGATGTCGTCCTGGTTCGAGCTGACGACCGCGGTGCGTCCGTCGGGCGCGTAGCTCACGTCGTCCACTTCGAAGGCGCCCGGGGTCAGCAGCACGGCGTCGCCGCCGGTGGCGGCCACCGAGTAGAGATGCTTCCAGCCGTCGCCCTCCCACGGGAACACCAGGCGCTGGTCGGCAGTCCACTCCAGCTGCGGGCCGAACTCCACCGGCTGGAACACGCTGCCGCGGCCCTTCGCGGCGTGCCACACCTCGCGGCCGGTGCCGGTGGCGACCTCGGCGACGCGGATCGACCACGGATGGCCCTCACGCTCGGGGTGGAAGATCACGCGGTCGCGTACCGGTGGCCGGCGGATGAACGCGACACGGACGCCGTCGGGCGACCAGGCCGGGGCGTCGTCGGTGTCGAGCGACGGCTCCAGCCAGGTGAGCGCCTTGGTCGAGACGTCGACGACGCCGACCAGGGCGTGGGTGCCGCGCCCGCTGACGAAGGCCAGCCGCGACCCGTCGGGCGACCAGGCCAGCGCCCGCGCCGACCCGCGCGCACGCACGGCCTGGGTGGCCGATGGCGTGCCCGACAGCCCGGCGAGCCAGATCTGGCCGCGCTGGACGAAGGCCACGGCGTCGCCCTTGGGCGACAACGCCGGGCCGCTGCCGACGCCGAGCTGGCGTGGTGCGCCGCCAGCGACCGCCACGGCCCAGACCGCCTGCTCCGCGCCGGCCGCGTCGCTGCTGGGATTGGGAATTTCCCCAGCCCGGTTCGGGCCGCCGCCGCGGACGTAGACCAGCGTGGCGCCGTCGGGCGAGAACGCCAGGTTGGTGATTTCCTGGCCGTCGTCGTGCTGATAGGCCGTGAGTCGTCGGCCGGCGAACGCCGGCCCCTCGGCCACCCAGATGTTGCGAGCGCCGCGTTCGTCGAACACCCAGGCGACACGGGCGCCAGACGGCGCGGCGACGATCTCGCTCGGAAACGGGGCGGCCAGGATCTGCTCGACCGAGAACGGCCCGCTCTGTCGCGCGGCGAGGTCGGTTCCTGGCGCACCCGCCGCCGCGAGCGTCGCCAGCACGAAACCGACGAGCGTGAGGTGACGTGAACGGGCGGAGCGGCCCATGGTCAGTGCCTCCTGGCGCGACTCGCGCCGCGCCGTCAACGGATGGGCAGCGCGGTCACCGTCGCCGGCACCGGCGTGCCGTCGCAGTCTACCGCGAGCGTCGTTCCGGGCTCCACGAACTCGCGGCGCACGTAGGCCAGCGCCACTGGCGACTGGAGGCGGGGCGACCACGCCGCGCTGGTGACGTGGCCGACGTCGCGGGCGTCGTGACGAACCACGGCCCTGCCGACCGGCGGTCGTGTGCCGTCCAGGCGCAGGCCGACCAGGCGCCGGGCGACCCGGCCGCCGCCGCGGTGTACGACCCGCACGATCACTTCCTGGCCGACATAGCAGCCTTTGGTGAACGAGATGGCCCGCTCCTCGATGCCAGCCTCGAGCGGAATCGTGTCGGCGTCCATGTCGACCAGGAACTCGGGCCGGCCGGCCTCGATCCGCGCGAACTCCGCGGCGGCGGCCGGGACGACCGTCGCGCCGGCCAGGCGCAGGCGCGACACCCACGCGTCGCTCGCCCCATGCGGGACGCGGATCACGAAGCCGGCCGTGCCATAGACGTCGTACCTGAAGAGGCGGCCGGCGCCGTTCAGTGCGACGTTGGCGAACTCGGGCCACGTCGCCAGCGCGTCGGCGTCGGGCGCGTCGACCGAGGCCCGGGCGCTCTGCAGCGTGCGGGCGACGATCTGCGCGGCGCGTGCGCCGTGCACGCCGAGCGACGCCCAGACGCCGCACTCGTCGGTGAGCAGGACGTCCTCGGCGAAGATCGCGGCGTCGAGGCGCCGATAGAGATCCTCGCCGATCGGCCCCGGCACCTCGAGCGTGACGGCGTCCTCTTCGGCCAGCACGACGGCGTCGGTGATCATCCGGCCCTGCGGCGTGAGCCAGGCGCCGTAGCCGCCGTGGCCGGGGGCGAGCGCGACCACGTCGTTGGTCAGCAAGCCTTGCAGCCAGGTAGCCCGATCGGCGCCGGTCACCCGGATGACGCCGCGGTCGGTGCGCGTGACCAGGGCCGCGCCCGTGGTCAGGGCGCTGAGGATGGCCGGGTCAGACAACGGTGGTACCCTGGAGCGTGGAACGAGGCGTGTCCGTCATTCGCACTTTCGATTGTACCTGCCGGGCCGTGATGGCCGTGGCGGCGCTGGCGCTCGGCGGCGCTGACGCGCTGGCGCAGACACCGCCGAAGTCGCAGCCGCCGCCGGCCGCGGTCGCGCCGGCGGCCCGCCCCGAGAGCCTGGGCGGCGACATCTACGTGGTGTTCCTGGCCGGACGCACGCTCGGGCGCGAGGAGGTGGCGCTGTCACGACAGGCCGACGGGTGGATTCTGCGCGGCACCTCGCGACTCAATCCGCCGGTCGGCACGACGGTCAAGCATCTCGAGATGCGCTACGACCCGCAGTGGCGTCCGCAGAGCCTCCAGCTCGACGCGCAGGTGCAAGGCGTGGAGGTCTCGCTCAAGACCACGTTCGCCGAGGGCAAGGCCGTGAACGCGCTCACCGAAGGCACCGACTCGACCGAGAAGATCGATGCGGTCTCGGCCGACACGGTCGTCCTGCCCAACGTGTTCTTCGGCAGCTATGCGGTCCTGGCGGCACGGCTGGCCGGCGCCGCCGTCGGCACCGAGCTGAAAGCCTACATCGCGCCCCAGGCCGAGATTCCCGTCGTGGTCACCGAGGTGACCAGCGAGTCGATCGAGACACCGAAGCGGACCTTCGCCGTGAAGCGCTACACCCTGGCGATGAAGAACCCGGGCGGCGACGTGTCGATGGTGCTGTGGGCCGACGACGCCGGCGCCCTGGTGCGGTTGAGCGTGCCGGCGCAGTCACTCGAGATCGCCCGTGAGGACGTCGCTTCGGCCGCGTCGCGTATGACGGCGTTCAAGATCGACGGCGACGAGTCGGTCCGCATCCCCGCCAACGGATTCAACCTCGCGGGCACGGTGACCAGACCGGCGAGTCAGGCGCCGCGCTATCCCGCCGTGGTGCTCATCGGCGGCTCGGGACCTGCGGATCGCGACGGCATGGTCGCCGGCATCCCGGTGATCGGCCACGTGGCCAAGGCGCTCGCCGACGCCGGCTACCTGGTGGTGCGTTACGACAAGCGCGGGATCGGCCAGAGCGGTGGCCGGCCCGAGACCGCCACCATGGCCGACTACGCCGACGACGCCCGGGCCGTCGTCAACTACTTGAGGAAGGAGCGCAAGGACGTCGACGACGATCGCATCGCGGTCGTCGGCCACAGCGAAGGCGCGTGGGTGGCATTGCAAGTCGGGGCGCTGACGCGTGACGTGAAAGCGCTCGTGCTGGTCGCCGCCGCCTCGGGTACCGGCGGGGCCCTGGTGCTGGAGCAGCAGCAGCACCTGCTCGACGTCCTCAAGGTGCCCGACACCGAGAAGCAGTCGAAGGCCGACCTGCAGACCCGCATCAACGCCGCCGCGACCGGCCAGGGCACGTGGGACAGCGTGCCGACCGATCTCCGCAAGCAGGCCGACACGCCGTGGTTCGCCAGCTACCTGGCCTTCGACCCGGCGCGGCCGCTCGAGGACGCGCGTCAGCCGATCCTCATCGTGCAGGGCGGGCTCGACACCCAGGTGCCGCCGCATCACGCCGACAAGCTGGCGGCGCTGGCGCAGGCCCGCAAGCGCCAGGCGGCGGTGGACGTGAGCAAGTTCCCCGAAGTGAACCATCTGCTCGTGCCGGCGAAGACCGGCGAGGTCACCGAGTACGCGACGCTCGAGACCAAACAGGTGAGCGCCGAGGTGACCGGCGCCATCGCCTCGTGGCTGACGCGCACGCTGGGTCCCGGCCGGCCGTAAGGTCCGTCACCTTCGATGCGCGTTCCCCGTTCTGCAGACGTCCGCAAAGCCGTCGGCGCGGCCGGCAAGGCGGTCGACGCCGCCAGCAAGGCCCTGGGTGCCGTGCTCGACACGCGGCACAAGCCGATCACGCCCGAGATGCTCAACTCGGCCGGCAGCGTCAGCGCCGAATGGTACATCGAGACGCTGTGGCACTACCTGCACAAGAAGTCGCTGCTGCAGGGCGTCAGCCGGTTCGACGTCGAGTTCAAGCAGCCGGCCCGGCTCGCCGACAAGCAGCTGCACTTCTCGGTGCCCCATCTCGACCTCGACGACGTGGTGATGGACTTCCACGTGCTGCGGCCCGACAGCACCGGCAAGGCCAAGACCAGGGTGCCGGTGGCTCACATCGCGATCCACCGCGGTTCGCATCGCCGCCGGCACGGCGTCGCGCCCGACCCGCCGGCGCACCCCTACGGCATCGAGATCCGCCAGCGGCATCTGAACATCGCCGGCCAGGTGTCGTGGTACACGCTCGTCGCCGTGATCATGGACGTGGCCCGGCGCGGCCTGCAGTTCCTCGACCCGGCCCAGGATCTGCTCGACCCGCACCTGCTCTACGTGGTCCCGCGCTTCACCTTCACCCCGCTCAACGCCGCGGCCGCCCAGGCCAACCTGTTCGTCTACCCGCAGTTCACGGTGGACCAGGCCTGGCCGCGCGGCAAGACGTCGGCGGCCGCGCGCGTCACCTATTGGGCCGTGGCCAACGACGCGCCGTGGCCGCTGGTCGAGAGCGTCGTGACCGTGGTGCGGACCAGCCTCGTCGATGGCGTGCGCCGGCCGGTGGACGACCAGGGCAAGCCGAGCGTCAAGGCGGGGTGAACGGCTCGACGGTCAGCCAAGCCAGTTGGACGGCGAGTGCAGTATGGACTCCCCTGAGAAGAGAACGGGCATACGCGGGGACTCACTGAGAGCGTTCTTTGCGCTGGCCTACTTGCTGACGTGGGTTCTGCTTGCGCCGTTTTTCTACCTCGTATCGTCCGTGCTGCACGAGCCATTCCCGTGGTGGTTCTGGGTCCTGGTTCCGTTGGCATTCATCGGCGGATCCGGCCCCTCGGTGGCGGCGCTAGTCATCACCGGCCGGACTGAAGGACGCGAGGGGCTTCGACGGCTGCTGGCATCCCTCGCCGTGTGGCGTGTCCACATCCTCTGGTACCTCTTCGCTCTTGGGCTACCGCCCGCGGCGACTGCTCTAAGCGTGCTGATCGCCGATGGCGGGCTCGGTACCCTGCGACACTTCAATGCTGACGCCGCAGTTCGAGGCCTTCCTCTCGCTTACGCGCTGGCCCTTCCGTTCGGTCCGTTAGGAGAAGAGCTCGGGTGGCGCGGCTACGCCCTCCCACGCCTCCTCGATCGGTTCGATGTATGGAGGGCGACGTTGCTTCTGGGATTGCTGTGGACCTTCTGGCACGTTCCCATGATGCTCTTCAGGCCCGGCGCGTCGATACCGACATTCCTCGAGGTGTCACCCCTCTCGGTGGCCGTCTACCTGGGCCAGATCATGTCGGGGGCGGCGCTGCTGACGCTGCTGTTCCTGGGAACCCGCGGGAGCGTGCTACTGGCTGTGCTCGGCCACCTTGGGCTCAACACGGCTGAGTCCGTCGTGTTCAACGGACTGCCGGATTTGTCCGAGGTTCACGTCCGCCACATCTACTTTGTCAATGTCGCGGTGCTCGGCGGCGCCGGGTTGGGTTGCCTGGTCTTGGCGGCGCGTTGGCGCGCCAATCGACGCGCGGTCTAACCACCGCATGACCAGCCGCGGCGGCGACGCCCCTAGAGCGGCGGGCGCTTCAAATGATGGTCGGTCCTGGATTGGAACGCATGGGCCAGCAGCAACAGCTCCGGCTCGCCGAACAGCTTGCCGGTCAGCTGGAGGCCGGTCGGGAGCTGACTCGAAGAATCCGCTCGGCAGGCTGATGGCCGGATGACCAGTGCGATTGGTGAGCAGCAGGTTCGCGCCGATGAACAGATCCAGTCCGGCCATCGCCGCGTCCACTTGCTCCATGACGCGCAGGCGATAGCGATTCGCCTGGAGGTACTCGACCGCGGGAATGAACCGGGCCGGACGAATCTCCGCCGGGCGTCGGCTCTGCTCGGGACCGTCTTCCACGTCGCTGAGCTTGCCGGTGCGGGTCAGGTCGTCGAACGCCGCGGCCGTTTCGGCATAGCGGATGAAGTCGATGGCCTCGATCGCCACCTCGGGCAGATCGAACGGCACGACCTCGACGCCCAAGGCGCGTATCGCTTCCACCGCCGCCTCGTTGTTGCGGCGGGTGGCGAGCTGCTGTGATGCCGAGAGACCCAGGCCCGGCGGTGACGTGTCGAACGCCGAGCGCAGATAACCGACGCGCAGCTTGGTCACATCGGCGGCGGCGTCCCAACCGAACGGCACGTCGAGCATCGAGTTGTCTTTGCCGTCCGGACCCTGGATGGCATCGAACACGAGCGCACAGTCCTCGGCCGAGCGGCACATCGGGCCGACCGTGTCCTGGGTCCACGCCAGGGCCATCGCTCCGTAGCGGCTGACCCGCCCGAACGTCGGCCGCAGGCCGGTGATGCCGTTGCGCGCCGACGGCTGGATGATCGAGCCGCCGGTGTCGGACCCGATCGAGAAGGCCACCAGTCCGGCAGCCGTCGCCGCACCTGGGCCGGCCGACGAGCCCGACGCATCCTGCGCGGTGTTCCACGGGTTGCGGGTGACGCCGCCGAACCACTGCGCTGACAGCGCCAAGGCGCCGGTCGACAGCTTTGCGACCAGGACCGCACCCGCGTCACGCAGCCTCGTGTAGACGGTCGCGTCGGCGTCGATCACCTGATCCTTGTAGGGCGAGGCGCCCCACGTCGTCCCGATCCCGCGAACCGCGAACAGATCCTTCAGCCCAAACGGCAACCCGTGCAACGGGCCGCGGTACTTGCCGGCGGCAATTTCGGCATCGGCCTGCCGCGCTTGCGCGCGCGCGAGTTCAGGCGTGAGCGTCACGACGCAGCGGAGAACGGGGTCGTACTTCGTCAGTCGCGAGAGGTACAGCTCCGTCAGCTCGGACGACGTCACCTGGCGGGTCTTCACCAGCGTCGCCAGGTGCGTCACCGGGAGGAAGGCCAGCGCCTCATCGGTCGGCGGTCTGGCCACCGTGGGTTCACGGCGTCTCAGGAACCGCGGGCCCGTCGGCAGCACCTTCCCCGGCGGGACCGGATTGAACACGATCGCCGGCTGGGCGTCGTTGCCAAGATCGACGGTGCGCAGAAAGGCGAACCCCGCCAGGTAGCCGTTGCTGGCGTTCAGCCGCGCGACGATCGCCTCTTGTTCCGCGCGGGTGAAGGACACCCCGGCGATCTTCTGCGCCGCCTCGAGCGTCGCCACCGTGACCGTCTCAGAATCCTGAGCGGCGATCACCAGCGCATCCGGCAGGAGGGTGCCTCCGAGACCGATCGCGGAGAGGGCCTCGAAGAACCGTCGGCGATTGAGCGCGAGTTGCTCCTCGTTCATGTCGTTGCCCTGGCAGCATATGCCCAAACAGTTCATGGGCAAGGCTCCCTTCCGGGACCGCAGTCGCCGTCGCTACAGCCGCTGCCAGCTGTCGTCCACGGTCTGGCGCAGGCGCCCGGCGGCTTCGCCGTAGCTCTCGCCTTCGGCCACGGTGACCGGCGGGCCAATGGCGATGCGCACGCGGTGGCCGCTCCACGGCCAGATCAGGCGCCACTGAATGCCCTTGGTCCGTGGCCAGATCTCGAAGGCGCCGCGAATCGCCACCGGCACGATCGGCACGCGCAGGTGCTGGGCCAGGATCGGCGCGCCCTTCTTGAAGCGCTTCACCGTGCCGTCGATCGAGCGCTCCCCTTCCGGAAACAGGAGCAGCACCTTGCCGTGCGCCAGCCCGAACGCTCCGGCCTTCATCGCCGGCACCAGCGACGCGTCGGCATCGACCGGCACGCAGTTGATCTGACGGGCCACCCACGCCATGAACGGCGTCTGAAAGTAGTCGGCGGCGCCGACCACGAACATCTGCGCGAACGTGCGATACGGCAGCACGCCGCACAGCAGGAACGGGTCGAGAAAGCCCTGGTGATTCGGGCACAGCAGGAACGGGCCCGACGCCGGCAGGTGCTCGAGCCCCTGCACCCGCACCCGCGCGACCAGCACCCGCACGAGCGCGGCCGATCACCCAGAGCAGCGGCACCATCAGGCGACGCGGCGCCAGCAGTCGGCTGAGCACCGGGTCGGTGTCGGGCGGCAGATCGCGCGAGAATCGTGCTCCAGGCCTCGTCTACGGCAGCGCCACCGGCGTTCCCCGCCTGCGGGTCGCACCGACTCGACCAGCTGGCGCACGGTGAAGATCTCGTGCACGGCCGCTTCGGGCACCTTCACCGCGAAGCGCTGCTCCAGTTCGGTGAGCAGCTCGACGCGCTCCATGCTGTCGAGTCCCAGATCGAGCTCGAGGTTGGCGTCGGGGCGGACGATCGCCGTGTTCGTGGCGCGCCGGGTCACCAGGGCCAGGGCGGTGCCGACATGGGCGTCGTCGAGCCACTCCTGGTCGACGGCGTTGAGCGGGGCCGCGGTCTCGGCCTGTTTGGCCGCCGCCTGGGCCTTGAGACGCCGCTGGATCTGGAAGCGCCGCAACTTGCCGGTGGTCGTGCGCGGCAGCGGCTCGAACCACACGTCATAGCCGAGCACGCGCTTGTGAGCCGGCAACGTCGCGCCGAGACCCTCCATCTCGAAACGCAGCAGGTCGCCGGCGTTGGCGATCTTGCGCGCCTTCAGCACGTCCTGGTCGAGCACGATCACGGCGTGCAGACGCTCGGCCGTCGGCTCGTCGGGGCGGGTGACGCCCATCACGCAGATCTCCTTGATCACCGGCGACTTGCGGTAGTGCGCCTCGATCTCCTCGGGGTAGATGTTCTTGCCCGAGGCGAGGACGATCATCTCCTTCCTGCGGCCGGTGATCGTCACCCGGCCGTCGCCGTCGATGCGGCCGAGATCGCCGGTCAGGAACCAGCCGTCGCGCATGACCTCGGCGGTGGCGTCGGGCCGGTTGAAATAACCCTGCATCACGATCGGCCCACGGATGGCAATCTCGCCGTCCTCGGCGTCGCCGTCGGGCGGCAGGATCCTCAGCTCGTTGCCCGGCAGCACCCGGCCCACCGTGTCGAGGTGGGCCTCGTCCGGCTTGGTGATGGTCGCCGCGCCGGAGGTCTCGGTGAGGCCGTAGGCCTGGAGGATGGTGAAGCCCAGCCCGTAGAGGTCCTTGCCGATCGCCGGGTCGAACTTCGACCCGCCGGTGATCAGCAGGCGCATGTGACCGCCCAGCACCTTGTGCACCCTGGCGAAGACCATGGGCCCGATGTTGACGCCGATCCGGCGCAGGGCCAGGTTCGCGGCCAGCAGCGCCCGGAACAGCGTTCGGGTCAGCCATCCGCCCTTCTCCACTTCGCCGGTGACGCGCTGGTGGATCAGGTAGAAGAACTGCGGCACGCAACAGAAGATGGTGATGCGGCGCTCGGCCAGCGCCGTGAGCAGGTCGCTCGTGTTCAGCGTCTCGAGGTAGACGACGCGTGCGCCGACGGCGAACGGCAGCAGCAGGTTGGCCATCTGGGCCAGGGAGTGGAACAGCGGCAGCACACCCAGGACGGCGTCGTGCTCGCTGACGTCGACCACGGCGAACGCCGAGTCGCGTTCCGCGGCCAGGTTGCCGTGGGTCAGCACCACGCCCTTGGGATCCGAGGTCGTCCCCGACGTGTAGAGGATGACGGCCGGATCGTCGCGCGTCGCCGGGCACGCCGGCACGGCGGCGCGGCCGGCGGCGGCCACGATCGCATCCACGGAAGGAACCGCATCGGCGGCGTCGCCGTACATCCGCACCAGCGGCATCGGCGCCACCGCCAGGGCCTGCCGGCCGACCGGCAGCAGGCGCGTTCCGCACACGAGCAGGCGGGCACCCGACGCCGCCAGCACGGTCTGGACCTGCCCCGCCGAGTAGTTGGTGTCGAGCGGCACGGCCACCGCGCCGATGCGCAGCATGCCCAGATACACGCCACACCACCGCGCGTCGTTGTCGGCGAGAATCGCGCATCGGGCGCCGCGGCCGACGCCCTGCGCCAGGAGCCAGCGGGCGACCGCCTCGGCCATCTCCTGCAGGTCGCGATAGGTGACGCGCTCGAGGCCGTCCTTGCGCTGCACCTCGACGGCCACGTTCCCGGGAAAGCGGGTCGCCGCCGTCTCGAACACCTGCCAGAAGTTCGACACGCGCGGATTGTAGGTCAGCGCCGCCGCTTGGCAGCGGCGACCACCGCGAAGGCTCCGCGTCGCCACGGTACGTCGACCTGGAATCCGGCGTCGCGCAGCAGCCTCGTCTCCTGTTCCAAGGTGAAGTAGGTATCCTCGCCGGCCCACGCCCGCAGGAACCTGGTCGCGCCGGCCTTGCCGTGGGTCGCGGCGAGATGCGCGTGCCACGCCGCCATGTCCTTCGTCTGCAGGCGCGGGCTCGCGGCGGTGACGCAATCGGCGTCGATGAGCAGGCCGCCGGGGGCGAGCGCACGGAACGCCTTCCGGAACACCGTGGCCTTGGCCGCCGGCGTCGTGATGTGATGCAGCGAGAACGACGCGGTGACGACGTCGCAGCGAGGAATCGCCGTGGTCTCGAAATCGCCGACCACCGCCGTCAGCCGCCGGCCCAGCCGGCGCGCCGCCATCTCGAGCATCCGGGTGTCGCTGTCGATGCCGATGACGCGCGCGCCTTTCAGCCGCTTCAGGCACCGCGCCGCCAGCGCGCCCGACCCCGTGCCCAGATCCACCACCGTCCGAGCCGGCCGATCGAGCGCGTCGAGCGCGGCCGCCGCGTTGTCGAGAATCTCGTCGTAGTAGGGGATGAAGGTCAGGATCTGCGCGTCGTACTCGCTCGTCTTGATCCCCAGATGCTCGGCGACGCTCATCCGCCGCATTCTAATCGTGTCCCGTGAGCACTTCCCTGGCCCCTGGCCGCTGGTCCCTGCCTCAGTAATTCCACTGCACCTGGAACCCGATGCGGTTGGCGTCCCTGGTCAGGTCGAACGGGAACGTGCTGGTCCGGGTGCGGCGGAAGGTTCGGGTGTACATCCCGGTGATCTCGACTTCGGCCCAGCGCGCGAACTCGACGCCGAAGTCGACCTCGTTGACCTCGTTGTGCGGGGCGTTCCGGGCGAACTTGCGGCCGCCGTCGTAGTAGTTCCAGCGGGCGAACGGGAACCAGGTGCCGATCGCGTTGCGGGTCCGGTAGTTCAACTGCACGTAGCCGCCGTTGAGTGGAGTGGATTCGATCGAGTGCAGGTCGGCGGACAGCTCGGGCCCCTCGCCGAAGTTCCATTCCGCCTCGAGCCCGACCGGCTGTGGATAGACGATGGCGGTGAACGCCACCCGCTGGTCGAGAACGCCGGCCGACGGCTGCGCCGGCGTGAAGGTCGCGCCGCCGGCGGTCAGCGCCTGGGTCGTCGACACGAAGTGGCCGTGATACCCCTGGACGCCGAGCTCGAAGAACTGCCCGCCGGCGGTCTTGAATGGATAGGACACGCGCGCCAGGACGTGGGCTTCGCCGTTCTGGTCGGGACGGTTGAGGCCCTGCCCCGAGTAGACCCCGACCGCCGCCACGCCGTAGTCGCCCGAGCCCTTGAGCCCGAGCGCCGTGAGGTCGCGGAATCGCTGCCGCGCGGTGGGCGAGGCCCACATCACCGCCGCCCCGAGGTCGCGTTCGCCCTCCACCGCGCTGTTGAGGGCCTCGGGGCGTTCCAGCGGGGCCCGGTTCTGCGAGGACTGCAGGTTGACCCAGCCGAACGGCACCTTCGACTGCCCGAGCCGGACGCGGAACGCCTTGCCCTTGTCGAGCCAGACGTCGCCGTAGAGATCCCGCATCTGGAGGGCGAAGTCGCCGGTGCCGATGTTGCCGTTGAAGTCGGTCTGGGCGTAGACGCTGAGATGATCGGTGACGTCGCCGCTGAACACCAGCCGTCCGCGGCGAATGCCGTACGACTCGTTGGGGTTGACGCTGCGGTCGGCCGGCACTTCGAGCACCGCGCCCTGCGACGACGTCACCTCTTCACGCCGGAACTGGGTGTAGCCGCGCAGGCTGATCCGCTCGTACCACTTGCCGGCCAGCGCCCGGCTCACGACCGGGGCCGGCGTGCCGGCGGTGGCGGCCTTGACGTCGGCGATGGCCTTGTCCTGCTCGGCCAGCCGCGCCGTCAGCTCCTGCGCCGGAGCCGGTCCGATGGCCGCGGGCGCCGGCGCTTCGGCCAGCAGGCGGATGTCGTCGTACTCCTGGGCGCTGATCGAGCCGCGGTCGCGGAGCACGCGCAGCAGCCGCAGCAGGGCGTCGTTCGAGGCGTCGCCAGCGAGGCTGGCGCGGCTGGTGCCCAGCACCAGCACCACCGCGACGACCAGGCAATGGGAATGAGCGGAGGGAGACCCCCCGACGGAGCGTGGGCCCAAGGGTGCACATGACCGTTACGTATACGACGGATACGTTTCGGACCGATATCCATCAGGTTACGGACGTGTAAATGCTCGAGGCCCACCGCCCGACGGCGATGGGCCTCGATCCGGGCCCGCCGAGGAACGCCAGCGATCAGAACTGGATGCGCGCCCCCCACTGGATCTGGCGGGCGTCGCGGGCGGTGGTATAGCTGGCGAAGCTGCCCGACGTGATGACGCCGCTCGGGTTCTCGTAGTTCACGGCGTTGAGCACGTTGTAGGCCTCGAGGAACGCCTCGAGCCGCACGCGGGCGCCGATCTGGAACATCTTGGTGGTCCGCAGGTCGACGAGCCGGTCGCCCGAGGTGCGCGAGAGCTGTTCCATCGTGATCGGGGCCAGGTTCCGCGACTGCCGGAAGGCGTTGATGATGGCGAGGTTGGTCTCGCTCTCCCGGCCGCCGGAATTCTTCACCAGTCCGGCCGGACGGTCCTGGTTGTTGCCGTCGCGGTCGAGGTCGACGCCGGCGGTGACGTCCCACGGGTTGCCGTCCCGCAGCGACACGATGGTGGCCAGCTGGATGTCCCACGGCAGCGGCGCGATCACGGAAATCGAGAGCGCCTGGCGGCGGTCGTTCTCGTCGAGCCCGCGGTCGTCGTTGCCGAACGTGTTCCAGGGATCGGTGTTGGTGCTGGCGTTGTCGTTGGTGTCCTTGGAGATGGCCTTGGCATAGGTGTACGAGCACCTGCCAGGTGGTGCCGCGATAGCGCCGCCGGAGCTGCGCCTGCAGCGCGTCGTAGTTGGAGTCGGTGAGCGAGTTGATGAGCGTCACCGACGAGAACTGCGGGTAGGGCCGCGGGTTGGTGGCCAGCGGTCCCCGGGCCGGCAGGTTGGCGTCGCGCCCGGTCTGCAGGTCCTTCTGCACCTGGTGGATGAAGTCGACCTCGAGCGACGTGTCGCCGGGCAGCATCTTGGCGATGCCGACCGTCGCGCTCAGGACGTAGGGCAGGTTGAGGTCGTCGCCGGGCAGGTAGAGCGCGCGGCCGCCGGCGGTGCGGATGTAGTCCTCGAGCGTCCGGCCGCCGAGCGCGGCGGTCTGGTCCGGGTAGAACCGCAGCAGCGCCGGATCGGTGACCTCGGCGGTGTACTGGTTGCTGACGACGTCGCCGCGGATGTTGAACCAGGGACGGTTGCGGCCCGAGTACAGGCCGTAGCCGCCGCGCAGCACCGTGCCGCCCGTCGCCGCGGGCGTCCCACGCGAAGCCGAAGCGCGGCTGGATGTTGTTGAGGTCGTTGCCGCGGTCGGCCGTGACCATGTTCTCGAGGCCGGCGAACTGGGGATTGCCGAGCAGGTCGGCAATCATGTCCGGGCTGCGCAGGTTGCTGTCGAAGTCGTAACGCAATCCGAGGTTGAGGGTGACGTTGCCGAGGCGCACGTCGTCCTGGGCGAAGAAGCCCCACTCGGTGTTCTTGTAGTTGCGCGTCGCCGGGCCGCTGCCGAGCGTGAACCGTGTCGGCCACGTCGTCGGATCGGCCTGCACGAAGGCCCGGTCGGTGTTGAACTGCCACACGCCGGCGCCGTAGTAGTCGGCGAGGTAGTCGAGGTCTTCCATCGCCATCCGCACGCCGAACTTGGCGGAGTGCCGCCCGGTCGCCCAGAAGAACGTGTCGTTGACGGTGTAGCGCTTGCGCGGGAACCCCTGCGGCAGGTTGGGCGACCGGCCGGAGGTGAACGACGGGCGGATCACCTGCGGTGTCCTGCGTCAGCTGGAAGCGCTGCGTGTCCTGGTCCATGTACTGCACGACCATGTTGTTCAGCGTCGACGCGCCGAGCGTCCAGTTCCAGCTGCCCGACAGGTCGGAGAAGTCGAGCGCGGTGTTCTCGGCCAGTTCGTAGTCCTCGATGATGTCGTCGTTGTCGTAGAGGTAGCGGGCGGTGAAGGAGTGCCGCTGGTTGGCCGTGTAGTCGAGCTTCGCCTGGGCGAGCTTGGCTCGGTTGCCGTTGTCGTAGGTGCCGTTGTAGTCACCTGCGAACGGGTTGGCCGCCGGCAGGGCGATGATCCGCACCGAGTTCTGGCGGTTGTATTCGAAGGTGCCGAACAGGAAGGCCTTGTTGCGGACCAGCGGGCCGCCGCCGGCCACGCTGAAGCGGGTCGCGTCGAACGGGTTCTTGGTGGTGGCGAACGCGTTCTTGGCGTTGAGCGAGTCGATCCGTCCGAAGTACGAGACCCGTCCCTGAAGGTCATTGGTGCCGGACCGGGTGACGACGTTGACCACGGCGGTGCCGGCGCGCGAGTACTCGGCGTCGAACTGGTTGCGCAGCACGCGGAACTCCTGCACGGCGTCCTGGCTGACGTTGACGATCGCGAAGCCGTAGATCGGGTGGTCCATGATGCCGCCGTCGATCTGCATCGAGTACATGCTGCGGACGTTGGTGCCGCCGAACGAGGTCGAGATGCCGAAGCGGCCGTCGCGCGGTGCGGGCCGGGCCGCCGCCGGGCAGCAGCTGGGCCAGGCCGACGAAGCCGCGGTTGAGCACCGGCAGCTCGGAGAGCTGCTCCTGGTTGACGACCGCCGACAGATCGGACTTGGTGGTCTCGATCTCGACCGCCGACCGGCCGACGACCTGCACGCTCTCCTGAATCGTTCCGACCGACAGCGACACCTTGAGGTCGGCGACCTGGCCGACCGTGAGCACCACCTTCTGCGTATCGTTGCCGAAACCCGTCAGGCTCGACTCGACGGTGTAGGGCCCGGGCTGCAGCGCCGGCACCCGGAAGCCGCCCTGCACGTCGGTGACGACGACGCGTTCGACGCCGGTGGCGGTGTTGACGATGGTGACGGTCACGCCCGGCAGGGCGCTGCCGGTGGAGTCCTCGACCGATCCGCGGAGCTCGGCCGTCTGGGCCGAGACCGCGGCGGGCAGGGCGAGGAGTGCGGTCAGGAGCACGCCGACCGCGACGGTTCTGGGCCTGGATGTGATGCGGGTGAACACGGAAACCTCCGATCCCTTCAATTGGCCTGGCGGATGACCAGGCTCTTGCCGTAGTAGGCCGAGGGCTGGACGTTGTCCAAGGTCTGCTTCTTCCGTCCGGTCGCGCTCATGAAGGTCACTTCGACGCGCACTGGGTCGAGCGTCGTCAGGCCGAAATGGACCGGCGCCGCACGCTGCGAGTTGTAGCCGCCGCCGGTCAGCACCTGGCGGGTGGCGACGATTCGGCCGGCGCGGTTGAACAGCCGCACCTCGGCGCCGAACCGCGTGTGGTGGCCCTTGCGTCGAGCACCGTCACGCTGAGGCTGCGCTGCTTGGCCTCGGCCGGCAGGGTGTTGCGGAAGACGAAGTGGCCGCCGACCGGACCGTAGCCGTCGGTGATCGACAGGTCGATGCCGCCGTCGTTGTCGTAGTCGACGAACTGCGAGGCGTGGTCGGCCTTGTTGAGCGGGCTGTCCTTGGTCAGCAGGTTGACGAAGCCCTTGGCGCCGTCGTTGCGGAAGAGGGCGTTCAGCGGCGTCTGCGCTCCGACCTCGCCGACGTAGGAAATCACCGAGAGATCGACGTCGCCGTCGTTGTCGTAGTCGCCCCAGTCGGAGCCGACGGCGTGGTTCTCCACCGCCAGGCCGACCTTCGGCGCGACGTCGGCGAAGGTGCCGTCGCCGTTGTTGCGATAGAGCTGGTTGTGGCCGTAGTTGGGCACGAAGATGTCGAGGTGGCCGTCGTTGTCGTAGTCGCCGATGGCGCAGCCGACGCCGCCCTCGGCCTTGGTGCGCGGCGGCCCGGCCATGCCCAGCTGCGCGGCGACGTCGACGAAGGCGGTCTTGTCGTTGCGCCACAGCGCGTCGGCGGCGCCCGACTGGTTGGCGAGGAACAGATCGAGGTCGCCGTCGTTGTCGGTGTCGAGCCAGCAGGCGCCGACCGTCGGGCCGCGGGTCGGTCGGGCCGACGCCGACGAAGACGTGGGTGAACTTGCCGCCGTCGTTGCGGAACAGCTTGTTGTCGCCGCTGCGATCGCTCGAGTAGACGTCGAGGTCGCCGTCGTTGTCGTAGTCCACCCAGTTGGTCTGCCGGGCCGACCGCCCCGGAATGGTCAGGCCGATCTCGGCGGCGACGTCGGTGAACGTCCCGCCGTCGTTGCGCAGCACCTTGGTCGAGCTTGTCGGTCGGCGTCGACCCGCCGAGCAGGTCGATGTCGCCGTCGCCGTCGTAGTCGCCCCAGCTCAGGCCGCGCAGCTCGTGGCTGCCGGCCTGGGGCATGCCGGCCGCCGCGCCGACGCTGGTCAGCACGCCCTTGTCGTTGCGGTAGAGCCGCACCTCGCCGGTGCCGAGCGACACGGCCAGGTCGAGATCGCCGTCGTTGTCGTAGTCGCCCCAGGCATTGGAGTAGGAATTCGGCACCGCCAGCAGCTCGGGCTGCACGGCGACGAACGGCGGCGCGTCGTCGGCGACAGCGCCGGCAACCAGCGGCGCCACGGCCGCCGCGGCGCACGCCAGCAGAATCGCGGTCAGGCGGTGGGTCATGGCTTCAACTCCGTCTTCTCTTCGAGGTTGGCTTCGATCTGGCTGCGCTGCAGCCACAGCTCGCGGAACTCGTGCTTCGACAGGTGACCGAGCTGGTCGCTGCGGTGCTTGGTGCCGCGCTGGCGCGAGTTGCCGTAGCTCATCAGGCCATAGGCCTTGAGCGGGGTCGTGAACTCGATCATCCCGATCCAGGTCTCGCCGTGCTGCGGGTAGCGCTTGCCGGCGGCGTCGAGCGGGCCCCAGGTGATGACGCGGAACGGGCCGAGACCGCCGACGTGGCCGTCGCCGGGCACGTCGACGTCGCCGAGCTTGAAGCGCGAGACGTCGCCGAACACGCGGTCGAGCGCGCCGTACTTGGTCTTGGTGGCGACGATGGCCTGGCGCAGCATCTTCACCGCCGCCGCCGGGTCCTTGATCCCGGTGGGCGTGGAGGTGGCGTTGGCGCCGTCGAAGGGCACCTTCCAGTTGGCCTGGCCGCCGAAGCCCTGGCCGGCGAAGAGCCGCGCCCATTCCTCGAACAGCAGCCCGGCGCGGTTGTCCGTCGAGTAGATGTGATCCCATTCCGACAGCAGCTTCACGGCCGCCTGCACGTCGGGCGCTGGCGTCGGCCTTGGCCGCCGCCAGCAGGTCGGGCAGCGTGCGATCGGCCAGCAGCGAACGGGTCGAGAGCTTCAGCTCGCGGAACTTCTCGAACGTGATCTGGTCGTTGCTCGGCGATCATCGTGAGCGCGTTCTGCGCGCGCATCGACTCCGGCGTCTGCGGCGCCATGTACGGGCGGATAGTCGCTGGCCTTGATCGAGGTCGGCCACGACGGGAACCACGGCGGGTCGTTGGTGTTCTGGATGTAGCCGGCCGGCGGATTGGTGACCCGCGGCAGGTCCTCGTAGGGGTGGACCTCGGTCCACAGGTAGTCGGACGAATCGCCGGGCACCAGGCCGCGCCAGAAGGCGACGTCGCCCGACTTCCGCTTCGGCGCGATGCCGTTGAAGATGTACTCGACGTTGCCGTCCTTGTCGGCGTAGCTGATGTTGAAGGTCGGCACCTGCAGCCGCTTCATCGCCGCGGTGAACGCCTCGTAGTTCTTCGCCGTCACCATGTCGAAGTACTGGTGCAGCATGCCCGGGCGATCGAGGCCGGCGACGCGCAGGGCGATGACGGTCTTGTCGGCGCGTTCGAAAACCGGCCCGTGCACCGTGCTGCGGATCTCGAGCGGCTTGTCGACGACGGTGCCGTCGGCCTGCTTCAGCTTGTAGCTGGCGGCCTTCACCTCGAAGGGCCGCACCTTGCCGTCGAACAGGTAGCCGCCGTCCTTCAGCGTGAGCTTGTAGGTGGTCGACCCCATCATGCCGTTGACGGTGTTGGAGATGCCCATCTGCTGGTTGAAGGCGAAGCGGATGATCGGCAGGCCGATCTGGGTGGCGCCGTAGACCTCGAAGTCGGGCGCGACCAGGTGGGCCTCGTAGTAGGTGAAGTAGTTGAGGTTCCACGACAGGTGCGGGTTCTGCAGCAGCATGGTCTTGCCGCTGGCGGTCTTCTTGCCCGACACCGCCCAGGTGTTGGAGCCGTCCTCGCCGACGTAGCCGCCGGGCCCGGGCGGCTGGTCGATCGGCGCGTCGCCTTCGCCGCCGAGGTTCGGCGACGCGACGTAGACGAAGTTCATCAGGCGGTGGGCGTGGGCCACGACGTCGACGCCGGTGACCGGCAGCACCACCTGCACCTCGGGGTCGATGGCGTCGGGATGGGCGGCGGCGTAGTCGTTCATGCCCTTGGCGAACGCGTCGAGGTTGGCCTTGAACGCCGGCTCCTGCGCGTCGTACCACGCCTTCGACCGCGCCGGCACGTCGTTCTTCATCAGCCAGACCGCCGTGTCCTCGTACTTGGCGCCCCAGTACTCGGCGCCGCGGCCGCGCGACTCGCCGTAGAGCCGCAGGATCTCGTCGGCGTGGCTCTGCGCCTGGGCATAGCCGTAGCCGTAGAACACGGCGGCGGTGCTGGTGCCGTAGACGTGCGGCACGCCGTACCTGTCCCAGAGGATCTCGTTGCGGACCGGATCGGCCGGTGCCGCCGCGGTGGGCGTGCCGCTGACGCCGCAGGCGGCGACCAGCAGGGCCGTGGCAGCGGTCCAGGCGACGAGGATGCGTCTCATGAGTTTCATGCATCTATCCTCAGAGGACGTGCGGTGGCGCGCATGATGACACAGAAGAGCCCATCGCCGGCTGTCTCTAGTTGTACAACCGCGGCGACGGAGCGGCGGGCAGGAACCTTCGGACCGCGACGGCCTGGCTATTCGTAGCGCAGCGCGTCGATCGGGTCGAGACGCGAGGCGCGGATCGCCGGCACCAGCGCGCTGACCAGGCCGACCGCCATCAGGATGCCGGTGCAGACGAGCAGCAGCTCGGCCGAGAGCACGAGATGGATGTCGGCGGTGCGGGTGCGGTCGTCGAGCAGCTCCGAGAGGAACGGCCGCGGGCTGACCAGCAGCACGAGCAGCCATGAGACGACCACGCCGGCGGCGCCGCCGGCCATCGCCGTGGCCACGCCCTCGAGCAGGAACTGCAGCAGGATGGCGCCGCGCCGGGCGCCCAGCGCCTTGCGGATGCCGATCTCGCGGGTGCGTTCGGTGACCGACACGAACATGATGTTCATCACCCCGACGCCGCCGATGGCCAGGGTCAGCACGCCGATGAAGCCGAGCACCAGCTTCAGCCCCAGGGTGATGCCCTGGGTGATCTCGGCCGTCTGCGACGAGCCGAAGAGGCGCACCGCCCGATCGTCGTTGGGGTCGAAGCCCTTGCGCTTGCCGAGGGCCTCCTTGACGTGGCGGGTCGCCTGGTCCTCCTTCGACGAGTCCACCGCCTGGTAGACCATCACCGTGGTGAACTCGGTGTTCCACAGCTGCCCGGCGGTGGTGTACGGGATGTAGACCGACTCCTTGTCGGAATCCCATGTAGTTGGAGAGCTGCACCTTCTCGCGCTGCACTCCCACGACCTCGAACGCCATGCCGCCGATCCGCAGCCGCTGCCCGACCGGCGGCACGTTGCCGAACATCTTGCGGGCCACCTCGCTGCCGATGAACACCACCCGCCGCTGCAGGCGCAGGTCTTCGGCATCGGGGAACCGGCCGGCCTGCACCCACTGGCTGCGCATGATCGCGTATTCGGGCGCCACGCCGCGCACGCGGTAGGAGCCCTGCTTCACGCCCCAGGTCATCGGGAATTCCTTGATGAACTCCGGGCTCACGAACTTCACGAACGGCAGCCCCTGAATCGACAGCACGTCCTCTTCGGTGAGCTGGATGCGCTTTCCGGCCCGCTCGCCGCCGGCCTGGGTCGAGGTCTGGCCCGGCCAGACGATCACCACGCCGTCGCCGAAGGCGCCGCGGAACCCGCGCTCGAGCGCGGTCTGGAAGCCGTTGCCGTACGCCAGCAGCATCACCACCGAGACGATGCCCCACGAGATGCCGAGCATCGAGAGGCCGGCGCGGACACGGTTGCGCGACAACCCGGCCGCCGCCTCGCGCACGATGTCGCCGAGCTGGGCGCCGAGCCGGGCCCGGCGGCGCGGCGCGGCGACGACCGGGGGCGCGAAGCGTGGTCGGGGACGCGGTGGCCATCAGCTACATCTCGTAGCGCAGCGCCTCGACCGGCGGCAGCTGCGCGGCGCGGCGGGCCGGATAGGTCGAGGTGACGATGCCGATGACGACCAGCACGCCGAGCGCGAGCAGGCCCGACTGCCAGGTCATGACCATGCCCTGGAAGCGCGCCGGCATCGGCAGCTGGTTGACCGCCGCACACAGCCCGGCGGCGAGCACGAAGCCGGCCGAGCCGCTCACCATCGTGAGGAAGAAGCCTTCGAGGAAGAACTGCCGCTGCACCGCCCGCGTCGTGGCGCCGAGCGCCTTGCGGACGCCGATCTCACGGGTCCGCTCCCGCACCGCCACCAGCATGATGTTCATCACGCCGATGCCGCCGAGGGCCAGCGTGATGATCCCGACCACCCAGAAGAAGTCGCGCATCGTGCCGATCATCCGGCCGAACATCAGCGTCTCGAGCGACGTGTCCCACACGCTCAGCGCGTCGCGATCCTCGGGATCGAAGTCGTGCCGGGCGGCGAGCACGCGGCGGACGTCCTTCTCGAGCGGCCAGTCGATGTCGGCGATGCGCCCGGTGCGCGCGGTCAGCACCCCTTCGAGCCCGGCGACGACGTTCGGGCGCGGGGCGACGATGATCTGGGAGAGCGGCGCCGGGTGGCGCGCCGGTGCGCGGAAAGTCGCGGGCCATCGCCGCGAAGGGCACGAACACCTTGTCGTTGTCGGGCCCGCTGTAGTTGCTGTCCTGTTCCTTCTTCCGGATCTTGCCGACGACGGTGTAGGGGAAGCCGTTGATGTGGACGGTCTCGCCGAGACCCTCGCGGCTGCCGAACAGCTGCGCCCAGGCGTCGGCGCCGATGATGGCGACGCGGCGCACCTGCTCCTCGTCGGGCCAGCCGAAGACGCGGCCGCGCTCGACGTCGATGGTGCGGATGGCCTGGTACTGCGGCTCGATGCCGTGCACGCCGAGGGCGGCGGCGTTGAACCGGCTCTTGATCTGCAACCCGCTGCGGTTGATCTCGGGGCTGACCACCGCCGCCAGCGGCGACTCGGCGGCGATGGCCCGGGCGTCGTCGAGGGTGAGGTAGATCTGACGGCCGGCGCGCTCGCCGCCGGCCTGCAGGGTGGTGCGTCCGCCCCAGACGATGGCGATGTTCTTGCCCAGCTCCTCGAGCACCGTCTGGTTGCCGCGCTGGAAGCCCTCGCCGGTGGCGGTCAGCACGACCACGGCGATGACGCCCCACAGGATCCCGAACATCGTCAGGAAACTGCGCAGCTTGTTGGCGCGCAGGTTCTCGACCGACTGTGCTGATTGCCTCACGCATGGTCGTGGTTCGTCGGTGTCTGTGGTCCGGTCTAGCCGCCAGCCCCTAGCCGCTAGCCGCCGAGCTCGGCATCACCCTGGCAGCACGACCTTGTCGCCGGCCTTGAGGCCGTCGATCACCTGGGTCCGGGTGCCGTTGCCGATGCCGAGCTTCACCGGCACCTTGCGGCGGCCGCTGTCGGCGCCCGGGTCGGCGAGGTCGACGAAGGCGGCCTTGTGTTCGTCGTAGGTCACGGCGGCTTCCGGGATGATCAGGGCGTTCGGGCGCTCCTCGAGGATCACTTCGGCGTTGGCCGTCATGTTGGCCTTCAGCTCCTGTCCGGGGTTCTCGATCGACACCTCGATCTCGAAGGTGGTGACGTTGTCCTTCTCGACGCCGATCGGCGAGATCTGCGTGACCTGGCCGGTGAACACCTTGTCGCGGAAGCTCTCGGTGGTGATGCGGGCCGGCATGCCGAGGCGCACGAAGCCGATGTCGGCCTCGTCGACCTTGCCGCGCACGAACACCTGCTGGATGTCGCCCAGCGTCATCACCAGGGTGGCGTTGGCGCCGAGATTGAGGATCGACGACACCGGGCTGCCGATCTCGAGGTCGCGGGTGAGCACCGTACCGCGGATCGGCGCCTTGATGGTCGAGTTGGCCAGCTCCTCTTCGGCGCGCTCCGCGGCCGCCTGGGCCTGTGCCACCTGGGCCCGTGCCTCCTCGATCTTCGCCTGGCTGACCAGCAGCTGCGACTGCGCGGCCCGCTGGCGGTTCATCGCCTGGTCGTGGTTGGTGCGCGCCTGGTCGAGCGCCTCCTGCGAGATGAGCTTCTGGTCCGAGAGCGAGATCGCCCGGTCGTGCATCGACTTGGCGAAGGCCACGTCGGGGGCCTCGGCTTCGATCTCGTTCTTGCGCGCCTGGGCCTCGGCGGCGGTGAGCGCCGCCCGGGCCGCCTCGAGGTTGGCGCGGGCCTCCCGCAGCCGTGCGGTCAGGTTCTCCTTGTCGAGCTCGGCGAGGATCTGGCCGGCCTCGACGCGGTGATCCACGTCCACCGCCAGCCGCTCGATGATGCCGTTGGCCTTCGACTTGATCTCGACCTTGGTGATCGGCTCGATCTTGCCGGTGGCGACCACCGATCGGGTCATCGTGCCGAGCTCCACCGTCGCCAGGCGCGACGGGTCGATCGTCACCGACGCGCCGTTGACCGTGGCCATGTAGGCGACGACCGCCCCGACGCCGAGCATCGTGCCGCCGACCGCAATCTTCCTCGACCGTGTCATGCCATCCCACCCCGGCCGCACGCAGTCGCGACCACGTACATTTACGGCCCGGTCCGAACCGGTGTTCCCGGGTGATCGGTATCACCGCCTGTTACAATCTCGCCGCCACCCTGGACCGAATCTCATGTGGATGCTCGAATCGACGCCCGACGCCCCCGACACCTTCCTCTTCCGCCTGTTGCCGGGCGCCATCAAGACCGTCGGACGGGCGCCACGAGCCGACTTCGTCGTCGACGCCCCCCTGGTCTCGCGCCTGCACTGCCGGCTCACCCTGCGGGACGACGGCGTGTTGGTCGAGGATCTCGAGAGCACCAACGGCACGTTCGTGAACGGGGAGCGGGTGCAGAAGGGGCTGCTGGCCAGCGGCGACCGGTTGCGGGTCGGCCGGGTCGAGTTCGCCGTCACCAAGGCATGACGGCGCCGCGCGCCGTCAGCGCGCCGCGGTCCGCGCCGCCCAGTCGAGCAGGAACTCGTTGCTGCGCCGCTCGTGGCCGATCGTCGTGTCGGGTCCGTGGCCGGGATGCACCCGGGCGTCGTCGCCGAACGGCAGCAGCACGTCGGTGATCGCCCGCATCAACGTCTCGTAGTCGCCACCGGGCAGGTCGGTGCGGCCGATCGATCCAGCGAACAGCGTGTCGCCGACGAACAGATCGAGCGCCGGCTCGCCGCGGCGGCCCACCTGCAGACACACGTTCCCCGGGCAATGGCCCGGCGTGTGGTGCACCGAACACGTCGTAGTCGCCGAAGACGAGCGGGCCGGGGCCGTCGTAGTAGCGGTCCACCGGCGGCGGCGGCTCGAGCTGATAGCCGAACATCGCCCCCTGCTGCACGGCGTGCTGGTAGAGCCAGGTGTCGTCGGGATGCAGCCAGATCGGTGCGGCCAGCGCCCGCTTGGCGGCCGCCACCCCCGACACGTGATCGACGTGGGCGTGGGTCAACAGGATCGCAGTGACGTCGAGGCGCGAACCGGCGATGTAGCCGAGCAGCTCGTCGACCTCGTCGCCCGGGTCGATGTAGACCGCCTGGTGGGTCCGTTCGCAGCTGACGACGAAGCCGTTCTTGAGGAAGGGCGGGGCGCAGGCCGATTCGATGCGCATGGCTATTTCCGGGGCGGCTGCGAGGGCCGGATCTCGACGCGGCTGGGCAGGCTGCGGCCCGGGTGATCGACGAGATCGGCGATCACCTGCGCGACGTCGTCGGGGTGGAGCTTCCAGTCGGCGCCGGCCGCGACCTCGCGGCCGTTGAACCCGGTCGCCACCGAGCCCGGGCAGACGTGGCTGACCCGGATGCCGTCGTAGCGCACTTCCTGCATCAGCGCCTCGCTGAAGGCGTCGAGGCCGGCTTTGGTCGCGCAATAGGCGGCGCCGCCGGCGAACGGGTTCTTGCCGGCCAGGCTGCTCACGTTCACGATCCAGCCGGCCTGCTTCGCCTTGAGGTGCGGTATCGCGGCCTGGCAGCAGTGGAAGACGCCGGTCAGGTTGGTGTCGAGCAGCCGCGACCATTCGTCGGCGTCATGTCGGCAATCGGCCCGCCGACGCCGACACCGGCGTTGTTGACGAGGACGTCGAGGCCGCCGAAGCGCTGCACCGTCGGCGTCGACGGCGCGGCGTACGGCGGCGCGATCGCGCACGTCGCAGGTCACGCCCATCACCCGGGTGGCGTCGTCGACCGCCGCAGCAAGGGCGTGCTCGGCGCGCATGATGCCCTCGTCGGTCGTGCCGGTGACCACCACCGAGTGCCCGCGGCCGAGCAGCGTCTTCGCCACGGCGAAGCCAATGCCTCGCGTGCCGCCCGTGACCAGTGCCGTTGACATCGTGTTCTTGGACCTTCCAGCCGCTAGCCGCTAGCCCTAGCCGCTTCAAGTATCACTAGAATATGCCGCGTGACCGCGGTTGTCGTACTCGGGGCCGGGGAACTGGGCGCCACGGTGGCGCGGGCCGTGGCCGCGTCGGGCGTCGCCAACCGGGTCACGATCGTCGACGACGCCGTGGACGTGGCCCGCGGCAAGGCGCTCGACATCCACCAGTCGGGTGCGCTCGAGCCGATGCGACGCCGAAGTCGCCGGCAGCGCCAATCTGGCCGCGGCGGTCGGGGCCGCGGCAATCGATCCTCGCCGATCGCCACGGACCGACGCCGTCGGAATGGACCGGCGAGGACGGACTGCAACGGCTGGCGCGGGTCCGGGCACTCAACCCGGGGCCCTGATCGTGTGCGCCGGCGCCAGCCAGCTCGACCTGGTGGAGCGCGGCCGTCTCGAACAGGGCGGCGATCGACGCCGGTTGGTCGGATCGGCCCCCGAGGCGTTGCGGGCGGCCGCGGTCGCGCTCACCTGCCTCGAGGCCGGGTGCGCACCGCGCGACCTGTCGTTGACCCTGATTGGCCGGCCTCCTGCCGCGGCTTTCGTGCCGTGGACCGACGCCGCCATTGCCGGCCAGCCCGTGGCTGCCGTGCTCGATCCGCCGGCGCTCGCGCGCCTCGACGCCCGATTGGCGCGCCTCTGGCCGCCCGGCCCGCAAGCGCTGGGGGCGGCAGCGGGCCGGGTCGTGCGGTTGGCGCTGGTCGGCGGACCGGGATCGGCCTGTGTGTTCGCCGTGCCGGACCGGGCCGGGGATATCCCGCGGCGCGGCGCGGCGCTGCCGGTCTCGTTCTGGCCCGATGGCCTTCGCGTGGTCGTGCCGCAGTTGTCGACGCGGGATCGTGTGCGGCTCGAAGGCGTGCTGCGGCGCTAGCCGACCGCCGAGCTCCGAGACCTAGCAAGCGGCGGCGGGGTGGTGCAGCGACAAGCCCGCCGGCGAAGTCGGCGAGGCGCTCGCGCAGGATGAGCCGGCCGCGGTGCAGTCGCGACTTCAGCGTCTGGTCCTTGACGTTGAGCCGCCGGCTCGCTTCCTCGGTGGACAGTCCGCGCAGATCGCGCAGGATCACCGGCGCGCGGTAGATCGCCGGCAGCTCGGCCACGGCCTCCTGCAGCGCCTCACGCAACTGGCCGCGCAGCACCAGTTCGTCGCCGAGGTTGGACCAGTCGGCGGGTCGATCGGCGCGTGCCAGCGGCTCGTCGGCCGCGCCGACCGGCTCGTCGGGCACCTCGTGCAGCCGTGCGGCACGGGTCGAACGCAACCGCGACATCGCGGTGTTGAAGGTGATGCGATAGATCCACGACGACAGTGCGGCGTCGCCGCGGAAGGCGTCGATCTTGTCGCGCACCTTCATCAGTACGTCCTGCACCACTTCCTCCGCGTCTTCCTGTTGCGGGTGTAGCGGAGCGCGAGCTGGTGCATCTTGGCGCCGTAGGCGCGGGCCAGGTCGGCCACGGCCGAGTCGTCGCCGGCCTGGAGCCGTTCAACGAGTGTGAAGTCTGCGGGTGCGGTCACGGGATCCTCTTCGCCTCTATCGGGAAGAACCCCGAGCGGCCGATCGGCTATTCCCGTGGTTGGGGCGGAAGCCGGCGAACCGATCTGGAGCGCGGGCGAGTGAGCTGGGTCTGCTTGAGCAAGCCCCAGACCATCGACAGCAGCACCACCGGCGCTGCCGATGCCCAGGGCGAGTAGGGCGGCCAGCCCGGCCGTGGCCAGTCGCCGTCGCCCGTCGAGCACCGGCGTCTGCAGCAGCCGGTAGCCGACACCCACTTCCTGCACCTTGACGACGACCCGCAGGCTGATGACGAGCGACGCGGTGAAGGCGGTGAGCAGCGCCAGCACGTAGATCTTCGACGAACGGGTCGAACATGTGGCCCCAGAGCTCGGTGAGCCGCCAGGCGTTGACGGCCTGGAAGGCGATCCACACCGTGGCGATCAGCGCGACGCCCTCGGCCGTGTGCTCGGCTACCGCGCGGCGCTGCTGCTCGGTGATGGTGGCGTCCTCGTGCCGCCGGCCGAGGACCACGGCCACGACGGCGGCGAACACCGCCCCGAGCGCCAGCTGCAGGCCGAAGGGCAGGTAGACCAGCTCGGGAGACTTGGCCGCGAAGCTCAGGGGACTGCCGGCCTCGAAGCTGATCGGGACGACGATCGGCAGGCGTTCGTAGGCCGAATGGAGGAACGCGAAGGTGGCGGTGGCGACCAGGGCGCTCATCCATCCCGCCAGGCGCGTGTTGTAGGTGCAGCGGGCTGCGTTGGTCATGGGGGTGACATGTCGATCGGCCTCGGGCGCCGATCGAATACGTCACCGAAGAACTGCACGAAGCGTGCCTCGACCTCGGCCATCTGGATCTCCGCGCCAATCTCACGTTCGAGCGACGTGACGCCACGATCCGCGATCCCGCAGGGAACGATCAATCGAAAATACTCAAGGTCGGTCCTGACATTGAAGGCGAAGCCGTGGCTCGTGACCCAGCGCGAGATGCGGACGCCGATGGCGCCGATCTTCTCGGCCGGGCCCTGAACTTCCCGCCGATGCCGTCCGGCCGCGGATCCCGTCCGTCGCCGGCGTCGACCCGCACCCAGGCACCCGTCAGGCCCGGGATCCGGCCGGCGACCACGCCGTAAGCGGCGCAGACGCGAATCATCACCTCCTCGAGGTCGCGGACGTAGCGGTGGACGTCGCGCCGATCGGGATCGAGGTCGATGATGGGATAGCCGACGATCTGTCCCGGACCGTGGTAGGTGACGTCGCCGCCCCGGCCGGTCTCGGAGATCTCGACGCCGCGCGCCCGCAGCGACCGCGTCGGTGGCCAGGATGTGCGATCGGCCGCCGTCGCCCTTCACGCCGAGCGTCAGCACGTGCGGGTGCTGCAGCAGGAGCAGCGTGTCGGAATCGTCCCCGCCTTGCGCTGCTCGACCAGCTCGCGCTGCAGCGCCAGCGCCTCGGCGTAGGGCACCGTGCCCAGCCGCCGTACGTGAAGCTCGCGTGTGCCCCGCCATGCCGAGCCGCTGTCCCCCCTAGCCGCTAGCCGCTGGCCCTAGCCCTGTCCCTAGACTTGTTTCGCGTCGAAGCCCTCGAGGTACGCCTTGACGTCGGCCATGAACTGGTCGGCGACGGCGCCGTCGACCAGCCGGTGGTCGTAGCCGAGCGTGAGGTAGCCCTTGAGCCGGATGCCGATCATGTCGTCGATCACCACCGGGCGCTTCTCGATCGTGCCGACGCCGAGGATGGCCACTTGCGGCTGGTTGATGATCGGCAGCCCGAACTGCGCACCGAAGTTCCCGGGATTGGTAATGGTGAACGTACCGCCCTGCACCTCGTCGGGGTTGAGCTTCTTGGCGCGGGCCCGGTCGGCCACGTCGGCGATGGCGCGCGACAGGCCGAGCAGGTTCTTCTCGCCGGCGTCCTTGATCACCGGCACGATCAGCCCGTTGTCGAGGGCCACGGCGATGCCGAGGTTGACGTCCTTCTTGTAGACGATGCTGTCGCCGTCGATCGAGGCGTTGATCACCGGATGGCGGCGCAGGGTGTCGACCACGGCCTTGGCGATGAACGCGGTGAAGCTCAGCTTGGCGCCCTGGCGCTCGTACTCGGCCTTGCGCGCCTTGCGCAGCTCCTCGACGCGCGTGTAGGTGACCTCGAACACGGAGTAGACGTGCGCCGAGGTGCGCTTGCTGAGCACCATGTGCTCGGCGATCTTCTTGCGCATCACCGACATCGGCTGGATCTCGACGCGCTCGCCCGGCTTGAAGGCCAGGACCGGGGCCGGGGTCGGCGCCGGCCGACCGCGCCGAAGCCGCCTGAGCCGAAGGCTCGGCGGCGAAGGCGGGGCCCGGTCCTGAGCCGGTCGACGGACCCTTGTCGAGGTGCTCGAGGATGTCGTGCTTGGTCACCCGCCCGCCGGCCCCGGTGCCGCTGATGCGGCCGATGTCCACACCGTGTTCCTTGGCGATGCGGCGGACGAGCGGCGAGGAACGCTGCGGGCGGCCGTTCCGGTTTCCGGCGCCGGTGCCTCGCGGCGGCGCGCCAGCGGTGGCGTCGGGCTGGCCGACCGCGGCTTCGGGCAACTCCGACGATGCCGGAGCCGGCGCAGCCGCGGCCGGGGCGGCGCGCGCCTTCTCGCCGGCGGCGCCGATCGTCGCGACCACGCTGTTGACCGCCACCGTCTCGCCTTCCTTGACGGCGATCTCGAGCAGCACCCCGGCGGCCGGCGACGGGATCTCGGCGTCCACCTTGTCGGTGGAGATCTCGAACAGCGGCTCGTCGCGATCGATGCTGTCGCCGACCTTCTTGATCCAGCGGACGATCGTGCCCTCGGCAATCGACTCGCCCATCTGCGGCATCACTACGGGAGTGCTCATCTCGGTTCCTCGATGGCTCGCGCTGTCGGAACAGTCCCGGCTCCCGGCGGCTCGGGTCCCGGGGCTCGGGGCTAGATGTGTATTGCCGCGCCGTGTGCGGCATGGGACGCCTCGCCCATCGCCTCCGACATCGTCGGGTGAGCGTGAATCGTCTTGACCAGCTCCTCGACCGTGCACTCGAGGCGCAGTGCCAGCACCGCCTCGGCCACCAGCTCGGTGGCGCGCGGGCCGATGACGTGCACGCCGAGCACTTCGTCGTACTTCTTCTCGGCGACGATCTTCACGAAGCCGTCGGTCTCGCCGGCCATGCGGGCCCGGGCCAGCGCGCGGAACGGGAAGGTGCCGACTTTGACGTCGTGGCCGGCGGCCTTGGCCTGCGCCTCGGTGAGGCCGACGCTGCCGATCTCGGGTTCGGTGTAGGTGCAGCGCGGCACGTGGTCGTAGTTGATCGGCGTCACCTGGTGGCCGGCGATGCGCTCGGCCAGCAGGATGCCTTCCATCGACGAGACGTGGGCCAGCTGGTAGTGCGGGCCGCCCATGGTGATGACGTCGCCGATGGCCGAGATCCCGGGGACGCTGGTCCGGAAGAGCGGATCGACCACGACGTAGCCCTTCTCCATCTTCAGGCCGGCCTTCTCGGCGTCGAGGCCGTCGGTCACCGGGCCGCGGCCGGTGGCCACCAGCAGCAGCTCGAAGGCGGCCTTCTGCGTCTTGCCGTCCGACGTCTGCATCTCGAGGTCGACGCCCGTGCCGGTGGCCTTCGCGCTGGTCACCCTGGTGCCGGTGTGCACCTTGATGCCGCGCTTCTTGAAGGTGCGCTCGAGCTCGTTGGAGACCGCCTCGTCCTCGAGCGGCACGAGCTTGGGCAGCAGCTCGACGATCGTGACCTCGCTGCCGTAGCTCTTGAAGATCGACGCGAACTCGACGCCGACGGCGCCGCTGCCCATGATCGCGATCGACTTGGGCACCTACGGCAGGTGAATCGCGTCGTCGCTGAAGATGATGCGGGAGTGGTCGACGGTGATGCCCGGCACGCTGCGCGCCGCCGAGCCGGTGGCGACGACGAGTTCCTTCGCCGCGACGAGCGTCTGGGTGCCGCCGGCGCCGAGCGTGACCTCCACGCCCTTGCCGCCGGTCAGCCGCGCCGTGCCCTTGATCCAGTCGATCTTGTTCTTCTTGAAGAGCATCTCGATGCCACCGGTGAGCCCGGTGACGATCTTGTCCTTGCGGGCGTGCACGGCCGGCATGTCGATGCCGACCTTGGCCGCCGTCGATGCCGGACAGGCCCCATTCCTTGGCCGCCTGGGCCACCTTCAGCGCGTGGGCGTGCTCGAGCAGCGCCTTGGTGGGAATGCAGCCCCAGATGAGGCAGGTGCCGCCCAGCGCCTTCTGGCGTTCGACGACCGCCACCTTCAGGCCGAGCTGCGCGGCGCGAATCGCCGCCACGTAGCCGCCCGTCCCCGCGCCGACCACCACCACGTCGTATTCGCTGGCCACGCCCGACTCCTCTCGCCAGTCCTCAGGCCACGCCGCCGCCGGCAGGCCATCCGCCTCCGCCGCGCCATGCTCCCATCGCGGCTGCGGCGCGATGTCGCGCCGTAGCGGCGAGAGCCGCCAAGACGGACAGCCTCCCACTGTCGCTTGGATGCGGGCGGCCCGTCAACCGCTCGACACTCGTCGCGCGGGCAGGGACGCGTCGCGTGGCGCATGGCGGGATCGGCGGCACGCGCCGAGCTCATCGCTTCACGTCGGTCAGCGCGACGAACTGCGTGCCCGGCGCGTGCGCGGGCGGCGCGTCGGCGCGCGGCGCCATGGCGTCGAGGCGCGACTTCAGCTCGCCGTGTTCGTAGCGCAGCTTCCAGGTACATGTCCGAGAGCTGCGCCGCCCGCCGGGCGGTGCGCCGCGCGACGACCCAGCTGGCCGCCGCCAGCCCCAGCCCTGCGATCGACAGCGCCCACAGCCACACCATCGCGACTCCCCCGCTCAGTATGTAACGACTCGCGCCCCGAGGCGGGCCGAATGCCGGCCCCATTTGCGAGTTGGGTTCTATACTGGCGCTCGATGGCGTCCCCCCGGAAGACGCTGCTGCTCGTGGACGCCGACGAAGCGAGCCGCGAGCGGCTGGCGCACATCCTCAAGCGCGACGCCCGCGTGCTGCGGGCGAACTCGGCCGAGGCCGCCCTCGGCATGCTCGGGCGCGACGGCGTCGACCTGGTGCTCGCCGACCACGCCTTGCCCGGGGTGAACGGCTTCGACTTCCTGCGCATCGTCCGCGAGAACTACCCGCTGGCCGAGTTCGTGATGCTCGCCGACACCGCCCGACGTCGACACGACGGTGGAGGCCGTGAAGCTCGGCGCCTACCACGTGCTGGTCAAGGACGCCGAGCCGGAGGCCGTGCTCTCGATCGTCGCGCACGCCGCCGAGCGCCAGGATCTCAACCGCCAGGTGCTGGCGCTCGCCGACCAGGTCCGCGATCAGAGCGGCGATCGCGAGTTCGTCTCCGGCCCCAGCCCGGCGACCCGCGAGGTGCTCGAGCGCGTGCACAAGGTGGCCGGGCCTGCCGACCACGGTGCTCATCCTCGGCGAGAGCGGCACCGGCAAGGAGCTGGTGGCGCGGATGATCCACCGCCACTCCGAGCTGCCCGACGGCCCGTTCATCCCGGTCAACCTCGCCGCCGTGCCCCGCGAGCTGGTCGAGAGCACGCTCTTCGGCCACGAGAAGGGCTCGTTCACCGGGGCGCTGCGCCAGCAGATCGGCAAGTTCGAGCTGGCGCACGGCGGCACGCTGTTCCTCGACGAGATCGGCGACCTGAAGTTCGACCTGCAGGCCAAGCTGCTGCGGGCGATCCAGGAGGGCGAGATCGAGCGGGTCGGCGGCGGCAAGCCGATCAAGGTGCAGTTCCGCCTGATCGCCGCCACCAACGTCGATCTCGAGCGCGGCGTCCGCGAAGGGACCTTCCGCGAGGACCTCTACTACCGCATCAACGTCGTCCCGATCCGCATCCCGCCGCTGCGCGAGCGGATCGAGGACCTGCCCGAACTGGTGCAGTTCTTCCTCACCCGCTACAACACGCGGTTCCGCAAGAACGTGCAGGGCTTCGCCACGTCGACGGTGGCGATGCTGCAGAACTACTGGTGGCCGGGCAACATCCGCGAGCTCGAGAACCTGGTCGAGCGGCTGGTCGCCACCTGCGGCCACGACTGGATCACCGACGGCGATCTGCCGTTCGAGCTGCAGGTGGCCGACATGGATCGCGGCGACGACGCCGCCCATCTGCTCGACCGGGCGCTGATGACCTTCGAGCGCAACTTCATCATCCGCGCGCTCGAGCGCAGCCGGTGGAACGTCACGCAGACGGCGCGCTATCTCGGGATACCGCTGAGCACGCTGAAGTTCAAGCTCGACCGGCTGGAGATCAAGGACATCGCGCGGAAGATTCGCGGCAGCGCGTAGCGCGGAGGGGCTGGCGCTCGGGTGTGACGAAACGACGGGGACCGGGTCCCCGCCGTTGCGACACCCGGGGGAGGGCGACTACTTGCGCGGAAGGACGGCGTCCTTCAGCTGCTTCACGATGCGGGCCTTGACCACGGTCTTGGCGGGAATCTTGATCGGCTCGCCGGTCGCCGGGTTGCGGCCCATGCGCGCCTTGCGCTTCTGCACGACCAGCTTGACCATCCCGGGAATCACGAATTCGCCCGAGCGCTTCAGCTCCTTCTCGCCCAGCGCGGTGATCTCGTCGAAGATCTCACGCACCTGCGTCCGCTTCAACTCGAACCGTTCGGCGAAGTGGGAAAAGAGCTCCGACTTGCCCATCCTGCGCGCGTCTGCCATCGTGGTTCCCCCTGGTTGCTGTCCGCGCGCCTCGTGGTTCGGTCGGTCCGGGCACCCGCGCGCGGATGCGGATGCTGGGAAAAAGCCAGGAAAACGGACCTGATGCTAGCGCGCAGGCTGGGACGTGTCAACGAGCAGCTCGGCGCGTCGCGCGGCGGCGGCGCCGACATCCGGATGTTAGGATTCGCAGGATGTCCACCCCACCCGCGCTCGAGACGTTTCCCAACCCGCGCCCCGAGCGCGCGTACGAGATCGCGATCGAGTGTCCGGAGTTCACCTCGATGTGTCCGAAGACCGGGTTGCCCGACTTCGGGACGATCCGCATCCGCTACCAGCCGGGCGAGTCCTGCATCGAGTTGAAGTCGTTGAAGTACTACCTGCTCGGATTCCGCAACCAGGGCATCTTCTACGAGGCGGCGACCAACCACATCCTCGACGACCTGGTGGCGGCGTGCCGGCCGCGGCGGATGACGGTGGTCGGCGACTTCACCGCCCGGGGCGGCATCACGACCGCCGTCACTGCCGACTACGTGGCGGGATGAGCGGATAGGCTCAGGCGGCGGGCACGGCGCGCGACACGATGGCGCGGGCGAAGGTGTCGAGCTCGGCCCGCAGGGCCCCTGGCCTGAGGCTCGACAGCGGCACGCCGGCGTTCAGGGCCGAGGCGACGGTGCGGTAGTCGCTGGTGAAGCGATGGTCGATGTGCCGTCCCAGCGCCTCTTCGATCTCGCGCAGCGGCACGACCTCGACGTCGGAGGTGCGGTTCAGCACATAGCGCACCCGGTCTTCGGGCACCCCGGCCAGGCGGACCAGGTCGCGCAGCCGCTGCAGGTTGCGCAGGCACGGCACGTCGGGGTTGGCGACCAGGTGCACCTCGTCGGAGACGTGCAGCGCCGCCGCCGAGCACGGGCTGAGGGTGCTGCCGGCATCGACCACGACGTAGTCGTAGATGCGGCGCAGCGTCTCGATCGCCAGCTCGACGTCGGGCGCGTCGGCCGAGCCGGGGCGGCCGTAGTCGGGGGCGCCGGGCAGGACGTCGAGCCCGCAGTCGTGCCGGGCCAGCATCGCCGGTATGGCGCGCGCGTCGATCCAGTCGAGCTGGTCGAGCAAGTCGAGCAACGTGAACTTCGATCGCACGCCGAGGAAGAGTCCGACATCTCCCGTCCCTGGCTTGAGATCCACGACCACGGTGGGCAGGTTCGTGACACGACGCAGCTCGGCAGCGCAGTTCACCGCGAGCGTCGTCGTGCCCGTTCCGCCCTTCGTGCCCAGGAACGAAACCACCATGCCAGGGGTCGTGGCAATGCATATGCCACGACTGGTGGCGAGCGAATCGACGTGCGGCGTTGGGAGTTTGCGCAGGGATGCAACTGCCGAACGATGGCACGGGACCGCACGCCGTTTCCGATCTGTAATGCGCGCGACCAATTTCGGTGCACCGGCGCGTGACGCGGCGTGTCGTTCGGCGACCCCGAGCCGCTCCGCCTGGCGCCGCTGCGACGCGACATTCGCCGCAGCTGGCGCGAGGCACGATCATTGCTGCTCGCTCCGCGGAGCCCTCCGCCCGTATGGCCAAGAAACGTCCGCTCGCACCGCCCGCGTCCCCCACCGACGAGTGGGGCATCTACGACCCGGCGAAGGCCGGCATGCAGGCGTTGTACACGCGGCTCGGCCGCCCGATCCTCCGCGCCTCTGCTGCCTCGGAGCGGCGGCGGGAGCGGAAGCGCTTGCAGCCCGAGCACCCCGCCGAGGGTGTGGGCCTGGCGATTCAGGAGGCGCGGCGCCGAGCCGGATTGATCACGGCAGCGAAGGCCGCACCACCGCCGACGCCAGAGCCGCCGCCGGCCGCGCCGGTGCCGGTGCCGGTGCCGGTGTCAGTGCCCCACGTGGCGGCCAAGGCTGGTAAGAAGTCACGCGCGAAGGTCGCCAAGGCTCGCCAGCGCGCAAACCGGCGGGCGACGCCGTGGTCGCCGCCGGCGCGCTCGCCGACGAGGAGGCCGCGCGCGCTGCCGCGCCACCGCCGCCTGCCACGGTCACCGCGCCGCCGGCCCCGGCGGCAACGGCCGAGGCGGCCGCGCCGCGCGCCCCGCGCAAGCCGGCGCGCGCTCGTCAAACCGCGAAGGCCGTCGCCGCGACGCCGCCGAAGGCACCGCCGGCGATACCGCCGCCCTCGCCGCGACGCCCGCGCGGCGCCGTGCCGCTGGCCGCCTGGGCCCACGCCGTGAGCGACTCGCCGCGGCCCGAGCCGAAACGCTCCGAGGCCAAGGGCCTGTGGCGCGGCATCTTCAGGATTCCGAGCGAGGTCGCGCTGGTCGAGTACGGACGCGGATGCCGGATCCACCGGCTCGTCATCGAAGCCCCGGCAGACGCGCTGGTCGATCCGTTCTAGGGCTGGGACTAGGGGCTGGCGGCTGCGGCTCTGCTGGCCGCGGGTCGCCGCCCGCCCAGGGTTTCAGCACCGCGTAGAGCGTCGCGAGAATCGGCACCGGCACGCCGTGGGCCGCGGCGCGGCGCACGGCCGCGCCCTGCAATGCCTCCACCTCGATCCGCTTGCCCTGATCCAGGTCGATGAGCAGCGAGGACCGCGTGCTCGCCGGGATGCCGTTCATGTAGTGGTCGAGCGTGGCGAAGCGGTCGGGTGAGATCGCGACGCCTTCGGCCGCGGCAATCGCCGCCACCTCCCGTGCCGCCGCGTAGAACAGCTCGCGGACGTGCGGCTGGCGCCACAGGTGGCCGATCGGCAGACGGGCCGCGCCGGTGAATCCCGAGAACGGCGCCAGGTAGACGAACTTGTCCCAGATGGGCACGCGGGCGTCGGGCACCGCGGTGACCTCGATGTCGGCGGGGCCCATCACGGCGGCGACGGCGCGGACACGCGGCGACACCTCGCGCCGCTCGCCGAAGGCCTCGCCGAAGATGATCGAGCGGTGCACGCCGGTCTGGACGATGCGTCCGGGGGCGTCCACCGCCGTCGCCACGTAGGTCGTGCCGCCGAGCACGTGCGACTCGCCGAGGGCAGACGCCAGCTCGGACGTGCTGTCGACGCCGTTCTGCAGCGTCAGCACCGCGGTGTCCGAACCGACCAGGGGGGCGAGCTGGGGGATCGCGGTGTCGTTGTCGTAGGCCTTGACCGCGAAGATCACCAGATCCACCGGCCCGACCGCGGCCGTGTGCTCCTCGGCGCGGGCCCGCACGGTGAAGTCGCCCAGGGCCGGGCTGACCACCTGCAGCCCGCGGGCGCGGATCGCGTCGAGATGCGCCCCGCGGGCGATGAAGGTGACGTCCTGGCCGGCGTGGGCCAGCCGGGCGCCGAAGTAGCCGCCGACGGCACCGGCTCCTACAATCGCGATGCGCATGCGCCCCGGGTTCTATCACAGCGCCTGGCGCCGGCCAGGAACCAATCCTGGCGTGGCACCGTCTATCTTTCCGCCAGCGTCTGCCCAGCGGACCGCCAGGAGTGTGCGCGTGCGACCCTGTCCCCGTCTCTCCGTCGTCGCCCTCGCCGCCGCGGTGTTGATGCTGGCGCCGGTCGCCGCTCAGACGCCGGCGACCCGCGACACCGACCTCGACCGTTTCATGGCCGCCGTGCTGGCCCGCCGCGACGACAACTGGAAGAAGCTGCAGCAGTACATCCTCGACGAGCGCGAGCGGGTCCAGGTGCTCGGGCCGGGCGGGGCGCGGCTCTACGGCCTGGTGCACGACTACCGCTGGTTCGTGAAGGACGGCTACTTCGTCCGCAGCCCGCTCGTCGCCAACGGCGTCGCCGTCAGCGAGGAGGTCCGGCGCAAGGAAGAGAGCCGAGTGGCTGCGGCGCGAACAGCGCCGCGAGCAGCGGCGCACGGAACGCGAACGCGAGAAGGCCAAGGAGGCCGGTGAGCCGCTGCCCGCCGAACCGGCGCCGGCGCCCGAGGCCCTGGGCGACGTCCTGCGCCAGCAGTCGGAGCCGAGCTTCGTGCGCGCCGCCTACTTCCTGCGCTTCCGCTTCGAGGCCGGCCGCTATGCCCTGGCCGGCAAGGAGACGCTCGGCGGCCGCGAGGTGCTGCGCGTGGAGTACTACCCGGCGCGTCTCTTCGACGACGAGGCCGACGGCAAGACGCGGACCGAGCGCCGCGCCGAGCAGGCCCGGCGCAAGGACGACGACCACGACCCCGACGAGGAGCGCATCGAGCAGCAGATGAACAAGGCCTCGCTGGTCACGTTGTGGATCCTGCGCAACGAGCGCCAGATCGTCCGCTACGTCTTCGACAACGTCGACTGGGGCTTCCTGCCCGGCCGCAGTGTGCTCCGGGTCGACGACGTGAAGGCCTCGATGGCGATGGCCGAGGCCTTCCCCGGCATCTGGCTGCCGCGGCAGGTGGAAGCGCGCATGGCCTTCGTCACCGCCGTCGGCAACGTGGAAGCGCACTACGACATCACCTACACCGACTACAAGGAAGCCGGTGTGACCGTGCGCGTGCGATGAGCGTCGCGCGAGGCTGCTCGTGGTCGCGCTGGCGGTGCTCGGGTCGGCCGCAGTCGCGGCGGCCCAGATCACGCCGCCGCCGATCGCCGAGATCCGCGTCCACGGCAACCACTCGACGCCCGATGCCGAGGTGATTGCCGCCAGCGGTCTGGCGGTGGGTCAGCCCTCCGGGGACGACACCCTGGCAGGCGGCGACCGAGCGACTGCGGGCGAGCGGGCGCTTCCGCTCCGTGGAGATGCATCGCCGCGGCCGCTCGATCGACGACCCCAGCGACGTCCTGGTGCTCATCCTCATCGAGGAGATGCCCGGAGCCACGCCCGATCTGCCCACGCCCGGCTGGCTGCGCCGCACCGCGTCGGGCGTGATGTGGCTGCCGGTGCTGTCCTACACCGAAGGCTACGGCGTCACCTACGGGCTGCGCATCGCCGCCGTCGATCTGCTGGGGCCGAAGTCCCAGGTGTCGGTGCCGCTGACCTGGGGCGGCGAGCGCCAGCGCCGGCGTGACCCTCGAGCGGTCGTTCGAGCGCGGGCCGTTGACCCGCGTGATCGCCGGTTTCGACGTCCACCAGACCGAGCATCCCGCCTTCGATCTCGACGAGCGGCGCGTCGGCGGCGACCTGCGGGTCGAACGCGCGGTCACGTCGTGGCTCCGGCTCGGCGCGTCTGGGCGGATCGAGGACGTGCGGTTCGACGGGGCGACGTCGCGCGTCGGCACCTACGGCGGCGACCTCACCGTCGATACGCGCCTCGATCCGACCTTTCCGCGCAACGCCGTGTGGATCGCCGCCGGGCTGGAAGGCGTCGATGTCGAATCGGAGACGCGCCGCCGGCACCGCCTCGATGCCAACGGCGCCGTCGGGCTGTTTCGCGGGTCGGCGCTGAGCGCGCGGATCTTCCAGGTGTCGGCCAACGATCCGCTGCCGCGCCTTCGAGCAGGCGTGGATCGGCGGGGCCAGCTCGCTGCGCGGCTACTCGGCCGGGAGCCGGGTCGACGACAACGCGGCCGGCGCGACACTGTCGTGGGCCCTGCCGCTGGGCTCGCCGCTCAACGTCGCCCGCATCGGCGTGCGCGCGTTCGTCGACTGGGCGGCCGTCTACCCGGCGGCGACGTCGTGGCAGGACGCGTCGTACGACCGCGGCATCGGCGGCGGCGTGTTCGCCAACGCCACGGCGGTCACCCTCAGCCTCGACGTCGCCCGCAGCGACGACGGCAACACCCGCGTCCATTTCAGGTTGGGCACGAAGTTCTAGGGCGGCTCAGAGCACGTACCGCTTCAGCGCTTCGGCCAGCCCGGCGTCGTCGTTGCTGGCCGTGATCGGCAGCCCGAGCGCCAGGACCTCAGGTTCGGCGTTGCCCATGACCACCGACGTGCCGGCCCACTGCAGCATGTCGACGTCGTTGTGGTTGTCGCCGATGGCGAAGACGTCCGCGCGCGCGACGCCGAGATGGGCGGCGACGGCGGCGAGGGTGCCGCCCTTGCTGGCGCCGGCGGCGTTGACGTCGACCAGCGAGAAGTCGCGCGCCGGATAGTGGGTGGCCGAGACCGACAGCGCTGGCCCGGTCGGCGTGGGCCATCAGCTCGTCGTGCAGCCGGCGCATGTCGGCGGTCGGGCCGTTGAAGGCCACCTGGACCGGGTCGGCGCCGCGTACAGGCCGCTTCGAGGTCGTCGACCTGGGAGACGTGGCGACGCACCTTCTCGTAGTAGCCGCGGCGGTTGGGATGGTCCCACGACAGCTGGTCGTAGAGCGTCTGTCCGGCGTCGGCCCGATCGAACTGCACGGTCGTGGCGGCGCGCCAGCCGCGGGTCTGCGCCAGCACGCGTTGCGCGACGTCCGGGTCGAGGGTCAGCCGCAGGATGCGTCTCGCCGCCGCGCGCCCTGGCCACGGCGCCGTTGTAGACCACCAGCGTGAGCGGATCGGGCAGCGACGCGACCGCGGGCAGCACGAAGGGATAGCTGCGCCCGGTCACGACCACGAGATGGATGCCGCGCGCGGCGGCCTCGTGCAGCGCCGCGAGGTTGGCGGCCGGCACCTGGCCGCGGCCGTCGAGCAGCGTGCCGTCGACGTCGATCGCGACGAGGCGCGTCACCCGATGCGCTTCACGAACGCCTCGTAGGCCTCGGGATTCTGCGCCTGCCAGTAGGCCGAGAAGTCGAGCCCGACGCGCTCGAGATTGCCCATGTACAAGGGGTCCTTGTAGGCGTCACGAATCCCCGGCAGCACCGGCTTCAGCCGCTCGAACACCACCAGCAGCTCGCGGCCGCTCTGGAAGAACAGCTCCTTGTTGAGGACGCCGGTGACGATGAACGACGCCACCATGTCCCAGTAGGAGATGACCATCCGATACGAGGCGTTCTCGGTGCTGCCGCCCGGCACCAGCGTCGCCAGATCTTCCCATTTCTTCGGCCGGAAGCTGGCCGTGTACCACTGTCTCGCCTCGCGCATGCGCGCGTCGCGGCGCATCTCGTAGAGCCGCAGGATCAGGTTGGCGTCGTCGTAGGTGGGTCGCGCGATCATGCCGGAGGGCCTCGGGAAGGAAGTCTGCCGTGCACTACAATAATCGAGATATGAACCCGTGGGACCAGTTCACCGGGGCCAACGCGGGGTACGTGCTCGAGCTGTTCGAACGCTTCCAGCGGGATGCCGCTTCGGTTGACGACGCGACGCGAGCCGCCTTTCGCCAGTGGACCCCGCCGCCCCAGGACGCGGCCGGTGCGGCGACGCCCGCCGCCGGCACCGCCGATGTCTCGGCGGCGCTCGCCGCCGTCGCCCTGGCCGAGTCGATCCGCCGCTACGGGCACCTGGCGGCCCGGCTCGATCCGATCGGCTTCCACGCTCCGGTCGGCGACCCGTCGCTGCATCCGCAGTCGCACGGCCTGACCACCGACGTGCTGCGCCGCCTGCCGGCCGGCATCATCGGCGGGCCGGTGGTCGGCGGCGCGGCCAGCGCCTACGAGGCCATCGAACGGCTGCGCGCCATCTACTGCGCGACCTCGGGCCACGACTTCGCCCACGTCTTCGTGCCCGACGAGCGGGTGTGGCTGCGTGAGTCGGTCGAGGCGCGGCGCTACCGGCCGCCGGCCGATCCGATCGACGGCCGCGAACTGCTCGACCGGATCACGCGGGTCGAGGCGTTCGAACGGTTCCTGCACCGCACTTTCCCCGGCAAGACCCGCTTTTCGATCGAAGGCCTCGATCTGATGGTGCCGATCCTCGACGAGATCATCGCCGATGCGGCGGCGTCGGGGGTGAAGCACGTGCTCATCGCGATGGCGCATCGCGGCCGGCTCAACGTGCTGGCGCACGTGATGCAGAAGCCGTACGCGCAGATCCTCGCCGAGTTCAAGGACCCGCTGTTCGCGCGGAGCGGGCGGATCGAGCTCGGCTGGATGGGCGACGTCAAGTACCACGCCGGTGCCCGCGTCGAACGCGCCGACGTGCCGTCGTCGCTGGTCATCTCGATGCCGCCGAACCCGAGCCATCTCGAGGCCGTCGATCCGCTGCTGGTCGGCATGGCGCGGGCGGCGGCGACCGGCGTGGACGCGCCCGGCGCGCCGACGCTGCGCACCAGGGACGTGCTCGGCATCCTCATCCACGGCGATGCCGCGTTCCCCGGTCAGGGAATCGTCGCCGAGACGCTCAACCTCTCGCGCCTCACCGGCTGGGACGTCGGCGGCACCATCCACATCATCGCCAACAACCAGCTCGGCTTCACCGCCGAGCCCCACGAGGCGTTCTCGACCAGCTACGCCAGCGGCCTGGCGCGCGGCTTCAAGGTGCCAATCGTGCACGTCAACGCCGACGACGCCGAGGCCTGCGTCGAGGCGGCGCGGCTGGCGTGGGCCTACCGGCAGCGCTTCTCGCTCGACTTCCTCATCGACCTGGTCGGCTACCGCCGCTACGGCCACAACGAGGGCGACGAGCCGGCGTTCACGCAGCCGCTGCTGTATCAGAAGGTGGCCCAGCACCCGACCGTGCGGCAGCAGTACGCCGCGGCGCTGGTGGCGAGCGGCCAGCTGGCGGCGGCGGTGCCCGACGAGCTGGTGGCCGCCCACGCCGCGCGTGCTCGAACGCACCTACGCCGAGCTCAAGCCCGAGCAGGACTACGTGCGCCGACGTGCCGGTGGTGCCGCCGAGCGGCGCCGCGTCGAAGGTGCGGACCGCCGTGCCGCTCGAACAGCTCACCGCGCTCAACGCCGCCCTGGCCGCCGTGCCGGCCGGCTTCGTCGTGCACAAGAAACTCGAACGCGGCCGCGAACGGCGCGGTTCGATGCTGGCGGCGCCCGACGAGCGCGCCGTCGACTGGTCGGCCGCCGAGGAGCTGGCCATGGCCTCGATCCTCGCCGACGGCATCCCCATCCGCTTCACCGGGGAGGACGTCGAACGCGGCACCTTCAGCCAGCGCCACGCGGTGCTGCACGACGCCGTCACCGGCGATCGGCACGTGCCCTTGCAGGCGCTGCCGCAGGCCCGGGCGGCCTTCGAGATCCACAACAGCGCCCTGTCGGAACTGGCCGTGCTCGGCTTCGAGCTGGGCTACAACCTGCAGGAGCCGGCCCGGCTGGTGCTGTGGGAAGCGCAGTACGGCGACTTCATCAACGGCGCCCAGACCATCCTCGACGAGTACCTGCTGTCGGGCCGGGCCAAGTGGGGCATGGCGCCGTCGCTGGTGCTGCTGCTGCCCCACGGCTACGAGGGGCAGGGGCCGGATCACTCCAGCGCCCGGCTCGAGCGCTTCCTCCAGTCGGCCGCCGACCTCAACGTGCGCATCGTCAACTGCACCACCGCGGCTCAGTACTTCCACGTGCTGCGGCGCCAGGCGCTGCTGCTCGGCACCGACCCGCTGCCGCTGGTGATGCTGACGCCCAAGAGCCTGCTGCGCCATCCGATGGTCGCCTCGACGCCGCGCGAGCTGGCCGAGGGCGCCTTCCAGAAGGTGATCGACGACGAGCCGGCGGCGCAGGCCGCGACCAAGGTGCGACGCGTGGTGCTGTGCAGCGGCAAGGTCTACGTCGATCTGGCCGGCAGCGAGCAGCGGCAGGCGTCGCCGCACGTCGCGCTGGTACGCGTCGAGCAGATCTACCCCTTCCCCGCCGAGGCGCTGAAGGCCGTCCTCGACCGCTACGCCGTGCTGCGCGAGGTGTGCTGGGTGCAGGAAGAGCCCGAGAACATGGGCGCGTGGGAGTTCGTCCGGCCGCTGCTCGAGCAGGTGATCGACGGCCGGTGGCCGCTGCGCTACGTCGGCCGGGTGCGCAACTCCAGCCCGTCGGAGGGGTCGGCGGCGTGGCATCAGCTCAACCAGCGCGCCGTCGTCGCCCAGGCGTTCGAAGACAGCGGCCGAGGCGAAGGTGCTGGATCGGGTGCTGTCGAAACAGGTCTAGGGGCTGGGGGCTGGGGACTGGGGGCTGGGGCTTGTGACGAACATCGTTGTGCCGGAACTGGGCGAATCGGTCGTGGAAGCGCGCGTCGCGCGCTGGCTCAAGAACGAGGGCGATCAGGTGGCGGCCGGCGAGGCGCTGGTCGAGCTCGAGACCGAGAAGATCGACCTCGAGGTCAGCGCCGATCGCGCCGGCGTGCTGACGAGCATCAAGCACGGCGCCGGCACCGACGTGAAGGTCGGCGAGGTGCTGGCGCTGCTCGATCCGTCGAAGGCCGCGGCGGCCGCGCCGGCCGGCAACCGCGCACTGCGGGTGCGCCGGCCGCGGCGCCGGCCGGGCCCAAGTCCACGCCCACGGCCCGCAACATCGCCCGTGAACACGACGTGAAGCTCGAGACGGTGCCGGCCGCCGGTCCACGCGTGACCAAGCAGGACGTGCGCGAGTTCGTCGCCGGCTCGTCGGTCGCCGCCGCTCCGGCCGCAGCCCCGGCGCCCTCGGCCAGACCCGCCGCCCCGCCGCCGCCAGCCGTCGTCCGCACGCCGGGCGAGCGCACCGAAGAGCGCGTCCGCATGACCAAGCGCCGGGCGACGATCGCCCGCCGGCTCGTCGAAGCCCAGCGCACCGCCGCCATGCTCACCACGTTCAACGAGGTGGACATGAGCGCGGTGATGGCGCTGCGCGAGCGCCGCAAGGAGGCCTTCCAGAAGAAGCACGGCGTCGGCCTGGGCATCGCCACCTTCTTCGTCAAGGCGGCGGTCGGCGCCCTCAAGGCCTTCCCCGAGCTGAATGCCGAGATCCAGGGCGACGAGATCGTCTACAAGCGCTACGTCGACATCGGCGTGGCGGTCGGCGCCGAGGGCGGGCTGGTGGTGCCGGTGCTGCGCGACGCCGACGCGATGTCCTTCGCCGAGGTCGAGCGCGGCATCCGCGACTTCGCCGCGCGCGCCGGCAACGCCACGCTGACGCTCGAGGACCTCAAGGGCGGCACGTTCACCATCACCAACGGCGGCGTGTTCGGCTCGCTGATGAGCACGCCAATCCTCAACCCGCCGCAGGTCGGCATCCTCGGCCTCCACAAGATCGCCGATCGGGCCGTTCCGGTGAACGGCCAGGTGGTGATCCGCCCGATGATGTACCTGGCCTTGAGCTACGACCATCGCCTGGTCGATGGCCGCGAGGCGGTGCAGTTCCTGGTCAAGGTCAAGGACTTCATCGAAGACCCGGCGTGGCTGCTGCTCGACGGCTAGTGACTCTGGGCGCGCGCCAGTTGCAGTAAGATCGCCGCGCCTCCCCCCGGAGGGACCGCGGCCCGTGGAACCGACCGCAACGATACTGCTGCATGCGTGGCGAGGCGGCGAGGCGTCTGCCCTCGATCGCCTGCTGCCGCTCGTGTACGAGGAGCTGGCGCGGATTGCGCGCGCCGCCCTGCGATCCGAGCGGGCCGACCACACCCTCCAGACGCGTGCGCTGGTGCACGAGGCCTACCTGCGCCTCATCGACGCCGACGTCTCGTGGCAGGACAAGGCGCATTTCATGGCCGTGGCCGCCCGCACCATGCGGCGGGTGCTGGTCGATCACGCGCGCGGCCGGCGGCGGCAGAAGCGCGGCGGCGGCGCGGTGAAGGTCGAACTGGAGGACGTCGCCGCGGTCGTGTCGGCGCCGTCGGTCGACGTGCTCGACCTGCACGACGTGCTGGAGCGGCTGGCGGCGTTCGACCCCCGCAAGGCCGCGATCGTCGAGCTGCACTTCTTCGGCGGGCTGAGCTACGACGAAACGGCCGAGGCGGTCGGCGTCTCGGCGGCGACCGTCGACCGCGAACTGCGCATGGCCAAGGCGTGGCTGCGCCACGAGCTCACGACCAGCGGCGCCCCCAAGGACGCGTAAGCGACGAGCCTCGGTCGAGGCGAGCCCACCCGATGACTCCGGAACGTTGGGCCGCGGCACAGCAGCTGTTCGAAGCCGCGCTGGCCGTGTCGGACGACGCGCGCGGCGCCTACGTCGACGACGCGGCGGCCGACGCCGACCTGGCGGCGCTGGTGCGCGGCATGCTCGCGGCCGACGCGGCGGAGCGCGCCGGCGGCGACGATCTCGTCGGCGTGGTCAGCCGGGCGGTCGAAGAGGTGACCGCCGCGCGCACCGACGCCACTGGTCGAGCGGCTGGGGCCCTACCGCGTCGTGTCGATGCTCGGCGAAGGCGGCATGGGCGCCGTCTATCTCGCCGAGCGCGACGACGACGAGTTCCTCCAGCAGGTGGCGATCAAGGTGGTGCGCGGCCTGCTCGATCCCGGAACGGGTGCGCCAGTTCCGGACCGAGCGCCAGATCCTGGCCTGGCTCGAACACCCGAACATCGCGCGCCTGCTCGACGGCGGCACGACCGACGACGGCCTGCCGTACCTGGTCATGGAGCACGTCCAGGGCGTGCCGATCGACCGCCACTGCGACGCCCGCCGGCTGACGGTGGCGGATCGGCTGCGCCTGTTCCTGGTCGTGTGCGGAGCGGTCAGTCACGCCCACCGCAGCCTCATCGTCCACCGCGACATCAAGCCGACCAACATCCTGGTCACCGACGCCGGCGTGCCGAAGCTGCTCGACTTCGGCATCGCGCGCCTCGCCCTCGAGGGCGCGGACACCGGGATCACCCGGGCGCCGGGCCGCATGCTGACGCCCGACTACGCCAGCCCCGAGGTGGTGCGCGGCGGCCAGGTGACGACGGCGGCCGACGTCTACGCGCTGGGCGTGCTGCTCTACGAGCTGCTCACCGGGCGCCGCCCGCTGCGCTTCGCCACGATGTCGAGCGCGGAGATCGAGCGGGTCGTGTGCTACGTCGAGCCGCCGCGCGCCAGCCTCGCCGCCGCCGCCGACTCGGATCCGCCGGGCGTACCGAGCGCGACGCGGGCGGCGGCGCGCCAGACCACGGCGGTCCGCCTGCGCGCCGCCTTGAAGGGCGACCTCGATGCCATCCTGGCGACCGCGATGGCCAAGGAGCCGGCCGATCGCTACGCCTCGGTCGACGCGTTTGCCGCCGACGTGCAGCACGTTCTGGCCGGCCGGCCGATCGCGGCGCGGCCGGCGACGTGGGCCTACACCGCGCGTCGCTTCGTCGCCCGTCACCGTTGGGGCGTCGGCGCGGCGGCGGCGTTCGTCGCCACCATCTCGGCGGCCGCGGTCGTGATGTCGATTCAGGCGACGCGGCTGGCCGAGGAGCGCGATCCGACGGCGCGCGAGCGCGACACCGCGCAGCAGGTGGTGACGTTTCTGACCGGGCTGTTCGAGGTCTCGGATCCCGACGCGGCCGCGGGCACGTCGGTGACGGCCCGCGAACTGCTCGACCGCGGCGCCGAGCGCATCGACGTCGAGCTGACCGGGCAGCCGGTGGTGCAGGCCCGCCTGCTCGGGACCATCGGCGCGGTCTACGGCAGCCTCGGCGTCTACGATCGGGCCGCGGCCCTGCTCGAACGAGCGCTGGCCCTGCGCCGGGCGACGCTCGGACCGGAGCATCGCGACACGGCGCAGTCGATGGAGGCGCTGGCCGAGGCCTATCGGGAGCTGGCGCGCTACGACGACGCCGAGGCGCTGCATCGCGAGGCGCTGGCCGTCAAGCGCCGGGTCGGCGACTCGCCGTCGTCGATCGCCGCGTCGCTGAACGATCTGGGGCTGACCCTGAGCGAACGCGGTCAGTACGCCGCGGCCGAGCCGCTGCTGCGCGAGGCGGTCGACACCTGGCGCCGGCTCGGCTCCGCGGCCCAGGGTGACGTCGCGGTCGGACTCAACAACCTGGCGCAGACGCTGCGGCAGCAAGGCCGCCTCGACGACGCGGCGAGTGCGCTCGACGAGGCGATCGCGATACGCCGCCAGCGGCTCGGCAACGATCATCCGCTGCTCGCGAACGTGCTCGGCCATCTCGGGCAGGTGCGCAACGCGCAAGGGGATCTGACCCGGGCTGAACCGCTCCTGCGCGAGGCCCTGGCCATCCGGCGCAAGGCCTACGGCGACGATCATCCCGACACCGCGACCGCGTTCAACAACCTGGCGTCGCTGCTGCACGACGCCGGCAACCTGGCCGGCGCCGAGCCCTTCTACCGACTGGCGCTGGCCGGTACCGAGAAGCGACTGGGCGCGGCGCATCCCGACTACGCCGTGCAGGTGAACAACCTGGCGTCGCTGCTCGAAGACTGGGGACGGCTCGACGAGGCCGAGCCGCTGTTCCGCACGTCGCTCGAAGTACGGCGCACGGTCTTCGGCGAGGCGCACCCGTCGGTGGCCCGGGCGCTGCACAACCTCGGCCGGGTCGAGCTGGCGCGGGGCCGGGTCGACGCGGCGGAGTCGCTCGCCCTCACCGCACTCGACCTGCGGCGGCGCATCCTGCCGGCGGGGCACGCCGACATCGCGGCGACGACCGCACTGCTGGGCGAGGTGCGGGCGGCCCAGCGCCAGTTCGCGGAGGCCGAGCGGCTGCTGACCAACGCCCTCGAGACACAGCGCCAGTCACTCGGCGCCACCCATCCGCAGGTGGCCGCGACGCTCTTGAAGCTGGCGACCGTGTGCCTGGCTACCGACCGACCGGCGCGAGCCGAAGTCCTGGCCAGCGAGGCGGCGGCGATCCGAGCCAACCGGCTGCCGCCGGGCCACTGGCTGCGGGCGATGGCCGACGTGACCCGCGCCGAGGCGCTGATCGCCGCGGGCCGGGCGAGCGATACCGACCCATGGCTGGCCCGCGCCGCCGGGGAGCTCGCGCGGCAACTCGGCGAACGCGACCGGCGTACGGTGGCCGCACGGCGCCTCGTCGCTCGAGCGGCTCGATGAGCAGAACGGCCGGGTCGGCCATCGCGCCGGGCGCGGACGCGCTGAAGCCAGGGCCGGAGGTTCTGTGCAATGGCGCAGCGCCGCCCGGGGCGATGATTTTCTGGAGCCAGACTGCCTAAGTCCTTTGATTCTAGATGTTTACAAAACTGTAATTTGAATCGTCGTCGGGCCTTTCCGGTCGCTTTACCCGGATCTCGATGACAAAATGTTCGTTGATTTGACGGACTATTCTCCTTCCACCCAACGTTCTATGTGCGCCGCCGGCATCGACCTCGGCGGCATCAACGCGCGATTCGGCCGGAATCTCTGGCGATCGTTGTCATGCGCAGGCCAGAACTTGATCGAGACGGAGCCATAGAAAAATGAGTGGCCCCTCTTTTGCTCTGAGCCCGCACGAAGGTCGTCCAGGCACCAAGGCGTGCCGGGCGACCCAGTGAGGGTTCAGCCTGATGAGCACCGCATCCACCGGCCCCGAGTCGAGGCACTCGATGTTAATGGCCACGTCCGATTCCCAGCTGGTCGGCGACAGCCCGGCCATCACCGAGCTGCGTACCGGAGATCGAGCGCACCGCCCGCTCCGAGGCCAAGGTGCTGGTCACCGGCGAGAGCGGCGTCGGCAAGGAGCTGGTGGCGCGGGCCGTACACGCGCACTCGGTGCGGGCGCCGCGGCCGTTCGTGGCGGTGAACTGCGCCGGACTGCCCGAGACGCTGCTCGAATCGGAGCTCTTCGGGCACGTCAAGGGCAGCTTCACCGGCGCCTACCGCGACAAGCAGGGCAAGCTCGAACTGGCCGACGGCGGCACGCTGTTCCTCGACGAGGTCGGCGAGATGACGCTGCGGATGCAGGGTCTGCTGCTGCGTTTTCTCGAGACCGGCGAGCTGCAGAAGGTCGGCGCCGATCGCGTCCGCGCCACGGTCAACATCCGCGTCATCGCCGCCACCAACAAGAACCTGCGCGACCTCATCGCCCAGCAGGCGTTTCGCGAAGATCTGTTCTATCGCCTCAACGTCATCCACCTGGTCGTGCCGCCGCTGCGCGAGCGCCGCACCGACATTCCGTCGCTGGTCGATCGCTTCCTGTCGCGCAGCACGTCGACCGGTCACTACGCGCTGCGCGCCGTCGCGCCCGAGACGATGGACGCGCTCTGCAAGTACTCGTGGCCGGGCAACGTCCGCGAGCTGCAGAACCTGGTCGAGCGGCTGGCCGTGACCTGCCAGCGCGAGATCGCGCTGCCCGAGGACCTGCCACCCGAGATTCGCCTGCTGCCCGTTCGGCACCTACAAGCCGCGCCGCGAGCGGCGGCGCACCGTGTCCGACGAGCTCTACCAGCGGCTGGTCGAATCGGGCGAGTCGTTCTGGACCGCGGTCTACCCGCTCTACATGAATCGCGAGATCACCCGCGGCAACCTGCGCGACCTGGTCAAGAAGGGCCTCCAGGAGGCGCGTGGCAATTACCGCATCGTGGTGCGCCTCTTCAACATGGACCCGGGCGACTACAAGCGCTTCCTCAACTTCCTGCGCACTCACGAGTGCCAGGTCTCGTTCAAAGAGTTCCGCTGAGACGACGCGCCGGCGGCGCGTCAGCGGTCGCCCCGACCCTTTTGGGTGAAGTGCCAGATTCTGGGACCTTCTTCCTAGATCTGGATGAATCCGACCGTCCGTTAGTCCGGCCTGGTACAGTTTTTCGCATCCCCGCACGCATCTGCATTGGCAGTTCCGCCGAATTCGGCTGAATTGTTCCTCTTTCCCTTGATTTTGTCCTGTGAGAACGAGTATCTTCTTGCTCCGGCTATATCGCGCGACGCGCGAGCCGCTACCCCCTTGCCAATGGCCGCCCTGCCCGACTCCCTTCCCGTCAAATCCGACTCGACGCCCACTCTCATCGGTCGCAGCGCTGCGCTCCGCCTCGTCCAGCAGGAGGTGGAGTACGCGGCCCGATCCGACGCCAAGGTGCTGATCACCGGCGCCAGCGGCGTCGGCAAGGAAGTGGTCGCGCATCTGATTCACGCGCGCAGCCGCCGGCGCCACGCGCCGATGCTGACCATCAACTGCGCCGCGATGCCCGACACGCTGCTCGAGTCGGAGCTGTTCGGCCACGCCCGCGGCAGCTTCACCGACGCCTATCGCGACAAGCGCGGGCTGTTCGAATCGGCCAACGGCGGCACCGTGTTCATGGACGAAGTCGGCGAGATGTCGCTGCGCATGCAGGCGCTGCTGCTCCGCTTTCTCGAGACCGGCGAGATCCAGCGCGTCGGCGACGAGCGCAACCGCGCCAATGCCAACGTCCGGGTCGTCGCCGCCACCAACCGCCGGCTGCTCGAGCGCATCCAGTCGGGCGACTTCCGCGAGGATCTCTACTACCGGCTGAACGTCATCCACATCACGATCCCGCCGCTGCGGGATCGCCGCGACGACGTCGCGCCGCTGCTGCAGCACTTCCTCACGCAGTTCTCGCGTGAGCACGGCGTGCCGCTGCCGATCTGCTCACCGGACTCGATCGCGGCTCTCGAGGCGTACGACTGGCCGGGCAACGTGCCGCGAACTGCGTAACATCTCCGAGCGCCTGATCTGCCGCGTGCCCGGCGGCGTGATCCAGCCGAACGATCTGCCGACCGAGGTGCTGTCGGCGGCCGCCGTCTCCGACGTCGCCCTGTCGAAGCCGGCCGCGGCGCCGCCATCGCAAGGCCTGCTCGATCGCATCCTGCTGCGCGGCGAGTCGTTCTGGGACGTGGCGTACGAGCCGTTCATGGCCCGCGACCTGACCCGCGAGGACATCCGCCATCTGGTGCGGGTCGGCCTCGAGCAGACGCGCGGCAACTACAAGGCGCTCGTGCAGCTGTTCAACATGGAGCCGCAGGACTACAAGCGGTTCCTGAACTTCCTGCGGAAGTATGGCTGCCACATGCCGTTCCAGCGCTTCCGCATGGCGCCGCTCCGTCCCGACTTGAGTGGCGGCGAGGGCGCGGTCCGCTCGATCGACGATCGCCGCGACTAGAGAGTAGCTGCTCAGCGCGGCCCGCAACACTGACGCGGAGCCTTTCCTCCGTGCTCGCCGGTCTGCGGCGGAGGTCTCGCTAGCCCTAGGCGGCGGCGACGCCGTCGACGTAGCGCTGCCAGCGCTGATCGGCGGTCGACAACGCCACGCCGCAGCTCACCGGCTGCAGCGGATCGGCGCGATGCGCCCAGACGCGCATGCCCTGCAGGTCCATGCCGAGCTCGGGAATGACGATGTCCACCGCTTCCGACGGCATCGTCGCGCCGAACACCTCGATGCACGCGCCGCCGTAGCTGACGTCGAGCAGGCGCCCGGGGAGGCCGCCGACGACGGCCGGCACCTCCATCGGCAGACGCTTGCGCGGCCAGCGCCGGCGCGGCCGCTCCACCGCCATCACTTCCGCGATCGTCGACTGCAGCGCCTGGCTGGTGACCGGCCCGGAGAGGTAGCGGGCGCCGAGTCCGGTCGCCTCCACTTCGAGCACATGGTCGGCCCCGCCGATGACGATGGCGAAGGCCCGCGGGAACTCGACGCGGGCGACGGCCACCAGATGGAGTCCGTTGTAGGGTCCGAGCCGGACGTCGGTCACCAGAATTTCCGGCGCCGGCCCTTCCTCGAGCATCCGCCGAGCATCAGGAAAGCTCGAACTGGCACGGGCCGAGAAGCCGGCACGACGAAGGGCTGTGACCCGATCGGAGAGCACGTGCGGGTCGGCGCTGACGACGAGGATATCGGCGGACATGTCTCGGCTGCCCGCCGGATGTGCAAAGGAAACGCCACAGCTGGAGTCGCAGAAACCCTCGTAATCTATTGAGGTTTCAGCTTTGTGCTGCGTGCCAGAGCCAGACTACATTATTTGGATCCGCGGACTTTCCGAGACTGCTCAGCGTATTCAGCGGGGCGAGGTCGGAGCCGCGGAACGGGGCCGGACGCGGCCGCTAGGAGGGCACGCCGAGGTCGCGGCCTCGGCGACGGCAGGTAGCCGGGCAGCAGCTCCAGGGCGTCCACGAACGACCGCCACTGCGCGTCGACCGCCGCTGTCGCGGCGCAGCGCCACGCCGCACGCCATCGGCTGGGCCTTGGCAGTTCGGCGCGCCCAGACGCGCTCCACGGGCACCGCGATGCCGGTGCCGGGCACCGTGAGCTGCAGGGTCTCGCCGGGCAGCTCGTCGCCGAAGACCTCGATGCCGGCGCCGCCGTAGCTGACGTCGACGATGCGGGCTTCGATGCCCGAGACGAACGTCGGCACTTCGTGCGCCGGGCGCTTGCGCGGCCAGCGGCGCTGCGGGCGCGGCGTGGCGACCAGTTCGGCCAGGATCGTGGCGACGCGGTCGGCGTCAATCGGCTCCACCAGGTAGCGGGCGCCGAGGTGATAGGACTCCGACTGCAGCGCCGGATCGCGGGGGCCGATCGACGACGCAGGTCGTGCGCGGGTGCTCGACCTGGGCGATGGCCACCAGATGGAGGCCGTTGTAGTCGCCGAGCTGGACGTCGGTGACCAGCGCCTCGGGCTCGATCTCGGTGAGCACGTCCCGGGCCTCGAGGAAGCTGGCGACGGGCAGCGTCGTGAACCCGGCGCGGACGCAGCGCCTCGGCTCGTTCGACTCGCTCGGCTTCCTGCACGCCTACCACCAGCACCGGCATTCGCATCGTCGGCGGACCTCTGCGCCGTTGGAGCTCGGCACGCCCTCCGCGATACCAAGTTTCGCGCCAACTTTGAAATCGACGAATTGACGCCTGATTCCGCGCGTTTTCGCCTTCGGCACCGCTGAGGCGTCAACATATCTGTAAAGCCAGTGCCGGAGGCGTCGTTGGTTTGACGGCCAGACGCACCGGACTCGCGCATCCAGACGGTTGCGCCGGATGCCTACCTGGTTCAGGATGTGGACCATGCGTTCGAGTGCTTTCCACTACTGCACGGCGCTGCTCGTCGTGGCCGCGCCCGTCGTCGCGTCGGCCTTCCAGGCTCCGCCGCCGAAGCCGGCGCCGGCCGCGCGTGCCCGCACCGCCCGACGTCGCGGCGCCGCCCAAGGACGCCACGACCCTGCCGTCGGGCCTGGCGTTCAAGGTGCTGCAGCCGGGCACCGGCACCGACCAAGCCGGCAGCCACCGACATGGTCACCGTGCACTACACGGGCTGGACCACCGACGGCAAGATGTTCGACAGCTCGCGTCGCCCGGAACGCCCCGAGCGACCTTCCCGCTCGACCGGGTGATCAAGGGCTGGGGCGAGGGCGTGCAGCTGATGGTCGTCGGCGAGAAGCGCCGCCTCTGGATTCCCGCAGACGCTGGCCTACAAGGGCCAGCCGGGCCGGCCGGCCGGGCATGCTGGTGTTCGACGTCGAGCTCCTCGAGCACGACGCCGTCGCCCACCGTGCCGCCGCCCGACGTCGCCGCGCCGCCCGACGACGCCAAGACGACCGCCTCGGGCCTGGCCTACAAGGTGCTGAAGGCGGGCACCGGCACCGACCACCCGCGCGCGCGACAGCCGCGTCACCGTGCACTACACCGGCTGGCAGACCAACGGCAAGATGTTCGACAGCTCGGTGATGCGCGGCCAGCCGGCCACGTTCGGCCTGGGCGACGTCATCCCGGGCTGGACCGAGGGCGTGCAGCTGATGGTGGTCGGCGAGAAGACGCGGTTCTGGATTCCGCAGAGCCTCGCCTACAAGGGCCAGGCGGGATCGCCGGCCGGCATGCTCGTGTTCGACGTCGAGCTCATTGCCATCCGCGACTGACGCGCGCCGACGCTCCCGGCACGACGTTCGTCGCCGATCGCGGCGACGACGCTCACCGCCTCGATCGCGCCGTGCTGCGGCACGGCGATCGGCCACGGGCTGTCGCGCTCGCGCGTTCAGCGGCTCGTGGCCGAGGGACGCGTCACGTCAACGGCCGGCGCGCGACCCGGCCGGCGCAGCGCGCTCCGCGCCGGCGACCGTCGTGCACGTCGAGGTCGAGCCCGGCGCGGCCGCGGCCGCGGCCGGCCGGCCGAGCCGCTGCCGCTCGAGGTGCTGCACGAGGACGACGATCTGCTGGTCGTGAACAAGCCGCCCGGGCCAAGTCGCGCATCCGTCGTATCGAGAACACGTCGGGCACGCTGTTGAACGGCCTGCTCGGACTGCGCCGGCGCGCGGCGGTGCAGCTGGCAGCCGCACCTCGTCCAGCGACTCGACAAGGGCACATCCGGGCTGCTGCTGGTGGCCAAGTCGCGCGCCGTGCAGACCGCGCTGCAGCACGCCGCGTTCACCAAGGAGTACCTCGCGCTCGTCTGGGGCCGGCCGGCGCCGGCCGCCGGGCGCATCGACGCGCCGCTCGGCCGCGATCCGCTGGACCGCCGGCGGGTGATGCGCGAGCACCGACGGCGCCGTCGCCGTGACCGAGTACCGGACGCTGGCGCGCACGCGCGGGCGGGCCGCGCGGCCTCAGCCTGCTGTGCTGCCGCCTGGTCACCGGGACGGACGCATCAGCTGCGCGTGCACCTGGCCGATCGCGGCTGGCCACTGGTCGGCGACCCGGTGTACCGCGTGCAGACGCGGCTGCGCCTGCCCGATCCGCGCCTGCACCGCGCGGCGGTCCTGTTCCCGCGCCAGGCGCTGCACGCCTGGCGGCTGGCCGTTCGCGCATCCGCGCTCCGGCATCGCGCTCCGCTTCGTCGCCGAACCGCCGATCGACTTGGGCGCGTTGCTCGACGCCATGGCGCTGCGCGTGCCGGCTCGATAGCCGCGCACGCCTCGGCCGCGCACCGACCGGCGTGGTGAGGCAAGATGCCGAGCCATGACTGCCACCGATCGCCCCGCCCTCGCCCGCGCACTGGCCCGTCAGCCCCGCTACCCACTGGCGGCCGTGCCCACCCCGCTCCAGGAGGCCCGGCGGCTGCGCGACGCCTTGGGCGGACCGGCCCGGTGCCCGCGGATCTTCGTCAAGCGCGACGACCTGACCGGTCTCGCCGGTGGCGGCAACAAGGCCCGCAAGCTCGAGTTCCTGGTCGGCGACGCGCAGCGCGCCGGCGCGACCACGCTGATCACGACCGGCGCGGTGCAGTCGAATCACGCGCGGATGACTGCCGGGGCGGCGCGTATCGCCGGCATGGAGGCCGAGCTCGTGCTCACGGCACACCACGACGCACCCGACGACGAGGGCAATCTGCTGCTCGATCGCCTGTTCGGCGCGCGGGTCCACTTCGTGCCGTCGATCGATCCGATGCTCGCTGTCGGCAGCGACGAGGAGACGGTGCGCGACGTCGCCGCGGCCGTCCGCGCCCGCGGCGGCAGGCCGTACGTGATTCCGGTCGGAGGGTCGAGCGCGATCGGCGCCCTCGGCTACGTCGCCAGCGACGTTGGAGCTGTGCAGCGAGCTCGACGCCCTGGGCGTGGCACCGACCCGGCTCTACTTCGGGAGCGGCTCGCGCGGCACCCAGGCCGGACTCACCCTGGGCGCCCACCTGTGCGGGGCACGCTTCACATTGCACGGAATTGCCGTCAGCGCCGGCGAGCCGGAGAAGGTGCGAGCGCGCGCGCCGGGTGGCCGGCGAGGCGGCGGCGCTGCTCGGCGCCGACGACTCGGTGCTGTCGCGCCCCTTCGTCACCGACCAGAGCCTGCATCGGCGAGGGGTACGGCCTGCCCACGCCCGACGGGCTCGACGCGATGCTGCTCCTGGCCCGCACCGAGGCGCTCGTCCTCGACCCCACCTACACGGCCAAAGCGATGGCCGCATTCATCGGTCACATCCGGGAGGGCCAGATCGCGCCGGACGAGGCGGTGGTGTTCCTGCACACCGGCGGCTCCCCGGCGATCTTCGCGCGGGCCGCAAGCGACGCCCTGCGCCATGCGCCGCGATGGCAGGTTCTGTGAACTCGACGCCGTCGTCGACTGTGCTGAATCTGATCACGGTGTACCCGACCGGCACACACCAGACGTAACGTTCGCACACGCAATGACTTAGCGCGTCCGAGGTGGCGCCTGCACCGGCTCGCCTGTCCCAGGACGAGCCAGTGCGGTGTGGCTGAGGCTGCGATCCACGGGTTGTGCACCCGCGTGCAACCTGCGGCGCGCGACACTCGAATTGCTGAGTGATCTCGCCGATCGCGCGAGCCTCGTGATCACGCGCACAGTCCTGGCAGCCGCCTTGCGCTGCGGGAGGGCATGAAATCCCTCTCCGTCGTGCGCGGCGCGGGCCGGACCAGCACCTTCCCGGACCGCCGCCGCCTTCCGCTTTACGCACTCCTCATCGCTGTGGGCCTGGGCGCGTTCGCGGACGACGCCTCTGCCCAGCGGCGGTTCCGGCAGTCGCGCGCCGACGAAGTGAAGTTCGACGCGCTGCTGCAGGACGCCGACCGCCGGCGACGACGACGACCTGCCGGTGATCATCGAGTTCAACGACGACAGCGACGCCGACCAGACGATCGGCGCCGCACGGCGGCCGCGCCGAGCGCCGTCTGTCGGGCATGCGCGGCCGGTCGACCCGGATGTCCAAGCGCCTGCTGCGCCAGCTGGCGCAGCGCGCCGACGTCAGGCGCGTGCACTACGACCGCCCGGTCGAGGCGCCTCCTCGGCCGCTCGTCGATCACGGTGGGCGCCAAGACCGTGCAGCGCGCTCATGGGCTACAACGGCGCCGGCGTCGGCGTGGCGGTGATCGACTCGGGCGTCACGCCCAACCACGACGACCTGCGCTACTCGGGCAGCTACGCCCAGCGCGTCACCAAGTTCGTCGACTTCGTCAACGGCCAGACCAGCCGCTACGACGACTGGGGCCACGGCACGCACGTCGCCGGCATCATCGCCGGCAACGGCTACGACTGGTACGGCACCCGCGCCGGCATCGCCCCCGGCGGCCACGCTGGTGGCGCTCAAGGCGCTCGACGGCACGGGCAAGGGCCGCATCAGCGCGATCATCCAGGCGCTCGACTGGGCGGTGGCCAACCGCGCCGCCTACAACATCCGCGTCATCAACATGTCGCTCGGCGCGGGCGTGTTCGAGTCCTACAACGACCGACCCGCTCACCCTGGCCGCCAAGCGCGCGGTCGACGCCGGCATCGTCGTCGTGGCCGCCGCCGGCAACATCGGCAAGAACGCCAACGGCGACCCGCAGTACGGCGCGATCACGGCGCCCGGCAATGCCCCGTGGGTGCTCACGGTGGGCGCGTCGAACGCCAACGGCACGACCAGGCGCAACGACGACACGATGGCGCCGTTCAGCTCGCGCGGGCCGACGATGATCGACTACGTCGTCAAGCCCGACGTGGTCGCGCCCGGCACCGGCGTGGTGTCGTTGTCGAGCCCCGGCAGCAAGATGTACGTCGAGAAGTCGCAGTACCTGCTCGACGGGACGCGCTACACGCAGCTACAAGCCGTACCTCACGCTGAGCGGCACCAGCATGGCGGCGCCGGTCGTGAGCGGCACCGTGGCGCTGATGCTGCAGGCCAACCCCAAGCTCACGCCCAACCTGGTCAAGGCCATCCTGCAGTTCACGGCCGAGGCCCACGACGAATACGACTACCTGACCCAGGGCGCCGGCTTCGTCAACGCGCGCGGCGCGGTGACGCTGGCGAAGTACTTCAAGGACGCCAAGCCCGGCAGCCGCTACCCGCTATCGCCGGCGTGGAGCCAGCACATCCTGTGGGGCAACCACCTCGTCGCCGGCGGCGTGATCACCCCGGCGCCACGGCCTGGGCCAACAACATCGTCTGGGGCGAGAGCTCGCGCCTGGGGCTGAACATCGTGTGGGGCGAGAACTGCGCCAGCTCCTGCTACGACGTGGCCTGGGGCAAGAACATCGTGTGGGGCCTCGACGACAACATCGTCTGGGGCCTCAACATCGTGTGGGGCCTCGACGACAACATCGTCTGGGGCCTGGCCTCGACGGGCATCAACATCGTGTGGGGCCTACGAACATCGTCTGGGGCCTCGACGACAACATCGTCTGGGGCCTCGACGACAACATCGTCTGGGGCCTGGCCTCGGGGTCGAACATCGTGTGGGGCCTGAACATCGTCTGGGGCCTCGACGACGACAACATCGTGTGGGGCCTCAGCACCGCCCCCAACGCCTCATGGGGCAGCTCGGGCACCGACGGCTACGTGTTCGGCGACGAGTCGGGCGAAGTCGAAGCGTTCGACCCGCTGCTGTGGGACCTCGAGAACAACCCCAACGCGATCACCGTCGTCGGCGCGACCGGAGGGAGATTCTAGTCATGGAAAAGATGCCCTTCGTCGAGGCGCTCCACGCCACGCTGCCGGCCATGGAATACCCGGCCGCACACGACACGACGGCCACCGACTGGCGGCAGCAGCTGCCGGTGCTCACGGCCGGCGCCGTCACCCTGCGGGCCTTGCGCATCGACGACGCGCGGTCGCTCTACGCGCTGCTGACCACCGCGGAGGTGGCGCGCTTCATCTCGCCGCCGCCGACCACGGTGGAGGGCTTCGAGCGCTTCATCGGCTGGGCGCACGCGGAACAGGCGGCCGGACGCTACGCCTGCTTCGCCGTGGTCCCGGCCGGGACCGACACCGCGGTGGGGATCTTCCAGGTGCGGCAGCTCGACGCCGCCTTCGAGACGGCGGAGTGGGGCTTCGTGCTCGGCTCGCCCTTCTGGGGCACGGGCCTGTTCGCCGACGGGGCGAAGCTGGTCGTCGACTTCGCCGTCGAGACCATCGGCGTGCACCGCCTCGAGGCGCGGGCCGCGGTCGCCAACGGCCGTGGCAATGGCGCCCTGGCCAAGGTGGGTGCGGTGCGCGAAGCGGTCCTGCGGCAGTCCTTCGAGCGCCACGGCCAGCAGCTCGACCAGCACCTGTGGTCGATCGTGGCCGACGACTGGCGGGCCGCCCGCGCCGTTCGCCGCCCGCAGGTGCACTGAGACGACGTCGGCCTCCTCCGGCGCCCAGAGCGGCCGTGCTGCCCGGTGCAGCACGGCCGTTTCTGCGTCCCGGGCCATGACGTCGATGGGCGCCGCGCGGGAGGTGACAACTCGTTACGAATCACCCTCCAGCTGGTGTGTTTGAATAGTAGGCTTCCCTGTGCGCCTGCCGACCGCGTCGCGCCGCTCCCGGATCTTCAGGGCCTGCTTGGCGTTGGGCGCCGTGGCTGTGGCATCCGCGTCGCCGGCGCGTGCCCAGGTGGTCGAGCGCACGGCCGAACCCGGCGTCGCCGCGCCCTCGATGACCCGGGACGCCGCCGGCATCGCCACGGTACGGGCCACGCGCATCGACGCGGAGTTCGTTCTCGACGGCCGGCTGACCGAAGCCGTCTACACCACCATGCAGCCGTACACGGACTTCGTCCAGCAGGAGCCGCACGAGGGTGAGCCGGCGACGGAGAAGACCGAAGTCTGGCTGTTCTTCGACGACGTCAACATCTACATCGGGGCACATCTGCACGAGACCGACTCGAGCCGGCGGGTCCAGAGCGAGATGCGCCGCGACTCGTTCAACAGCTTCAACAACGACCACCTGGCGGTGTTGTTCGACACTTTCAACGACCACCGGAATGGCTTCGGCTTCGCCGCCAACCGCCTCGGCGGAATGTTCGACTGGTCGGCGACCAACGAGCAGCCGAGCCCGAACTGGAACGGCCTCTGGGCGTCCGAGGCGGCCGACGTCGACGGCGGCTGGACCATCGAGATCCGCATCCCCTTCCGCTCGATCCGGTTCAAGGAAGGCAGCAACGTCTGGGGGGTCAACTTCCGGCGGATGGTGCGGTGGAAGAACGAGATCTCGTACCTCAACGCCGTGCCGCGGTCGTGGGGCCGTCGCGGCTTGAACAAGCTGTCGAGTGCGGCCGTCCTGGTCGGCCTCGAGACGCCGAAGAAGAGCCTCAACATCGACGTCAAGCCGTACGCGCTGGGATCGGTGCTGACCGACCGGCTCGGCGGCGCCGGCGTTCGAGAACAAGGGCGACGCCAACTTCGGCGGCGACGCCAAGTGGGGCATCACCCAGCAGCTGGTCGCTGACTTCACCTACAACACCGACTTCGCCCAGGTGGAGGACGACGAGGCGCAGGTCAACCTGACCCGCTTCTCGCTGTTCTTCCCCGAGAAGCGCGACTTCTTCCTCGAGGGTCAGGAGGCGTTCGCCTTCGGTGGCGTCGGCGGCGGCGGCGGGGGCGGCGGTGGGGGCGGCGGCGGCGGGGAGGCGGTGGCGGCGGTGGCGGCGGCGGCGGGGGCGGGGGGCGGCGGCGGGCCCAACAACCTCACGCCGATCCTGTTCTACAGCCGGAGGATCGGGCTGACCGACTTGGGCGTGGTCCCAATCATCGGCGGCGCTCGCGTGCTCGGCCGCACTGGCGCCTGGCAGGTCGGCGCGCTCTCGATGCAGACCGACGACGAGCCCAAGGCTCTCGGCGCCGTCGACCAACTTCACGGTGCTGCGCGTGAACCGCGACGTGCTGAGCCGCAGCCGCGTCGGTTTCATCGCCACGAGCCGAACGCCGCAGTCACTCGGCCAGGACGCGACCAACTTCGCGGCCGGAGCCGACGGCCAGTTCAACGTGACCGCCGACCTGCAGGTCAATACCTATTGGGCCCGCACCGAGTCGGCGGACGCCGACGGCGATCAGTCGAGCTACCGCGGCCGTGTCGACTGGAACGCCGACCGCTACGGCCTCAACCTCGAGCACCTGTTCGTCGGCGAGGATTTCAAACCCGAGGTCGGCTTCCTGCGCCGCGAGGCCTTCCGCCGCAACTTCGCGCAGGCCCGCTTCAGCCCGCGGCCCAAGGACTTCCTGGGCGTGCGCAAGCTCTATTACAACGCCAGCGCCGACTACATCACCGGCGCCAACGGTGGCGTCCAGACCGAAGAGTACCAGGGGCAGTTCAACGCCGAGTTCAACAACGGCGACTTCTTCAACTCCGAGCTGACCAACTCCTTCGAGGCCATCGTCGAGCCGTTCGAGGTGGCGCGCGGCGTGTTCGTGCCGCCGGGCGAGTACCGCTTCAACCAGGCCAAGGTGTCGTACCAGATGGGCCTGCAGCGCCGGATCAGCGGCGGCATCACCCTCGGCTACGGCGGCTTCTACGACGGCACCCTCGCCGAGGCGACGTGGCGCGGCCGGGTCGAGTTCACCTCGCAGTTGTACGCCGAGCCGACGCTGTCGTGGAACCGGATCGAGGCGCCCTTCGGCACCGGCAACGCCAACCTGCTGGCCACGCGGCTGACCTACACCGTGACGCCGCGGATGTTCGTCGCCGCCCTGGTGCAGTACACGTCGATCAACGCGTCGATGTCGACGAACCTGCGCTTCCGGTGGGAGTACCAGCCGGGCAGCGAGCTGTTCGTCGTCTACAACGACGGCCGCACCACGATCGGCCCGGGCTATCCGAACCTGCAGAACCGCTCGTTCGTGGTGAAGGTGACGAAGCTCTTCCGCTGGTAGAGAGCGGGCGACGATCGGTCCGGGGCCGAGGTCAGTCCCGGTGGGCCCAGGCCATCGCCTCGGCAAGGGTCCCGAGCAGCAGATCGGCGTGAGCGCGGCGGAAGGTCATCGGCGGGCGCAGCTTGATCACGTTGTCGTGAGGACCGTCGGTGCCCATCAGCACGCCGCGGGCGCGGGCGCGCTGCACCACGGCCGAGGCCCGGGCCCGGTCGTGGCCCTTGGTTCGACGGTCGGTCACCATCTCGATGCCGAGGAAGAGGCCGCGGCCGCGGACGTCGCCGATGCCCGGGTAGCGATCGGCCAGGGCCCGGAATCCGTCGAGTAGATAGGCCCCCTCGGTCACCGCGTTGTCGAGCAGGCGCTCGTCTTCGAGCACGTCGAGCACCGCGAGGCCGGCGGCGCACGACACGGGATTGCCACCGAAGGTGTTGAAGTACTCCATGCCGTTGGCGAACCGATCGGCCACCGCGCTCGTGGTGGCGACGATCGCCAGGGGATGACCGGCCCCCGCCGGCTTGCCCATCGTGACGATGTCGGGCACGACGCCGTGCTCCTCGAACGCCCACATATGGGCGCCGACGCGGCCGAATCCGACCTGCACTTCGTCGGCGATGCACAGCCCGCCCATCGCCCGAACGGCGGCGTAGACCGCGGCGAGGTAGCCCTCGGGCAGGAACACCTGGCCGCCCACGCTCGGGATGGTCTCGGCGATGAACGCGGCCGGACGTGCGCCGGCGGCCACCGCCTCGGCGAGCAGCCGTCGGGCCTGGGCGGCGAACCGGGCGGGCGCCTCGAACGCCGGCCAGTCGTCGGGCGCGCGGTAGGGCTCGGGCAACGGAAGCTCGTGCACGAAGGGCGGCCGACCGGCGCCACCCCGCCGTTTGTACTTGTAGGGGCTTACCTCGATGAGCGCCTGGGTATGCCCGTGATACGCCCAATCGAGGACGACCACGTCGTGATGTCCGGTGGCCGTGCGGGCCATCCGCAGGGCCAGGTCGTTGGCTTCGCTGCCCGAGTTGCAGAAATAGAAGCGGTCGAGGCCCGGTGGCAGCGTGGCGGCGAGGCGCTCGGCGTAGGCGAGGACGTTTTCGTGCAGGTAGCGGGTGTTGGTGTTGAGACGCGAGGCCTGGGTCGCGATGGCGGCGACGACGCGCGGATGACAGTGCCCGACGTGGGCGACGTTGTTGTAGCAGTCGAGGAAGCGACGGCCGTGCGCGTCGATGAGCCACACGTCGTCACCGCCCACCACGTGCAGCGGTGTCTCGTAGGAGAGGCTGAGGTTGGCGCCGAGGTGGCGCCGCCGGGCCGCGAGCAACGCGCCGTCCTCGACGGCCGCTGGCAGGGCCGGCCAGCAGGCGCGTCGCATGGCCGCGGTGAAGGCGTCGCGTCCGGTCTCGGCGAGCCACTGGAGCAGGGTCCAAGCCGGTGTCTCGCTCACGAACAGGTACGGGTCGGCCGAGGTCGATCGGCGCGTCGCCGCGATCGTCACGCTGATGCAGAGACGGGCGGCGACGAGGTCGAACAGCACGTCGACCTCCCGGGCCTGCAGCGGCAGGGCACGATGGTAGCCGGCGACGACCTGCGCCGCGGCCAGCGACGGATCGGGCTGGCCGAGCATCGCGTAGGCGCAGGCCACGGCGGGTTCGGCCGCGACCGGCGCGAACACCGCGTCGCCGACGTCGATCAGGCCCGAGATGGCGCCGCTCGGCCCGTCGACCAGGACGTTCCAGTCGTTGGCGTCGTTGTGGATGACACCGTGCCGCAGCCGGTCGAAGGCCGGCATCGCCCGATCGGCGACGCCGTCGAGCAACGACGCGACCAGGGCGCGGCGCCCGGGATCGGTCACCGCCGGCAGGCGCTGGCGCGACGCGAGGGCGTGGCGGACGTGCCAGTCGAACTCGCGAAAGGCACCCGGGTGTCCGAAGCTGGCCAGCGCCCGATCGAGGCGGCCGAGCGTGTGCCCCAGGTCGCGAAGGGTGTCGGGCGTTCGCCGGGCCTGGGCCAGGGGCGTGCCGGGGAGGAAGGTGACCAGCCGCAGCGCGTGCCGCTCGCCGGTCGGGCCCTCGACCTCACCGACGTCGCGCCCGTCGAGCAGCGGGACGACCCGCGGCAGCGGCAGCCTCGGCTCGACGCGCTCGACGTGCCGGAGCAGCGCCGTCTGGAACGCCATCGCGGTCGTCGGCTCGGCGGCGTTGACGATCTTGAGCACGAAGCCGCCGCCGTCGGACGCGACCTGGAAGTTCTGGTCGCGCTCGCTGTCGAGCGGCGTCAGGGTGCCGTCACGGCCGAAGTGCCGCCGCAACAGCGTCCGGGCGATGTCGGCGGCGAACGCCGGCCGCGGGTGGTGGATGAGGGCGCCGGTGCTGGACGGCGCGCCCGTCGCGCCCGGTGGCTGCGGAGCCTCCACGGGTTCTTCTCGTGCCCGGCCCTCTACTCGGCGCCCATGAACGGATAGGTGTACTCGCGCGGCGGGTTGTAGGTCTCCTTGATGGAGCGCGCACTCACCCAGCGCAGCAGGTTCATCTTCGATCCGGCTTTGTCGTTGGTGCCCGACGCACGGGCGCCGCCGAAGGGCTGCTGGCCGACGGTGGCGCCGGTCGGTTTGTCGTTGATGTAGAAGTTACCGGCGGCGTTCCTGAGCGCCGCCGAGGCCTCGCGGATCGCCGCCCGGTCGCGGGCGAACACCGACCCGGTCAACGCATAGGGCGAGGTCTGGTCGACGATCGACAGGACCTCGCGCCACTTGGCATCGGGATACGGATAGGCGGTGACGACCGGGCCGAAGATCTCCTCGCACAGCAGCCGGTAGCCCGGGTCGTCGGTTTCGACCAGGGTCGGCTCGACGAACCAGCCCTGTCTCGCCCCGGCACGTGCCGCCCTGCACTACTTTCGCGTGCTGCTTCGCGTGGTCGACGTAGCCGCTGATCTTCTTGAACGCCTTCTGATCGATGACCGCGCCCATGAAGTGGCGGAAGTCGCGCGGGTCGCCCAGGGTGATCTCGCGCATCATCGCGACGGCGCGGTCACGCACGTCGATCCACAGCGACTGCGGCACGTAGACGCGGCTGGCGGCCGAACACTTCTGGCCCTGGTACTCGAAGCCGCCGCGAACCAGCGACACCGCCAACTCCTGCGGATCGGCCGACGGGTGCGCGACGATGAAGTCCTTGCCGCCGGTCTCGCCGACGAGCCGCGGATAGGAGCGGTAGTGGTCGATGTTGGCGCCGACGTGCTGCCACATGCCCTGGAAGACCGCGGTGCTGCCGGTGAAGTGGACGCCGGCCAGTTCCGGCGAATCGAGGGCGATCTTGCTGATCATCACCGGATCGCCGGGCACGAAGTTGATGACGCCGGGCGGCAGGCCGGCGGCTTCGAGCAGCTTCAGCGTGTAGTAGGCGCTCAGCATCGCGCTCGTGGCCGGCTTCCACAGCACGGTGTTGCCCATCAGCGCCGGCGTCGTGGTGAGGTTGCCGCCGATGGCCGTGAAGTTGAACGGCGACACGGCGTAGATGAAGCCCTCGAGACCGCGGTAGTCGGTCTGGTTCCACATCGAGGTGGTCGAGACCGGCTGCTCGGCCATCAGCTCGGCGGCGAAGGCCACGTTGTAGCGCCAGAAGTCGATGAGCTCGCAGGCCGAGTCGATCTCCGCCTGGTAGATGGTCTTCGACTGCCCCAGCATCGTCGATGCGTTCAGCGTGTCGCGCCAGGTGGTGGTGAGCAGGTCGGCGGCCTTGAGGAACACCGCCGCCCGGTCCTCCCAGGCCCAGCTCGCCCACTCGGCGCGCCCCGCGCGCGCCGCGCAGATCGCCGCCGCCACGTCCTCGGCCCGGGCGTGGTGAAAGTCGGCCAGCACGTGGCCGTGGTCGTGCGGCATCACCGATTGGCCGAGGTTGCCGGTGCGGACCTCCTTGCCGCCGATCACCAGCGGGATCTCGACGCGCTCTCCGGCCATCGCCGCCAGGCGCGCTTTGATCGCGGCCCGTTCGGGCGAGCCGGGCGCGTAGCCGCGGATCGGTTCGTTGACGGGCGGGAGGACCTTGCGAATCCCTGAGAAATCAGCAGCCATCTGCGCAGCACCTCGCGGTTCGGGATAACCGTAAGATTGTAGTCCGTGGTGGACACGACGCGCGGCCTCGACGCCCAATCGCTCGGAAAACGCTTCGGTGAGGTCGTGGCCGTCGACGACGTATCGCTGGCCGTGCACCGCGGCGAGATCGTCGGGCTGCTCGGACCCAACGGCGCCGGCAAGACGACGACGTTGCGGATGCTGTCCGGCATCCTGTCGCCCGATCGCGGCCACGTGCACGTCGACGGCCTCGACGTCCACGCCGAGCCGATCGCCGCCAAGCGCCGCATCGGCTTCCTGTCGGGCGACACTCAGCTCTACCAGCGGCTGTCGCCGCGGGAAGTCCTCGCCTATTTCGGCCAGCTCTACGAGCTCGATCCCGGGGTGATCGCCACGCGCAGCCAGCGGCTCATCGCCGAGCTCGACATGGGCGCCTACGCCGACCGGCCGTGCGGCACGCTGTCGTCGGGTCAGCGCCAACGCGCCAACGTCGCCCGGGCGTTCCTGCACGACCCGCCGCTGCTCATCCTCGACGAGCCGACCAACGCCCTCGACGTGGTCAGCGGCCAGTTCATCGTCCGGGCCATCCGCCAGGCCCGCGAGGCCGGCCGCGCCGTGCTCTTCTCCACCCACATCATGGGCGAGGCCGAGTACCTCTGCGATCGGATCGTCCTCATCCACCAGGGCCGGGTCGTCGATGCCGGGCCGCTGCCCGACCTGCTGGTGCGATCGGGGCAGGCCAACCTCACCGACGCGTTCCTCCACTACGCCGGCGCCGCCGCCCCGCCGGCCTGACGCCGATGCGTTTTTCGATCGTCCGCACCATTCTGCTGAAGGAACTGCGCGAGACGCTGCGCGATCGCCGGACGTTGCTCCTCACCGTCGGGCTCCCGGTGCTGCTCTATCCGCTGGCGATCCTGGCCTTCACCCGAATCGCGGAGTCGGGCGAGGACGCAATCGCCGCCGGCCGCTCGGCGGTGGCGGTGTGGGGGACGCTTCCGGCGCCGGTCGAGCGCGTGCTCGGCGCCGCCGACGGCCTGACGCTCCTCCCGTGGGCCGGAGTCGCGGACGGCGTGCGCGACGAGATTCTCTCCGGCCGGCTGACCCGGGTCGATGCCAGCGACGACGACCGCGCCACGACGGGCCCGCGCCGCCGGGCGGCCGGCACCCGTCCGGGCCGGGAGATCGAACCCGAGAACGCCGTCCTCGCCGCCGCCCGCGAGGCCGTCGCGTCCCGCGCCGTGGAGGCCGTGATCGTTGCCTGGGCCGACGCCGTTCCGGCGGTCGAGCGCGGCGCGACCGCGACGATCACCGTCTACTACGACTCGGTCAGGCGCGAGTCGGTGGTCGCCCAGGGCCGCGTCGCCGAGGCCTTGGCCGACGCGCGCAATGCGGTCATCGCCGAACGACAGCGCACGCGCAACCTGCCCGACGGCTTCGCCCAGGCACTCACGCTGGAGCGCCGCAACACGGCACGCGCCGACCGCCGCAGCGGGCAGATGCTGGGGGCGCTGCTGCCCTACATCCTGCTCACGTTGTCGGTGCTCGGCGGCATGTACGCCGCCATCGACCTGACCGCCGGGGAGAAGGAACGCGGCACGATGCAGACGCTGCTGGTCGCGCCGATCCGGCCGGTGGAGATCGTCGTCGCCAAGTTCCTGGCCGTCTGGCTGCTGTCGATGCTGTCGCTGGTCGCCAACCTCGCCAGCCTCTCGCTCACCGTCTCGCGGCTGCTGCCGGCCGATGCGACCGGTGTCGGCGCCGGCAACCTGCTGCTCGCGCTGGTCGTCCTGGTCCCGGTCACGCTCACCACCTCGGCGCTGTTCCTGACGATCGCGTCGTTCGCCCGCGACTTCCGCGACGGCCAGACGCTGCTGACGCCGATGTACATGGCCGTGGTGCTGCCGGCCGCGGTGGTCGCGATGCCGACCATCACGCTCAACGCCTGGACGGCGTTCGTGCCGGTGGTCAACGTCACGCTGCTGATCAAGGCGCTGTTCCTGCGCGAGGCCAGCGCCGAGCTCGTCTTCCTGACGCTCATCTCGGCCTCGGTCTACGCCGCCGTCGCCATTGCCGCCGCCGTCCACGTCTTTCATCGCGAGACGGTGCTGGTCGGCGAGCGGTCATCGATCCGGACGGTGTTCGAGCGCCGGGCGGGGAGTCAGACGGACGCCGACCCCCGGGGTCGCCCTCACGGTGTTCGCGGTGGCGCTGGTGATCGCGTTCTACGCCAGCCTGTCGCTGCGCGGCTGGCCGATCCATCGGGCGTTGCTGCTGCTGCAGTACGGCGGGTTCCTGCTGCCGACGCTCGCCGTGGTCTGGCTCTTCGGATTCAACGCGCGACGGACACTCGGGTTGTGGCGGCCATCGATGACGGCACTCGGCCTGGCGGTCGTGCTCGGCGCCACCGCGTGGCTCTTCGCCGGCGGCATCGTGTCGCGGGTGCTGCCGCCGCCGGAGTCGCTGACCCGGGCGCTGCAGCGGCTCATCCAGCTCGGCGACGACCCGATGCCGCTGTGGGTGGTGTGGCTGGTACTGGGGCTCACACCCGGCCTGTGCGAAGAGCTGTTCTTCCGCGGTCTGGTCTTCTCCGGGATGCGGCGGCTGGGGATGTGGCCGGCGGTGCTGGTGACGGCGCTGCTCTTCGGCCTCGCCCACGCGTCGATCTACCGGCTCCTGCCGACCTTCATCCTCGGGGTCCTGCTCGGCGTGGTGCGCTGGCGGTCCGGATCAGTCGTCCCCGGCGTCGTGATGCACGCGGTGAACAACGGGCTTGATCGGCACGCTGGCGCAGCGGCCCGACCTGGCGGCGTGGTTCGGGATGGACATGGCGTCGGGCGATCTGCCGTGGACGCCGGTGCTGGCCGGCACGGCGGTGATGGCCGCGGCCCTGGCGGTGCTGTGGTCGACGACCGCGCCCGCCGACCATCGTGAGACGGCTACGACACCGGCGCCGGTTGCGCCGGCTCCAACTCCACCTTGATGCTGCGCCACTTGCCCTGGCGGAAGCGCAGGAACGAGAGCGCGCAGCGGGTGAAGTGGCCGAGCAGGATCGCCAGCCAGATGTCGTCCGGCTGCAACTGCCGTAGTCCCTGCAGCACAGTGCACAGCCCGATCGGCACCGCGACCTGAGAGACGAGCGTGATCAAGAGCGGGCTCTTGGTGTCGCCGGTGCCCTGCAGCCCGCCGGTGAAGGTCAACGCTGCGCTGATGAAGAACCCCGACACGGCGAGGTAACGGAGCAGCTGGCGGCCGATCTCCGAGACGTGGCCGTCGGCGGCGCCGAAGATGCCGAGCAGCGGCCTGGGGATGACGACGAACATGACGCCGACGATCGCGGCGACGAGCAGGCCGATGCGGGCCGCCGCGTAGACGCCCTGGAGCGGCCCGGTCGGGCTTGCCGGCGCCGAGGTTCTGGCCGGCGATGGTCGCCGCGGCGCCCATCAGCCCGACCGAGGTCCACGTGATCATCGAGAACAGCTCGGTGTAGCCGATGGTGTAGGCGGCCTGGGCGGCGGCGCTGTACTCGAGGCCGCCGATGAAGCGCAGCAGCAGCACGCCGGCGACGTTCATGGCGATGCCCTGTACTCCGTAGGAAGCCCGAACTTGAACAGCGATCGGATCACCGTCCAATCGGGCCTCGGTACACAGCTCGCGCGTGAACCGGATCACCAGCTTGCCGCCGAACAGCAGCCACAGCGCGTAGCCGCTGACCGCCGCGGCCGCGATCGCCGTCCCCATCGCCGAGCCGGCGGTGCCGAACTTGGGGATGAGCAGCAGGTTCAAGACCAGGTTCAGCACCGTCATCGTGATGCCGAGCCGCAGCGGCGTCCTGGCGTCACCGGCGGCGCGCAGCGCCGCCGACAGCATGAAGAACAGCAGCATGCCGATGCTGAACACGAAGTTGATGCGGAGGAACGGCAACGCCTGGGCCCGCACTTCGGGGGCGGCGTTGACGAGCGTGAGCAGATAGGGAGCCGAGAAATAGCCGATCGGGGCCAGCACCGCGAACATGCCGATGGCGGTGATGAACGCCTGATAGACGACGCGGTTGACCTTGTCGTGGTCGCCGGCGCCGGCGAAGCGGGCGACCAGCACCGCCTGCCCGGTGAAGAGCGAGGCCATGAACACGATCACGACCAGGAAGATCTGCCACGCCACGCCGATGCCGGCGTTGGCGGCGTAGCCGAGCATGTTGCCGACCAGGGCGTGATCGACGACGCCCTGCAGCCCGGCCACGAGGTTCTGCAACATCGTTGGCCAGGCCAAGCGCCACACCGCCGGGGCGAGGGGACCTTCGACGAGGGACCGGTCGAACTTCTTGGGGGAGGGCGCCGCGGCCATTCAGGAGACGGGCAAATTGTAGCGCGGCCCACCTGGCCGCTCGTGCCGAGATGACCGGCGCCTGGGACGAGCGGAGCGCGCCGGTGTGCGCCGCGGCACGTCAAGCCCTTCGATCATTCGCCCAACCACTGGATTCAGGGCGAAACGCCGGCGGTCGTCGTGAGGCCTAGGCACCACACCCAGAAAAATGTCAAGCCAGTCTTGAAGAAAGTGGTGTCCTGACCTGACTTTCGACAAGCTTCGAACTGTCGAACGCCAATCCCGCGCACTCGATAACACCCTTCCCAGCAATCAGTACCAAGCGCTTCACTCGGTTGCGATAGGCTTGGACCGGAGATTGCTGAAGTCGGAGGGTCTCGTCTATTCAGGCGTCGCCTGGAGGGGTGCAAGGTCGTGTCTGAAGTGTCCTTGGAAGGACGGGTAGAGCGGGCGGCTCGGCCTCGTCAGCCCCGACGATGGCGGCCCATCCTCGCCGTCTTGGCGCTTGGCGCGCTCGCGACGATTCCACGGCTGCACGCCGGTGTGCAGGCCCCGGTCGAGGCGCCGGCGGTGACCGCCGGTCGCGGTGGTTACCGGATCGGCATCGGCGATCGCCTCGACATCCAGGTGGTCGGGCGGCCGCAGCTCACCCGCGAAGGACTGTCGCTCGACGAGGACGGAACGATCCGGATGCCGTTCTTGAAGGAGCCGGTGGTCGCGCTGTGTGCGTCCGAGCGGGAACTCGCCCAGACGCTCGAGCGCCGCTACGCGGAGTATCTGATCGACCCGCAGATTTCGGTGTCGATCAAGCAATACGGATCGCAGTCGGTGGAGGTCGTCGGCGCGGTCGAACGCCCCGGCCTGTTCCAGCTGCAGCGGGAAGTGCGCCTGCGCGAACTGCTGACCCTGGCCGGCGGGGTGAAGCCCACGGCGTCGATGTTCGCGACCTTCGTCCACGACGAGAACGTCCCGCTCTGCGAGACGACCGCCGAGGGTACGGTCCCCCGCTTCGACCACGAAACCACCGTGGTGGCGGTGGATCTGGCCAAGCTGCTGCGCGGCGAGTCGGCGAACCCCGCAGTGCGTCCGGGCGACTTCATCCACGTGCCTGAAGCCGACCAGGTGTTCGTGGTCGGCCATGTCGTGAAGCCGGGCCCCCTGCTCCTGAACCAGCGCATCACGATTTCCCGGGCCGTCGCCATGGCCGGCGGGCGGAAGCCGGACGCCATGTGGAAGGTGCGGCTGATCCGCCCGAACGCCCGACGGCGTCGCCAACACCCCGACGATGGTGGACCTGGTGGCGATCGAACGAAAGGGCGCACCGGATCTCGAGTTGCAGAAGGGCGACGTCGTCGAGGTGCCGGCGAACGAGGGGAAACAGGGCGCTGAAGGTCATCCTCGCCGCGGCGGTCCAAGCGGCGTTCTACTACCCGCTGATGATCATTCGGTGAAGCTGGCGTGCCGACGCGTCCGACGAGGGCTGGTCCGCAGCGCCACCAGTTAGACGACACAAAATGAGCCAGGAATTCCTTCCTCCGGACCGCCGGCGCAGCGATCTGCAGTCCCGATCGTCGCAGGCGCCGATCGACGTCACGCCGATTCCCGTGTGGCCGGTGCGCCTCGGCCTGCGTGACTACCTGGCGATGGTCGCGCGCCACAAGTCGCTGGTCGCCGCGGTCGTGGCGGTGGTCACCCTGCCGGTGGCGCTCTACCTCTTTCTCACACCCGACTACTACATCGCGAAGGCGCGGGTCGAGATCGCCATGGAGCGGCCGGGGCGGGTCGGCGAGGGGCCCGACACCCAGGGGATGGTCAGTGCCGACCCCGCCTACTTCAACACGCAGCTCCAGCTGATTACGAACCCCGTGATCCTGCGCCGGGTCGTCGATGGGCTCGACCTCGAGCACGACGAGGTATTCGCGGCGCACATGGTGGAGGGCGGGCGGATCGTGCGTCGTTTGCTGCGGCTCTGGTACATCGGCTGGCCGTCGAACGTCGCCGTCCGACGACTCTGCAGCGGCGACATCGGCCGAACTCGCGGCGGCGCAGAAGGTGGCGCCTTTCGTCGCCGAACTCGAGCGGCGGGTCGCCATCAGGCCGGTGCTCGAGACGCGCACGGCGTTCCGCGAAACCCGACTGGCCGACATCGTCGTCGAACATCAGAGCCCACGGCTGGCCGCCGGAATCGCCAACGCCATCGCCGATGCCTTCGTGGCCGAGAACCGCGACCGTAACAGCCGCAGCGGCGCCAGTACCAACGCCTACCTGGCGCGCCGGATCGAGGCGTCTGCAGGGTGAGGTCCGGCAGGCCGAAGAGGCGCTGATCGCGTACAGCCGGCAGAACGAGATCCTGTCGCTCGAACCCGGTCAGAACGTGTCGATCGATCGCCTCGTCGACCTCAACAAGCAGCTGCTCGTGGCCGAGAACGAGCGCAAGCTGGCCGAAGCCAACTACCAGCAGGCGCAGCGGCCGGAAGCGGCCGGCGCGCTCGGCGAGGAGGTCTCGAAAGGCGTCATCGTCGAAACCGAGATCCGGCTCGCCGACCTGCGGGCGAAGCGGGCGCAGCTGCTGGTCGGCGCCACCGAGCAATGGCCGGAAGTGCGGGAGATCACCCAGCAGATTGCCGCCCTCGAAGCCAATGCCCGCACCGTCAAGTCGGGGGCCGCGACGACTGCACTGGCCGGCCTGCGAACCAAGTACCAGCAGGCGCAGGCCCTCGAAGCGGCATTGCGCGCCGACTTCGAACGGCAGCGCGGCCGGATCGAGGTGCAGAACCAGGCCGCGGTCAGTTACCGCCTGATGCAGCAGGAGGTCACAACCAAACAGGGGCTGCTCGCCGAGGCCTTGAAGCGCCTGGGCGAGAACGACCTCGCCCAGGCCGAGGTCGCCAACAACGCCAGCGTGCTCGATCACGCTCTGATCCCCAACGGCAGCGATCCCGACGGGCCGTGGCGGCTGCCGTTTGTGACCGCCGCCCTACTCTTTTCGCTGCTGGCCGCCATCGGCTTCGTGCTCGCGCGCGAGGCGTTCAACCACACGCTGCGGTCGGGTGTCGACGTCGAGCAAGCGCTCGATATGCCGGCGATGGGGACGATTCGCGCCGCCCCGTCGCGCCAGGCCCGCCTGTTCACCCGCGGTGCCGACCGGGTGGCGTGGAACGAGTTCGCCGAAGACTATCGGCGCTTGCGCACGTCGATGCTGCTCCCGGCGCAGCGGCCAGGTCGGCAAGACCTGGCTGGTGACTTCGAGCCATCCCCACGAAGGCAAGACCACCACAGCGGTGAACCTCGCCAGCAGTCTGGTCAAGTCCGGCTCCCGGGTTCTGCTGGTCGACGCCGATCTGCGCCGGCCGCGTCTGCACACGATCTTGGGCTTCGAGAACGACCGCGGCCTGACGACGCTGCTGACCGCGCCGTTGCCGAATGTCGGCGACGTCGTCCGGCTGCATGAGACCAGCGGCATCTTCGTGCTGCCGGCCGGGCCGGATTCGGCGACCGCCCTCGAGCTGCTGGGCTCGGATCGCATGGCCGAGGTGCTGGCGGACCTGCACGGCTCGTTCGACCACGTGATCATCGACTCGCCGCCGATCGCCCTGTACCCCGACGGGCTGGCCATCGCGTCGAAGGTGGACGGGGTGCTGCTGGTGGTCAAGGCATCGACCACGCCGCTCGAAGCCGTACGCGACTCGAAGCGTCTGCTACAGCGCGTCGGCGCCAAGTTGTGCGGCGTCGTGCTCAACCGCGTCGACCTGACCGACGAGAAGTACTACGGCTACTCCGGCACCTACGAGGCGGGCAGCCCGGGATCGCCCCGTCCGCGCCTCGACGGTTGGGCAGGCCGGGTATGACGAGCGGTCGGGCGTTGCCGGGGCGGCGCATCGGCGTCCTGCTGTCGGCGTTGACCGGGATGCAGATTCTGGCCTCGCTGGCTCTGCAGCTGTATCTCCTGACGCGACTCGGCGCCGGCGTCATCACCGATGCGTTCTACGCCGGCGCCACCGTGTCGCAGGTGATCGCCGTCATCGCCATCGACACCTTGGCAGTCGTGCTGGTCCCGCTCCTGGCGTCGAAGTCGGCCGACGAGCTGCGCGACGATGCCTGGTCGCTGTGCCTGGCGGCGATGGTCGGCTACACCGTCATCGCGCTGATGCTGTCAGTGGTCGCGCCGCTGGTCGCCTCGGCCGTCGTCCCCGGTTTCGGGGCCGAGGCCAAGGCACTCACCGCTTCCCTGATGCGCATCCACCTGCTTGGGCATGGGCGGCAGCGCGTGCACGCTCGTCCTCACCTCGGTCTATCAGATTCGGCGGCGGTTCCTGTGGCCGCAGCTCACCGCGCTCGGCTCGTCGTTGGCTGCCCTGCTGCTCGTCGTGGCGACCCTGGACACCTGGGGCATCGAGGCGGCGGCCTGGGCCCAGGTCCTCGCCTACACGCTGCCCGGCGGCATCATGCTCGCGGCCCTCGGGCGCCCGGCCCGGCTCGAGCTGGCGCTGGGATCTGCTGCGCCAGGTGATCGCCCGCCAACGCCCGCTGCTGTTATCGAAAGGGTATTTTGCGGCCAGCGCGCCCTTCGACCGCCTGCTGATTTCGTTCCTGCCGGCGGGCAGCCTGGTCATCTTCGAGCTGGTCTCGCGGCTCTTCTCGGCCGCGCAGCGCGTCGTCGTGCAGGGGATTCTGGCGCCGGTGCTGCCGGAGCTGTCACGGCTGGCCAGCGACTCGCGCGTGGCCGGTGTTCCGCTCGGTGTGCCGTCAACTGGCGATTCGAGCCGTCGCGCTCACCTTGCTGATGGTCGTGGGACTCGAGATCGCCGTGCTCGGCGCCATCGCCTGGCTCGCCGACGCGCGATGGCACCGTCGCCGGCAATCTCACGGCTGACAGCTTGCGCCAGTTTGCCTGGCTGGCGCGCTGCTCGCCGGCGTGCTGCCCTGCGGCGTCCTGGCCACCGTGTTCAGCAACGCCTACTACGCCCAGGGGGACACCTCGACGCCGAGCCGGATCGCCGCCGCGTCGCTGACCTGCGGCATGCCGCTGCGTGCGCTCGGCTACTTGCTGGGTGGCATCACCGGCCTCGCCTTCGTGGCGACGATCGTCGGCGCTCATCACCGCAGCGTGGCTGTTCGTGCCGTTGAACCGGCGCACGGCAAGACTGTCGCGAGAGCGGGAACGGCCAGTCGCCCGATCCGGACTTCAGTTGGCGCGAGGTGAACCTGTCGTGACGACGGCTCCCTGGATGGCGCGCCTGAACCTGCCCGGCTCGGAGCTGGTGCCGCTCAAGCGCCTGAAGCACGTCGTTCGGCCGACGTCGTCATCAGCCTGGCGGCGTTCTGGGCCGCCTACCTGCTGCGCTTCGAGTTCGACATCCCGCCGCATGAAGTGCAGTTCGCCCTGCACCAGATGCCAGTCGTCGTCGACGTCTCCAGGTCGGGGCGCTGGTGGCCTTCGGCGCCTACCGCTTCATCTGGCGCTACATCGGGCTGCGTGACGTGCGTCCGTTCGTGCTCGCCGCCGGCGCCGCCGTCGTGCCAATGCTCGCCTTGCGCCTCGGGCTGCCCGATCCGGTCAGGGCCTGGCGCGTGCCGCTCTCGGTGATTTGCCTCAGCACCATCCTGCTGTTGCTTGGCACGCTCGGCGTGCGGGTGCTGCGCCGGATGATCTACGAGCAATACCAGCAGCCGAGCCGCGCCGAATCACTCGACACACGCAATGCCAGGCCGATTCTGCTGGTCGGTGCCGGACGCGCCGGCAAGGCGGCGGCCGACGACATCCGCCGCCTGCGCCGCGCCGATCTCGAGATCAAGGGCTTCGTCGACGACCATCCGGGGAAGCAGCGCGCGGTGCATCCACGGCGTGCGAGGTGCTGGGCACCACCGCCGACCTGCCGACGCTGGTCGGCACGCTGGGCATCGACCACGTCCTGGTCACCATGAGCGACGCGTCGCGGCTGGACATCCAGCGCATCGTCGGCCCTGTGCGAGGCGATTCCGGTGCGGGTGCGGATCGTCCCGAGCCTCCCCGACCTGCTCGAGGGCAGCGTCAGCGTCAGCCGCATCCGCGACCTGCTCGGCCGCCCGATGGTGCATCTGGTGGAGGCGGCCTCGCGGATCACCACCACTGGCCTGCCGCGCGGCGTCGAGGTGGTGCTGGCCAGTCTGACGCTGGTGCTCCTGACGCCCTCTGCTGATGCGTGTGCGCGCTGCTGATCAGGATGAGTTCGGGGTCGCCGGTGTTCTACCGTCAGCAGCGGATGGGCGTCGGCGGCCGGCCGTTCACCCTGATCAAATTCCGCACCATGCGGATGTCGCCGCCCGGCGCATCGCACATCACCGCCGAGGGCGATTCCCGCATCACCGCCGGAGGGACGGTTCCTGCGCCGGATGAAGCTCGACGAGCTGCCGCAGTTATGGAACATCGCCCGCGGCGACATGTCGTTCGTCGGTCCGCGCCCCGAATCGCTGACCTACGTCGATCCGGACGACCTGCGGTGGCGCGAGATCCTGCAGGTGCGGCCAGGGCTCACCGATCCAGTGACGATCGCACTGCGCAACGAGCAGCAGCTGCTGGCGCAGGTCGAAGACGATCGCGAGGCCTTCTACCGCCAGACCCTTCAGCCGTTCAAGCTGAGCGGCTACGTCGCCTATCTCAATCAGCGCAGCTGGCGGACCGATCTGCGGGTGCTCTGGGACACCTTCATGGCCGTCCTCGATCCCGACCGCGCGCCCGTCTTCACCCTCGACGAGATCAAGGCGTCGGTCACGGGGCCAAAATGACTGCGTCGCTGCGACGCATGTTGATGGCCGGCGGCTGGCACTTGCCGTTTCCGGGGTTCATCAGCCCGAGCCAGCCGGTGTTGCTGACCTACCACGGCGTGCCCGAGTCGCCCGACGCGCTCGGTCTGTGCCGTCGTGTCTTCGAAGAGCACGCGCGCTTCGTGACCCGCCACTTCGACGTCGTCACGCCGACAGCGGTCCGAGAGCCGAGCCGGCTGGGCGGCCGGATCAAGGTCCTGTTCACGTTCGACGACGGGTTCCGCAACCACGCCGAGCGGGTCGCGCCGATCCTGCGCGAGCACGGACTGCCGGCCATCTTCTTCGTGCCGACGCGCCATGCGACGGCCGGGGCGTTACCTCTGGTTCGCCTACCTGAAAATGCTCGAGCGGCACTTCCGTGGCAACGGGTTCATGTTCCGCGGTGCCTTCCACGACATGTCGGGGGGCGCGCGGCGCACGACGATGGCCGCGCTCGAGAACGAGCTTCTCGATCTCAGGCCGCATCCGACCGCGATGTACGCGGCGATCGATCACGAGCTGCCTCGCCTCGAGGACTTCGTCGATCGCTCCATCCTTGACGACCAGGCCGCGGGTATGACGGTCGAGCAGATCGAAGAGCTCGCGGCCGACCCGCTGTTTACGATCGGCGGTCACACCGTGGATCACCCCCTGCTCACGCGGTGCGAGCCGGCCGAGCAGCAGCGGCAGATTCGCGACAACAAGCTATGGCTCGAGCGCATCAGCCGCCGGCCGTGTGAGGCAATCGCCTACCCGGGTGCGGACTACGACGCCGCTGTCGTCACGCAGTGCCGCGAGGCCGGATTCACGGCCGGCTATGGCGGCGAAGCCTGGCGCGGACTCGACGCCGGGCTCGAACTGGCGCGCGTCGGCATCTATTTCCCGTCGCTGGCCGAGCTGGGCAACAAGGTACGGTGGAGCCGCGCCATCAGCTATTGGCGCGGCGGTGGACTCCAGGGGTCGCCCGGCACACGTGGCAATCGCGACGCGGTCGGGAGCAGTCATGCCTGATCAGTGCCGTCGGTCGGCCGAGGCGGAGCCGTCGCTGCTCGCTTTGGACGGCATCGTCGACGCCGTCGTGGTCGAGCGACACGGGCGGGACGGCGCTTCACGGCACGTCGCCTATGTCGTGCCCGCCGGAGCCTTCACGCCGGACCGGTGGCGCGAGGCGCTGCGGCCGGCAGGGGGATCTGCGCCGGTGCCTGACGACTTCGTCGGCATCTCCGCCGTGCCGCTCACCGGCGACGGCGACCCGGATCTGGCGGTGCTGGCGACGATTCCCGTCCTGGATCCGTCACAGCTCGCCGCCCAGGCCCAGGCGCTGGCGGCGATTCCCGGCGTCGTCCGGTCGACGGCACGAATCGAACTGCGGGAACCCGAGTCGACGCGATCGCACCTCACCGACCTGGTGCCGGCTTCGCCGCCGGTGCCCGCGACTCCCACAGCGGCGGGCGGCATGATCCAGGTCAACGGCGCTGCTTCCGGGAGTCAGGCGGTGCGGATCGTGCCCGCAGTAGCCGATGGCCCGGCCCTGACCCGTCAGGTGCCGCGCAACCTCGCGACGGCCCTGCACCTCGCCGCCGCGGCCCGGCCCGAGCGCGGTGTCTCCTGTGTCGATGGCGGCGGCCGTGAGTCGCGACGCAATTATTCCGAGCTGCTTGAAGAGGCCCAGCGGGTGCTCGGCGGCTTGCGGGCGCAGGGCCTCGAAGCCGGCGATGCCGTGCTGCTGCAGCTCGACCACGACCGCGACGTCATCGCCATGTTCTGGGCCTGCGCGCTCGGCGGATTCGTGCCGGTGCCGGTCGGCGTGCCTCCCGGGAACGCCGAGCACCACGCCGGCGTCACCAAGTTCTGGAACGCCTGGGAGCTGCTCGGGCGCCCGGTCGTCGCGAGCACCCGGGCGCTGCAGGGCGATCTCGCCCGTCTCGGCGCGCAGACGGGACGCGGCGCTCTTCGCACCCTGGTCATCGAGGACCTCCGTGAGCACGAGCCCGATCACGCGTGGCACGATGCCGGACCCGAGGAGACGGCGCTGATCCTGATGACGTCGGGCAGCACCGGTGTCGCGAAGGGCGTGACGCTCACGCATCGCAACCTGCTGGCCCGATCGGCGGGCACCGCCCAGGTGAACGACTTCACGTCCGACGATCGCCTCTTGAACTGGTTCCCGCTCGATCATGTCGGCGGTCTGGTGATGTACCACCTGCTGGGCGTGTACCTGCGTGCCGAGCAGGTCCAGGTGGCCACGGCGTACGTCCTGGACAGTCCGGTGCGCTGGCTCGATCTGCTCGAACGTCACCGCAGCACTATCACGTGGGCCCCGAACTTCGCCTTCGGCCTGGTCGGTCGCGAGACGGCAGCCCTCGACTCGCGTCGTCGTGACCTGTCGACGGTGCGCTTCATCCTCAACGGCGGCGAAGCCGTCGTCGCCGCCACTGCCCGGCGCTTCCTGGCCGTGCTCGCGCCGCACGGCCTGCCCTCCTCGGCGATGCACCCGGCGTGGGGCATGTCTGAAACGTCATCAGGGGTCACCTTCTCGCATCACTTCGCAGCCGAGGGCGCCGACGACGACGTCGCTGCTGTCGAAGTCGGTACGCCGATTCCGGGCGTCTCCATCCGGATCGTCGACGCCCGGGATCAGCCGGTCGATGAGGGCGCGATCGGCAGGCTCCAGGTCACCGGCGCTGCAGTGACCTCGGGCTACTTCGAGAATCACGAGTTGAACGCCGAGGCGTTCTCCGCCGACGGCTGGTTCGACACCGGCGACCTCGGGGTGCTACGCGACGGGCGGCTGACGATCACCGGGCGGTCGAAGGACGTCATCATCGTCAACGGCGCCAATCTCCACAGCTACGAGATCGAGGCCGTCGTCGAAGACGTGCCCGGCGTCGAGCGCTCGTTTACGGCGGCGTGCGCCGTGCGGCCGGCCGGCAGCGACACCGACCGCGTCTGCGTCTTCTTTTGCGCCTCGGGCGAAACCGCCGATGAGATGAACGTGTCCCGGGCCATTCGCGACGCGCTCGTCGAACGAATGGGATTGCAGCCCGACTACGTGGTGCCGGTCACGACGGAGACAATCCCGAAGACGTCAATCGGCAAGATTCAGCGGGCGCAGCTCAGGGCCCGGTTCGAGGCCGGCGAGTTCGAGGCGGCCGTCAAGAGGGCCGACCTCGCCGCCGGGAACACGCGCACGCTGCCCGACTGGTTCTTCGAGCGCGTCTGGACGCAGCGCCGGGTCCGGGTTGGCGGCGGCGCTGCGGCTCGGTACCTGGTGTTCGCCGATGCGCTCGGCCTGGCCAACGCGGTGCGCGACGGGCTGGGCGATGAGGCGCGCGCCTGGATTGCCGTCGAGCCGTCGGATGCATTCGCGCGAGTGGACGCGCAGCGATTTCGTCTCGATCCGACTCGCCGTGAAGATTACCAGCGCCTTGTCGCCTGTCTCACCGAGGAGCGCGTCGCCATCGACCATGTGCTCCATCTCTGGTCCTACACGGCGCCACCCGACGCTCCACTCGACGCCGGACGGCTGTCGCGTGCCCAAGTCGACGGCACCTTCAGCCTGCTGTTCCTCGCCCAGGCCCTGCACGAGCTCGGGGCTGACATGCCGAGGCGGCTCGTTTATGTGTCGACGTGTGCCCAGAGCACGCCCGGGCAGTCGCGGTTCGCGCCCGAGAAGGCCACCGCCATCGGCCTGCTGAAGACGCTGGCGCTGGAGCTGCCGTCGCTGTCGTGCGCCCACGTCGATTTCGGGCTGCCGTCCGTGATCGCCGACGCCGGGATGTTGGTGTCGGAACTCCGCGCCGCCGCGCCGGTCCCGGAGGTCGCCTACCGTGATGGCGTCCGTCTCGAAGGGTCGCTGGCCGCGGTCGATCTGGCGCACGAGATCGTGCAAGGCCCGCCGCTGGACGACGGCGGGCTCTACTTGGTCACTGGCGGTCTCGGCGGGCTCGGCACCGAGGTCGCGCAGTTCCTCCTCCAACGCCATCGAGCCAAGGTGCTGCTGATCGGCAGGACGCCGCTCGACCGGCTGGCCGAGGGACGCGAGGCCGACACCGCCAGCGGGCCGCGGTTGCGCCGGTATCGCCTGCTGTCCAGCGGGCCGCACGAAGACGACGTGATCGTATCGAGCGCTCGACGTCAGCGACGCCGGCGCGCTCTCGGCGGCGATCGCCGAGGCCGAGTCGCGGTGGGCCCGGCCGCTGTCCGGCGTGTTTCACCTCGCCGGGGTCGGCAGCCTGCGAGCGACACGGAGCCGTCGCCGACCGGCACTGGCCGTGGCGCGAGTCGACGGCGACCTTCGAATGGATGTTCGCGTCGAAGGTCCGCGGGACACGAGGCGTTGTTCGATGTGCTCGCCGATCGGCCCGGCGCGCTGTTCGTGGCCTTCTCGTCGGTCAATGGCATCTTCGGCGGCACGACTTACAGCGCCTACTCGGCGGCCAACAGCGGCCTCGACGCGCTGTGCGCCGCTCGCCGCGCCACCACCCATCCGCGAACCTATTGCTTCAACTGGACGATGTGGGACGGCGTCGGCATGAGCGACGGCCGCGCCGGCTTACATGCGCGAGGGGTCCCGCGACCTCGGCTATCGCATCCTGTCGGTCGGCGCAGGGGCTGCAGTCGATGCTCGCGGCTGCTCCACCGGCGGCCGCGCCAGGCGGTCGTCGGGCTCGACGGCACCAACCGCCACATCCGGCGCCACGTGCGCGACGGCTGCCGGCCGCTGCAGCGGATGGCGGCGTACTATGCGCGGGCGCAATCGGCGACAACGCGCCCGTTCACGGAGTGGGCGGCCGGCGTGATCGACCGCTTCGGCACACCCTGCGACCCCGAGCTCGTGCCGGTGCCGCCGACGGCTGGACGGCGACGGGCCGCCAGCCGACGCCGCGCGCGGATCTCGCGATCCGCGCCGGCGTCGAGCCCGGCGCCGCGCACGCCGGTCGAGGAGCAGGATCGCCCGGATCTGGCGTGACTCCTGTCGGTGCCCGAGGTCGGGGTACGCGACCGCTTCTTCGAACTGGGGGGCGATTCGCTGCTGGCGATGCGGCTCGTGAACCGCCTGCGGGATGACTTCGGCGTCGAGCTGTCGATGCGAGCGCTGTTCGAGTCGCCGACTATCGAGGCGCTGGCGACGGCTTTGCCTGCGTCGGTCGCGGTACGCGACGACGCGGATCGGCGACGCGCCCGTGCCACCGAGGCACAGGTCGCGGCATTCACCGACGCCGAGGTGGACGCGCTACTGAGGCGCCTGTCGTCATCAGGCGTCTCGGGAACCTGACGTCATGACCGTCTGCAATCGACTACCTGTCGCCCGACGAGAAGCGGGCGAGGCTGGCTGCCCTCCTGCGCGCCGGCGACGACGGCGGCGACCATCCGGTGTCCTACGGCCAGGCGGCCGTGATGCACCTGCACGACCTCGCGCCGGGCAGCGTCGCCTACAACACGATGTGGTCGGCCGACGTGCGTGGGCCGCTCGACACCGGCGAGCCTCCGCCGGGCGTTCGCGGCGATCGTCGAGCGGCACTGGGTGTTGCGCAGCACGTTCCATTGGCGTGACGGCGAACCCCGGCAGACCGTGCACACCGGCGACGACGTCGCCTTCACCGTGGTCGACTCGAGTGGCTGGACCGCCGCGGCGCTCGACGCAGGCGCTCATCGCTGACGCCGAGCGGCCGTTCGACCTGAGTCGCGGACCCGTGGTCGGCTGACCGTGTTCTCGTCCGGTGCCGACGACCACGTCGTGCTGTGCAGTGCCCACCACGTCGCCGTGGACTACTGGTCGCTCGTCCTCCTGATGGACGAACTGGAGTCGCTTTACGCCGACTGCGGGCCGGCGTGGCTGTGGTGCTGCCGCCACCCGCTGCCCAATACGTCAACCACGCGCGATGGCAGCGCGAGTTCCTGGCCGGACCAGCGGGGGCGCGCCTGTGGGAGCACTGGCGCAAAGCGCTCGATGGCGACCGTCCACAGCTCTCGATGCCGCTCGACAGGCCGCGTCCGGCCGTGCAGAACTTCCGTGGCGACACGCATGGCTTCACGATCGAACCGGCGCTGCTCGGACGGTTGCGGGCGCTCGCGCTGGCCCGCGGCACGACGCTGTACACGGTGTGCCTGGCGGCCTTCCACGTCCTGCTTGCACCGCTACACCGGGGAGACCGACATCCTCGTCGGGTCGCCGATGGCCGGTCGGACATCGGCCGGCTCCGAGGGCGTCATCGGCTACTTCGCCAACACCATCGTCGTTGCGGGCGCGCTGTGGCGACAATCCCGAGTTCGCGGATTTCCTCGCGCAGGTGTCGCGAGACCGTGCTCGACGCGCTCGACGGCCAGGACTATCCGTTCCCACTGCTGGTCGAGAATCTGAAGATCGGCCGCGATCCCAGCCGGGCGCCGGTGTGCGACGTGCTCTTCAGCTGGGACAAGCCGCACTATCGCCGAGAGGCGGCAGCAACGGCGCTGGTGTTCCAGCCACGACAGGTTCGCCAGCTGGGCAGTACCCACGACCTGGCGGCGATCTGCTTCGAACGCGGCGACCGCTGTGATTGCGTTTTCCAGTACCAGCACCGACTTGTTCGACGCGGAGACGATTTCGCGGATGGCCGGCCACTACATCAACGTGTTGAAGGCCGTGGTGGCAGAGCCCGATCAGCGCATCGGCCAGCTTCCTCTCTTGACCGCGGCCGAGCGGCACACACTCGTCACCGAGTGGAACGACACGACCACGGCCTATCCGCGCGTGCCGGTGCCGGTCCTGTTCGGCGAGCAGGCGCAGCGCAACCCGGACGCCATCGCGCTCGAGTTCGCCGCTGCGACGCTCAGCTACCGCGAGCTGGATCGGCGATCGAACCGGCTGGCGCGTTTCCTCGGTCAGCGCGGCGTCGGGCGCGGTTCAGTCGTCGCCGTTTGCATGGAGCGATCGGCCGATTTCGTCGTCGCCCTCCTCGGCGTGATCAAAGCGGGCGGGGCCTACCTTCCGCTCGACCCGAGTTATCCGGCTGAGCGTCTCCGGTTCATGCTCGACGACTCGAACGCGATCGTCCTGCTGGCGCATCGCGGCACGGCCTCGAGCGTCGCTGACCGGCTGCCCATTCTCGTTGACGAGGCGCCCGAAATCGGTGGGCTGGGCGATGATCCGGTCGTGGCCGATACGACCGCCGATGACTGCGTCTACGTGATGTACACGTCGGGCTCGACCGGCCAGCCCAAGGGCATCAGCATTCCACACCGTGCGGTCGTCAGGCTGGTGCGCGACACCGATTACGTCGCCATCGCGGCCAGCGACCGGATCGCGCACGCGTCGAACACGTCGTTCGATGCGGTGACGTTCGAGATCTGGGGTGCGCTGCTCAACGGCGCGACCCTCGTCGAAGTTCCCAGGGAGACGGTCTTGTCGTCCCGTGCCCTGGCCGCGCACGTGCGGACCACGGGCGTCTCCGTGATGTTCCTGACGACGGCGCTCGTCAACCAGATGGCGCTCGAGATGCCCGACGGATTCGCCAGCCTGCGCTGCCTGCTCTTCGGCGGCGAGGCCTGCGATCCGAACCTCGTGCGGGCGATCATCGCAAGCGGGCGGCCAGGCGAGCTGCTGCACGTCTACGGCCCGACCGAATCGACGACCTTCGCGACGTGGTTCCGGATCGACGAGGTGGCGCCCGGCGCGACGACCATTCCGATCGGCATGCCAATCTCGAACACCAGCCTGTACGTGCTCGACGAGAGAATGGAGCTCGTGCCCGTTGGGGTCACCGGCGAGCTGTTCCTTGGCGGCGACGGCCTGGCGCTGGAGTATCGCGGCCGGCCCGAGCTGACGCCGAAACGGTTCGTTCCGAACCCGTTCCAGCCGGGTACACGCCTTTACCGGACCGGCAATCTGGCCCGCCGTCTGGCCGACGGCAATGTCATGTTCGCGGGCCGGCGTGACCATCAGGTCAAGATTCGCGGGTTCCGGATCGAACTTGGTGAGATCGAGATGGCGCTGCGCTCCCACGACGACGTCAGCGACGCCATGGTCGTCAGCCCAGGCACTGGAAACGACAAGCGCCTTGTGGCATTCGTGGCCTCGGAACGCGTGCCGGCTCTCACGTCGCTCGAAATTCGGACCTACCTGCAACGGCGCTTGCCCGACTACATGATTCCGGGGGCGATCATCGTGCAGGAGGGCCTGCCGCTGACGGCCAACGGGAAGGTCAATCGCCGGGTGCTGCTCGACATCGCGGCCGCCACTGCGCCGTTGGCAGACGGCTTTGTCCCCGCCGGCACCGAGACCCAACAGCGCCTGGCGCGGCTCTGGGCGTCGGCTCTTCGCACCGACGCAGTCGGCATCCACACCGACTTCTTCGCCCTGGGCGGCCATTCCTTGCTGGCCACACGGCTGGTCTCGACCATCCGGCAGGAGTTCGACGTCGCGCTGCCACTCACCGCCCTGTTCGACACGCCGACCGTGGCGGCCATGGCGGCCAAGCTCAATCTGCTGCTGAGCGAGCGGCAGGAACGGCTGCGCGCCGAGATCCTCGCCTCACTCGACGGCATGAGCGACGACGAGGTCGAAGCGGCACTCGCTCGCCTCAACGGTCCACCGAGTACGGAATGAGCGAGTTGACGACGGCGGCGGACCGGCGACGTGAGCTACTCGAGGCGCTGCTGCGCCAGCGCCCAAGCGGCGCTGGGTCGGCGCCCGCGATCCCGACGGTGTCGACGTCCGAGCCAGCGCCGCTGACGTTCGTTCAAAGCCGGCTGTGGTTCCTCGACCGATTGCATCGGGGCTCGGCCGCCTACAACGTGCCGGTGGCGTTCCGGGTCGAGGGCCCAATCGTCGAATCGGCCCTGGACGACGCCGTGGCCGCCCTCGTGTCGCGTCACGAAGCCCTCCGGCTCGTCATCTCCGACGTCGACGGCGAGCCGCGGCAGTCGCCTCGAACCGCCGCCCTTCCGGCGCTGCGCCGGATCGACTTGCGACACCTCGCCGCCGCCGAGCGCTCCGAGGTCGCCGAGCGACTCGTCGAGGAGGAAGCCCGACAGCCGTTCGACCTGACCAGCGGGCCCCTGTTCAGGGCCAACCACTTCGTCCTCAGTGAGCACGAACACGTTCTCCAGCTGACGATTCATCACATCGTCTGTGACGGGTGGTCGGTGGGCGTGCTGTTGAAAGAGTTGTCGCTGCTCTACAAGGCGCGCCTGGAGGGGTTGGACGCGGACCTGCCGGCCCTCCCGTTGCGCTATACCGACTACGCCTCGTGGCAGCAGCGCGCCGCCGAACAGCAGGCGCTGATTCCGCACATCGAGTACTTCGTGTCCCGCCTCCGGGGGGCGCCGGCGACGATCCAGCTGCCGCTCGACCGGCCGCGCCCAGCGGCCCAGGACTACCTGGGACGGCGACAGTCTCTGACGATCCCGTCGGAGACGACATCACGGCTACGCTCGCTCGCCAGCGGACTCGGCGTCACGATGTTCATGGCGACCCTGTCGGCCTTCGCCGTGCTGCTGCGGCGCTACACCGGCCAGAACGACATGGTGATCGGCTCACCGCTCGGCGGGCGGGCGCTGCCCGAACTCAGCGGCATGGTCGGATTCCTCGCCAACGTCCTGCCGCTGCGGCTCGATACCAGCGCCGACCCGACGTTCGCGGAGCTCGTGGAGTTGGTCAAACGGGTCGTCGTAGAGGCCCAGGCGCACAGCGACGCGCCGTTCGAGAAGGTAGTGGAACATCTCGCCCAGCCGCGGGATCCGGGCCAGTCGCCCGTGTTTCAGGTCGCGTTCGCGCTCGACAGCGAGCCGATGACTCTCGCCCTCGGTGCCGCCCGTTGCACGCCGATAGCGCAGGACACGCAGACGGCGAAATTCGATCTGACGCTCGAAATCGCCGATCTCGGCAGCCATCTGCACTGTGTCCTCGAGTCACGCCTCGACATCTTCGACACGTCGACCACCGCCCGCCTGCTGACGCACTTCGCGGCGCTCCTCGACGCCGCGTCGCTCGACGCGCGGCAGCCGATCAGCCGGCTGCCGCTGCTGAGCGACGACGAGCGTCGGCAGATCCTGGTCGACTGGAACATGACCCGCATCGACTGGGCGCCGCCCCTGGTGGCGGAGCTCTTCGAGGCTCGCGCCGACGAATATCCGCAGGCCGAGGCGGTCAGCTGCGGTGACGACCGGCTCACGTATGCGGAGCTCGATCGGCGGGCGAACCAGCTCGCGCATCATCTGCGCGACAACGGCGCCGGCCCCGGAGCGCCGGTGGCGCTGTGGCTGAATCGATCGGTCGACTTCGTCATTGCGGCGGTGGCGGCCCTCAAGGCCGGTGCGCCCTACCTGCCCCTCGATCCGGCATGGCCGGACGGCCGGGCCGCATTCGTGCTCGCCGACGCCGCCCCCTCGATCGTGATCACGCAGGATGTATTGCGGGCGAGGCTGGCCGCCGGCGATGTGCCGATCCTGTGCGTGGATACCGACCACCAGCCACGCATCGCCACGGCGCCGGCAACACGATCGCCCGGGCGCCCCGGGCCTGACGACATCGCCTACGTGATCTACACGTCGGGTTCGACAGGACGACCCAAGGGCGTGCAGATTTCGCACGACGGCTTGCTCAACCTCTCCCAGTGGCACCGTGAGACGTTCGGCATCCGGCCGGCCGATCGGGCGACCCAGATCGCATCGGTGGCGTTCGATGCCTGTGTCTGGGAGATCTGGCCGTACCTGATCGCGGGCGCCAGCGTGCACCTGGTCGAGGTCGCCCGTCTGAGTCCGGCTGCCATCTGGAAGTGGTTCGCTCGACAGAGGATCACGCGGGCGTTCATGCCGACGCCGCTGGCCGAGATCGCGCTCAAGGAGCGGTTACCCGGCGACCTGGCGCTGCGGACGCTGTTCGTCGGCGGCGATCGGCTGCACGTCGCGCCGTCTGCGGCACTGCCGTTCGACCTGATCAACAACTACGGCCCGACTGAATCGAGCGTCGTGACGACGTCGGGTCTCGTCGCGCCAGGTGGCCGCGGGCTCCCCAGCATCGGACGGCCGATCGCGAACACCAGCGTGTTCATCCTCGACGAAGCGATGCAGCCGGTGCCGATCGGCGTCACCGGGGAGCTGCACGTCGGAGGACGCGGCCTCGCCAGCGGCTATCTCGGGCGGCCCGAGCTGACGACCGCACGCTTCGTGGCCAGTCCCTTCGAGCCCGGGGGCCGACTCTACAAGACGGGTGATTTGGCGCGATTCCGACCTGACGGCTCGATTGACTTCATCGGTCGCAGCGACCACCAGGTGAAGGTGCGGGGCTTTCGGATCGAGCTTGGCGAAATCGAGACCGTGCTCCGGTCGCACCCGGACGTCGACGACTGCGTGGTGGTGGTGGGCGGCGACACCCCGGTCGACACCCGCCTGGTCGCCTACATCGCAGCGTCGGGGTCCGCGCCGTCGGTGCGGTCGCTGCGCGAGCATCTGGCCCGGCAAGTGCCCGACTACATGCTGCCCGCCGACATCGTGCTCCTGGACGCCCTGCCCCTGTCGCCGAGCGGCAAAGTCGATCGGCTGGCGCTGCCGTCGCCGCCGCCATCCACTCGAGTTGTCGCCGCGCCCGTCGATCGCGGCACCGGCAACCTGGAGCAGCGGATTGCTGCGGTCTGGCGCGAGGCCCTCGGCGTGCCGGACGTCGACGTCGATACAAACTTCTTCGACCTCGGCGGACACTCGTTGCTGCTGCTTCGCGTGCACGGCCGGCTCCAGTCGTTGCTGGACCGCGATCTCTCGGTAGCCGACCTGTTCCAGTACCCCGACCGTAGCCGCCCTGGCCCGGTTCTTGAGCGACGTCGAGCCTCAGGTGCAGTCGCACCCTGCCGAAGTCGACCGCGCTGGCGACGCGATCGCCATCATTGGCATGAGCGGCCGCTTTCCTGGGGCGCGTGACGTCGAGGAGCTCTGGCAGAACCTTCGTCGGGGCGTCGAGTCGGTTCGTCGATTCAGCGACGAGGAGCTCGTCGCCGCGGGTGTCCCTGCCCACGTCGTCGCCGATCCTAACTACATCAAGGCCGGAAGCGAAATGGACGGCGCCGAGATGTTCGACGCCGCCTTCTTCGGCTTCAGCCCCCGGGAGGCGGAGCTGACGGATCCGCAGCACCGTCTGTTTCTCGAGTGTGCCCACGAAGCGCTCGAGTCGGCCGGTTATGACCCATTCGCAGTCGATGGCCAGGTCGGCGTCTACGCCGGGGCCGCGACGAGCTCGTACCTCACGAACAACGTACTCGGGAACGCCGAGGCTCGGCAGCTCATGCCGCCCCTCCAGGCGATGCTCGGCAACAACCGCGACTTCCTGCCGACCCGCGTCTCCTACAAACTCAACCTGCGTGGGCCGAGCGTCAACGTCCAGACGGCGTGCTCGACGTCGCTGGTCGCGGTCCACATGGCCTGCCGGGCCCTCCTTGACGGCGCCTGCGATCTCGCCGTGGCCGGCGGCGTGGCGGCGCGATTTCCGCAGTTTGTCGGCTACGTCCATGAGGACGGCGGGACCCTGTCACGCGAGGGGCGCTGCCGCTCCTTCGATGAAGCGGCTGACGGCACCGTCCCGGGCAGCGGCGTCGGGGTCGTGGTGCTCAAACGCTTGTCGCAGGCCCAGGCGGATGGCGACACGGTGCTGGCGGTCATCCTCGGGTCAGCGATCAACAACGACGGGGCGGTCAAAGCCGGTTTCACCGCCCCGAGCGTGGAGGGACAGGCCGCGGTCATCCAGGCGGCGCATCGGGCGGCCGGCGTCGACCCGCGGTCGATCACTTACATCGAGGCGCAGGGCCTAGCCAGCCCGCTCGGCGACCCCGTCGAGGTCGCCGCCCTCACCAAGGCGTTTCGATCGGGAACGGCCGACGTCGCGTTCTGCGCGATTGGCACCGCGAAACCCAACCTCGGCCACCTCGACACGGCGGCGGGTGTGACCGGTCTGATCAAAACGGTGTTGCAGCTTCGGCACCGCGAGCTCGCGCCGACACCCCACTTCACGTCACCCAACCCGCACATCGACTTCGCCCGCAGCCCGTTCGTCGTGAACGATCGCCTGCGGCCCTGGGACTCTTCTGGGCGACCTCGTCGCGCTGGCGTCAGTTCCTTCGGCCTGGGTGGCACGAACGCGCATGTCGTGGTCGAAGAAGCGCCGGATGACGAGCCGTCCGGAATCTCGCAACCGTGGCACGTGCTGACGTTGTCGGCCAAGACGCCGATCGCTCTCGAATCCGCCACGCGAAGGCTCCGCGACTACCTCGAGGCGGCGCCGACCGCCAACCTGGCCGACGTCGCCTACACGCTACACGTCGGACGCACGGAATACGCGTACCGCCGCGCCGTCCTCTGCGATTCCCTTCAAGGGGCGCGCGAGGCCCTGGCGGCGGCCGCGGACGCCCGGTCGGCAACAGCAAGCCAGGCGACCGCCGGTGGACGACCGGTCGTGTTCCTGTTTGCTGGGCACGGCGCTCAGCGCCCGCCCATGGCGCTCGGGCTGTACCGCGCGGAACCCGCATTCCGCGCCGACCTCGACCGTCTTGCCGAGGGTCTTGAGCCCCTCCTCGGCCTCGACCTGCGCGACCTGTTGTTCTCGGATGCGGCCGACGCCGAGGCGCGTCTCTCCGAGGCCTGGCTGATGGAGCCGGTCCTCTTCGCCGTGGAGTACTCGACCGCGCGCCTGTGGATGTCGCGTGGCGTGCGCCCAACGGCGATGTTCGGCCCCGGCATCGGCGAGTACGCGGCCGCCTGTGTGGCCGGCGTGATGTCGCTCGACGACGCGTTGCGGCTGGTCGCCGCGCGCGGACGGCTGACCAGGGGCCTGCCGTCGGGGGGGATGCTGGACGGAGAGGCGGCGACGTTTGCCGCCGAGGTGTCGCGGGTGTCACTCCACGCGCCCACGACGCCCTTCGTGTCGAGCGTAACCGGCCGGTGGATCACGCCGGAGGAAGCCACCGATCCCGGCTACTGGGCCAGGCAGCTGCGGAGCCCGGTTCGATTCGCGGACGGCCTCGAGACGCTGGCCACGCTCGAACAGCCGATATTCCTGGAATCCGGCCCCCCCGGTGTCCTGAGCGCGTTGGTCGACGCCCACGCCGCGGTGGACGGCGACGCGCTGACCGCGATCGCCACACTACCGGCCGACGGCGTCCCATCCGAAGACTGCCGCCAGGCGGTGGCCGCGACCGGCGAGCTGTGGGCGGCCGGCGTCGCTATCGATTGGCACGGATTCCACACACACGAAGCACGACGGCGGGTGCCGCTCCCGACTTATCCGTTTCAACGGCAACGCTACTTCATCGAACCTGACCAAATACCGGCGGCACGGCTGACCGCGGCCGGGGTAGACGGCGAAAAATCGCTGGCCGATTCGGTGACCGAGTTGCCGGCGCACCCGCGACCGGACCTCGCGACCGCGTACGCGGCACCGGCCACGCGTACCGAGCAGCTTCTGGCCGACATCTGGCAGCAGCTGCTCGGCGTCGAGCGTATCGGCACGCACGACAACTTCTTCGCGCTCGGAGGCGACTCAATCGTCAGCCTCCAGATGATCGCGCGAGCCACCAAGGCCGGTCTGCGCCTCAGTTCGAAGCAGGTCTTCCAGCACCAGACGATCGCGGAGCTGGCCGCGACGACGGGCGACGCCACTCCGGACGCCACGCCGGCTCTGTTACGTCCGCTGGTCGAAGCCGGCGTGGTGCCGCTGACGCCGATTCAGGAGTGGTTCTTCGAGCAGGACGCCGTCCACGTCGACCACTTCAACCAAGCGGTGATGCTCCGGGAGCGGGTGCCGGTGCCCCCGGCGATTCTGCGGACGGCCCTGGTCGCCGTGGTCAACCAGCATCCCGCCCTTCGCGCCCGCTACAACACCAGCGGCGGCCGATGGCAGTGCGTGTTCGCGGACGGCGCCGGGCTCTTGCGCCTCGACGAAGTCGACCTGCGCACCGTAAGCGACGACGACCTCGCGGCCACGATTGCCGGGCACGCCGACGAGGTTCAGGCCGGCCTGGACATCAGGCGTGGCGACCTGGTGCACGCGATGCGATTCGACTGTGGCGCGCAACCGCCTGCCCGGCTGCTGCTCGCCGTCCATCATCTGTCGATCGACCTGGTCTCGTGGCGGATCGTGCTCGAGGACCTGCAGACGGCCTGCGAGCAGATCATGGCGGGACAGCCGGTTCAGCTGCTGCCACCGAGCGCCGGATTCGACCAGTGGGCGCGGCGGCTGGCGGCGCACGCGGCCGTCGGCGGGTTCGACGGTGAGCGAGGCTACTGGACAGCGGTCGGGGCGGGGGCCGCCCGGCTCGATCCGACGTCCTGGTCCGCCATGCGCCATCGATGGCGTCAGTAGAAGTCGTGCGCAAATCGCTGTCGCCGGAGACGACACGGGCCGTGCTCCGTGATCTGCCGAGAACGCATGGCACGCAGATCACCGAGGCGTTTCTCGCCGGGATGTCTCGCGCGTTCCACGAATGGACTGGCGGGCCGGTCGTCGTCGACATCGAGAGCCTGGGCCGGGCGCCGCTCTTCGACGACGTCGACACCTCGCGCACTGTGGGCTGGTTCACGACGATGTACCCCGTGCGCACCGACTGGATGCCGGGAAGCAGCGCGGCGACGGCGTTACAGGCGGCGCGGCGGACCCTCGCCGCCATCCCCTCGAAGGGCATCGGGTACGGCGCCCTCAGATACCTGCCGGGCCCCGATGGCCGGCCCAGGATCGACGCCGCCGAGATGCCGAAGGCGGACATCTGCTTCCTGTATCTCGGTCAAACCGGGCTGGTCGCGAATGACGCCGCCCTGTTCGAGGCCGTGAACGAGCCCTACGGCCGGACGTCGTCTCCCGACCGGCCGCTGCCCCACCGCGTGACGCTGATTGTCTCGGTGGTCGCCGGGGCGTTCCACTGTGACTGGATCTACAGCCGCGACGAGTTCCGGCCCGAAACCGTGGAACGAGTCGCAGACCTGTTCGCGCGGGCGATGACCGACCTGGCGAGTGCCCCTGGTGCGACCGCCGAGGCTCGTCCCGAACCGGAACGTCAGGAATTCCCGCTCACCCCGATGCAGCAGGGCATGCTCTTCCACACCCTGTCGGCGCCCGAGGCCGCGGAATACTACCGATGCATCAGCCTGACTCTCCAGGGCGACCTGCAACTGCCCCGGTGGCAGGCCGCCTGGCAGCGGGCGGTCGAGCGGCACGGCGCGCTGCGAACCGCGGTGCACTGGAAGGGACGCGCCGAGCCCGTCCAGGTGGTGTCGTCACTCGCACACCCGGTGTCGTGGACCATCGACTCGTGGGCCAGCCTGGATGAAGCCGAGGCCGATCTCCGGCTGGCTGAGTACATCGCCGCGGATCGCCAGCGCCCGTTCGACTTCACCCAGCCGCCGCTGATGCGGTGTGCGCTCTTCACGCGACGACCGGGCGAGCACGTCTTCGTGTGGAGCTTCCACCACATCATCCTCGACGGGTGGAGCTTCGCGACGGTCCTGCAGGAGGTACTGGAGGATCATGCGGCTCGCGGCGAGCGACCCGCCGCGTCAGCCGCGGTGCCGCAATTCACCGACTACCTGCAGTGGCTCGCGGCACGGCCGGTCGACGATGCCCAGCGGTTCTGGACCGAGTATCTCCGCGGCTTCGACGCCCCCACTCCGCTCGGCGACGGCGTGTCCAGCCCAGCCTCCGGCGGGGCGCCGCCGAAATCGTACGCCGAGTTCCGGGCGACGTTCTCAGGCGAGCTCGGCGCCCGCGTCCTCGCGGCGGCCAAGGCCTGCCGCGTCACGGTCAACGCCGTCGTCCAGGCCGCCTGGGGTCTGCTGCTGAGTCGCTACTCCGGTAACGACGACGTCGTGTTCGGGGCAGTGGCGTCTGGGCGGCCGGTCGGGTTGCCGGGCGTCGAGCAGATCGTCGGGATGTTCATCAACAGCCTCCCGGTGCGGGTACAGGTCGCTGCCGACGAGTCGCTGGCCGAGCTCTGCCAGCGGCTGCAGCTGGCGCAGGCTGAGGCGCGCGAGTACCAGCACACGCCGTTGTGGAAGGTGCAAGGCTGGTCGCAGGTGCCGCGGCCGACGCCCTTGTTCGACAGCCTGGTCATCTACGAGAACTATCCACTCCCGGCCGACATGTCGAACATCGGTGGGCTGCGCCTCGGCTTCGGCACGATGTACGAGCGGACGAACTACCCCCTGACGCTGACCGTTCCTGGCGCGTCGTGTGACTGGGTGCTGTTCACGTTCGACGAGGCACGATTCAGCCACGACGCGATCCGGCACATGGCCGGCCATCTGGAGTCGTGCCTGGGGGCATTCGCCGCCAACCCTCACACGCCGACACTCGCCGTTACGCTGCTCACCGGGCCGGAGCAGGGCCAGTTGCTCGAGTGGAATGCCACGGCGCGCGACTACCCCGCCGACCAGACGATTCACGGTCTGATCGCGGCGCAAGCAGCCCGAACTCCCGCCCGGATTGCCATCGCATTCGAGGACGAGGCGATCGACTACGCGGAGCTTGGACGACGAGTCGCCCGGCTGGCCGGCCATCTACGATCGCTGGGGCGCGGCCGGGCGGCTTCGTCGGGGTGTGCACCCGGCGTTCCATCGACATGGTCGTCGCCGTGCTCGGTGTGCTCGAGAGCGGCGCCGCCTATCTGCCGCTCGATCCTGATTTCCCGCCCGAGCGGCTCGCCTACATGCTCGACGACGCCGCGGCCACGATTCTGGTCGGCCACGCCGATCTGACGACGCGGTTCAAAGCATTCGACGGTGCGGTCGTGCGGCTCGGATGCGGATGCCGAGGCGATCGCCGGCGTACCAGCCGACCGGCCGGCGGCGACTGCGACCGCGAGCGACCCGGCCTATCTGATCTACACGTCGGGATCGACCGGCCGTCCCAAGGGTGTCGTGGTGCCGCATCGGCGCAGTCGTGAACTTCCTCGCCTCGATGCAGCATGAACCTGGCTTGACGCCCGACGACGTGCTCGTCGCCGTCACGACGCTCTCGTTCGACATCGCCGGGCTCGAGCTGTTCCTTCCTCTCGTCACCGGCAGCCGGCGTCGTCATCGCCAGCCGGGATGTGGCGGTGGACGGCCCGCGCCTCGCGACACTGCTCGCCTCGAGCGGCGCCACCGTAATGCAGGCCACGCCGGCCACCTGGAGGCTGCTTCTCGAAAGCGGCTGGAGCGGCGATGCGGGGTTCCGCGCTCTGTGCGGCGGCGAAGCGCTTGCCGCGCGATCTGGCCGAAGCTCTCGGCTCGCGCGTCCGCGAGGTCTGGAATCTGTACGGTCCGACCGAGACCACCATCTGGTCGACGGTCTGCACAGGTGCAGCCGGGGTCGTCGGCAATCGTCCCGATCGGCCGGCCGATCGCCAACACCCAGGTCTACGTGCTCGACCGCGGCCAGGCAGCCCGTCCCGTGGGCGTGACCGGCGAACTCTACATCGGCGGCGCCGGCGTGGCCCTCGGCTACTGGCAGCGCCCTGAACTCACGGCTGAGCGGTTCGTGCCAGACCCATTCGGCCCGCCTGGCGCGCGTCTCTATCGCACCGGCGACGCGGTCCGGTGGCGACGCCGATGGCACGCTCGAGTACCTGCGGCCGGCTCGACGCCCAGGTGAAGCTGCGCGGATATCGCATCGAGCTGGGCGAGATCGAAGCCGCCTTGAGCGCGTATCCGGGCGTGGCGCAGAGCGCGGTCGTGGTCCGCGAAGACCGACCCGGCGACCGGCGGCTGGTCGCATACGTCGTACGCCGACGCGACCGGTGCGATGCCCGACGCCGGTGGGCTGCGCGCCGCGCTCGGGCCGGCGTCTGCCCGACTACATGGTCCCGAGCGCCTCGTCACGCTCGACGCGTTGCCGCTCACGCCGAACGGCAAAGTCGATCGCAAGGCGCTACCGGCCCCCGGGCGTCCGCTGTCGCCGGCCCCCGACCACACGGCGCCGCGCGACGAATACGAGGTGCTCGTCGCGGCGATCTTCGAGCGCGTGCTCGGCGTGCGAGGCGTCGACGTCAACGACAGCTTCTTCGATTTGGGCGGTCACTCCCTCCTGGCGGTGCGGCTCATCGCCGAAATCGAGGCGACGTTCGAACGGAACCTGCCGTTGGCGACGCTGTTCGAAGCGCCGACGGTGGCGACGCTGTCTGCCGTCCTGAAGCGTCGAGGATGGACGCCGCCGTGGAACTCCCTGGTCGTCCTGCAACCCAATGGCGCGGGTACGCCGTTCTTCTGCGTCCACTCGCTGGGCTCGAACCTGGTCAGCTACCGGAAGCTCGCCGCGCTGGTCGGCGACGGCCAGCCGTTCTACGGCCTGCAGCCCCACGGCCTCGACGGCAGCCAGCCGCCGCACGAGTCGGTGGAGGAGATGGCTGCGCACTACGTGCGCGAGATTCGGGCGGTTCAGCCCACCGGGCCCTACCGGGTCGGCGGCGTGTGCCTCGGCGGTATGGTCGCGTTCGAGATGGCGCAGCAGCTGCGGGCGGCCGGGCAGGATGTCTCGTTCCTGGGCATGATCGACAGCTACTTCTCCGCCGTGCCCCGCGATCTGCCGGCCGTCGCCCGACGCTGGCGAGTGACCACGTTGGTCGACTATTACCTGGGCGACGTGCTGCTCGATCGCCGATGGGCGAGAGCGGAATACATCCTCACCCGCATCGTGAACATCGTGGGTCGAGGTCTTCGACTCGGCCGGCGGGCAGCTCGGCGTGGTCTACCCGCCGCTGGTCGAGGAGGGCACGCTGCCGCGGGCCCTGAAGCGCGTCAAGGCCGCCAACGCCATCGCCGAGCGACGCTACGTGCCCCGTCTCTACGACGGTCGAATTCATCTGTTCTGGTGCAACGAGCTCGCCGTGCGCGCCTACCAGGACACACGGTTGGGTTGGGCGGACATCGCCGGCGACGGCCTTGAGACGCACGTGGTTCCGGGCAACCATATGAGCATGGTCGAAGAGCCGCACGTGCAGGTCCTGGCGGCGAAGCTTCGCCGCTGTCTCGAGCGCACCGATCAGGGCCGAGGCGCCGGGTCCGAGACGACGATCAGGGACCACGGGCCTCGGCCGGCCTGATTACGAACATGGAGTTCTACCTCGTCCTGGCGCTGTCCACGGCCACGATCGCCGCCCTGGCGGTCGCGGTGTGGAAGAAGACGCGTCAGTTCGCCTTTCTGCTGGGGTTCGGGTTCCTCTACTACTGGTCGCTCTACGGCGGCTGGCTGGTCGTGAACCGTGGCATGGGCGCGGACCGATCCTACAGGTTCGAGTACATGTTCTATCGGCTCTTCCCGGTCTACCTCGACGAGTACTATCTGGCGGCGCTGATCCTCTACGCGCTCTTCATCGTCACGGTTCAAATCACGGTGCTCGTCGTGGCACGCGGCCCGGTGCACGCTGCTCACGCTCCGGCCACGCGGGTCGTGGTGTCTCACCCGGTGCTGCTGACGATCGCCGGGCTCTGCACGGTGGGGGCCTATGCGCTGGCATGGCGTGCCATCGGCATGGCCCTGGCCGCCGGCACGTCGGCCTACGGCGCGCTCACGGTGCCGGGGCTGGTTCCACTCGGCACGGTGTATCAGATGCTCCACCAGTCGGGCCTGACGTTCGCGCTCCTGGGCGCGACGATCTACCTGTGCGGGGATCGGGCCCGCTACATCGTGGGGCGTCGCGGCCTCAACGCCCTGGGATATCTGGTCGTGCTCGGAGCATTGGGCACGCTGAGTGTCGTGATGGGCAATCGCAGCATGCTCGTCTTCGCCGCCTCGGGTGCGGCCCTGTTCTATCTGGTCAACGCCGAACGCCCGAGCCGCGCCCTCATCGGCGGGGTGGTCGCGGCCGGGATCGTGTCGATGTCGCTCCTCGGTATCTTTCGAGGAGCAGGCGGGCTTCGCGATTTGGGTGGCCAGGGCCTGGTCGGCAAGGTCCGTTACGTGGTCACCGACGCCCTGACGCAGGACGTCGAGCCATTCGCGGCGCATGCCTCGATGTACGGCACGCTGCAGAAGCACGTGCCGCTGACCTACGGCGTCAGCTTTCTGTGGCTGGTCACCTCGCCCATCCCGGCCGTGATCCGCCCGGCACTGGTGCCGGTTTCGTACCAGCACTACGCCGAGCACGTCGGCGCATTTCAGGACCAGGGGTTCACCCTCCACCACGCCACCGGTTGGTACATCAACTTCGGGGTCCCCGGCGTGATCCTCGGCGCCGTGGTCCTCGGATGGATCTGGGCGGCGTTGTTCAACCGGTTCTGCGCGGTCGCGCACAGCCGTTCCCATCTCGGCCGCGTGTTCTCGACCGTGGCCTTCTGGTCGCTCACCGCCTTCCTGCCGATCTTGATCCGCGGCGGACCCGAGGGCTACAAGGGCGCCGCCGTCGAGGCGATGCTGGCGCCGACGCTGATGATGTTCGCCTCCAGCGTCATGCTGGTCCGTCACGCCAGCGGCATCGGACTGATGCCGCGGGGCGAGACTGGCGCCGGCGGCCGGCAGGGCCGGCCTTCCCAGCCGCCTGCAGCTCGGGCGAGGCCTGTCATGACGCGCATCGTGGCCGCGACGGTGCTCGCCGCGCTGGTCGCAGCGTCGCCGGCGCCAATGGCCCGGCAGAAGGCTGCGGCCCGCGACTGGCACGTCGCCCCGGACGGGCGTCCTGGCAATGACGGGACGCTGTCGCGTCCCGTCGATTTGGCCACCGCACTCGACGGCCGTCGCGTCGGCGCCTGGCAGCACCGTGTGGCTCGGCGAAGGGACGTTACCAGGGCGTGTTCCAGAGCACGCTGACCGGCACCGAGGCGGCGCCCATCACCGTGCGGTCACGGCCCGGCGAGCGGGCCATCGTCGCCGACGACCGCGAACGCGCCAGCGGCGGCACGATCAACGTCTTCGGTGCCTGGACGATCTATCGCGACTTCGAGGTCACGAATCTCAACGCCAACCGCGGCACAGGACTCGGCTTCCGGCCGATGGGCTTCGAGGTCCAGGCGCCGCACACCAAGTTCGTGAACCTCACCATCCACGATACCGGCATGGGGTTCGGGTTCTGGAAGGAGGCGGTGGACAGCGAGCTCTACGGCAACGTCATCTTCAACTCCGGCAGCGAGAACACCGCCCTCGAATCACGGCACGGGCACGGCATCTACACCCAGAACGACAGCGGTACCAAGCTGATTCGCGACAACATCCTGGTCAACAACTTCGGGCTCGGGATCCACGCCTATCCGAATCCGGGCGGTCTGACCGGTTTCCGGCTCGAGGGCAACGTCGTCGCCGACAGCGGCGCGGCCAACTCTTCGGGCGCGGCCCGCTTCAACAACCTGCTCGTCTCGGCCTACCGGCCCTACCGCGCCGACCGGGTCGAGCTGGTCGAGAACTTCACCTACCTGTCGCCGCGCGACGGTCTCAGGAGACGTGTACCGCAACGCCAACGTCTGTCTGGGGTGCGCCGACCGCCAAACCAACGGCCAGGTCATGGTTCGCGGGAACTATTTCGCCGGCGGCGCTCCGGTCGCGATCGTCGCCGGCTGGCAGCGCGTCACGATGCGGGGCAACACCCTGGTCGGGGCCGACGGCATGGTGGCCGTCACGCCGGCGTCAGCGGCGGCGCTGCGCGACTGGGACTGGGACGACAACGACTACGTCGGGACCGGGACCGCCAGCGCGGCGCGACGTGCTGTTCGCCCTCGACGACCGGCCGCTCGGCCGGGCCGACTGGCTGCGAGCGACCGGGTTCGACTCGACCAGCCGGTTCACCGCCGAGCGGCCCAGCGGCACGAAGATCTTCCTGCGCCCGAACCGCTACGAGCCGGGCCGGGCCAACCTCGTCATCTACAACTGGGATCGGCAGCCGGCGGTGCGCGTCGATCTGAACGGCGTGCTCGCGCGGGGTGCGAGGTTCGAGATTCGCAGCGCCATGGACTACCTGGGCGATCCGGTGGTGAGCGGCACGTTCGACGGCGCGCTGGTGTCGCTGCCGCTGAACGCGTTGCGCGTGGCCGAGCCGAACGGCGGCAAGGGGACCCGATCGCGCACGCTCGGGGAGTTCGGCGTGTTCGTCGTCCGGACCGTCAGCGCCGAGCCGGCGACGCCGCGAGCCAAGCGCCGGCCCGCGCCGGCCGTCGCGGCGCCGCCCGCGACGCCGGCGCCGGCCCCGCCTCTCGGCGGGGCCTCGTCGGCCGGTTACGTGTCACGCTCGCCCGCCGCCGACTGTGCAGATCGCCGTCAAGGGCGGCCGGTTGACGGCGCAAATCCACAACGAGCCAGGCGATCCGGTGTTCGCCGCTGACTCCCGTCATCCGCCACCCGGTTCGCGGTGGAGGGGGCGCCGCGGGTTCTTCATCGACTTCCAGATCGATGCCCGTGGCGTCAGGTCGCTGACCATCGAGCGCCCGGGCGCGCCGAGCGTCACGCTGGTCCTGCAGCCCTGACGGTCGCTGGCGCAGGAGCCGGCGCGGGCATGACCAGTTCCGTTGAGGCGTCGATCGTGGTTCCGTGCCGCAACGAGGCACGCCACATCCGCTCGTTCCTCGACTCCGTGCTCGGCCAGGAGCTGGCCGGGACGCCGATCGAGGTGATCGTCGCCGATGGCCTCAGCGACGACGGCACGCGCGACATCCTCGCCGAGGTACCTGCGGCCGGCATCCGCACCTCACCGCCATCGACAATCCGCAGCGGACGGTCCCGAGCGCGCTTGAACCTCGGCGATCCGCCAGCGCCCGCGGCCGACATCATCCTTCGCATGGACGTGCACACGAGATACGCGTCCGACTACGTGGTCCACTGCCTCCAGCGAGTTGACGGGCGAGGGATGCCGACAACGTCGGCGGGCCGGCTCGCACCGAGACCTCCGGCTTTCTGGCCGGCGCGATCGCCGCGGCCTACCACTCTCCGTACAGCTGCGGCGGCGCGCGGTTCCACGACGCGAGCTTCGAGGGCTACGTCGACACCGTGCCCTACGGCTGCTGGCGCAAGTCGACGCTCGAGCGGATTCGGCCTGTTCGACGAGACCTTCGTGCGCAATCAGGACGACGAGCTCAACCTCCGGATCGTCCGCGCCGGCGGCAAGATCTGGCAGTCGCCGGCGATCGTCGTCGTGGTACTCGCCGCGATCGAGTCTGTCACGTCTGTTCGCACAGTACTTCCAGGTACGGTTTCTGGAAGGTGCGAGTCATCCAGAAGCACCGCCTCCCGGCATCAATCCGTCACCTGATTCCCGCGGCGTTCGTGCTCGCCAACGTCGGGCTGGCGCTGGCGGCCGCGGCCGCGGCCATCGGCCGCTGGCCGACGCTGCTCTCCGTCTCGCTGGCGGCTTGGACGACCATGCTGCTCGCCTACCTGGCGCTGAGCCTGTACAGCGCCGTCATCGCGGCGCGGCGCCACCGCTGGGGGGTCCTGCCGGTGCTGCCGCTGGTCTTCGCCGTCTACCACGTGTCGTACGGCTTGGGGTTCCTCACCGGCGTCATCTGCTGGAACCGCCCCCGGGCGGCGGCGAAGGCTGGAGCGGGCCTGTTCTCGCGATTGACGCGCTGACTGCGACCGGCGGGACCGCGCTGTCACCGCCCAGCCGACGATTGCGCCCGACCTCGACGGGTCGCAATGGCTTCCCGGTAGACGTCGATCAGCTGGGCGGTCAGCCGATGTTCGTCGAGCAGTAGCACGGTGGAACGGCCGTCGATGGGCAATTGGCGTTCGAGCACCGCGCAAACTCCCGCGGCCAGGGTCTCCGGCCGCTCGTCGTCACAGACCACGCAGCCCTCGATACCGGCGAGCCGCTCGCGCACGTCACCGACGTCGACCGATACCACCGGGAGATTGCAGGCCAAGGCTTCTTTGACCACGTTCGGAGAGCCCTCGTGCCGCGAAGTCAGCAGCAACACATCGGCGGCGCCCATGTACACCGGCATCGTCGCCGACGGGATCCCGGCCGCGACGATCAGCTCGGCGTCGAAACGCCGGCGCACGACCTCCACCGCCGCGACGGCGAGGGCGTGGCGCTTCACCGGGCGGGACGGCGACGCGGCGAACAGCACCAGCCGGCGCGTGAGCGACAGGCCCAGCTGCCGGCGGGCCTCCGCCCGCGCGCTCGGCACGAACCGCTCGAGGTCGAGCCCGCTCGGAATCACGTGGCACGGGCGGCCAGGCAGGTGGCGCCGCAGCCGCTCTGAGACGACCACGCGTGCGTCGGCGCGGCCGGCCGCGAACCGGGACAGCGCGCGGAGGAGCCGGCCGGACAATCGCTGCCCGAAGCCAGGCCCCTCGCTGCCGGCCAGGTCGCTGCCGCGAAACGTGATGACCAGCGGCGCCGGCGCCGGCAGGGCGGTCAGGGCGGCTTGGCCCCATTGCGCGTGGACGACGTCGTAGTGCTGGCGCGCGGCCAGCGTTCGCACTTCCCGCCATCGACGCCAGTAGGTCACCGGGTTCTTTCGGCCGTCGACGTGCAGCACATCGACCGTCATGCCGTGGCGGCGCAGAAACTCGACCTGACGCACGATGAACGGGGCGTACTCGGGATGAGCTGCAGTCGGCCACTCGCTGGTGATCATCAGCACGCGCATGGCGGATCAGGCCAGGGTCGGCGCCCAGCGGGCCAGCCATCGGGCGAGCGCCGCCAGGAAAAAGACCCGCTGCGCCCCCTGGTAGCGGCTCACGCCGGCACGCCCGTACTCGAAGTCGTCCCAGACACGTCGCACCGCCTTCGGGTCGAGCAGCTGGCCAATCGGGGCGCCGGGCTCGACGAGCATCTCCCGCAGATGTGTGCGCATGGCCGGGCCCATCCATCGGTCGAGGGGAATGGTGAAGCCCTGCTTCGGGGCCTGCGCGACACCGGACGGAAGGAGCTCACGCGCGAGTCGGCGCGCGATCACCTTGGTGGCGCCGTCGGGTGCGATCTTCAACCTGAGGGGCAGCCGTGCGGCCAGGTCGAGCATCTCCGGATCCAGGTAAGGCACGCGCACTTCCACGCCGTGGGCAGCGCTGGCCACGTCCACCTTGCGCAAGTAGTCGGCGTGCAGGCGCAGCCGTATCTCCGCCGTCATCAACAGCTGCGCCGGATCCGACGTCGTGTCGCCCACCTGTTGCCCGAACCGAGCCGAGGTCGGCCCAGCGGCCGTGGCCATCGCAGCGAAGTCGTGTTGATACAACGCCGCACGCTCGTCCTCCGAGAAAGTACGACTGCAGGGCGCAGAGGCGGTCGGTGGGTGGCAGATGCGCGAACCGCCACGCTTTCTCGGCCTGTCGTCCGCGGGTCCCCAGACGCCGGACCAGGGGCATGAGGGGGGCCAGCGGCGTCGTCACGGCGTTCCACCGCGCGAGCGACTGCAGGCGGCGGGCATGCAGATACCGCGGGTAGCCGCCCAGCACTTCGTCGCCGCCGTCGCCCGAGAGCACCACCTTCACGTGCCGCCGCATCTCGCGGCAAATCAAGTACACCGGGATGCACGAACTGTCGCCGAACGGCTCGTCGTACTGGTCGAGAATCTGATCGAAGAGCTGGGGATCGCCGCCCTGATTGGCGACGTGCAACTCGTGGTGGTCGGTGCCGCACAGCGCCGCCACGGTGCGCGCGGCCGCGCTCTCGTCGTACTCGGCGTCGCCGAACCCGACGTTGAAGGTCGGCAGGTCGGCCTGCAGCGCCGGGCTGATGAGCCTGACCAGCAGCGAAGAGTCGAGCCCCCCGGACAGGAACGCACCGACCCGCACGTCGGAGACCAGATGGGCGCGCGCCGCATCCGTGAGCGTTTGACGGGTGGCCTCCACCGCCTGGTTCAGGTCGAGTCGTGAGTCCTCCCGCGGCACCCATTGCCAGTAGCGCCCATGCCGAATCCTTTCCGGCGTGGCTTCGAGCCAGGTGCCGGGCTCGAGCATCCGGATGTCCTTCCAGCACGTCGCCGGCGTGGTCGGGTAGCCGTGTCCGAGGAAGTCGTGGACGGCGATGGGGTCGATTCGACGCGACAGCACGCCAGAAGCGAGGAGCGCCTTGGGTTCGGATCCGAAGAGCACGCTGCCCGGCGTTTCCGCCCAGTACAACGGCTTGATGCCGACCCGGTCGCGGGCCAGCAGCAAGCGACGGCGTTCGCACGTTGTACAAGGCCAGCCCGAACATCCCGCGCAGGCTGAGGAGGCCCTCGTCCAGGCCCCAGGCATCGAGGGCGGCCCAGATCACTTCGGTATCCGACCGGGTACGAAAAACGTAACCGCGCTGCTCGAGGCGCGCCTTCAGCTCACGGTAGTTGTAGATCTCGCCGTTGAACACGACCACGGTGTGGCCGTTGGCAGAGTGCATCGGCTGGTGGCCGCCCTCGAGGTCGATGATGGCGAGCCGGGTGTGGCCGAGCCCGGCGTTGTCATCGCGCCACTGCGATTGCCCGTCGGGACCGCGGTGCGCAAGCGCGGTCGTCATCGAGGCGAGCCGCGCATCGGCGTCTGGCGCCGCGGCCAACGCGCCCCAGAAGCCGGCTATGCCGCACACGATCGAGCCAGGGACGGCGCTGATGTCTGCACGAATTTTCGCAGCGATTGCGCTGTCGTGATCCGATTCACCCGTGTCTCGGACACCACGACAATTCTGCATGTCGGCAGACCGTCTTGTCGCTGCGCCAGCGGCGGAGGCGTGGAATTACTCAGAAACTTGGCCGTCGCGCCACGATCACCGCAGGGGCATGTCGCTTGCAGTCGGCCGGGCGCGTCGTTCCCTCTGGTGAGACGTGTGTCCACGGAGACGACCTAGGATAACGCGGCCCCCCCGCCCCTGAACAGAAAGCGTACGAGATGACGTTCAGCGAGCGACTGCTGACAACGGCCGCAATGGCCGGGTGTCTGCACGTGGGGCACGGCGTGGCGGTCGCACAGAGCGGCTGCACCGTGGGTCTGTCGACGGTGGCGTGCCCGGCGACCAGCCGGACCATCACGGTGGCGCAATCGGGTACCGCGCACTACCGGTACATTCAGTATGCGCTCGATGCCGCGGCCCCCGGCGACACGATTCTGGTGCGCGCCGGCGTTTATACCGAACCGGTCTACTTGCGGGTCAGCGGTACACCCACTGCCCCGGTGACGCTGAAGGCGTACCCGGGTGAGCGGCCGGTGATCCAGCCCTACGCCGACGGACGGACGGCGAACGTGGCCTTGACGGGCCGTTGGCTCGTCCTCGACGGCTTCGAGATTCGCGGCGGTCGCCACGGCGTGGTCGTCAGCGGCGGCAACAACCTCGTCCAGAACAACTACATCCACGACAACGGCCAGGGGTGTCCAGGCGAACTGTGCGGCCAGGGCGTGATTGTCTCGTCAGCCAGCGACGTGGCGATCGTGAACAATCGGATCGAGCGCAACGGATTGAACGGCGTCAGTCCGTGGCTCCTGCATGGCATCTACGTGTCCGACTATTTCGGCCCGGCCACTTCTCGCGTCAGTGTCATCGGCAATACGGTTCGCGAGCACGCCGGCGCCGGATTGCAAGCATGGACCGCCAGCACGGTCACCACCGACGTCCTCCTGCAGGGCAACACCTTCGAGAACAACGTCATGGAGGTGATTCTGTCGAGCGTTCAGAACAGCGTGCTCAGATCGAACACGTTCGTCCACACGGGCACCCATCCGGCGACCAACGCGCCCCGCAGCATCATGCTATGGCTCGACTCCTCTCGCAACGTCGCCTTCGAGGGAAATACGTTCAGGTACAGAGCGGTCAGTGCTTTTGGAGTGCCGACCGTGCCGCTCCAGTGGTATGCGGCCAGTCAGAGCGCTAGCGAACTTCGTTGGCGCAGGAACATCTGGGACGCACCAGGCACCGGCCTCTCCGACTCGATGCTCAACGTCCCAGTCACCGCCGCCGCGCCGGGCCGTCCGACCATCGTGGCGAGTCAGTCCGCTTCGAATCCGGTCTCGCTCACCTGGGTGGCCGGGCACGGGCCCTGACCCCACCGACTACACCCTGCTCGTGGGGACCACGCCCGGCGGCACTGAAGCCGGACCGATTCCGATGAGCAATCTCGCCGCGCTCACCGCCGCCGCGCCGGTGGGCACGCAGCTGTTCGTGCGGGTGATGGGACGCAACAGCTTCGGCTCCTCGACCTCTAACGAGGTGCGGCTGCGCGTCGCTAGTCAGGCTCCGCCGCCGCCGCCCGCGCCGACAATGCGGCCGGCGACGGTCAATTGGAGCACTGTGAGTCTCGCGTGGCAGTCGTCGGTCGCGGTCACCGGTTACACGGTAATTGCCCGCTACGTGGCCGGTGGACCAGTGATCGCTACCGTGCCGGCAGCGGGAACAGCCACGAGCATGGTGCTCCCGGCGGTCCCGGTTGGCAGCTACGCAGTCTCAATCGTGGCCCATCTCAACGGGACGACGAGCGCCGAATCCAATTCGGTTGTCGTGACCGTCAGGTGACCGGCAGCGCGGTCTAGACCGCGGACCGCACCCGCTTCGCGAAGAGCAGGCAATAGCCGTCGGCGCCTTGCGGTGTGACGCCGACGTCGAAGCCCAATCCGGCCAATCGTGTCTTCAAGGCTGCGGCGTTCTTGCGCTCGCTGATCGGGTGACACTCGGCGACGATTCGATTGATTCGTCCGAACACGGCCGGTTCGGACCTCTCACAGATGTCGTATTCGGCGCCCTCACAGTCCATTTTCAACAGGTCGATGCGATCCAGCCCGTAGTCCGACATCAGCTGGGAAAGGCTGATGAGCGGCACTTGTCGGCCCCGCTGACCCGGGATTTCGAGAATCGTGGCCGCCGTGCCTTCGCCGGTCAACCACCCAGAGCCGCTGGCGCCGGCAACGGCGGCGTGGATGGTCACGACGTTCTCGAGGTTGTTGGCGCGCACGTTCTCCTGCAGAACGTCGAAGTTCTCGGCGACGGGCTCGATGGCGAAGACCCGCCCGTTCGTCGCCCGCTTCGCGGCGCCGACCGTGAACTTACCGATGTGAGCTCCGATATCGACAATGACGTCCGACGCAGAAACGGCCCCGATCGAATCGGCCTCGTAGGGTCTGGTCATGAGCATTTCGTTGAGCGTCGAGCGATCCGTCGTATGGGGGCGAACGGCGAACGTGGTGCCATTTCGAAGGCGCAACTCCACCCTCGACTGGCGGCTGTAGTTGATCAAGAGCATCCGCAGCCAGTTACGGTAGACGAGTGGAGCCTTGACCAGGTACGCCGCCTGCCTCTGGACGCCTGCCAAGGTCATCTCCACCTCCCTACCGACGCGCCAAGGTGCACCTCGAGTGCAGGGTCGGGAGCACGCCGAGTCTGTAATCGTATTCGCGCCCGTCCGGCAGACAAAAGGGCGACCCCGGAAGTTCGGCCCGACCGCATGAGCGGTCGGGGCAGGCGCGGCGACACCTCGAAGCCTGCTAGCCGGTGGCAAGTGTAGAATTCAACCTGAGCATGCCTTCTCCGCCTGTCCCCGACGGTCGCCGTTCGTCGCCCATCGGGCTCGGACTGCGAGACGTCGCGGCCGACGAGGCGCCCGCGCGGACGCCGGCGACACCGCCGGCGCCCACAGCGCCGATTCGATGCCGCTGACCGCAGCTCAGTCGCACCCCGGCCGGTCGTTGCGGCGCCGCGCCCGACGCTGCACCGGCCACCGCGGCGCTCGGTGCGGCTGCTCCGCGAGGACCCCGGGGATCTGCCGCTCATCATCCACATGGGCGACGACGGCGCGTTTCCCAACCGGCCGCACCTACGGGCCGGACTTCGCCGGCCTGCCGCATCGGCTCGTGGCCACGCTCGCTGACCTGGTGGTCCTGGCGCTACTCGACGCGTTGGTGCTGGCCGTGACCATGGGCATCGCCGGTCTCCCGCTTTCGGTCGACAGCCTGCAGACGATTCGGATCGGGCCGATGGCGATGTTCGGTCTGGCGCTGGCGCTGCTCTACGTGGCCGGCCTCACCCGCCAGTCGGGCCAGACCCTCGGCAAGCGGCTGGTGCGCATCCGGGTGGTCGGCGGCGACGACGAGAACGTGTCGTGGGCGCGCGCGCTGCTGCGTGCCGTGGGCTGGCTCGCGTCGGTGGCGATGCTGGGCCTGCCGTGCCTGCCGGCGCTGTTCGACGAGCGACGCCGCACCGTGCACGACCGCCTGGCCGGCACGCACGTGGTCCACGTGCGTCCGATGCTCGGCCCCGTCAACCGCTAGACGTCGAGCTCCTGCGCGTCCTCGGCCCGGTCCATGATGAAGCGGAACCGGGCTGAGGCGTCCTTGCCCATCAGCTCGTTCATCACCCGGTCGGTCAGCAGCTGATCGGCGACGTCGACGCGCAGCAGCCGGCGCGTGCGCGGGTTGAGGGTCGTCTCCCACAGCACCTTCGGCATCATCTCGCCCAGGCCCTTGAAGCGGGTGATCTCGGGCGTGGCGCGGCCCGATCGCTGCTTGAGGATCTGCGCCTTGTGGGCCTCGTCGAGCGCCCAGAAGGTCTCCTTGCCGATGTCGATGCGGTAGAGCGGCGGCTGCGCCAGGTAGACGCGGCCGGCGGCGATGAGCTGCGGCATGTGCCGGTACATGAACGTCAGCAGCAGCGTCGCGATGTGGTGGCCGTCGGAATCCGCATCGGCGAGGATGATCACCTTGCCGTAGCGCATCCGCGCCAGGTCGAACGCCTTGCCGACCCCGCACCCCAGCGCGGTGGCGAGGTCGGCGAGCTCCTTGTTCTCGAGCACCTTCGACGTCGAGATGCCCTCGGTGTTGAGCACTTTGCCGCGCAGCGGCAGGATGGCCTGGCGGGCGCGGTCGCGCCCCTGCTTGGCCGAGCCGCCGGCCGAGTCGCCCTCGACGACGAAGAGCTCGCTGGTCACCGCGCCGGGATGGGTGCAGTCGGCCAGCTTGCCGGGCAGGTTGACGCGCCCGGCGGTCGGCCCCTTGCGGATGATGTCGGCCTGCGCGGCGCGGCTCGCTTCACGGGCCCGCGCCGCCAGGATGATGCGGGCGACGATCGCCTCGGCGACCGAGATGTTGGTGTTGAGCCAGTGCTCGAGCCCCGGCCGCACCAGGCCGTCGACGGCGCTGGTCACTTCGGGGTTGTTGAGCCGGTCCTTGGTCTGGCCCTGGAACTGCGGCTCGGCGAGGAAGATCGACAGCACCCCGGTCAGCCCCTCGCGGATGTCCTCGGCGGTGAGCGTCACGCCCTTGGGTGAGAGCGTGTGCGTGTCGATGAAGTTGCGCACCGCCTTGCCCAGCCCGGCGCGCAGGCCGTTCTCGTGCGTGCCGCCGGAGCCGGTGGGGATGCCGTTGACGTAGCTGCGCAGGTGCTCGTCGGTGGACTCGGTCCACTGCAGCACCAGCTCGAGGCGCAGGCCGTTGTCCTTGGCGAGCACGAACGGCGCCTCGTGCACCGGCTTGCTCGACCGCTCGGCCAGGATCTTCCTGAGGTAGTCGGCGAGCCCGTCCTCGTGCTGGAAGCTGTGCTTCGTGCCGGTCGTCTGGTCGTCGAAGGTGACCTTCACGCCCTTGTGGAGGAAGCTCGCCACCTCCAGCCGGTCGCGGATGATCTGCGGATCGAACTCGACCTTGGGGAAGATCGTCGGGTCGGGGCGGAAGAACACCGTCGTGCCGCTGCCGCGCGACGGGCCGACCTTCTTCAGCGCGGCGGCGGGCTTGCCCTGCTTGAAGGACATCTCCCACTGCTGGCCGTCGCGCTTCACCGTGGCGACGAGATCGCGCGACAGCGCGTTGACGACGCTGGCGCCGACGCCGTGCAGGCCGCCCGCCGTCTTGTAGTTGCCCTGCTCGAACTTGCCGCCGGCGTGGAGCACGGTGAAGATCACTTCGAGGGCGCTCTTCTTCGTCTTCGGATGCGCGTCCACCGGAATGCCGCGGCCGTCGTCGGTGATGGTCACCGACGAGCCGTCGTCGTGCAGGGTGACGGCGATGGTCGAGGCGTGGCCGTTCATCGCCTCGTCGATCGAGTTGTCGAGGATCTCCCAGACGAGGTGGTGCAGGCCGGCGCTGCCGACGCCGCCGATGTACATGCCGGGACGCTTGCGGACCGGCTCCAGGCCTTCGAGGACGGTGATGTCTTTGGCGGTATAGGACAAGCGTAGCGGCTAGCGGCTAGGGGCTAGGCGGCTCAGGACAGATCCCCCGGACCGGAAACGCGTGCGAAAGAGTATAGCCTTGCGCCACCCGCGGATCGCGCCTATGGTGGCGCGGTGAACCGGGCCACGTTCGCTCTCGCCGCCGCGGTGTTGACCATCGCCGGACTGGGCTGGGTCACGGCGTGCGGCGCCCAATCGGCGATCGACCAGCCGACCCAGACCGGCATCGTCGTATTCGACGGCGCGCGCGTCATTACCGGCCAGGACGGCGCGGCGATCGCCAGCGCCACGCTCGTGGTCGAGGGCGGCCGGTTCGTCGCGGTCGGCGAACAGGGGCGGACCGCGGTGCCGGCGGCGGCGACCCGCGTCGACGTGTCGGGCAAGACGATCATCCCGGCGATGATCGATGCGCACGCCCACATCGGCTACATGCGCGACCTGACCAGCGGTCCGCAGAACTACACCCGCGAGAACATCGTCGACCACCTGCAGCGCTACGCCTACTTCGGGGTGGCGGCCGGCCAGGCCATGGGATCGGACTTCACCGATCTGCCGTATCAGGTGCGTGACGACTCGCGTGCCGGCCGCATACCGGACGCGGCGCGCTTCCTGACCGCCGGACGCGGCCTGGCACCGCCCGACGAGGTGCGGCCCGACAACATGCGGCACTCGGCCTACCGCATCACGACCGAGGCCGAGGCGCGGGCCGCGGTCGCGGAGCTGGCCGGGCGCGGCGTCGCCATCGTCAAGACCTGGGTCGACAATCGCGGCGGCGCGGTCCGCAAGCTGACGCCGGAGCTCTACGGGGCGATCATCGACGAGGCACACCGGCGCGGCCTGCGCGTCATGGTCCACGCCACCGCGCTCGAGGACGCGAAAGCGCTGCTGCGGGCCGGCGTCGACGGCTTCGGCCACGCGTTCCAGGACGTCGACGACGAGCTGGTCGGGCTGATGCAGGCCCGACCGCAGGTGTTCCTGCTGCTGGCGCTGGGCGGGCCGCGGCGGGTCGTATCGGCGCCGTGGCTCGACCCGGTGCACCCGCTGGTGCAAGAGACGGTGTCGCCGGCGCAGATCGCCCGGCTGCAGAAGCGGCTCGCCGGTCAGACCGCGGCGGAGCGCGATCGCGCCCGGGGCGCGTGGGAGCGGATGGCCGCGGGGATCGCCAGGCTCAGCGCCGCCGGCACGCGCATCGGCGTCGGGACCGACGGCGGCGGCCAGACCGGGGACCAGTTCGTCGGCTGGACCGTGCACACCGAGGTCGAGAACATGGTCGCGGCCGGCATGACGCCGGCGCAGGTGCTGAGAGCCGCCACCAGCACCGGGGCCGGCATCCTCGGCCTCGACGACCTCGGCGTCATCGCGCCGGGCAAGAGCGCGGATTTCGTCGTGCTCGACGCCAACCCGCTCGACGACATCACCAACACCCGCCGGATCGCCCAGGTCTACCTGCGCGGCACGGCCGTGGATCGCGCCAGGCTCCGGGCGCAGTGGACCGGCGCCGCCGCGACCCGGTAGGCCCGGCCGGTGCGGGGCTTGCGCCCCCGGGGCAACGGGTCTATCGTGCGCGCGTGAGCCGGGCCGCGCTCGTCGTGGTCGGCGTCCTCGGCTGCGCCGTCAGCGTCGGCGCGTGGTTTCTCGTGTCGGCGCCGGCGCGCCCTGGCGTCGTCAGCACGGCGCACACGCCGCCCCCGGTCAAGCGCGCCGCGCAACCCTGGGCGCGGTGGACGGTCACCGAGCAACTGGTCGCCGGCAGCGTGCTGGTGCTTCAGGTGGAGACCAGGCACGTCGCCGACGCGCTGGCCATCGCCCGCGAACTGGTCGAGCCGCTCAAGGCGCGCTACACCGAGGTGATGGTCTACGTCCATCGCCCCGGCCGGCCGACGACGCTGCCGCCGCGACGGGTCCAGTGGAGCCCGTCGCACGGATACGTTGAGACGGACTACGAACGCTGACCGGGGCTCGGGATGGCCGGGTCCCGGGGATGCCAGTGTGGCGCTGCGAAGAACCACACCCGAGTGAGTTACTTCCTAGCGTGATCGTGGGAAGCCCGAGACCCGAGCCTCGGGCCCCGATCCCCGGCCCCTCAAGTCCCGAGTCCCGGGCCCCTGTTGTTGTATCTTGTGGCGAACGTCAACGCTTGGCACACCCACGGGGAGCCACGATGTCCACACGACGACGATGGATCGCGACTATCGCGCTGGCGCTGGGTTCGATCGCGTTGCAGGGCGCGGAGGACCACAGTGATCAGGCTCAACCGGCCACGGTCGCACTCGTCATCGAGGGCATGACGTGAGAGGGCTGCATCGAGCCAGTGCGGTCGGCACTGTTGTCCGTGGAAGGCGTGACCCGGGCCCGGGTCTCACTCGAGAACCGTGAGGCGCTGGTCGACTACGATGCTGCCAAGGCCACCGTCGAAGCGATGATCAAAGCGGTCGCGGGTGCGGTCGGACCACTCGGGCAGCAGTACACGGCCTCGGTGAAGGGTTCGAAATCGCCGCGGTAGTGTGCACGCCTACCGCGCCGGCAGGGCCGGCGCCCAGTTCAGGGTCACTTGAAGTTCCGTCGGCGGCGGATTCTGCGCGGCGTTCGCAATCATGACGAACCGATCGGGGCCCGGCATGGCGTCGTAGCCGGCGGCATCGAACGTTCCTGGCTCGGCCGCGCCGTCGAACACGACGCGAGCCGGGCCCATCCGCAGTGAAGCGGTGTCGAGCACCGGCACCGCCATCAGCCGGTTCTGCGCGCGGTAGTAGAGCGCTCCGCCCTCGCGCCGCCACACGGGTTCCACGCCGCCCCCGGTTGAAATCCTGCGCGCCGCTCCGGTCGCTGACAACGACCGGGCAAATACTTCCGCCTGGCCCGACTCGTTCGAGACGTAGGCGATCCATCTGCCGTCGGGCGAGAATCGCGGCGCACTTTCGTCAGCGGCGGAATCGGCCAACGGCACGCGCTCGCCGCCGGGACGCAAGAGCCAGACGCCGCGCCCCGTGGACGGATTCTGTTCCATGTAGGCCAGCACGGCGCCGTCGGGAGACCAGGCGCCGGGCAGTTGCAGCGCGTCACTCGTCGTCAGGCGTTCCGGGGGGCCTCGCCCATCGGCGGGCGCCACGAAGAGATTCAGCGCGCCGTTACGATTCGAGGCGAAGGTGGCACGCAGCCCGTCGGCCGTCCATATCGGCGAACGATTCGCCGCGTCGAACGTGATCTGGGTGAGCATGCTCGTGCGCAGTTCGTAGGCCCAGACGTGCTCCGCATCGTCGGCGACACCGACCAGCACACGCCGGCCGTCGGGCGACACGCGCGGCGTGACGTAGCGGTGGGCCGATGCCGCCAGCGGCGTCATCTCCGATCCCTCGACCACGATCAGCCGCCGGGCTGACGAGCCGGGGCTCGGCCGAAGATGGATGCTGGCGCCCGTCGGCGAGACCGCGAACTGCGCGGCGCCGTCGACCGAGGCGGCGACGCCGTCGATCACGCGTGCGGGCGGCCCGGTCAGCGCGAGCCGCCGCAGGTCGAGCGGCGCCGCCCAGACCGCCCCGGCGTGCGTGTAGGCGAGGAATCCGCCGGCCAGGTAGTGCGGATGCGTGCCGCCCTTGACGAGTGTCGTGCGCTGGCCCGTGTCGAGCGACTGGACGACGATTTCGGCCTCGTCCCACTCGCCCACCGTGCCGATCGGTGAACAGGACCTGAGAACTGCCAGGCAGGAATTCTGGCCAGCGGTGGCTGAACTCGCCGCGGGCCACGTCGAGGGTGGTCACGCGCGCCGGCGTGCCGCCGTCGGCGGACACCCGCTGGAGCGCCGACCCGGCTTCCGGCGCGAACACGATGGTCCCATCGGTGCCCCAGCTGCCGCCGAAGCCGCCGCCCGCGTCACAGATCGTGACGGGCGGCCCGCCGGCAACGGGCACCTTCTTCAACTTGCCGTCGGCGAAGAAGCCAATCCACTGGCTGTCGGGCGAGAAGAACGGACTGAGCGCGTTGGTGGTGCCCGGCACGGGCACCGACCCCATCGCCTCCAGCCGCCGGAGCAGGAGCTGCGTGGTACTGCCACGCGCGACGAGGTAAGTCACGAGACGGCCGTCAGGGGACATGGCGGTCGCCGACAGGTCGGTGGTGCCGAGCCGCTCGCCGTCGGCCAACGTCACGGAGAACTCGACCGGGAGTGGTACGGGGCCGGCCGGCGCCCGCGCGAAGAGGACCATCAACGTTGCGCCGATCGCGACTCCGGCTGCCAGCATGGCTGCGGTTCGAATCCACGACCGGCGGGCCACCGGCGCCGCCACACGATCGGACGGTGGATCGGGCCGCGGGTCGAGCGTGGCGGCGTCGTCGAGTTCGAGGCGGGCGTCGCCGGCGTCGCGCTGCCGGCGCCGGACGTCCTTCTGGAGGCAACGCCGCAGCAGTCGTTGCACCGGCAGCGGGGTGCCGTCCGGAAGCGCCGACCAGTCGGGCTCGCGCTCGAGGACCGAAACCAGGACGTCGGACGACGACGGACCGTCGAACGCACGCCGGCCGGTCAACATCTCATACAGCACGCAGCCGAAGGCCCAGAGGTCCGACCGGCGGTCCAGACTCGCGCCACGCGCCTGCTCCGGGCTCATGTAGCAAGCGGTGCCCACCACGGCGCCGCTGGCGGTCGCCAGCGTCGAGACGGCTGTTGCCCCGGACGGCTCGTCCTCGGATTTCACCAGTCCGAAATCGAGCACTTTCGCGTCGCCGCTGGCGGTGATCTTGATGTTGGCCGGCTTGAGGTCGCGGTGCACCAGGCCGTGCTCGTGCGCGGCTTCGAGCGCCGAGGCGATTCTGCGATCCGAGGCGAAGCACGTCGGTCAGCTTCAGCCGCCGCGCGGCCAAGGCGTCGGCCAGCGTCTCGCCGTCGACGAGTTCCATCACGATGCCGCACCCGCCCTCGAACTCGGCCAGCTCGTACAGCGTGGCGATGTGGGGGTGGTTGAGCGACGCCAGGGCGCGCGCCTCGCGCCGCAGCCTGAGCAGGCTGTCGGGGTGGTGGCAAAACGCCTCGTGCACGAGCTTGATCGCGACGTAGCGGTGCAGAGTGGGGTCGAGGGCCCGATACACCTCGCCCATCCCGCCCTCGCCCAGGCCGGACACCACCTCGTAGCCGCTGATCCGCGCGCCCGGTGCCAGCCGCATTTGCGGTGGGATTATAGGCCCGTCACTCGTGTATGCTACGCCTCGGAAGCGCCCATGCGTCGCTTGGCTCTCCTCGCGCTGACCCTGTGGATCTCGGTGCCGGGCGCCGGGAGTGCCGCTCGCCAGGTGGCGTTGAAGGTCGGCGACCACGCGCCGCCGTTCTCACTCGTCGGGTCGGACGGACGAACCTACAGTCTGTCGGACTACGCCGGCAAACAGGTGGTCGTCCTCGCCTGGTTCGCCAAGGCTTTCACCAGCGGTTGAACGGCCGAGTGCCGGTCACTCCGTGAGAGTGGCGATGAGATTCGGCGCTTCGACGCCGCACTCTTCTCGATCAGCGTGGACGCGCCGGAGACGAACAAGGCGTTCGCCCAGTCGCTCGGCGTCGACTACCCGCTCCTGAGCGATCCGACGCGCGCCGTCGCCACCGCGTACGGCGTGGTGGACGAAGACCAGCCCTTCGCGTCCCGCTGGACGTTCTTCATCGGTCTCGACGGGCGTCTCCTGCACATCGACAAGCAGGTCAGCCCGGCGACGCACGGCAAGATGATCACGGCGAAGCTCGCCGAGCTCGGCGTGCGCCGCCGTGGATCCCAAGAACCCGTAGCAGAATTCGGGCCGCCAACCGATTACTTCGGCCGCCGCGCCGGCGCCCTCCGGCCGCCACCGGCCGGCGCCTTGCGCGCGCGCTTGGGCCGGTCGGCGGCGTCCTCGGCGCTCATCGTGCGCCGCGGTCCCCGCTTGACGCCGCGCGCCACCGGACCGGCGCTGATCGGCTCCTTCGCGCTTCCTGGCGCGAAGAACTTCGACTGGTCGTCCTCGGGCTCGATCTCGTCGGGCACGATCGGCGCGATCTGCACCGGCAGGTCGAGGTCTCCGCCCTCGCCGTCGCTGCCGGCCTCGGCCGACTCGCCCGCCTCTTCGCCGTCGTCACCCATCACCCAGCCGAGCGTCACGCTCTTGGGCCGGTAGACGTTGGCCGACGAGGGCGGCGCGGCCGGCTGGGCGTCCGCGGCGGGCCCGGCCGCCTTGGACTCGGCCGACGGGCCGGCGGCGCTGAACACGCGCAGGCCGCCCTGGCGATCGCGCTCCAGCTTGATCAGGCCTTCCTTCTGACAGGCCCGCATCAGATCGACGATCAATCCGTATTTGCGATCGTCGAAGTCGGGGTGGCTGGCGCGGATGAACTGCTTGATCTGACGCAGGTACATCGGCCAGCGCGGCGGCTGCGGCGGATCGGCCAGCAGGTTGCGGACCAGCTCGACGCCCTCGGCCAGGGCCTCGGCCGTGGCCGGATCGACTTCGCGGGGGGCCCGCGGCGTCGGCGCGGTCGGCATTCCGGCCACGCCCTCGACGGCGCCGCCGTTCAGCGCCGGCGCCTCGGCGACGACCGGCGTGGCGGCGTCGGCCATCGCCGCGCCCGCCTCGCTCAGCTCGACCAGGGTGCTGCGTCCAGTGTGCTTGAGCAGCACGATGCCCTTCTCGGCCAGCTTCTCGGCGAAGTCGCGGAAGGTGCTGACGCCGTAGTCGCGTTCGGAGAACGACGAGTCGAGCTGGAGCAGCGTGCTCTTGAGCAGGCCGAGCTGCGGCGTGACCTCGCGGTCGGCCAGCACCTTGAGGGCACGCCGCACCAGCGGCACGACCCCGTCGATCGGCATCGTCTGGCCGACCGACACCGGCCGCGAGCGATCGGACGGCGGCGCGCGGCGCACTGCGGGCGATGTTCTCGTAGGCGATGAACTCGGTGCAGTTCTTCTGCATCACCTGGCTGGAGAACTGGCGGCCGCCGACCACGAACACCTTCTTGTCGTACTGCTTGAGCTTCTCCACCAGGGTGATGAAGTCGCTGTCGCCGCCGACGATGACGAAGGCGTTGATGTGGTCGTGGGTGAAGGCCATCTCGAGGGCGTCGAGCGCCAGGTTGATATCGGCGCCGTTCTTGTCGCCGCCGGGGGTCATCACCCGCTGCACCAGCCGGACGGCGTGGTTGGCCATCGCCCGGCCGTAGTCGCCGCGCTTCCAGTCGCTGTAGGCGACCTTGGTGATGATCTCACCGCGCTCCTTGATGGCTTCGAGCACGGCGCCGATGTCGAAGCTGAGACCGAGGGTGTTCCTCACCCCAATCTCGATGTTGTCGAAGTCGATGAATACGGCAATCTTGAGTCGTTCGTCTGACATAGAGTCTGTCCTCTGTATTTCTGGTTCCTCAGAACGCGAAGTAGATGAAGTCGAGCGACGTCGTGCTGCGGAGCACGAGCGTCAGGGACGCGAGCACGCCGACGCCGGCCGCCTGAACGGCGGTGAGGCGCAGGCCCGTCATGTACGATTCGATCCACGACACGGCCAGGACCCCGCGCTCGCGGGCGAGGGCCCACAGGTCGTGGACGAAGAGCGGCAGCGACCAGGTCGCGGCCAGGACGAAGAAGTGCAGGCCGACCGCCGCCTCGCCCTCCATCGACGAGGCCGGCGACAGGCGCAGGAAGTGGCCGAGAAAGTCGCCGTTGGTCTCGCGGAAGAACAGCCAGCCGGCCATCATCGCCGTCCAGGTGAGCCCGATCTGCACCAGCGCCAGCGGGCCGGGCCAGTACTCCGGCAGGTCGAGGGAGTGGCCGATGGCGCGCGTGCCCCAGACCAGGACGCCGTGATAGAAGCCCCACAGCACGTAGTTCCAGCTCGCCCCGTGCCAGAACCCCGAGACCAGGAAGGTGGTGATGAGCGTGCACGACGCCACCAGCGCGCCACCGCGGTTGCCGCCCAGCGGAATGTAGACGTAGTCGCGGAACCAGGTCGACAGCGAGATGTGCCAGCGCCGCCAGAAGTCGCCGGGGCTGTGGGCGACGTAGGGGTGATTGAAGTTGACGATCAGCTCGAAGCCGAACCAGCGCGCGACGCCGCGGGCGATGTCCGAATAGGCGGAGAAGTCGGCGTAGATCTGCATGCCGAACGCGAACACCCCGGCCCACAGCACCTCGAAGGCGGGGTCGTGCTGCGAGAACACGCGGTTGGCGATGACGCCGACGTTGTCGGCGATCACCAGCTTCTTGAACAGCCCCCAGATCACCAGCACCACACCGCTGCGGGCACGGTCGGCGTCCCACACCCGCGGCCGCTCGACCTGAACCAGCAGGTTCCTGGCTCGCATGATCGGCCCCGCGACCAGGTGCGGAAAGAAGGCGACGAACAGCGCGAAGTCGATCGGGTTGCGGCGGGCGCGCATCTCGCCCTTGTAGACGTCGACGGTGTAGCTGAGTGCCTGGAAGGTGTAGAACGAGATGCCGGCGGGGAGCGCGATCTCGAGCAGCGGCGTCGCCACTGTGAGCCCCATCGCCCCGAGCACGTCGCGGACGTTCTCGACGAAGAAGTTGAAGTACCTTGAAGACCCCGAGCATGCCCAGATTCACGCCCAGGCTGGCCCACAGATAGCGGCGCTTGTGCGCCGGGTCGTCTTCCATCCGCTGGCCGGCCCAGTAGTCGACGGTGGTCGAGGCCAGCATGATCGCCACGAACCACGGATGGACCCAGCCGTAGAACACGTAGCTGGCGACGAGGAGCAGGACGTTCTGCGCCCGGTGCGACAGCCGCCAGTAGATCGTCACGACGATCAGGAAGAAGGCGGCGAAGTCGAGGCTGTGGAAGATCATCGGAACAGCGGATCCAGCCGGCGACGGAACACCGTGGTGTAGTGCTGGCGATCGCGGACGTGATCGCCGTCGGCGTAGATCGATTCGGGCAGTTCCGGATCGCCCCAATCGTCGTGGAACAGGGCGCCATTGGCCTCGACCCAGGCGCGGAGGTCGGCGACATACCGTCGCAAGTTGGCCGACTGCGGCGGCGGCTCGGTGCCGCGCGGGCGGCGCTGCACGCGCACGAAACACACCGTGATGCCGTGCTCGCGCGCCAAGCCGGTCAGGAGCGGCAGCACCGACGTCGGCAGGTCGCGGGCGAAGTCGGCCGACTCGTTGGCGGCCGACAGATCAGCGGCGACGTCGGCCCGCAGACCGGCGAGGTCGAAGCGCTCGTTCAACGACCGGTCGAAGCGCAACCGGACACTGGCGTCGGGATGACGCCAGTTGACGAACCAGCGGCGGATCGCCGGCTCCAGCCACCCGGTGGCGACATCGGTCTGGTAGGCGCGCACCGCCGCCGTGTGCACCTGCGACCAGACGCCGCGCCGCCGCGCCGCCACGAGGGCGTTCAGCTCGGGCTCCTGCCGATGCGCCACGTCGTCGAGCCCGTTGCCATACAGGCTCTCGAGCCGGAAGAGCGTATCGGTGAGGTTGGTGTCGCGGAAGAACACGAACACGGCGCGCGGCCGAATGCCCGACGCGACGAGGTGGTTCTTGAAGGCCAGATACCACCAGGCCGGGCCGGTCGCCGGGTGGAACAGGAACGCCACGTTCTCGTCGTGCGTGGAGGAGATCCGCCCGAGATACGTCGGATCGATCCGGGTGCCCATCATCGAGTCGCCGATGAACACCCACGGCGGCTGGCCGTAGCGCAGATCGCTGATGACGCTGTCGCGGAACTCCCCGTGCGCTCGTCGCAGCTCGAGCGCCGGAAGGTAGCCGAGATCGGGCGTCGCCCCGACGACGATGCGGTTGGCGGCGCGGATTCCCAATGGGGCGACGAACGCCGCCGCGACCACCAGGGCGAGCGCCAGCCCCGCGTGCCTGGTGACAGGCGCGGATTCACCTCGGGACACGGCCGATGCGGTGGACGACACTCGGAACTGAAATCGGTTGACTGCACCGTGCACGCGGTCCCGTGCGTGGTGCCGGGCTTCCCACACGGCCGGTGCGCGGTGACGACCGAAGGCCCGCGCGACCCGGACGCAAGCCGCCTGGTGGGCGGCTGCTGGCGAACACCCGGTGCCGCGACGGGCGGCGGTCGGATGCCCCTATGCGTAAAGCTCCTCGGGAGTATAGCAGTTTCAACCTCGTGCCGGGAGACCGGTCTAACCCGACAGATGTCGCCACGCCCGCCCCCATCCGGCGGATCCCGATGACGCCTTCCCGTTCGGCCAACTTGTTGCCCACGCTGGTCCTGAATTGGCTGGCAGTGCTCGTGCTCGGTCTCTCGCCGGCCGTGGCGCATCCACACCGGTGCTGGAATTCCCCCGGACCGCGCGGCGGCCCGGGGACCAACTGGGCCAACCCACCCGGCCCGGCCGGGGGCCCGGGCGCGTGCCCGTTCCGGCTGCGGCCGTGGTCACAGCGCGCCTACCGGTGGTGAGGCAGATTCACGGGCGCAGCGCGCGGCGCAGCTGGGCGATCTGCCCTGAGTGGTACACGGTGTGATGCACGAGGCCGTGCAGGGTCAGGTACTTGGACAGCCCGGTCCCGGCGGCACGATCGCGATAGTCGACCACCGGCTGGTCGAGCATCGCCGCCGGGGCGAGACGGATGGCCGCGGCCAGCGCCGCGTGCACCTCGAACAGCACCCGGCGATCGCGTTCCCAGGCGGCGTCGGTTGGATCCGGCGCCGCCGGCCAGTCACCAGCGGCAGGCTCTCCGGCGGTGCCGCCTTCGAGCCGGGCCTGCACCTCGCGCGCCCAGCCGGTCATGTGCAGGACCAGCTCCCAGATCGAATGGACGCCGGGCAGCGGAGTGCGCGCCGCCTCGGCGGGCGTCAGGTCTTGCACGAGCGCCCGAACGGTAGGGCCGTGCCAGGGGTCGCCTGTCATCACGCGGTCCACCAGGTCGGCCAGCCGGTCAGGTTCTGACATGGCGGAGGCAATTTGTACATCCTTCAGGCCACCGAGTGCCAGTCGCCGGGCCGCCAGACTGGGGTATCTCCTCGGAACCCGGCCGTTCCCGGTTGCCCGGTCTGGCACCCCCCTTGCAAAACTGTCGGGCATGAACGCCTTTGCACGTCTCGTCCTGGCCAGCTCGGCCGCGGCGGCCCTCGTCGCCGTCGAGGTGGGCGCCGAGCAGCAGTCGGCGCAGTCCCTGATCGAACGCGGCGCCTACGCCGAAGCGGTCCAGCGCGTCCAGTCGGAGCGCGAGGCCGGCAATGCCGACCCGACGTCCGCCTACCTGGCGGGCCAGGCCTACCTGCGGCTCGATCAGCCGCAGCCGGCGCGGGAGGAGTTCGCGCGTCTCTCCAACGGCCCGGACGAGGCCTGGAAGGGCGATCGGCCAGTCGGCCATCGCGCTGATCGACGGGGCGATGGACGAAGCCGTCAACGAGGCGACCCGCGCCCGCGACATCAACGGCGACCTGGGCTTCGCCCACTACCAGCTCGGGCTGGTGCAGCTGCGGCGCAGCGACTGGGACGCGGCCGCGCAGGCGCTCGATCGTAGTTGCGAGCTGATGCCCGGCTTCGCCTACGCGTTCTACAACGCCGGTCTGGCGCACCAGCGCGCCAAGCGGTTCAACCAGATGGCCGAGCGCTTCCAGATGTTCATGCAGCTCGCGCCCGATGCGCCGGAACGAAAGATGGCCCAGCTGGCACTCAACGCCTTGCGCGGCTGAGTCCGACATGCGGTGGCGCCGGGGTTCCCCCGCCGTGCACCGTCCGCAGAACGCCGCCGGCCCACGGGCCTGATGCTCGTGTCGTCCCGGCGGCGTCTCTGCACTTATCGCTCGCTACTTGATCCGGGTGAGGCGGCTGCGTGAGTAGACCGCGAACGCCTTGCCCGGCTCGGCGAGCTCGAACGTCTCCTCCAGCCGATCGGCGCCGATGGCGTAGGTCTCGCGCGCCCGCCATCCCGCCGGGATGTTCTCGATCGCCTCGGTAGTGAACACGAGCCGGTCGGGCGTCGACGCCGAATCGAGGACGTACTGGTTGACGAAGCCTTCGACGTGGAACTGGCGGAAGACGATCGTCGTGCGGGCCGCGTCGTCGCTGAAGATGCCGCGGTCCTCGTGGCGTTCGCCCTTGGGGTTCTTCGCCTGCGGCGGATAGATGCTGACGTTGCGAAGCTCGACGAAGCGCGATCCGAGGATCCACTGGTACTCGCGCTCGACGGTGCCAGCGCCCGGCTCGCCCTCGGTCGTGCCGGTCCATTTCCCGATCAAGGGGGCGAGTAGCGCCAGCCGATCCCGGGGCGCCGCCGCCTGTCCTGCGACGATCATCTGGCTGAGCACCACGCCCGCGGCGATCCATGCTCCCCGTCGGCTCATCCCGCACCTCTGATGACTACCAGTTCCACGCCCACAGCCGCATCGTGTACGCCTGCCCTGGTCCCCGTTCCCTGGTCCCTGGTCCCTGTCTTTAGAACACCTGGCCGATGCCGAAGTAGAAGCGTTGGCTGTTGCCCCTGGACGGTATGCCCAAGTCGAGCCGGAACAGCGAGAACGGCGTGTCCAACCGCAGGCCGACGCCGTAACCCACCGCCAGGTCGGAAAAGCCGATCTCGCGGTTCTTCTGATAGACATTGCCGGCGTCGACGAAGACCACGCCCTTGAGCCGGCCGAAGATCGGCGTCCGCAGCTCCTCGTTCAGGATCAGCTGGGCGTTGCCGCCGGCCGGCAGCCCGATCAGGTTGAGCGGTCCGGCCCCGTTCTCGGGGTAGCCGCGCACCGTGTCGGCGCCGCCGACGTAGAAGCGCTCGCTGAAGGGCAGCGGATCGAGGTACGCCCCGCCGACCCGCACCGCCGAGGCCATGGTGATCGGGCCGATCTTCCAGAAGTAGTAGAGCGTCCCCAGCAGCTTGATCGAGTCGGCACCCGATTCGAACTCACTGACTCGCTCGATGGTCACCGATGAGAACCAGCCGGTCGCCGCGTTGAACGGATCGTCGCGGCGATCCATCAGCGCCGCGCTGGTGAAGCGGCCGGTGAGCGTCTCCTGCAGGAACAGGTCGTCGGGATCGAGCGGGACGAGCCGCTCCTTGGTCACCCGGTAGCCGTAGGTCGCTTCGAACGCCCGCCCGCGCCGGATGCGCTGCTCGATCGAGACCAGTCGCCGTCCGCGCCGCAGCTCGGGCGCCCCGCCGGCGACCAGCGCGATGTCCTGCCGCGACGAGGAGCCGAAGACGTTGGTTTGAATCGCCCGACCGAACAGCGTCGGGAACGTGAGGTAGGTGCTGGTCGAGTAGAGGCGCCGCTCGACTCGCCCGTAGAGGCCGTAGGTGAACGCCCGTCCGAAGACGTTGCGATTCTGGATGTCGGCGACCACGCCCAGGTCGCGCTCGCGGCCGACCACGGCTTCGCCGCCCGGCTCGACCAAGCTCCGGTCGTTGAACTGGAGCCCGTAGCGGAAGCGCCAGGTCGGCCACTCGGTCACCGAGACGCGCGCCCGGACCGGTTGCGGCCCGGCGCCGTCCGAGGCGACGGGCTCGGGCCGGACGTCCACCTGGCGGAAGACGTTCGTATCGAACACGCGCTTGCGCGCTTGCGCCCACCGCGTGAGGTCCACCGGCGTCCCTGGATCGAGGCCCAGCGCCCCGGTGACGGCCCCGGGACGGGTTCGGTCGATGCCGTCGACGACCACCTCGCTCAACACCTGCTCCCGGCCGGGGACGACGGCGAAGACGATCGCCGCCGATTCGGTCGGCTCCATGGCGACCCGCGGCGTGACCACCACGTCGTTGAACCCGCGCTGGCGATAGACCGCTTCGATCCGGCGCCGCGCCTCGTCGACGTCGGCCGGGCGGTACGGCTGCTGCTCGGGCAGGCGCCCCGCCGACTCGACCGCCTCGCGCACCTCGGGGCCCACGCCCTCGAAGCCGACGCTGGTGATGCGCGTGGCCGGGCCTTCCTTCACCGCCACCGACAGCACCGCGGCGTCGCCCTCGAAGCGCGGCAGCTCGGGGAAGATGGCGACGACCCGGTAGCCTTCGGCCAGGTAGTGCTCGCGCACCGGCTCGACGACGACCGGCGGGTCGATCCACGCGTAGTCGGTCAGGCCGCGAGCCTGCAGCACCGCGTCGAGCTCCCCGTGCGAGCTGGCGACATTTCCCTCCCAGCGCAGCTCGCGCCGCTTGACCTGCTCGCCGCCGCGAACCTGCACCCGGACCGTCTTGCGGACCGGCGACGACTCGGCCACGCTGGTCTCGACCGCGGCGCCGATCACGATTCCGACGCACCAGGTCGAGCGCCACCTCGCGCTGCAACTCCTCGAGCAGGAAGCGGTCGAAGACGCTGTCGGACCACACGTCATCGAGGCGGCGGAGCAGGCTCGACGGCAGGGTGGCGCCGGTCACGTCCAGCACCGTCTCGGGCCCGGCCGTCACGCGATAGGTGAGCACGGCCGAGCCATCGGCGGCGGTCGCCCGCGACGGCCGCACCCGCGCCTCGAGGTGCCGCTGCTCGCGATACCACTCCTGCAGGCGGTCGACGTCTTCGCGCCAGCCCACGAAGTCGAACGTGTCGCCTGGCTTCATGTGCAGCCGCTGCCGCAGCGCGTCCTCGTCGCCGCCGGCGCCATCGAACTGCACCGCCGAGACCTCGACCGACTCCCGCTCGGCCGACGGCACCTCGACGCCGCCGCCGAAATTGAGCTCGTGCCGGACCGTGTACGCGCGGTCCGAGTTGTCGCGCGAGAGCCCCCGCAACTCGACGCTGCGCACCGGCCGGTAGCTGACCACCGCCGACAGGCCGCCGTTCTGCCGCAGGTCCTGGGACAGGATCACCTCGACGTTGGAGCGCAGCCGCTTGGACATGGTGAGCCGGGTCGACGGATCGAGGTCCTCGGCGATCAGGCCGGGATCCTGCCGGATCAGGTCGGTGTCGAAGCCGCGTTCCAGGCGCAGGCTGTCGAGGCCGATGCGCCGTCCGGTCACCCCCAGCAGCTCGCCCGAGAGCAGCGCCAGGGTCTCGTCGCGGCCCAGCGAGTTGCCGCCGAGCAGCACGCTCATCAGGCTCTCGTTGGCGTCGGGATCGCTGGACGTGACACTGGTCTCGAGGCGCTCCAGCGGGCCGCTGAGCGTCACGGTGGACTCGGCTCCGCTCGAGCGCGTGGACATCGAGATGGCCAGATCCGGCTCGATCGCCGACGGGTTGGTGAACGAGATGTTGCTGGGGTTGAGCCGGTAGAGCCCGCCGAGCAGGAAAATCTCGCCGCCCTCGCGCAGGTCGACGCGGCCGGTCGCCCCGGGCCGGCCCACCGTACCCGTCAGCCGCAGGTTGGCGCCGGCCTCGAACCGCCCGTAGTTGTTGTCGACGACCAGGTCCTCCTCGGTCGACACGGCGATGTCGAGGCGCAGCGCGTCGAGGTAGTCGGAGGCGTCGTCCGCCGCGACCGGCGCCCGGTTGAAGGCGACCAGCGCCGGCAGGCTCACGGTGCCACGGTAGGCGCCGCGCAGGACCCGGACGTCGCCGCGCAGCATCGGCGCGCCGACGTCGCCCTGGCCGGGGATCAACGTCAGCAGCGCGTCGATCTCGGTGTCCACGTCCTCCGGGTACTCGACGGCGACGGCGCGGGCCTGGAACGCAATCTCGCCGCCGGTCACCGCCAGGCCGTCGAGCGTGACCCGCCCGCTGGCATCGAGGCTCCCGCCGTTCATCGAGCCGTAGATGCCCGGAATCGAGATGCGGTCGCCTTCGAACAGAATCGGCCCGGAGATGTTCGAGGCGATGACGCGCGGATCGCGCAGCACGAACTCGCCTTCGTCGACGTCGATGCGTCCGGTGATCCGCGGCGATGCGGCCGGGCCGGTCAGGTAGAGGTTGAACGTGGCCTGGCCGTCCACCGAGAGCTGCGGCGAGAGCACGGAGAGCGGACGCAGGCTGGGCGTGCCGGTGATCGTCATGTCGAGCGTGATCGGGTCGCCGGAGGCGATGCTGCCGCCGAACATCACCGGGTCGCCGGCGCCGAACGCCACGTCGTCGAAATAGAGGACGCCCTGGGCGATCGACATGTGCGCCGGGCGGGCTTGGGTGATCGGCACGCCGGCGGCGGTGAGCGACGCTTCGGTCGAGGACCAGCGTGCCGCTGATGCCGCTGACCTCGGCGGTCGCCAGGTCGAGCCCGAGCGTGGCCGACACCCGGGCGTCGATGCTGTTGACGGTGTCTGCCGGCAGCCACGGCCGCAGGGCCTCCTGCGTCAGGCCGGTCAGCGTGAGGTCGACGCGGCCGGGCGGCGCCCGGCCACTACCGGCTGCGACGGTCGCGAGCAGGGCGCGGGGGATGCGGGCGCGGCCCTCGATCCCGCCGCCCTGCCAGGTCGCTTGCAGCGAATCCACCGCCACGATCGTCCCGTCGAAGCTGGCGTCGATCGCCAGCCCCTCGACCGGCGGCAGGCCCTGCCACACGACGTGGCCGTCACGCAGGGTGAGCGTCGACGACGCGTTGTCGAGACCGCCGGTGCTCTCCCACCACGCGTTCAGCTGGCCGGTCGCCTCGACATCGGCGGCCACGCCGAAGGCCCGGGCCATGGTCACGAGATCGCCGACCGGGCCGCCGTACCACACGGCGAGCGGCGCTTGCACGGGATCGCGCAAGCCGGCCCGATGCGGTCAGCAGGCCGGTGCCGACGTGCAGAACGAGATCGTCGACGCTGAAGTCCGTCGGCGCTTGCGGTGATGCGGGCCGGACGCTCGAGACGCACCGGGATGCCGGCGGCGTCGACCGCGACGTCCTGGAGGTTGACGAAGGCGCTCAACGACTGGGGATCGGCCGCCTGCCCCTGGAACGTGGCGCTGAGGCTCACCGTGCCGGCCACGGTGTCGGCCACGGCGCCGGCGGCCAGGGCCAGCGGTGCGACGTCGAGCCGGTTGACGACGGCCGTACCGCGTAGGTCGTACGGCGCGCGCGCCGCCACGCTGGCGTCGACGAACGCCTGCAGCTTCGGCACGTAGGTTCGGGTCTGGACGCGCCCGCTCGGCAGCTGCAGCCGCGTCTCGGAGGCGCCGACCAGATCGGCGATGCGTCCGCCCTCGGGTACGACGCGGACGAAGCCTGAGTCCCGCCGGCGCCTCGACGCTGCCGCGGCCCTCGAACTGAGCGTCGACCACCAGCTCGCCGAGCGCCTCGCCGGCGATGGCCCGGCCGACGCGCAGCCCGGTGCCGCGCACCGACGCCGAGTAGGTACCCAATTCGTAGTCGTAGCGCCCCGAGCCCGTCGGCCGTCCCCGGCCCCTGCTCGACATGCAGCTGATCGACTTCGACCACGGTGCCGAGCAGCCGGCCCTCGCCCGATACGGTGCCAATCATCTGGTCGCCGTTCGCAATCGGCGTCGAGGTGATCCGCCACGGGATGTCGGGCACCTCGGTCGTACCGCCCAGCGTCGCGGTCAGCCGTCCGGTGCCGGCGAACGCGTCGGCGCCATCGGGCAGCCACGGCCGCACGAAGTCGGGCATCGAGGTGAATCGGCGGCGAGCGCGCCACCCAGCTGGCCCGACTCCCACGCCAGGCGAGCGTCGCCGGTGACGGACAGGCCCTGGGCGGTGAGCTCGAAGCGCGGCACCTCGGCGAAGCCGGGGTCGAGCACGAGATCGGCGCTGGCGACACCGGATCCGCCGGTGGGCAGGACCAGCGCGGTGGACTCGGCGCGTCCGCGGACGATCGCGTGATCCATCGTGCCGTCGAGTTCGAAGCTGGCCTGGGCCGGGCCGCCGATGGCTTCGAGCGATTCCGAGACGTCGATGCCGGACTGGCGCGCGGCGCGCACCGCGCGCCCGATGTCGCTGACCTCGATTGCGAGTGGACCGCTGAGCGGCGCTGGCGCCGGCGCGACCACGTCGGGCCAGCGCGCCGTGCCCGAGGCCCGCACCGTGTCGAGCAACGCGTGATCGTGGACGGCGACCCAGCGGCCGTCTTCCAGGGTGACGTCCCACTGTCCGGCCAGCGCGATGCGATCGGCGCGGCCCAGCGCGCTGCTGCGGCCCTGGGCACGGCAGCCGGCGCGGCGCCTGCGGTCCGGCGCGCGTCAAGGTGACGGTGCCGTCCTCCCAGGCCGCAAAGGCCAGCGGCTCCTGGTCGTAGGCGGCCAGCGCCAGGTCGAGATCGAGATCACGGAACGCCGCCTCGAGCTCGATCGCGCCGGCGCCGAACGTGTACTGGGCGCGGCCCTCGATCGTGCCAGGGCGATCGGCCGCGCGCGGCGTCCCGGGTGCGACCAGGCGGAAGCGCTCGACCAGCGCTCGCGCCGAGGTGATCGAGACGTCGCCGTCGAGCGGCAGCCCGGTGGCCCGGGCGACGGTCAGCGCCGGCGAGCGGAACGCCAGACGAATCTCGTTGCCGCTGAGCGGGCCGGTCATCGTGCCGGAGAAGCGTGCCGGCGCCCGAGACCGGCACCGGCGGCGGCGCCCACTCGACCAGCGGCGCCATGTCGAGCGTGCCCTCGAGGGTGAGATCGAACGAGGTGTCGTCGAGCACGCGGTTGATCCGGCCGCTGACAATCACCGTCGCCTCGCGGAACGGCGCCGTGAGGCGATCGAGGGTCACGTGGCTGCCATCGAAGCCCATCCGGCCCTGCACCGGCTGGCTGGTCGTCGCGTGCTCGCCAACGCGGGCGCGGACGCTCGCGGCCTCGATGGTGCCGCCGGCGCTGACGCCGACCCGGTCGCGGATCTCCGACAGCGCGATGTTGCATGCCGTTGACGGCGACGTCGATGTCGCCGGTGCGGTCCACGTAGTTGACGTTCAGGTTGCGCGCGGACAGGCCGCGCAAGTCGAGGTGGCGGGGCACCGGCGGCGGCGGCTGGCCCGACGACGGCGGGATGTTGACGATCTGACCGCGCTCGCGGACCAGCGTCACCACGCCGTCGTCGATGACCAGCGACGACAGCCGCAGCGTGCCGCGGAACACGGCCCATGGCAGCGCCACCGACACCTGGCGGGCGGCAAAGACCGGTTCGCCGCTGTGGCCTTCGGCCGACAGCGTCACGCCGCGCAGCGTGGCGCGGCGGGTGAGCAGGTTGTAGTCGAGGTCGGTCGCCGTGAGGTCGAGGCGCCACAGACGCTTGACCTGCACCGTGAGCCACGCCTGCACCCGCGACTCGACCGGAGCTGAGTGCACGACGGCGAGCAGCACGGCGGCGAGCACGGCCAGCGCCACGCCCGTCCAGGCAACCCGGCCTGGTCCCTTCAGCCCCACCACCCCATCATATTGTCGGCCCGCGGGTCGGAGGAACCTCGTGCATACGGGCCCGAGGCGGCTAACTATTGAGCTTGGCAGAGGAGGGCACATGCGCGTTGGTCAGCTGTTCAAACTCGGACTCACCGTCATGCTCGGAGTGGCCACCGCCATGGTCGGTGCGCGCACAGGGCGGCGTGGAGTTGAAGGTCGGCGACGAGGCCCCCAACTTCTCGCTGCGCGGATCGGATGGGCGGACCCACACGCTCGCCGAGTACAAGGGGAAGAAGGCGGTCGTCATCGCCTGGTTCCCCAAAGCCTTCACCGGTGGTTGAACGATCGAATGCAAGTCGCTCCGTGAGAGCGGCGAAGCCATCCGAGCGTTCGACGTCGCCTACTTCACCGTCAGCGTCGACGACGCCGAGACGAACGCCAAGTTCGCTCAGCACGTCGAGGCCGACTACCCCATCCTCGCCAATCCCACCAAAGCCACTGCCACGCGCCTACGGCGTCCTCGGCATGGCCGGCCTCGCGTCGCGCTGGACGTTCTACGTCGGCGTCGACGGCAAGATCCTGCACATCGACAAGGCGGTGAAGGTCGCGACCGCCGGGCAGGACATCGCCACGAAGCTGGGCGAGCTCAGCGTCGCGAAGCGCTAGCGCTTCGCAAGCCGGGACTCGGGGCTCGGGCTCGCGGACCGGCGGCTGGGACTCAGGACAGCAAGACGGCGGACTCGGGTGGCACGAGGAATCGAGTCGGCGTGACGAGCGCGATCGAACCCAGACCCGAGACCCGGTCCCAGCCGCCTAAGGCACTGTCACCACGATGTCCGCCGTCGCCGGACCGCCCCCGCGCGTTGAAGGCGCGGACGCGGACGTAGTACGTGGCGGCGGGCACGCCGGCGGCGGCGAACCCCGGAGCCGTGGTGTTCAGCACCGCCGCGTTGGCGGCCCCCGGCGCGTATCCGGCTTCGAGGCGATAGCCGGACGGCGTGCCGCCCGAGGTCGGCGGCGTCCAGACGATCGCCACCGCATGGCCGACGACCGTCGCGGTCAGGCCGGTCGGCGCGTCGGGCACGCGGCACGATGCCGTCCACGGCGACGACGATCTGGTTCGACGGCGGGCTCACGCCGCACGCGCTCACCGCCCGCACTCGCACGTAGTAGGTGCCATTCGGCGCGCCGACCACGAGCGATGTCGCGCCGACGACCGGAATGCTGCCGATGTCGGTGGCGCCCGACGCCGAGCCGGCGTCGACCAGATAGCCCGCTGCGGTCGGCGATGCGGTCCAGCGCAGGCTGACCACCGAGCCGGCGATCGTGTGTGTCAGCGCGCTCGGGGCCGTCGGCGGCAGCGTACACGGCGGTGGCCCGACCTGCACCGTGACCTCGTTCGACGGCGGTCCTGGCCCGAACCCGTTCCGGCCGACGACCGTGGCGTAGTAAGTGCCGTTGGGCACGGTCACCGTGAGCGCAGTGTCGCTCCCCACCGGCCAGGTTTCCGAGGTTGGACAGCCCCGGTGACCGAACCCGCGTACACCACGTAGCTCGTCGGCGCCCCGCCGGCCGCGTTCGGCACCCACGACAACCGCACCGTGTTGCCGATCACGGACGACGACAGCACCGGCGCGCCCGGCGGCAGGCCGGGCACCGCGGCGAAGTACCTCGATCACGGCGTTCCCGGAATCGAGGTTCAGCAGGCCGTTGGCATCGGCCACGACTTCCGCCCACCGGGACTCGCGCGCCGTCGGCGTGCCGGCCTCGACGTCGTACTCGCGACCGGCGTAGAGCCGCCCGGCCACGAACGCGGCGCTCGACGGCACCTCGCCGCCGGTCGGCCCGTAGGGCAGGAGCTCCGATCCGGGGATGCTGGCCGATCCGACCAGCGGCGCACCGAAAGAGATGCCGGCCACGAACATCTGGGCGCCGTCGGTGGCGAGGCCGTGGATGCGGGTGCCGCCCAGGGTGTAGAGCTCCGGCTGGTTGAGCTCGCCGGTGTTCGCGTCGACGGCGACGAAGCCGAGCCTCGACTGCGCATTCGCCGCCGTGAAGTCACCGCCGATGTAGATCGTCGATCCGAGCGCGACCAGCCGGCGGACGAGCGTGGCGCCCTCGGGGGCGTCCAGGGCCGGAGCCCAGCTGCGCAACACCCGGTCCACGCCCACCGCCGCCAGTGCCCGCCGCGGCGTCGACGGGATCGACGTGCCCGAGATCTGCGTCGAAGTCGCCGCCCAGGTAGATCACGCCGGCGCGGACGACCATCGCCACGATGCTGCCGGACAATCCTCCGGTGCGGCTGACGACCAGCCGCCAGTCCTGGTCGACGTCGGCGGTGACCAGGTCGGCGCGCAGTACCTCGCCGGTCGTGGCGCTGGCGAAGTAGAGATAGCCGCCCTCGATCGCCAGGGCCGACACCGGCGATGCCGTGTGCAGGAGCACCCGCCCGCTGTCGTTCGGATTCCACGCCGTGGCCACGCCGCTGGCGCGGTCGATCGCCGCCAGATAGCGCCGCGTCACGCGGTTCGCGCCGGTCGGGCGCGTCATCAGCAACCCGCCGGTCGTGTACTCGAGCGGCTGCACGATGAGCGGGGCGGGGTCCCACGGATCGAGGGCCCCCGAATCTGCCGACACGGCAGCCACGCCGTCGCGATCGGTGCCGGCGGCGCGCTCGAAATCGCCGCTGAAATACAGACGCTGGCCGTCGGTGGCGAGCTGGGTCAACGTCGGCACGTACGGCGTGCCCGACGGATCGGGGGTGCGCTTGGCGAGCGCCGGCGGCTGCCACGTCGCATCGACCGCGCCGGTGGTGAGCGCCAGGGCCGCCGGGTGCACCACGGCGACGCCGTTCACCGTGCCGCCGGCCAGGAACACCCGTGCGCCCACGACCTCGAGATCGACGAGCGACGGCACGACCGGCGCGGCCCAACCACTGCGGACAGCGAGCGTCGACAGGTCGTAGGCCTCGAGGGTGTTGTCGGGAGCGGCGCGCGACCGGAACATGGTCGGACCCCGCAACCACGTGCGCGATCCGAGCCCCTCGTCGGCCAGGACGGTCGCCGACGTGGTCAGCGCCAGGGTGTCCGGCGCCACGGCGCCCAGCCGGTACTCGGCGTCGTTGACGCCGCGGACGCGGGCCACGCCCTGGGCCGGGCCGGGGCCGTAGAAGCCGATCTCGGCGACGCCCTGATAGAACTGGAAGCCGGTCCGGGCGCCGCTCAGCGGGTCGAACGACGCGACCTGGGCGCGCAGGAACAGGTCGGGGCCGATGACCGAGTTCGCGGCCAGGATACGGCCGCCGACCGGCACCGGCACGCCGACCGTCAGATCGGTGGGCGCCGCCGGATCGATCGAGGGCGCCGCGAAGGCGCGATCCCAGAGGCAGTCGTCGCCGATGCGGACGATCGTCGTGCCGCCGGGCGGCGCGAAGGCCCCGTTTCCGTCGGCGAATCCGTCGCCACTGCGCACCACGACGAGCAGGCCGCCGCGGCCATCGGGTACTCCACTCAGGCCCTGGGTGTCGCTGGTCGACCGCGCGCATTGTGGCCGCGGTTGTGCCGTGACCGGATCGTAGAACTGGTCCTGGCTCGTCGACGGCGTGAAGAGCTGCGTGAAGGTGCCGCCGACGTAGACGAGGTCGCCGTGCGGCAGCGCGGTCGTCACCGCCCCGCTCAAGCGCCAGGTGGGAGCCGGGGCGACATCGGCGCGCAACGCCGCGGCGCCGAGCGCCGCTCCGATCACGACGGCGGCAACCGCGGCGGCCCTACGAATCTTCACTCCACCCTTGTAGCACGGCCGCCGTCGGCACCACGCGCGTGAACTGCCCGCGCTGCAGCAGCTCACGGCCCTTGCCGCCGCGGCCGGTCACTTCGTATTTCGCCGTGCTCACCGTCTGCTCGGCGCCGCGCGACGTCTCCACGGTGAGCAGATCGCGATCGCCCTTCGAGGCCACGAAGCCGAGGACGCGATCGTCGTCGCCGACGAGCTTGATGAGGATGACGCCCTTGCCCGGGCCGGCCAGGAAATTCACCTCGCTCGCCGGACAGAGCATCGCGCGCGCGTCGCGGGTCGCGGCGATCACGGTTTCGTCGCCGGTCACGACGCTGACCCCGACCACTTCGGCGCCGTCGGCAGGGCGGGCATAGCGCCGGCCGGCGCGGGTGCTCGGCTCGGCGACGTTGGCGAGCGAGAAGCGCAGGCTGTAGCCGTCGCTGGTCACCGCCAGGGCGTGCACCGGCGGCACCGGCACGTCGGCGTCGCTGATGGTCGCCTGCTCGTCGTCGCCGCCGGCGTTGGCCCGGCCGATGTCGCCGATGGCGCGCGGATCGAGGCTGAACGCCGCCACCACCCGCTCGTTGTCCTTGAACTTGAACAGCCGCTGCACCGGCTCGCCGTAGCCGGTCGAGGCCGGCACGTCGACGAACCGGGCGGTATAGGCGACGCCGAAATTGGTGAAGAGCACCATCGTCGATCGGGTGCTGCCGGCCACCGCCGCCAGCACGCCGTCGCCCTCGCGCAAGCGGGTGGTCGACAGATCCTTGACCTCCTTCTGCCGCTTCACCCACCCGTCGCGCGACACGATGACGACGCTGTCTTCGTCGACGATGAACGCCTCGGCGGCGTATTCGGTCTCGTCGGCCTGCTCGATCGCCGTGCGTCGCGCGTCGCCGTACTTCTTCTGGACCGCTTCGAGCTCCTCGCGCACCAGCTTCCAGCGGGCAGCGTCGTCCTTGAGCAGCGCGGCGATCTGCCGGGTGCGCGAGCGCTTCTCCTTGAGCTCGTTCTGGATGACCAGGATCTCGAGACGGGCCAGCCGGTAGAGTTTCAGCTCGAGAATCGCGTCGGTCTGGGCCGCGTCGAGCGCGAAGCGCTTGATGATCTTCTCGGCGGCGTCGGCCTTGCCGTCGGACTTGCGGATCAGGGCGATGATCTCGTCGAGCGCGTCGAAGACCTTCTCGAAGCCTTCGAGGATGTGGATGCGCTTGTTCAGCTGCTCGAGCTCGTGCTCCAGCCGGCTGGTGACGACGTCGAGGCGGAAGTGCAGGAAGTACCACAGCATCCGCTTGAGGTCGAGCCGCTCGGGACGGCCGGCCTCGGCGTTCTCGGTCGGCACCAGACAGGTGAGGTTGACGGCGAAGTTGGTCTGCAGCGGCGTGTGCTTGAACAGATACGCCATGACCATCTTCTCGTCGGCGTCGCGCTTGAGCTCGAGGGCGATGCGGACATCGTCGGTGGAGAGATCCTTGACGTCGATCAGCGGCGGCAGCTTGCGCGCGTTGATGACGTCGCCGATCTGGTTGCAGAGCGCCGATTTGTCGACCGCGTAGGGGATGCTGGTGATGTAGATCGTCTTCTCGGATCGGCCGACCGGGCCGGCCTCCCAGGTGGCGCGGAGGCGGATGCCGCCGCTGCCGGTGCGGTAGATCTCCTTCATCTCGTCGGCCGAGTTGAGGATCTGGCCGCCGGTCGGGAAATCCGGCCCCTTCACCCACCGGCACAGCTGCGCCACCGACAGATCGGGGTTGTCGAGCAGCTTGATCAGCGCCTGGCACACCTCGGTGAGGTTGTGCGGCGGGATGTTGGTGGCCATGCCGACGGCGATGCCGGTGGCGCCGTTGACCAGCAGGTTGGGGATCCGCGACGGCAGCACGACCGGCTCGGTCTTGGTGCCGTCGTAGTTGGGACGGAACGGCACCGTCTCCTGATCGATCTCCTGGAGGATCTCGTCGGAGAGGCGGGCCAGCCGGCACTCGGTGTAGCGCATCGCCGCCGCCGGATCGCCGTCGAGCGATCCGAAGTTGCCCGACCCGTCGATGAGCGGATAGCGCAGCGAGAACGGCTGGGCCATGCGCACCAGCGTCTCGTAGAGCGCCGAGTCGCCGTGCGGGTGGAAGCTGCCCATCACGTCGCCGACGACCTTGGCGCACTTGCGATGCTTGGCGTCGGCGGTGAGGTTCTGCTGCCACATCGTGAAGAGGATGCGCCGCTGCACCGGCTTGAGCCCGTCGCGCACGTCGGGCAGGGCGCGCGAGGTGATGACCGACAGCGCGTAGTTGAGATACCGGCTCTGCGCCGCGTCGTGCAGGGCGACCGCGCCGCTGCCGTCGCCCGACATCCCGTTGCCCGAACCGCCGCCGGTCGGCGGCGTCGGGGGCGGGGCGAGCGGAGTGGAATCGTCGGGCGAGTCGTCGAAGAGCGAGGGTTCGGGTTTGCGCTTGGCCATGTGCGAGGCGTGTCAATCAATCAGGCGAAGGCCGTGTACCGCGAAGTGTCGAAAGTCGGCGTCGGCGGAGATCAGGGGCACATCGTGGTCGATGCACGACTGGGCGATGAGCGTGTCGGCGATGCGTGCACGGCGGCCGTCGGCGAGCACGCGGGCTCGAAGTTGACCCGCGCGCTCCCAGTACCTCAGGCCGGACCTCGAGCTGAGGGACGATGCCGAGAAGGCGCAGCACCTCCGCGGAGACGCCGGGCAGTGACAGCACTTCGGTGACAACGAGCGGCGGCAGCACCGCCGTGCCTGCGTCGAGCGCCGCCTTGACCGCCAGCGTGTCCGCACCCGCGCGTCCGTTCAGGTGCCCGATGAGCGAACTGGAGTCCAGGGCGACGACGCTCACCGGTCCTCGCGCAGCGTGTCGAGGTCGTATGGGATTTCCAGCGTGCCACCGAGTTCGAGCAGGCGACGCTGGGCCCTTCTTGAGGCGATGAGGCGCAGGCCCTCACGCACCGTCGCCGTCACCCCTTCCCCAGTGGCGGCTTTGGCCTCCTCGAGGAGGGCGGTGGGCACTTCGATGGTGATTTTCTGAGTGGTGGCCATGCTGGTATCAGTCACCAGTGTACGACACCAGTGTGCTCTCTGTATCCGCTCGGCGATTCAAGGGGACAGCGAGTCTCACAGCTCGGGTTCAGATCCAGCGGACGTCGTGGCCGACGGCGGCGAGGAACCGCTGGAAGTCGGCGCCGGTCAGAGACCAGCGTCGCAGTGTTCACGTTGGGATGGAACGCCACCCGCGCGGCGTCGCGGACGGCGCGGTCGATCGCCACCTCGACACGGTGCTCGCGGTCGTTGATCAGCCCGAAGGGCGAGACCGATCCCGGCGTGAGCCCGAGATGCGCCTGCAGCCGCTCGGGCGACGCGAAGCCCAGCTTGCGCTCACCGAACAGGTCGCCGAGCGCGGCGAGATCGGCGCGGCGGCTGGCCGCCAGCACGACCAGGAAGTGCCGGCTGCCCTTCTGATTGCGCAGGAACAGGTTCTTGCAGTGCAGGGCATCGATGGCGGCCCAGTGCTCTTCGGCCTCGGCCACCGTCGCCACCGGCGGATGCTGGTGCCGCGTGAAGGCGAGGCCGAGCCCGGTCAGGTAGTGCTCGACGTCGGCGCCCGGCTCACCATTCATGCCTCGGGGACGAGCTTGCCGGGGTTCATCAGCCCGTGCGGGTCGAGGGCGCGCTTGACGTCGCGCATCACCGCCACCGCGTCGCCGTGCTCGCGGGCCACGTACTTGAGCTTGCCGAAGCCGACGCCGTGCTCGCCGGTGCACGTGCCGCCGTAGCTCAGGGCCCGTTCGACCAGCCGGTGGTTGGCCGCCGACACGCGTGCGAACTCGTCCGGATCGTCGGGATCGAGCATGAAGATCAGATGGAAGTTGCCGTCGCCGGCATGGCCCGACCAGCGGCGCCGACGAGGTTCGAGTCCCGCAGATCGGCCTGCGTGGCGACGATGCACTCGGCCAGGTGCGCGATCGGCACGCAGATGTCGGTGGTCCACGCCTTGCAGCCCGGGCGCGAGGCGATGGTGGCGTAGAGCACGTTGTGACGCGCCTCCCACAGCCGGGCGCGCTCTTCTGGCGACGCGGTCCACTGGAACGACGTGGCGCCGTGGCCGTCGGCGACCTCGCGCACCAGCCGCGCCTGCTCCTCCACCGACACCGGACTCGGGCCGTGGAACTCGAAGAACAGCGTCGGCACCTCGGGGAACGACGTCTTCGAGAAGCGGTTGACGATGGCCAGCTGGACCTCGTCGATGATCTCGATCCGCGCCACCGGCACGCCGAGCTGGATTGTCTCGATCACGGTGGTGGCCGCGCCCGCCATCGAGGCGAAGCCGCAGACCGCGGTCGAGATCGCCTCCGGCCGGCCGTAGAGCCGCAGCGTCACCTCGGTGATGACGCCGAGCGTGCCCTCCGAGCCGACGAACAAGCGCGTCAGGTCGTAGCCCGAGGACGACTTGCGGGCGCGGCCGCCGGTGTGGATCACCCGGCCGTCGGCCATCACCACGGTGAGACCGAGGACGGTCTCGCGCATCGTGCCGTAGCGCACCGCGGCGGTGCCCGAGGCCCGCGTCGCGGTCATCCCGCCGATGGTGGCGTCGGCCCCCGGATCGACCATGAACATCAGCCCGGTGTTCTTGAGCGCGTCGTTCAGCTTCCGGTGCGTGAGCCCGGCCTCGACCGTGACGTCCATGTCCTCCTGGCTGAGCCGGATCACCCGGGTCATCCGCGTCAGATCGATCGACACGCCGCCGCGAATGGCGTTGACGTGGCCCTCGAGCGAGCTGCCGATGCCGAACGGGATGATCGGCACGCCGTGCCGGGCACAGGCGGCGACCAGCCGGCTCACCTCGTCGGTGCTCTCGGGGAAGGCCACCGCGTCGGGCGACGCCGGCGTCGTGCCAGGATTCGCCGTGGCTGTGGTGCTCGCGGACGGCGGCGGCGACCGAGACCCGGTCGCCGGCCACGGCGCGCAGGTCGGCGATCAGGGCATCGAGCGCTGAGGTGGTGAGCGGCATGCGGTCGGGTCCGTATTATCGCGCGGCGCCAGCGCCGCAACGGACTGCTAAAGTGGGTGGGTGGCTCCCGCGCGGCTGATCGGCGCCCCGGCGCCGGCTCGTCTGGACGGCGGTCGTGGTCGCCGTCGCCGGCCTCGTGCTGGCCGGCGGCGACGCCCTGGCCCGCCAGCGCCGGTTCGGCGGGCGCTTCCCGATTCCCACCGAACAGAGCTTCGACGGCAGCTTCAACTTCTGCCGGGCCGCGTTCCGGACCGGTCGCTTCGGCCGCGGCGGCGGCTGGGGCGTGGACTACCCCGACGCCGACGTCAACTTCTCGATTCGTCTGTCGGAGCTGACCCGCACCCGCGTGAGCTTCGACGAGGAACGGTCGCCCAAGCATTTCGTGATGCAGTTGACCGATCCGGTGCTCTTCCGCTGCCCGTTCATCATGATGACCGAGCCGGGCGGGCTGGTGCTCGACGACGCCGAGGTCGCCAGCCTGCGCGACTACCTGCTCAAGGGCGGCTTCCTGTGGGCCGACGACTTCTGGGGCCAGGCCGCCTGGGCCAGCTTCGAGCAGGAGATGCGCAAGGTGCTGCCGGCGGCCGAGTTCCCGATTCGCGACGTCAGCGGCGATCATCCGATGCTGCGCATGCAGTTCCCGCTGCCGGCGGTGAAGCAGATCCCGTCGATCAACTTCTGGGCCGGCATCGGGCGGCGGCACCTCCGAATGGGGGTCCGACAGCCGTCTGCCCGAGGCCCGCACCTTCGTCGACCAGCACGACCGGGTGCTGGTGCTGGCGACGCACAACACCGACTACGGCGACTCGTGGGAGCGCGAAGCCGAGAACCCCGACTACTTCTACAACTTCTCGGTGCCCGGCTACGCCTTCGGCATCAACGTCTTACTCTACGCGATGTCGCACTGACTGGATATGAGGAGCCGACGATGACGACTGTGGTGCTGCTGGTTGCGTGGCTCGCGGCGACGCCGCTGCAGGAGCAGGAGAAGAAGATCCCGAGCGATTCGGTGGAGGTGTCGAGCCGCGGCTGCATCAAGGGCCGCGTCTTCGCCGCCGCCGAGCGTGACCCCCGAGGACGAAGGGACGCTGGTCGGGCCCGACATCGGCGGCAAGAGCTTCCGCCTGGCCGGGCCGCGCGAGGCCATGGACCAGGTGAAGAAGCACGACGGCCAGTGGGTCGAGATGCTCGGCATCATCAAGAAGGCCGATCTGGCCGACTACATGGTGGGCCGGCGCGTCGGCGGCGCCAAGGTCGTGGTCGGCATGCCGAGGACCGACCCGACCCGCACCCCGCTGCCACAGGCGCCGAGCGTGCCGGTGATGGACGTCACGGCGGTGCGCTTCCTCGGCGACACCTGTCCCATCAAGTAGCGCGCTCGCACTGGCCGACTACTGCACGACGACCGACACTTCCGCCGACGGCGCCGAGACGCCGCACGAGTTCACGGCGATCACGCGGACGAAGTACGGACCGGGGGGCACGGCGCCGCCGATCGCGGTCGGCGACGGCGGCAGGACGACGGCGACGGTGGTCGCGCCACTCACCGGACCGGCCTGGACCACGTACTGCTGCGGAATCGCGCCCGCCGCCGCCGGGTTCCAGCTCACGCTGATCACCCCACCGGCGCTGGTCGCCTGCAGCCCGGTCGGCACCGCGGGAATCGTGCAGATCCCGGCGCCGGTCGTCACGATCGCCTCGTTCGATGGCACGCTCGAGCCGGCGGCGTTCACGGCGACCAGGCGCACGAAGTAGGTGCCGGGCGGCGCGTTCACCGACAGGGTCCGCGTCGTCGCCGTGAGCGGGAACACCCCGACGTCGACCAGGCCGCTGGCGGTACCGGCCTGGAGCTGATAGCTCGCGATCACACCGCCCAGCGGGTTCTCGGTCCATTGCAGGGTCACAGCCGTGCCGGCCACCGTGGCCAACAAGGCGAGCGGCGGCTGCGGGGGCGCGGTCTGGCCCGAGCGCGATCTGCACCTCGTTGGAGGCCGGGCCAGAGCCTGCCGGCGTGATCGCCCGGAGCCGCACGTAATAGACCGCGTCGGGCACGGTGGCGCTGAACGACAGCACGTTGCCGAGCGGCAGGCTCAGCAGCGTGGTGCCCGGGGCACCGCCGGCGTCGAGCACGTAGGTCTGCACCGGCTCCCCGGCGGCCGACACCGGCGGCTGCCACGTGAAGAACACGGTGTTGCGCGAGACCACGGCGACCAGGTTCTGCGGCGCGCCCGGCACGGTCGAGGTCATCACCGTGACCGTGAAGCTGGCCACCGCGGTGGCCGATCCGTCCGACGCCGTCAGCGTGATGGTCGAGGCGCCGAGCGTGGTGGCCCCGGCCGTGGAGACCGTGACGGTACGGCTCGTGCCCGCCCCGCCGAGGACGACGCCGGCGGCCGGCACGACCGCCGTGTTCGACGACGACGCCGAGACGGTAACGGCGGTGCCGTCGGGATCGCTGACGCTGAACGCCAGCGGCCCCGACGACACGCCGCCACCGGGATCGAAGAGCGTGCGGCTGGCCGGGACCAGCGTGAACACCGGCGGGCGGTTGACGCCGACCGAGATGGTCACCGTGGCGACGTTGCTCAGATTGACGCCGTCCGAGGCGCGGTAGGTGAAGCTGTCGGTGCCGGTGAAGCCTCCGGCCGGCACATACAGCACCGCGCCGCTGGCGCTCAGCGTCAGCGAGCCGTGGGCGGCCGTGGTCACCAGCTCCGCCGACAGCGGCTGTCCCTCCGGATCGCTGTCGTTGGCGAGCACGCCGGGCGCCGGGACGTTGAGCACCGCGTTGAACGGCGAGCTGCCGGCGTCGTTGACCGCGACCGGCGGCTGATTGACGGCCGCGCCGGAGATCGTCAGGGCGCCGGCCAGCTGGGTGGCCTGGCCGTCGGGATTGGTGACCGTCAGTGTCCGCGGGCCGGCAATCGCCCCGACCGTGTTGACGGTCAGCGTGATCGACGTCGGCGAGGTGTAGGCGACGTTGGTCACCGAGACGCCTGCACCGCCGAACGACGCCGCCAGTCGCCGCACGAAGCCGGCGCCCGGATCGAAGAAGCCGGCGCCGGCGACCGCCGTCCCGGTGACGGTGACCGACGCGCCGGTCAGGCCGGAGGCCAGCGTGTTCGGGGCGACCACCGCGATCGACGCCGGCGGCGGCGCCTGGATGCGCACCAGCTGCAGGCCCCACGAATCGGGACCGTCGACGAACTGCTGCAGCGTCCACAGCGTCATGTCGTCGTTGGGGTCGAGACTCGTCGACGAGGTGCGGCTCCACTCCTGCGACGTCGCCGGCGCGCCCTGCAGGTTGTAGGTGAAGGCGGTGTTGGCGGTGTAGGTCGACGGCGCCGCCATCGTGCCGATCGCGTCGCCGGCCATGCGGCCGGTGACCGCGGCGTTGACCCGGCGCAGGGCCCCGGCCGTGGACATCCCCAGCGCCACGTGCCCCTGCCCGCTCGGCATGATCGCGCTGGTCCAGTAGCTGGCCGGATTCGCGCCCGCCGGATCCCAGACCGTGCCCGACTGCACCTGCGACGGAGTGCCGGTGAGCGAGGTCAGCTCGTACCATCGCACGCCGTTGCGATTGCCGTTGACGTCGGCCTCACCGAAGCTGTCGACCTCGAAGTGGTGCGACGTCCACAGCCGGCCGTTGCGGATGACGGCCTGGCCCAACCGGTGGTCGAGCCCCTCGAGCGGCAGCACGCCGTCGATGTGAGGCACGTCGATCGGATCGCCGGTCGGGTCGACGTCCTGGGTGACGACGACGTCGGCCGACAAGGTCGGCGTTCCACTGGGGTTGAGGATCCGGCGCAGCACCAGCCGGCCCTTGGCCAGGTTGTCGACGCCGATGACGTAGCCCTGATCGGTGTTGTCGTCGAAGTTGGTGACCCCCTGCGGCGCGTAGATGCCGGCGCTGGTCGGCGAGGCGACGAGCTCGTCGAAGGTGGTGCGATCGCTCACCGACCCGGCCAGCACCGAGCTGCGCCGCAGGACGAAGAGCGACGTCGAATCGAACGTGAGAGTGTTCAGCGTGGCGCCGCAGCGCTGGTTGACGCCGACGTAGATCGCGTCTTCGTCGAGGGCGAGCGTCGGGTCGTCGCCCAGACAGGCCGCGCCGCCGCCGACGCCGCCCTGCGTCCGCGTGTTGGTCCACTGCAGGAATATCCAGTCGCCGGTGGCCGCCGTCGCCGTCGTGCTGACCGCCAGCAGGTAACGGTTCGGCAGCACCGCCGTCGTCATCAGCACCAGCCAGCGTCGGGCGCGGCGGTCGTAGCGGACGCGCGGCGTGGTGGTGGCGGCGCCGCCGCGGACGGTGATGAAGAACTGGTCGGTGGTCGCGTTGAGCGCGTCGTCGGCGGCGCCGGTGAGCTTCGAGAAGCTGCGGATGCGGCCGTTGGCCGCCAGCAGGTACTGGGTCGCCCCGACGTCGCCCGACGCGTCAGGCGACACGGCGTTGGTGTCGGGCTCGGCGGTCAGGCCGTACGACAGCACCGTCACGTTGGGAGCGGCGAGACTCAGCGCCGACGGGTGGTCGGAGGCCTGGGTCGCGGCGTCGCGGTCGCGCTCCGGCTGGGCGCGAAGGGCGCTCTGAGCGGCCACGACCGCGGCCAGGACGACGAGAAGGGCGAGCCGCCGCAAATGAGACATGCGTTGAGCCTGACGGGGGATATCGAGTGTATCGGCAGTTGCCGCGCGCGTCATAGACGGCGGCCGTGGCGCGAGCAGATCTGCACGGCCCGGCGAGCCGCGCGCACCGCCACGCTCGAGCTTCCGGCCGCTGGACACTACGGCACGGTCGTCGACACCTGCACCGACGTGGCCGAGGTGCCGCAAGCGTTGGCGGCGGCGACGCGGATGAAGTACGGCCCAGGCGGCACCGCCCCGCCGACCGCGGTGACGTTCCCCGGGAAGGTGAACGTCCCGCGATCGGCGGCGCCGCTCACCGAGCCGGCCTGCACGACGTAGTTGATCGGGATGGCGCCGGCGAGCGGCGGATTCCAACGCACGTTGATGACGCCGGCGGCGCTCGAGGCCTGCAGCCCGAGCGGCACGGCGGGAATCGTGCACGTACCGGCGCCGGCGGTGATCACCGCTTCGTTCGACGGTGGACCGGCGCCCGACCCGTTGGCCGCGACGACCCGGACGAAGTAGGTCCCCGGCGGCGCCGTGACCGAGAACGTGCGGGCGGTGGCGGCCAGCGGGATCACGCCGATGTTGGTGACGCCGGTGGCCGTGCCGGCCTGGATCTGATAGCTGGTGATCACCGGGCCCAACGGGTTCTCGGTCCATTGCAGCGTGACGAGCGTGTTCTGCACGGTGGCCAGCAGCGCCAGCGGCGCCAGCGGTGGCGCCGCCTGGCCGAGCGCGACCTGGACCTCGTTGGAGGCCGGACCGGTCCCGGCCGCGGTCACGGCCCGGACGCGCACGAAGTACACGCCGTCGGGCGCCGCGGTTCCAAAACCGAGCACCGGGCCGAGCGGCACGCTCACCGCCGTGGTGCCGGCGGCGAAGCCGGCTTCGAGGACGTAGGCGAGCACCGGGTCGGGCGCCGACGGCGGCAGCCAGGTGAACTGCGCCACGTTGCGGGCGGTGGTGACGGCGAGCGTCCGCGGCGCCCCTGGCACACTCGGCGCCGAGACGGCGACGGTGAAGCTCGCCTGGGTGGAGAGGAAGCCGTCCGATGCGCTCAGCGTGATCGTCGAGGTGCCGAGGCTGGTGGCGCCAGCGGTGTTGATCGTCACCGTGCGGCTCGAGCCCGAGCCGCCGAGCACGACGCCCGAGGCCGGCACGACGGCGGTGTTGGACGAGCCGGCCGACACCGCGACCGCCGTTCCGTCCGGGTCGGTCACGGTGAAGGCGAGCGGCCCCGACGACACTCCGGTGCCCGGGTCGACGAGCGACTGGTTCGACGGCACCGTGCCGAACACCGGCGCCTGGTTGACGCCCACGGCGATCCCGACCGTGGCGGTGGCGCTGGTCAACACCCCGTCGGAGGCGCGATAGGTGAAGCTGTCGCTGCCGCTGAATCCGCCGTTGGGCGTGTAGCTGAACGAGCCGTTGGCGTTGAGCGTCAGGACACCACTCGCCGGGCCGCTCACGAGCTGGGCGCTGAGCGGTTGGCTCTCGGGATCGGTGTCGTTGGCCAGCACCCCCGGTGCCGCGACGTTCAGCGGCGTCCCCAACGGCGTGGCGAATGCGTCGTTCTGCGCGGTGGGCGCCTGGTTGGATCCGGTCGTGATGGTGAGCGCCGAGGCGAGTTGCGCGGTCTGGCCGTCGGGGTTGGTCACGGTGAGGGTGCGGGCCCCGTTGGCGGCGCCCAGCGTGTTCACGGTGAGGGTCAGCGAGGTCGGCGACGTGAAGGCGGCGTTGGTCACGACCACGCCGGACCCGCTGAACGCGGCGGCGAGACGCCGCGGGAAGCCGGGGCCGGGATCGAAGAAGCCCGAACCGCCCGACGACGTGCCGTTCACCGTCACGGTGGCACCGGTGAGTCCGGCGGCCAGGCTGTTGGGCGTCAGCGACGCAATCGCCGCCGGCGGCGGCGCCAGCAGGCGGACCAGGCGCACGGTGTAGGACGTCGCGCTGTTGGGATACTCCTGCAGCGTCCACATCGTCATGTCGTCGTTGGGGTCGACGCTGGTGTACGAGTAGTCCCCCCACCGCTGCGCGGCGCCGCCGCCGGTGCCGAGGGTCAGCGTGTAGTCGACCGACGTGTTGTTGCTGTAGACGACGGGCGCGTCCATCGTGCCGAGCGGCGCTGTCGCCAGCCGGCCCGTCACCTCGGTGTTGATGCGCGTCGTCGCCCCGGCCTGGGTCATGCCGAGCGCGACATGGCCCTGGCCGTTGACCATGATCGCCCCCATCCAGTGGCTGACGGGATTGACTCGGGGAGGGATCGAACACGGTGCCCGACTGCACCAGAGTGGGGCTGCCCGCCAGGTTCGAGAACTGGTACCAGCGCTGGCCGTTGCGGTTGCCGTTGCTGTTGGCGACGCCGGTGGCGTCGACTTCGATCTGGTGCAAGGTCCACAGCCGCCCGTTGCGGATGACGCCGTGCAGGAGCCGATCGTCGAGGCCATCGAGCCGCAGCGCCGTGCCCGGGTGGGGCACTTGCGTCGGAAAGGTCGTAGACGGCACGGTGATGAAGACGTCACCCGACAAGCTGGGCGTGCCGCCGGGATTGCTGACGCGACGGAGTGAGAGGCGGCCGAACTGCTGGTTGTCGACGCCGATGATGTAGCCCTCGTCGGTGTTCGAGTCGAAGTTGTCCACGCCCTGGGGCGTGTACGGTCCGGCAGACGAGAGGTTGGGCAGCACCCCGTCGAACTGCGCCACGGTGAGCGTGCCGGCCAGCAGGTCGGCCCGGTTCACGACGTAGGCCGAGGTCGAGTCGAAGCTCACCGTGTTCAGGTCGGCGCCGCAGAACTGGTTCACGCCGATGTAGAGCGCGTCTTCGTCGACGCCGAGCGTCGGATAGTCGCCCAGGCATCCGGCGGCGCCGCCGACGCCGCCGGCGGTGCGCGTGTTGGCCCAGAAGTGGAAGTCCCACGTGGTCCCGCCGGTGATCGTGGCGCTGTCGCTCACGGCCAGCACGTAGCGATTGGGCACCGCGATGTTGAACATCAGGACGTACCAGCGGCCGGCCCGCCGGTCGTAGCGGACCCGCGGATCGCCGGTCGGCTGGCCGTCGTTCACATCCTGGTAGAAGACGTCGCTGTCGAGGTTGAGGACCCCGTCGGCCAGTCCCGTCGCCTTGCTGATGGTGCGGACCCGGCCGTTCAGGGCAACGAGGTACTGTGTCGGTCCGACATCGCCCATGGTGTCGGGCGGGGTGGCGTTGCCGGTGTCGGCCCGGACGGCGATGTCGGCGTTGGGTGTGCTCGGCGTCACCGCGGCCAGCGGCCCGCCAACCCGGAATCGAGGCGCGGGCGGCCACTGGGCGACGGCCGGCGAATCGGGGTTGTCAGGCAGCGCCCGGCGATCGGGGCGGATCTTGGTCAGCCGAGGCCGGTTCTCGCGGTCCAACGCCCCGCTGCCCCGCCTCATCAGTTCCGCCGTCGTCACCCGCACCGGCGGCGCGCCGGTGAACGGCGTGGCCGGGGTGTCGGGCTGGGTCGTCGCCAGCGGCCCGTCGATGCCGGGCCGCGCCGGCGGTCCGAACCGGATCGCCGCCCCTGGTTGCAGCGGCGATCCGCCGCGGGCCGGGCCGGCGGCAGCGGCCGGGGTGTCGGGGGAGCCGCATGCGGCCACGGATGCAGCCAACGCCAGCAGGACGCCGAATCGACATAGGTCTCGCATCTGTCCTCGCTGACTCGCAGAGTCGCGGCCGGAGCCGCGACTGGCAGGGGCGGCCGGCAGCATATCCGATCGCGGCGGCGTTCGCCCGGCGCCACGCCGGCCCCTCTGCCCGGCTTGTTACGATCCGGCGATGAATCCGCCAGGACCCGCGTTCACCGCCCGCACGCTCACGTTCCTGCGGGCACTGAAACGGAACAACCGCCGCGAGTGGTTCCACGAGCGGCGGGCGATTTACGACGCCCACGTCCATGCGCCGATGGTGGCCGTCATCGAGCAGCTGGGGCTCGACTTCGCCGCAGTGGCGCCCCAGTTCGTGGCCACGCCCAAGGTGTCGATGTTCCGCCCGTGGCGCGACACGCGCTTCAGCGCCGACAAGAGGCCGCTGAAGACCCACGTCGCCGCCGTGTTTCCCGATCGCGCCCTCGGCCGGATGCGCGGCGCCGGGTTGTATTTCGAAGTGACAGGCGAGTACGTGTGGATCGGCGGCGGGTTGTACGCGCCCGACGGACCGGCGCTCCACGCCGTCCGGACGCACATCGCCGCCCACCACCGGCGGCTGCGTCGGATTCTGGCGGCGCCGGCCTTCGTCCGCGGGCTCGGCTCGCTGCACGGCGATCAGGCCGTGCGTGTGCCGCGCGGATTCGACGCCGCCCATCCCGCCGCCGACCTGCTCCGCCACAAGCAGTTCCTGGCCTCGCGGGAAGAGCCGGCGGCGTTCGCCGCTGGTCCGGACTTCTACCGGCAGCTGCTGGCCACCTTCGTGGCCATGGTGCCGCTGGTGCGGTTCCTGAACGAACCGCTCATCGCCCTGCAGCAGTCCGCCGATCGCGATCCGCTGGTGGTGGAGCGCGGGCGCGGCCGGTTCGAGCGCGCCGAGCGGTGAGGCAACTGGCCAACCCCGCCACCTATGCGTCGACCCGTCTCACCGCGGAGCGCCGGCTCGACGCGGCCACGTACGGGTGGAGCGCCGGGCTGCTCAAACCTGCCGTAGGCGGCCGCCGCTGCTCGATGTCGAGGACTCAGCTGAGGCGCTGATATCTGCTATCGTCACGGGCGTCCATGCCGACCTCCCCACGGGAACAGCGCCGCATCGAGTTGGCGTTCGTGGGCGATTCGTCCGCGGACGCCATCCCCGTGCGGGCGGCGCCAGCCGTCGACGCAGCAGGTGCCGTCTCGGGGCGAACACAGCCGCTGTAGTTCAGGGAGTCTGCCGCCCCCCTCATGGTTGGCCAGGTCATCTCTCACTATCGCGTCCTCGAGCGGATCGGCTCGGGTGGGATGGGCGTCGTGTATCGCGCCCACGACACCAGACTCGGCCGTGACGTTGCGCTCAAGTTCCTGCCGCCGGAGCTCTCGCGCAACCATCTCGCGCTCGAGCGCTTCAAGCGCGAAGCCCGCGCCGCCTCGTCGCTGAACCACCCGAACATCTGCACGATCTACGAGATCGACGATGCCGACGGTCAGCCGCTGCTGGCCATGGAGCTGCTCGAAGGCGAGACGTTGCGCGAGCGGCTGACGGATCGCCATCCGCTCAGGTTCGCAGACGTGCTCGATCTGGCCATTCAGATTGCCGATGCGCTCCAGGCCGCGCACGCCAAGGGCATCATCCATCGCGACATCAAGCCGGCCAACATCTTCGTCACCCGCGACGGGCGGGCGAAGGTGCTCGACTTCGGCCTGGCGAAGATCGACAGCCCGAGCCTGCACGAGGCGGAGGACGACACGCCGACCGAGGCCGGTCTGATCACGACGCCCGGGGTGGCCGTCGGGACGGTCTTCTACATGTCGCCTGAGCAGGCCGCGGGCGAACCGCTCGACGCCCGGACGGACCTGTTCTCGTTCGGCCTCGTGCTCTACGAAATGGCCACGGGACGGCGGGCGTTCAGCGGGAATACGGCCGTCGTCTTGAGCGGCATCCTGCGCGGGGAACCGGCACCGGCAGCCAGCGTCAATCCGCAGCTGACGCCGCAATTCCAGCAGATCCTCGAGAAAGCGCTCGAGAAGGATCGCGACGTGCGCTACCAGTCGGCCGCCGAGCTGCGCGCCGACCTCAAGCGGCTGCGGCGCGATGCCGACTCGGCGCTCGTCTCTGCCGCGTCGCGCAGCGCCTACGCCGTGACGGCGATGACGCGCCGGCGAACCCGGGGAGCGATCGCCGGCACCGCCATGCTGCTCGTTGCCCTGGCGATCGCGGCTTGGTTCGCGTGGCGCAGGCCGGCCACCGATGACCGGTCCAACTTCCTCGCCACCGCCACGTTCTCCCGGCTCACCGACCAGCCGGGCCTCGAGTCGTTCCCCAGCCTCTCGCCAGATGGCAAGTCGATCGTCTACTCGAGCACGGCGTCGGGTAACTTGGATCTCTACCTCCAACGTGTGGAGGGCAGGAACACCACCAACCTCACGGCCGATTCGCCCGCCGACGATACGCAGCCCGCGTTCTCGCCAGACGGCACGCGTATCGCGTTCCGATCCGAACGTGGCGGCGGCGGCATCTTCGTGATGGGCGCCACCGGTGAAACGGTCCGGCGCCTGTCGGACGTCGGCTACAACCCGTCGTGGTCGCCAGACGGCAGGTTCATCGTCTGCGCGCAGGAGACCATCGAGCAGCCCACCAGCCGCTACAGCAACGCGAGCGCCCTCTGGGTGATCGACGTTTCGACGGGCCAGCGGCGTCAGGTCACCGTTGGCGACGCGGTGCAGCCGTCGTGGTCGCCACACGGTCACCGGATCGCCTACTGGGCGGCGGACGAGACCGGGCAGCGGGACCTCTGGACCGTCCCTGCACAAGGCGGCGCGCCGGCCGCGCTCACCAACGACCGCTTCGTGGACTGGAGTCCCCTCTGGTCGCCGGACGGGCGCTACTTGTTCTTCTCGAGCGACCGCGGCGGCAGCATGAACCTGTGGCGCGTGCCCGTCGACGAGGCCACCGGGCTCGCGAAGGGCAATCCGGAGCCGGTGACGACGCCGTCGTCGAACAGCGCGCTGGTCACGATGTCGGCCGACGGCAAGCGGCTCGCCTACGTGGAGCAGTCGTGGACGCAGAATCTGATGCGGGTGGCGTTCCCGCCGGGCAGCCGGCCGGATCCGCCGACGCCGGTCACCCAGGGCTCGCGATTCTTCGCCGAGCCGCAGGTCTCGCCCGACGGCCGGTGGTTGGCCACCTACTCCCTCGACAACAGCAACAACCTCTACGTGGTCCGCACCGACGGCACGGAGTTCCGGCAGATCACCGACGACGGATTCAAGAACATCGCACCACGGTGGTCGCCAGACGGGAACCAGATCGCCTTCTACTCCAACCGGAGTGGCCCGTTCCAGGTGTGGTTGATCCGCCCGGATGGCAGCGGCCTGCGCCAAGTGACGTTCGGCGCCGCCAACGAGACGTACTACTACCCGCACTGGTCGCCCGACGGCCGGTACCTGGTCTACAGTTCGCTCGACGCCAACCCGTTCATCCTCGACACCACCAAGCCCTGGGACGAGCAGCCTCCCGAGCCCCTGCCCCCGCTGCCTGACAAAGGCATGACCTTCGCCGCGTGGTCGTGGTCGGGCGACGGGCGCCGCCTCGCCGGCTGGCGACTGCGCGCCGATGGCGTGCACGCGGGCGTCACTGTGTACGATCCTGCCGCGAAGCGATACACGACGCTCACCGAAACCGGACGCTATCCGACGTGGCTCGCCGACGATCGTCGTTTGGTGTTCTTCCGCGACGGCCGGTTGTTCATCCTCGACAGCCAGACCCGGGCCGTCGAGCCGCTGCCGCCGCTGCCGGGCTACTCGGAGGGCTTCACCATCTCGCGCGACAACCGGTGGCTCTACTACGAGCAGAACCACCGAGAGGGCGACATCTGGACGATCGACCTCGAGGGGCGGAAGTGAAGGGAACCGCGATCGTCGTCAACGGCTTCATCGCACTCTACCTTTTCGTCGCCTGGTCGTGGGGCCAACCGTCGGACTCGTGGCTGGGACGCGCCGTCGCCCCGCTCGGCAAGTTCGTTCTGTGGCTCGGCCTCGGGCAGACCTGGGGCATGTTCGCACCGGATCCGGCGATGGTCGAGGGCCATCTCGCCGCGGTGATTACGACGGCGGACGGCGGCACCATCGAGTGGATGTGGCCTCGGATGGCCGACCTCCCATACCGGGAGGCTTTCGGGAAGTTCCGCTACCAGAAGTACGAGGCGTCAGTGCTCGACGGCGAAACCGACTATCTCCGCCCGGCGCTTGCCGAATACCTGCTGCGGCTCCATGCCGACCGCGCTCCGGTACGGGTGGACCTCATCTACTACGACCACGACGTCCCGGGGCCGGGAGACGAGGGCCGTGATACGCCCGAGCGGAGGGAGCTCGTCTTCTATTCCTATCCCGAACCGTAGCCGCGGCGATGATCACCCTGGCAGACCTGGCGGCCGCCTGGACCTCTTTCTTCCATACTCCCGAGCCGCCGTTCACGATCGCGCTGTTCCGCATCCTGTTCGGGCTCGTGACGATCACGAGCGCCCTGCTCTACCTGCCGCACGCCTTGCTGTGGCTCGGCCCCGGGGGCACCGTGTCGCACGCCCGATGGGAGGCCACCTACGGTGGGGTGCGGTTCTCGCTCTTCCGGTGGCTGCCGCCCGGCCGCCACTCAATCCACGCGATCTTCGCGCTGCACCTGCTTGGTGCCACGTGCCTCGCGCTCGGGCTCGGCACCCGCGCGAGTGCCGCCATCGTGTTCGTGACGCTCACCTCCATTCACCACCGCCATCCCGAGGTCACGCACGGAGGCGACAGCCTGATGCGGATGATGAGCTTCCTGCTCATCTTCTCGCCCGCGGGCGATGCCTGGTCCCTCGACGCAATCCTCTCCGGGGTCGAGCGCCCCGAGGGTCTCGTCCCCGTGGGTGCTGCGGCTGCTGCAGCTGCAGATCTCGTTCGTGTACTTCCAGTCGTTCGTCGCGAAGCTCGAAGGCGAGACGTGGCGGCGGGGGACTGCCGTGTACTGGGTGTCGATGGTGAGCGACTATCGCCGCCGGCCGGTGCCGGCGGCGATGCGGACCTTGAGGTGGTCGCGACTGGCGACTTGGGCCACGCTGGCCCTCGAGTTCGCCCTGGGGCCGCTGGTGTGGATACGCGAGTGCCGCTACCCGCTGGTCGCCGCCGCGGTAATCTTCCACCTCGTGCTGGAGGTGCTGATGAACCTCCAGCTCTTCGGCGCGATCATGCTGACGGGCCTCTCGACATTCGTCAGCCCATACGACCTCGAGCGGCTCGTCGCCGCCCTGCCGCGGTGATTCGCCCGCCTACGTTCTTCGGCCGCGACTTCGGGCCAGACGGGGATTTCGGGCCACCCACCGCAGCACTCGGCTTCGGACCCGATGAGGGCTTCGGGCCACTCGGCTTCGGACCACCCGCCGGGCTCTTCGGCTTGGGACCGCTGGAGGGCTTCGGGCCAGCTGGCCCCGCCCACAGGCATCGGCAGCGTTGGCGCTGACGTCGTCGGCTGGACGTTCATAGTTGGGGACTCCGGACCGGGGGTTGGTCTTTGCGAACGACGGGCGAACCTACCATTGACTCGCACGCGTACGCAAGGCTTTGGTGGCCAGCGGCTACGGCATCGACGTGCTGCAGCGCGACTGCGGCAGCTGGCGACAGCGGCCGGTCGACCTGCTCATCGACATCGAGAACCGGCAGGCACGGAGGTCGCGCCGCGGCGCCGGCCGCGACGTGTCGTGGCTCTGGCGCGAACCGGGGCTGAAATGTCCGTGACGCCGACGACTCACGCCCGGACTTTCAGGGCCTCGCGTCGTGATCCAGGGATCGCCGCGTAGTCGCCGCAGGTCAGTTCGGCGTTCAGTGCCCGCCGCATGCGGTCATCACACCGCGGCGCCGGTCGTGCCGCGGCCGGCCAGCGCGTAGAGCACGGCGCCGGCGACGAGGGCCGCCACCCCCGACAGCAGCTGCTGCGACGTCGCGCCGGCCAGGATGCTGAGCGTGATGAGCGAGGCCAGCACCGGAATCACCGGGCCGAGGGGCACCGTGAAGGTAGCGGGCGCGACCCCCGAGTCCGGCCGACGCAGCCACAGGGTGGCGACGCAGGTCGACAGATAGATGACCAGCCGGGCCACGGCGCTGACCGCCGCCAGGAACACGAACGACCCGGTGAGCGCCAGTGCGACCAGCACCAGCGTCGTGAACCAGATCGAGACGTACGGCGTGCGGTAGATCGGATGCACGCGGGCGAACACCGCCGGCAGGTCGCCGTGCTCGGCGAGCGCGAACACGGAGCGCGATCCCGACAGCAGCTGTCCCATGTTGTTGCCGGTCATCGAGATCACCGATCCGACGCTGACCAGCAGGCCGCCGGCGGCGCCCATCAGCAGCGCCGAGGCATCGGCGATCGGCGTGCGCGTCGCGCCGACGTCGGGCAGCAGTCCGGTCGTCACCGCCGCGGCCAGGGTCATCACCGAGGTGACGACGAGCAGGGTCGCGACGAACGCGAAGGGCACGTCGCGGCGCGGGTTGGTGGCTTCGCCGGCGGGGATGCCGGTCACCTCGTAGCCGCCGTAGGCGAAGATCAGCAGCAACGCCGCGGTGCCGGCGTCGGCGAGCGGCAACGGTCCCGACGGCAGCACGCGGCTGAAATCGGCGGCCCAGACCCCGACCAGGACGAAGATCACGAGCGGCAGGATTTTGCCGATGGTGAAGGCGTTCACCAGCCATGACGCCTGCCTGATGCCGCGCAGGTTGGCCCAGGTCAGGCCGCCGATCACCGCCAGGATGACCAGGGCGCGCGGCACGCCGGTCGACAGCGCCGGCCAGTAGAAGCCGAGCGCCAGCGCCAGGCCGTTGATCACCGAGGCCCCACTCGACACGCGGGTGAACCACATCATCCAGCCGACCTCGAAGCCGATGAACCGGCCGAAGGCGGCGCGCGCCGGCCCGATCGGGCCGCCAGTGCTCTCGAACCGGCTCCCGACCTCGGCAAAGCACAGGGCGATCAACATCGACGCCAGGCCGATGGCCGCGAACATCAGCGGACCCCAGCTGCCGACCTGACGGGCGACGTCGGCGGGCAGGAGGAAGATCGCGGCGCCGATGACCTGGTTGACGCCGATGGCGGTCAGGTCCCAGGGGCCCAGCGTGCGGCGAAGGGTCGGGCTGCTCACCTCAGCGGCTCAGCCACGCGCCGTAGAGCTCGGGGCGCCGATGCCGCAGGAAGAGCCGTCGGGCGTGCGACTTCGCGTTGGCGGCGAGATCGACGTCGGTCACGAGGAGGTGGTCGACGCCGAGCGGCGCGCGGGCGGTCACGCGGCCCTCGGGATCGCAGACGAACGACTCGCCGGCGAAGTCGACACACTCCTCCTTGCCGACGCGGTTGCACAGCGCCACGTGATAGCCGTTCTGGAAGGCGGCGACACGCATCTCGGCCTCGTAGAGGCCATCGGGCCACTCCCCGACCGACCCGGCCTGCGGCACCACGACCAGGTCGGCGCCGGCCACGGCGAGGGCCCGCATGTACTCGGGAAAATGCCGGTCGTAACAGATGGCGACGCCGATCCGGCCGGCCTTGGTGTCGTAGACCGGTGCCCCGGAGTCGCCGGGCGTGTAGTAGCCCTGCTCGTGGAAGCAGGGGTACTCGGTGATGTGGGCCATGCGGGTCACGCCGAGGACGTGGCCGTTGCCGTCGATCACCGGCGAGCTGTCGTAGGTCTCGAGCCCGTCGCGTTCGAAGAAGTTCATCACCACGACGACGCCGTGCTCGCGTGCCTTGTGGCGGAAGGCGGTCACGGTGGGGCCGTCGAGCGGTTCGGCCAGACTGCGAATGTCGCTGCCGGCGGGCTTCTGCGGATAGAACCACTCGAAGGCCAGCTCGGCGAAGCAGACCAGCGTGGCGCCGGCGGCGGCCGCGGCGTCGACCGCCGCCAGGCCACGTCGCACGTTGGCCGCCTTGTCCCGGGTCGCGTGCTGTTGCACGAGGGCGATCTGCATGGCCGGAAGCATATCCCGGCCGCGGCGGCCAGACGCGGCGGATCGTGCGCGGCCGCGCCGTGGATGGACATACACTGGTCAGCCGGAGACGAACGACATGACGGAAACGACGCGACTGGTGGGGCTGATTCTGGCGGTGCTCGGCATCGCCAGCTACCTGGGAACCGGGAGGACGAGCGTCACGGCGCTGATCCCGGCGTTCTTCGGCGTCGCCTTTCTGCTGCTGGCCTACGTCGGGCGCAGCGAGGCCGCGCGCAAGCACGCCATGCACGTGGCGATGGTGGTGGCGCTCATCGGCATCGCCGGCACCGCGTCGCGGCTGATCGGCGCGACCAGCTTCACCCGGCCAGCGGCCCTGGCGCAGATCGCGACGGTGCTGGTGCTGGCCTGGTTCCTCGGCAAGGGGATCAAGTCGTTCCGCGACGCCCGTCGCGCCCGCGCCTGACGATTTCGTCGGCCACCCCGTCTGGTGCCTGGCCCGACGGAGGTGGTGCCAGGCACCAGTCGGCAGAAGTTACGAAATCGGCAGCGCCGTGCGTCGCGGCAGGTTCAGGAACGGCGTCGGCACGACGGTAGCCGCGGCGGTGTAACGCGTGGCCTCGACGGTGATCTCGATCTGCAGCTCGGTCCCGTCGGCGAAGTGCGGCCGATCGATCGTCGCCAGCGCCACCAGGCGCTTGAGCGTCGGCGACCATGCCGTGGTCGTCGCCTTCCCCACCTGCCGCCTCTCGCGATAGACCGGCACGGCGACTCGCGATGCCGCCGCCGGCGCGGTCGGCGGCAGGCCGACGCGCTCGTAGATCGCCTCGACGTCGGTCCAGCGCACCTCGAGACCGACGATCTGGCGGCGATGGCCGGCGGCGTGCTCGCGCCGCAACGCCTCGCGGCCGACGAACGACGAGGCCTTGTCGAGGGCGACGAGCCGGCCCAGCCCGAGTTCGTAGGGCGAGTACATCTGCGCGTCGATGCTGGCCTTGCGGCAGCTGTGGAAATCGACGTCGGTGAGCAGCAGGCCGGCTTCGACCCGGGCCACGTCGAGCGCCAGCATGCCGGCCGGACGGAGGGCATGGGCCCGGCCGGTGGCGACCAGCGCGTCCCACACCTCCGGCCCGCGGTCCCACGGCATCCACAGCTCGTAGCCGAGGTCGCCGGTGTAGCCGGTACGGGTCACCTCCACCGGCACACCGGCAATCGTCCCGGTGGCGGCGCGGAAGTACTTCAGCGTCTCGATCGGCAGATCGCTCACCGCGCGCAGCAGCCGCGCGGCCATCGGTCCCTGCAGCGCCAGCGCCGCGACCTGCTCGCTGACGTCCTCCACCTCGACGCGCAGGCCGGCGGCGTGCTGCACCAGCCATCGCAGGTTGGGATCGGCGGCCGTCCAGCGGAATCGGTCGGGCGCCAGGCGCGCGACCGTGCCGTCGTCGATCACCTTGCCGTCGTCGTCACACCACGGTGTGTAGACCACCTGGCCGACGTCCATCTTCGACCGCGTCGCGGGTGATCACCCGGTCCACGAGCCGCACCGCGTCGGGCCCGTGGAGGTGGTACTTGAAGAGCGGCGAGATGTCGATGAGCGCGCAGCCGTTGCGGATGGCGTTGTACTCGTGCTCGTGATGCGCCTCGAACGCGCTCACCGCGTAGAAGCCCGCCCAGTCGCGGAAGCTCAGCGTCCCGGCGAGCGGCAACGTGCGCGCGTGAAAGGCGGTGCCGACGGCCACGGGGGGAATTATAGGGGCTCGCGACTCGGGGCGATAAATGACGAACCGGGTCCCGGGAGGCGTGCTATCGTCCGCGCCGAGAGGGCACACGCCGCTGCCGCTTCAAGTCGGCCGCGTTCTGGACTGTGAGGTGTCATGAGCACGCCGCCCACTCCCGACTCCGGGCCCGAGCCCGACACCACCACGTCTGCTGCGGTCGGTGCGGCGCCATCGTCCCAGATTGGACCGTATCGCCTGCTGCGCCTCGTCGGCCAGGGCGGCATGGGGGAGGTGTGGCTGGCCGAGCAGCTGCAGCCCGTGCGCCGTCAGGTGGCCGTGAAGGTCATCAAGGCCGGGATGGACACGCGAGCGGTCATCGCGCGCTTCGAGGCCGAACGTCAGGCGCTGGCGCTGATGAACCACCCGAACATCGCGGGCGTCTTCGACGCCGGGGCCACGCCGGAGGGCCGTCCCTACTTCGCGATGGAATACATCCAAGGGATTCCGATCACCGAGTACTGCGACAAGCAGCGGCTGAGCATCCGCGAGCGGCTCACGCTCTTCGTCGAGGTCTGCGCCGGCGTGCAGCACGCGCATCAAAAGGGGATCATCCACCGCGACATCAAGCCGTCGAACGTGCTGGTGACGACGCAGGACGAGAAGCACGCGCCGAAGATCATCGACTTCGGTGTCGCCAAGGCCACCTCGCAGCGGCTCACCGAGCACACCCTCTTCACCGAACTGGGTCAGCTGGTCGGCACGCCGGAGTACATGAGCCCCGAGCAGGCGGAGATGACGAACCTCGACATCGACACCCGCACGGACGTCTACTCGCTCGGCGTGCTGCTCTACGAGCTGCTCGCGGGCGAACGCCCCTTCGACTCGAAGGCGCTGCGTCGGGCCGGGCTCGCCGAGATCCAGCGGACCCTCCGGGAAGACGAGCCACTGCGGCCCAGCAGCCGCATCAGCAGCCTCGGGACGGGGTCCACGGCGTCGGCCATGAACCGGCGCGTCGATTCACGGGGCTTGGAGCGGGCGCTCGAGGGCGACCTGGACTGGATCACGATGAAGGCGCTCGAGAAGGATCGCGTCCGGCGCTACGACACCGCCCACGCGCTGGCGCTCGACATCGAACGGCATCTCAACGACGAACCCGTGCTGGCGGGGCCGCCGAGCGGCCTCTACCGCGTGAAGAAGCTGCTCCACCGCCATCGGGGCACGTTCCTGGCGGCGGCAGCCATCGTTCTCGCCCTCGTGGCCGGCATGATCGGGACGTCGTGGGCGCTCTGAAGGTGACGCGTGCCGAGCGCGAGGCAGTGGCCAGCGCCGCCGAGGCCCGTCGCCAGACGGCCATCGCCCAGTCGGTCAACGCGTTTCTCAACGAGGATCTCCTGGCCGTCGCGCGTCCGTCCGCCGCGCGCGGACAGGGCAAGGACGTCACGATGCGGGAGGTGCTCGACGTCGCCGCCGAGCGGATCGAGGAAGCCTCGAAGACCGGGGGACGATTCTCGGGCGAGCCGTTGGTCGAAGCACAGATTCGGAGCACGCTGGGCGATACCTACAGGGAGCTCGGGGAGTATGCGGCCGCCGAGCCACAGGTCAAGCGCGCCCTCGAGCTCCGCCGCGGTGCGCTCGGCAACGAGCACGAGGCGACCGTCCGGATGATGAGCATGCTGGGCCTGATCCACTGGCGCCAGGGCCGCCTCGACGAAGCCGCGCCGCTCTTTCAGAACGCGGTCGAGATCAGCCGCCGCGTCCTGGGCCCGGATCACACCACGACTTTGATCTACGAGATGAACCTGGCCAACGTGCATCGTGCGAAGGGCCGCTACCAGGAGGCCGAGCCGCTGTACGCGCACCTCGTCGAGACCCAGCCGCGCGTGCGCGGCGAAGAACATGTCGACACGCTCAACACGATGGGGAACTTCGCCAATCTGTTGCAGGAGACGGGCCGCTACGAGCAGGCTGAAGCCCTTCGCCGTCGCGAACTCGAGATCAGGCGACGCGTGCAGGGGGACAAGGCGCCGGGCACCGTGTCGACCATGAACAACCTGGCCAACGACCTCGCCCTTCTTGGCCGCTACGACGAGGCCGAGCCGCTGATGCAGCGCACGCTGGAGCTCAAGATCGCCTTGTACGGCGCAGCCCACCCGACCACGCTCAACAGCGTCGACAGCCTGGGCACGTTGGCGGATCACATGGGGCGATACGCGCAGGCCGAATCACTGCATCGGCAGTCGCTGGACGGCCGCACCCGTGCCCTCGGTCTCGCGCATGAACGGACCATCAATTCCAGGGAACGTCTGGCCAATACCCTGACGAACCAGGGCCGCTTCGCGGAAGCCGAGCGCCTCGCGGCGACCGCCGCTGCGCAGGGCACGGAGAGCCTGGGTCCGCGGCACGTCAGCACGCTGTATCCGCAGGACACGCGAGCCGCGGCCTTACTCGGGCTGGGTCGCGCCGATGAAGCCGAAGCGACCCTGAGGCGAGTGCTGAGCATCCTCGACGACAAGAAGGCCAAGGGCGAGGACATCGGCGAGGGCGACGAGTTGTCGGCCCTGGCGCGGCTACACATGGGGATGGCGCTGGCGGCGCTGGGACGTCGCGCCGAGGCGGAAACCTTCCTGATCCAGGCCATCCCCAAGTTGCCGCCCCGCAGCGCCAGCACGGCGCGGGCCGTGCGCTTCCTGGTCGATTTCTACGACGACTGGAACCGCGCGCAGCCCGACGCGGATCGCGCCGCCCGGGCCACCGAGTGGCGGCAACGACTCGCGTCTACCGGGCGTGATCGCCCCACCATAGTCCCGCCGGGTTCGTCGTGCGCCTCGAGCGCCCTATACTCGTGCGCGATGCGGTATGACGCGATCGTCATCGGCGGCGGTCACAACGGGCTGACCTGCGCCGCGTATCTCGCGCGGGCGGGGCGGAAGACGCTCGTCCTCGAACGCCGTCACGTCCTCGGCGGCGCCGCGGTCAGCGAAGAAGTGTTCCCCGGATTCACCTTCTCGGTGTGCAGCTACGTCGTGTCGCTGCTCCGGCCCGAGATCATCCGCGACCTCGACCTGCCGGGCCACGGCCTGGAGCTGCTGCCGCTCGACGGCACGTTCACGCCGATGGCGAACGGCGACCATTTGTGGCGCGTCAACGACCACTCGAAGACGCGGCGGGAGATCGCCCGGCACAGCAAGCTCGACGCCGATGCCTACGACGAGTACGGCATGGCGATGGTCGAGATGGGCCGCTTCGCCAAGCCGATCCTGGCGATGACGCCGCCCGATCCGATGTCGCTGGATCCGCGCGGACTGCTCGAGCTGCTGTCGGTCGGCCGGCGGTTCCAGAAGATGCGCTATCACGACCGCGTCAACCAGGTCCAGCTGCTGACGATGAGCGCGGTCGACTTCCTCGATCAGTGGTTCGAGACCGACGTGCTGAAGGCGACGATGAGCGCCTCGGGCATCATCGGCACCTTCCTCGGCGTGCGCTCGCCCGGCACCGCCTACGTGCTGCTGCACCACTACATGGGCGAGATCGACGGCGCCTTCCGCTCCTGGGGGCTGTCGCGCGGCGGCACCGGCACGGTGTCGAACGCGATCGCCGGCGCCGCCCGCCGCTTCGGCGCCGAGATCCGCACCGAGGCGCCGGTCGCCCGCATCCTGCACGCGCGCCGGGCAGGCCACCGGGGTGGTGCTCGAAAACGGCGACGAGATCGCCGCCGACGTCGTCGTCTCGAGCGTCGACCCGCGGCTCACCTTCGAGCGCTTCCTCGAACCGAAGGAGCTGCCCGACGAGTTCCTCGCCGGCGTGAGGCGCTACAAGTACCGCGGCTCGTCGGGCAAGGTGAACCTGGCCCTCGACGGCCTGCCCGACTTCACGTCGCCTGCCCGGGCCGGGGGAGCACCTGCGCGGCGCCATCTCGATCTCGCCGAGCGTCGACTACATGGAGCGGGCCTACGACGACGCCAAGTACGGGCGCTTCTCGCGCCAGCCCGTACATCGACATCGTGATTCCCGTCGCTGACCGACGGATCGCTGGCGCCGCCCGGCAAGCACGTGATGTCGTGCTTCGTGCAGTACACGCCCGTACCACCTGGCCGAGGGCACCTGGGACGAGCAGCGCGAGGCCTTCGGCGACGCGGTGGTCAACGCCATCGCCGAGCACGCGCCGAACATCAAGGACCTGATCCTGCACCGCCAGGTGCTCACGCCGCTCGACATCGAGCGCACGTTCGGGTTGAGCGAAGGCAACATCTTCCAGGGCGAGCTGTCGCTCGAGCAGCTCTTCTTCCTGCGGCCGGTGCCCGGCTGGGCGCAGTACGCGACGCCGGTCAACAAGCTCTACATGTGCGGCTCGGCCACGCATCCCGGCGGCGGCATCATGGGCGCGCCGGGCAAGAACGCCGCCGACCGGATCCTGAAGGACGCACGCCGGTGACCACGCCGATCGTGGTCATCGGCGGCGGCGTCAACGGCCTGGTGTGCGCGACGCTGCTGGCGCGCGCCGGACGCCAGGTCACGCTGGTGGAGCAGCGCGACGCGGTCGGCGGCGCCGCCGTCACCCGCGAGCTCACGCCCGGGTTCCGTGTGCCGGCGCTGGCGCATACGCGTCGGGCCGTTGCGGGCCGACGTCGCCCGCGACCTCGGCCTCGGCGCCCGCGGCCTCGAATTCGTGGCCAGCGACGCCTGGATCACCGCTCTCGACGGTCGTGGCCGAGCCCTGACGTTGTGGCACGACCCGGTCAAGGCCGCGGCCGCGATCGCCGCCTTCTCGACCCGCGACGCCGAGCGCTGGCCGGCGTTCACGGCCGCCGCGCAGCGCCCTCGGCCGGGTCGTCGCGTCGGTCTTCGCCGCGACGCCGCCGTCGGTCGACGCGCCGACCGCACGGGAACTGTGGGGGCTGCTGCGCACGGCGCGACAGTTCCGCGGGCTCGGCCGCGACGACGGCTACCGGCTGCTGCGCTGGGGGCCGATGGCGGTGGCCGATCTGGTCGCCGAGTTCGCCGACACGCCGCTGCTGCGGGCGGCGCTGGCGGCCGACGGCGTCTTCGGCAGCATGCTCGGGCCGTGGTCGGCGGGCAGCGGTCTGCTGTTCCTGCTCCACGCCGCCAACGACGTCGCCGGCGACGCCCGCAGCGTGTGGCCACGAGGCGGACCCGGCGCCCTGGCCGAAGCCCTGCGACAGGCGGCCGAGGCCGCCGGTGTGTCGATCGTCGTCGGCGCGAGAGCCGTGGCGGTGGTCACCGACGGCACAGAGACGCGCGGTGTGCGGCTCGCCGACGGCCGGGTGGTGGCGGCGCCACTGGTCGTGTCGGGCATCGATCCGAAGGCGACCTTCGCGCTCTGCGATCCGATGGCGCTGCCCTCGGAGCTGCGCTGGCGCGCGTCGCACTACCGTGCCAAGGGCACGCTCGCCAAGGTGAACCTGGCGCTGTCGTCGCTGCCGGTCGTCCCCGGCGCCGATCGCGAGCAGCTCACCGGCCGGCTCCGCCTGGCACCCGATGTCGACTTCATCGAGCGGGCGTTCGATCACGTGAAGTACGGGCGCTTCTCGCCGGCACCGTGGCTCGAGGTCACGATTCCGTCGCTGGTCGACGCGTCGCTGGCGCCGCCGGGCGCGCACGTGTTGTCGATCTACGCGCAGTACGCCCCGGTCGACGCTGCGCGACGGCACGTGGGAAGCCTCGCGCCGGGCGCTGCTCGACGCCGTGCTCGACACCCTCGATCGCTACATGCCCGGCGTGCGCAGTTTGATTGTCGATGCCGAGGTGCTCACGCCCGCCGACCTCGAACGCGAGTGGGGGCTCAGCGGCGGCCACATCCATCACGGCGAGCTGGCGCTCGATCAGCTGTTCACGATGCGGCCGCTGCTGGGCTGGAGCCAGTACCGCACGCCGATCGAGGGCCTGTGGTTGTGCGGCGCCGGCACCCATCCCGGCCTCGGGCTGACCGGCGGCTCAGGCGCGAACGCCGCCCGGGAGATCCTCCGGCGCACCTAGTCGAGCAGGGCGGCTCTTCCCTACGCACAACGGAAGAACGCTCCGTCCCGGCTGCGATAGAATTCGGCCTTCGCGAGGAAGCCCATGGCACGCCACCTGCCTGTCCTGTCGCTGATGATTCTCCTGCTGGCGCCGACCCTCGGACGCGCGCAGACGGTGCCGACGCCGGAGCAGTTCTTCGGCTTCAAGATCGGCACCGACGGCGAGCTGGCGACCTATCCGAAGATCCTCGAGTACTTCGCGCTGCTGGCCAAGCAGACCGACCGCGTGAAGTTCGAGGTGCTCGGCAAGACGACGCTCGGCCACGACTACGCGCTGCTGCGGATCAGCGCGCCGCAGAACCTGGCCCGTTTCGACCGGCTGGTCACCATCAACCGCCGGCTCGCCGATCCGCGTGGGCTGTCCGACGGCGAGGCGCAGAAGCTGGCAGCCGAAGGCAAACCCTTCTATCTGCTCTACGCCACCATCCACTCGACCGAGGTCTCGAACGGTCAGGCGATCATCCACATCGTGCACCGCCTGGCCACCGACTCGTCGCCGGCCACGCGCGAGATGCTGGAGAACGCGGTGGTTCTGCTCATCCCGTCGGTCAACCCCGACGGGCAGCATCTGGTCATCGACCACTGGTACAAGACCAAGGGCACGCCCTACGCGCGCGTCTACCCGGACCTGTACCACAAGTACGTCGGCCACGACGACAACCGCGACTGGTTCATGCTGACGCAGAAGGAAACGCGCATGAACGTCGAGCTGGTGCAGAACAAGTACCGGCCGATCATCTCGCACGACATGCACCAGCAAGGCCCGAACGGCTCGCGGATCTTCGTGCCGCCGTTCACCGATCCGTTCGACGTCAACATCCATCCGATCCTGGCGCTGGGCCAGGCCACCGTCGGCCAGGCGATGGCCACGGCGCTCGTTGCCGAGGGCAAGGAAGGCGTGGCCTGGGTCGAGGGCTACGACATGTGGACGCCGGCGCGGCAGTACATGGTCTACCACGGCCAGCCGCGCATCCTGACCGAGATCGCCAGCTCGGGTCCGAACCTCGCCGATCCGTACGTGAACCCACAGAAGGGCCAGCCGCTCGGCCCCCAGGAGTCGCGCTGGAACTTCCCGGTGCCGTACTCGAAGGACACGTGGACGCTCGGCCAGCAGATGGACTACGGCATCACCGCCGCCCTGGCCGGCATCGCCCACGTCGCCAAGTACGGCCACGAGTGGCTCTACAACTTCTACAAGGTGCACCGCGACTGGGTGAACTACGACAAGGGCCCGTTCGCGTTCATCGTCCCGGCGACGCAGCGCGACCAGTTCGCCACCTACGAGATGCTCGAGATCCTCGAGACCGCCGACGTCGAGATCCATCGCGCCACCGCCGCGTTCTCGGCCAACGGGAAGCAGTATCCGGCCGGGTCGTACGTGGTGAAGACGGCGCAGCCGTACGGCGCGTTCGCCAAGACGATGCTCGAGAAGCAGGTCTATCCGGACCTGCGGATCTTCCCTGGTGGTCCGCCCGAGCCCCCGTACGACGTCACCGGGCACACACTCTGGATGCTGATGGGCGTCGCGGTCGACGCCGCCGAGAAGCCCTTCGACGCGCCGCTCGAGCTCGTGAAGGCGGTGGCGCCGATCGCCACGCCGGCCCCGGCGCGCCCGAAGGCGGCCTATGTCGTCGGCCCGGAATCCTACGGCGCCTTCAAGCTGGTGACCGAACTGCAGAAGGCGCAGGTGCCGATCGTCCGCACGTCGGTGGCGTTCGACGGCCACGCACCCGGCTCGTTTGTCATCCCGTCGACCGCCGCGGCGCAGCCGATCGTCGAGAAGGCCGCCGCCAGCCTCGGTCTGGTGGTGAAGGGCGTCGGATCAGATGCCGGCGGTGGACGGCTTCCGTTTGAAGGCGGGCACGCGCGTCGGCCTGTGGAAGGGCGCCAACAACATGCCGGGGGGCTGGCTGCTCTGGATGCTCGAGCAGTACGGCATCACCCACGAGATCGTGAAGTCCCAGGACTTCACCGCCGACCTCAACCAGAAGTACGACGTGATCCTGCTGCCAAGCGGCACCTCCCGGGCTCGCATCGTCAACGGGCTGGATCCCAAGCGGCACGACCCGGCCGAGTGGTCGTGGGCGTTCGGCGTCGGTGAGGCCGGGCTGCAGAAGCTGAAAGCCTTCGTCGAGAACGGCGGCACGCTGCTGGCGATCGGCTCGGCGGTCGAGACGACGATTGAGCTCCTGGATCTGCCGATCGAGAAGGCGCTGCCCGAGGCGCCGCCGCGGTTCGGCGGCGCCAGTGCGGCCGGTGGGCCGGCCGCTGGGGGCTCGGTAGAGCGGACGCTGCGTGACGCCTTCTCGAGTCCGGCGCGGCTGATGCAGACCTTGCGCGACCGCGTCGCCGACCCGACGTCGCTCTTCTATTGCCCGGGCTCGCTGCTGCAGAACGAGTTCGACACGACCAATCCGGTCGCGTGGGGCATGCCGGCGGCGTGGCCAATCTTCTTCGAGAGCGACCAGGCCTATCGCCTGCGCCCGGGTTTCGGCGTCGAGACGAAGGTGGTGTCCCGCTATCCACGCCAGGACATCCTGCAGAGCGGCTGGCTGCTCGGCGAGGAGTATCTGAAGGACCAGGCCAATGTGGTCTCGTTCCGCGTCGGCAAGGGCTACGTCGTGACCTACGGCTCGCAGGTGGATTTCCGGACGCAGCCGCGGGCGACGTTCCGCCTGATCTTCAACGCCATGTTCCACGGCCCGTCCACGCCGGTGACGGCGGCCGAGCTGCAGCGGCTGACGACGAACGACTGAGCCCGGCGTCAGCGGCTGTCAACGACGGAGGGACATCGGCGTTCGTGAGCTCCAAGGGTGGTGCCATGAATCGTGCGCTCCTCGCTGTCGTCGTAGCGATCCTAGGTCCGGCGCTGGTCCTGCCGCGAACGTCGGCCAGCGGCCAGGCCAGCGCGCCCGGTCAAGTCACGCCGGCCCGTCCGCCCACCCAGGGAGCCGAGGCCGCGAAGGGCACGGCGGTGATCAAGGGCACGGTGGTGGCGATGGACACCGGCGCGCCGCTGCGGCGCGTGCAGCTCCGCGCCTTCGGCACCACGCCCGCCGCCGGCGGCACCCGCGTGACGACCACCGACGACCAGGGACGATTCGAGCTGCGCGAGCTGGCCGCCGGGCGCTACACCATCAACGCCAGCAAGAGCGGCTTCGTGTCGCTGCAGTACGGGCAGCGGCGGCCGAGCGAGCGTGGCACGCCGGTCGAGGTCGCCGACGGCGAGACGGTCGAGAAGGTGACCATCGCGCTGCCGCGCGGCGGCGTCATCACCGGGCGCATCACGACGACGTCGGCGAACCGATGGCCGGCGTCCAGGTGCAGGCGATGCGCTACATGTTCGCGCAGGGGGGACGGCGCCTGTTGCCCATGGGTCAAAGCGATCGCACCGACGATACCGGGGCGTATCGCATCTTCGGCCTGGCGCCGGGCGACTATTACGTGTCGGCGACGACCAACGGGATGGGGATGATGATGCCCGATGCCCGGCTCGCGACGGGTGACAGCGATCAGGGCTTCGCCCCGACTTACTATCCCGGCACGCCGAGCACGGGCGACGCCGAACGCATCGCCGTCGGTGTCGGACAAGAGGTCGCCGGCATCAGCTTCGGCCTGACGCCGACGCGGCTGGCCCGCATCAGCGGCCGCGTCATCGGCTGGACCAGCACGCGAGGGCCTGGGATGGTCATGGCCATGCCGGACGACGGCGTCATGATGGGCGGCTCGATGATGAGCCCGGGACAGATTCAGCCCGAGGGTGACTTCGAGATGCGCGGCATCGCGCCGGGGCGCTACGTCCTGCGCGTGCAGCCGCGTGGCCCGCGCGAGGCCGACGAGCTGGTCGGCATGACCACCGTGACGGTCGCCGGCACCGACCTCGCCAACGTGACCATCGCCCTGCAGCGTCCGGCGACACTCACCGGCCGCATCGAGTTCGAGGGCGGCCTGCCATCGACGGTGCGCGCGTCACAGGTTCGCGTGTTCGCCGTGCCCGCGGACCCGAGTCCCATGCGGATGGTGATGAGCGGTCCGCCCGAGGTCGCCGACGACTACACGTTCCGCGTTCGAGGCGCGACCGGGGCGATCTTCCTGCGCACCAACGGCCCGCCGGGGTGGCACCTGAAATCCGTGCTGGTCGATGGCGACGACGCCACCGACGCTCCGGTGGCGCTCACACCGGGCACCGACATCCACGGGCGTGCGCGTGGTGCTGACCCAGGCCGTCGCGACTGTCGCGGGTTCGGTCCGCGACGACCGCGGCAACATCGTCGTCGACGCCACGGTCCTGGTCTTTCCGGACGACGACACTCGATGGATCGCCTCGTCGCGCTTCATCCGGACGACCCGGCCCGACACCGAAGGCCGCTTCGAGCTCACGGCGCTGCCGCCGTCGGGCGGCTATCGCATCCTGGCCCTGCCGTCGCTCGAGGACGGACAGGCGTTCGACCCTGAGTTCCTGACGAGCGTCCGCGACCGGGCCGAGCGCCTGTCGCTCAACGAGGGCGAGATCAAGGCCGTCGATCTGCGGCTGCGGCAGTAGGGCTCGACCGGCCCGGCCGAGCCGTAAACACGCCGGCCCTCGCCATCGTAGGAACGAGCGTATGTCCCCCAGCCTCGGGTTGCTGATCCTCGCGCTCGTCGTCGCTGGTGTGCCGGCTCCGGCTGGTGCCCAGGCGTCGCCCGCTACGGACGGCCTCGGTGCCGGTCAGCGCACGCCGCCGCGGGCGATGCGGCCTGGCGAAGAGACGCCGCGCGGCACCGCCGTGCTGCGAGGATTCGTCGTCGCCGCCGACACCGGGGCGCCGATCCGCCGGGCGCAGGTGCGGGTCTCGGCCCCCGAGGCCCAGGACACGCGCATCACCACCACCGATGAGCAGGGCCGGTTCGAGCTGAAGGAGCTGGTCGGCGGCCGCTACACGGTCACGGCCTCGAAGGGCGGGTTCGTCACGCTGCAGTACGGCCAGCGACGGCCAAGCGAACGCGGCACCGCGGTCGACCTGCCGGCCGGACAGACCCTCGAGAAGGTCGTCATCGGCCTGCCGCGCGGCAGCGTGATCGCCGGCCGCATCGTCGACGAGTTCGGCGAGCCGCTCACTGGAGCGCAGGTCTCGGTGTTGCGTTACGCCTACGTCAACGGCGTCCGCCAGCTGCGGCCCGCCGGCCAGGGTAACCGCACCGACGACCAGGGAGCGTTCCGTGTCTTCGGCCTGCCGCCCGGGGAGTACTACGTCACCGCGACCCTGCGCGAGGATCGGGGACCGCGCCGAGCTGGCCGACGACGACACGCCGTCGAGCGGCTATGCGCCCACCTACTATCCCGGCACCACCAGCGCCGCCGATGCGCAGCGCGTCACGGTCAACCTCGGCGAGGAGGTCAACGGGGTGGCCTTCGGCCTCACGCTCGTGCCACTGGCGCGGGTCTCTGGACGCGTCATCGGCCCGGCGGGTCAGGCGCCGGTCGGCCCGATCATGGCCCTGCCCGACGACGCGCTGCGGCTGAGCGGCGGCGGCGGGGTACGGACCGGGCAGATCCGCGCCGACGGGACGTTCGAGGTGGCCGGGCTCGCCCCGGGCCGCTATGTCCTCCAGGCCGGACGCGGCCGCCGGCCCAGCAACGACCTGGTCGGACGCACCACGGTGACCGTCGCCGGCGCCAACCTCGACAACGTCAGCATCGCCTTGACGACACCGGCGACGGCCACCGGGCGCATCGAGACCGACACCGGCGCACCGCCGGCGTTCCGTGCCGCACAGGTGCGGGTCTCGGCGGTGGCCGCCGATCCGGCGCCGATCCCCTTTGGCGGCGGTGGCGCGGGCCCGGTGGCCGACGACTACACCTTCGACGTGCGCGGCATGTCGGGACCGTCGTACCTGCGGGTCAACACGCCGTCAGGCTGGTATCTGAAGCGCATCCTGCTCGACGGCCAGGACGTCACCGACACGCCGCTCGGGTTCGACCCGGGTCGGTGGTCGCGGGCCTGCGCGTGGTACTGACGCAGTCGGCGGCGACGGTGTCGGGCAGCGTGCGTGACGATCGCGGCGCCGCGGTGCTCGACGCCACCGTGGTGGTGTTCCCCGACGACGAGGCGGCGTGGCGGCCGCAGTCGCGATTCATCCGCTCCGCCCGGCCCGACACCTCGGGCCGCTTCGAGATCGGCGGGCTTCCCGGGTCGTCCAGCTACCGCGTGATCGCCGTGCAGAGCCTGGAAGAGGGCCAGGCCTCCGACCCCGAGTTCCTGGCCTCGATCCGCGATCGCGCGGAGCGGCTGTCGCTCAACGACGGCGAGCGAAGCGCTGGATCGAGTCACCGACGGCGAGGCGAAGAGCCTTCGATACTTGAGGCTTCGCCACGTAGGGCCGGGCCCCGAGGACCCGGAGACCCGAGACCCGCCGCTCAGAAAAGATCGCCGCGCCAGAACACGACGTCGGACGCCGCCAGCGGCGGCATCGGCAACGTGCGGTCACGCAACGGCCGGATCATCATCACCTCGTCGGTGGCGCGCCGCGCCGCGACCTCGAGCTGGGGTGGGGTGAGCGACCGCGGCCACCAGGCGGTGATGGTCGGTGGTGGCTGCGACGGCTCGCGCGCCAGCATCACCTGCAGCATCGCGCCGATCCGCGCCCCCGACGGGTCGCGATCGCCGGCCTCCTCGATCGCCCATCGGCCGTGGTGCACCGTGCAGACGAGATAGGCGACGGCCATGTGTCCCTCTTCGGCGACGAGGAACTCGGCCTGACGGAGTCCGGCCGGTCCGAGCCCCGCCAGCAGACGCCGGCGGGTGATGGCGTGGCGGATGTAGTCCTCGGTGCGATCGAGCGCCAGGCGGGCGCCGACGGCGCGGGTCAACCCGAGCTCAGCCAGGTGCGGGACGTCGCGATCGTCGCCGGCCCGCACCAGCATGGCCGGCGCGCCGCCCTTCATGATGGACGGTCAGGGTCGCCTGTTCGAGCGGCATCGGCACGAAGTCGAGCCGCTCGTAGAGCTTCGGGCCGATGTCCGAGAACAGGAGGACGAACTCGTGGCCTTCGGTGTCGGCGGCGTCGACCAGGTGCGCGATCATCGCCGACGCCGCGCCGCGGCCGCGCAGCTCGCGCGGGCGTGAAGATCGACCCGATGCCGAGCACGCGGCGGATCCGGCCGTCGATGCGGGCGCTGAGGTCGTAGCGGGCGGCGCTGGCCAGCACGCGCGGACCGTCGAGCAGCACGACGCGTTCGAGGTGGGTCTCGCCCCAGGTCGTCCGCCGCAGTCCGCGCACGTAGCGGCTGTAGGCGTCGAACGACAGGCCCTCGCCCCACACCGGATAGGTGTCGCGCAGGACGTGCTCGAGTACCGTGCCGGTGGCCGGGGCCAGTGACAATGCCATCGCGCGTCGATCCGACCAAAGGTTACCCCACCGCCCGCGTATCATGGGGCGCGTGACCGTCGCTGATCTGCGCACGCCGGCGGTACTTGTGGAGCAACCGCGCCTTGCCGCCAACATCGCCCGCATGCAATCGGCCGCCGCCGCCGCCGGCGTGACCCTGCGCCCGCACGCCAAGACGCACAAGAGCCCGATGGTCGCCGCCTGGCAGATCGACGCCGGCGCCGCCGGTATCTGCTGCGCCAAGCTCGGCGAGGCCGAGGTGTTCGTCGACGCCGGCATCACCGACGTCCGCCTGCCCTACCCGTTGCCGCCGGGCAACGCCAGCCGCGTGCTGGCGCTGCAGCAGCGGGCGCGCATCTCGTTCGTCGTCGACGACCTCGCCGTCGCGCGCGGCTGGTCGGAGGCGATGGCGGCGGCCGGCCAGCGCGCCGAGGTGCTGGTCAAGGTCGACGTCGGCTTCCATCGCTGCGGCATCGCGCCGGACCCGGTGACCGCGGTCGCGTTCCTCAGGGCGGTGGACGCGTTGCCCGGGCTTCGGCTGCGCGGCATCCTGAGCCACGCCGGCCATGCCTACCACGCGCATTCGGAGGACGAGCTGCGACAGACAGCAGTGGCCGAGCGCGACGCGATGGCGGCGATCGTCGCCGCGGCACGGGGCGCCAGCCTGCCGGTCCTGGAAGTGAGTGCCGGAGCCACGCCGCCGGCCCGCTACTCGCTCGCCGTCGCGCCCGGCACGTTCACCGAGTTCAGGCCCGGCAACTACGTCTACCTCGATCGGACGATGGTCGGCCTCGGCGCCGGCACTCGCGACGACTGCGCGCTCACGGTGCTGGCCACGGTGGTGAGCGCGGCGGCGCCCGACCGCGTCGTCCTCGACTGCGGCAGCAAGACGCTGGCCGCCGACGGCGTGCGCGGCTTCACGCCGGCCAGTGGACACGGTGAGATCTACCGGAATCTCGTGCCCGAAGGCGGCGAGCACCCGGATCGGCACTTGCACGTCGAGCGGCTCTCGGAGGAACATGCGACCGTCCGCGTCGCTCCGGGCGCCGACGCACTGCGCCCGGGCGATCGCGTGCGAGTGCTCCCCAATCACGCCTGCGTCGTGTCCAATCTCGTGGACCGGGCCTGGCTGATGGACGGCGGGCACGTGGTGAGCGCGTTGCCGATCGCGGCACGCGGCCGGATCGAATAGCGCGAGCCGACTGTGTGCCGGAACCGAAGTTCGGCGACGGACATTCCGGGCGCGGCGCCCGGATCGCAAGGCGCGACGACCGAGGATATGCCGAATATCCGAGGGAGGAGCAACGAAGCGAGGCGGGATGCCCCGCTCGGAATGTGTTGGCGAACTTCGGTTTCGGGACACTAGATGGCGAAGAAGGGACCAGACGTGAGCGACACCCCGGAAGTCGGCGACGCGCTCGGCATGGTGGAGACCCGCGGGCTGGTCGGCATGGTCGAGGCCGCCGACGCCATGCTCAAGACCGCCAACGTCGTCTTCGTCGGCTGGCAGAAGGTCGATGCCGGGCTGGTCACCGCGATCGTGCGCGGCGACGTCGGGTCGGTGAAGGCCGCGACCGACGCCGGCGCGGCCGCGGCGCGGCGCGTCGGCGAGCTCATCGGCGTGCACGTCATCCCGCGTCCGGGGGACGACCTGGAGAAGGTCTTCCCGATCCGGCCGAAGGGCTAGCGTCCAGCGGCCAGCCCCGTCAGGGCTGCGGCGCCGCCGCTGGCACGAATCGATACACCCGGACCATGCCGCCGTGGTCGTGCGAGGTCATCACCGCCGTCAAGTCGGTGCTGTGTCTCCAGCGACAGCATCGCCGCGGCGAACGCCTCCGGCTTGGGAAAGTACTGGGCGTGCACCAGCAGGTACTCCGCGCCAGCCCGGCGCAGCTCGGCGAGCGAGCGCCGGTCGGGGAATGCCTCGGTCCGCGACAGTGTCAGCGTGTAGTTCGGTGGATAGAAGCCGCTGTTGCCGTTCAGCAGCCGGTGCCGGTGATACTGCGCGAAGTACTGGTAGTCGGCCTCGGCACCGGGCAGCGTGTCCAACGTCGGCAGGGGCGCATGGACGATCACCGTCGGCGGCATCGGTGCCGAGCCAGCGGTAGACCGGCGGGGCCCGGCGAGGCATGAGCCGTACCGTGTGCACGCTCGCGTACTCGCCGCCAAGGAGCAGCAGCGTCGCAGCGGCCGGCAGCCACGCTCGTGGCCACGGCTCGGCGAGTCGCGCCAGGTGGGCGCACGCGATCGCCGCCAGCAGCGCGACCCACAACAGGGTCAGGGCGCCGAACCGCGCCGGCACCCGCAATCCCCGATAGGGCGGCAGGAGCCGCAGCCACCGGTAGGTCCAGCCGAGGCTGCCGGTCGACGCGTCGACCGACACGAGCGCGCCGACGGCGAACGCCAACGTCCACGGCGCGGTCGGTGTGAGTGCCGCCGACACCGCCAGGGCCGACGCCACGACACCCGGCGAGAGGCGGCGCTCGACGCCATCGGGCACCGAGGTCCAGCCCCAGAGCCGGTTGGACGGCGGGAACGAAACATAGCTTTCGAGCGCCGCGCTGTAGGTGACGATATCGGAATCCGGCCGGTCGCCGACGACGGCCCGGGCGCGCTGGTACGGCAGCGAATAGGCCCCGGCCACCAGCGCCGCGGCGGCCAGCCAGGCGGCGCCACGCGCCAGCACCTGACGCGGCAGCGTCGGCCGCACCCGCAGCCATTCCACGCCGGCGACGACCGGCAGGACGGTGACCAGGAACACGCCGTAGTAGATGCAGCACAGGAACTGGGCGGCCAGCGACGCACCGGCGAGCCACGCGCCCCGCGCCTCACCACGCAGCAGTGCGGACCACGCCGAGCACGGCCAGCGGCATGAACGCGGTCCACAGCAACTCGAGGTGCATCACGTGGTCGATGCGGAACGGCGCCGCGGTGAAGATCACGGCGGCGACCAAGGCGCCGAATCGGCTGCCGGTGAGCGTCCTGGCACACAGGTACATCGCCAGGCCGGCAGCGAGGAACGACAGCCAGACCAGGGCCGAATAGACGACCACGACCGGGACGCCCAGCCACAGCCACGGCACCGCCACGAGCGCCGGCAGCGACGATCGCATCCGAGAAGAGCAGGACGTCGTGAGCGGGAAAGAAGATGTTGCCGTCGAAGAGCCCGCCCGGCCCGCGACCGGCGAGATTGCGCGCCCACTGATAGAGACGCCACGACGAGAACAGCGGATCCTGATGCGACGGCACCAGCCATGGACTGTTCGGCGAGCGGCCAGGTGCTGACCACGGTCACGGCCGCGATCGCCACCACGGCGAGCGTCCACTCCCGCCAGGCGATCCAGCGCGCCGGCGACCGAGCCGTCACGAACGCGCGGCAGCGGCGCCGCGGGCCCGGGCGGCTGCCGCCTTGGCCTTGGGCCGGGCGTGGTGCTCGCGGGCCGTGACCTGACGCATGCGCGGTTCCAGGCCGAGCACGAGCAGCGGCTGGCGCGGGTTGTCGAGCACGTTGAAGTACTCGCCCGACTCGGTGCGGGCGTAGATGTCGTCGCCGTCGAGGAACAGGGTCACCGGGCCGCCGCCTTCGATCGCTTCGAACAGCCGGACCTTGAAGCGGGTGCGGAGCACGCTGAGCAGCCGGCGGATGCGTCCCAGCGTGAAGCGGCGGCGGCGCAGATCGGCGAGCACCATCAGCTCGAGCAGCTCGATCGGCGTGTAGCGGCGCTCGGTGTAGCCGCCGGCTTCAGTGCGGTGGACGGGCACCGACGGCGTAAAGAAGCCGCGGCGGTCCCACCACTGCAGCTGGCGGGCCGTCAGCCCGGTCTGTGCCGCGACCTCACGCGAGGAGTAGTGCTTCTTCAGCCTCACCGGGAACCGCGTCGGCGGCCGCGCGCCGGCGAAGTCCTTCTCGGTGATCCCGCCGGCGCTGTGGGTCGTGAAGGTCACGATCACGCGGCGGTAATGGATGGCCAGGTCGGGGTGATGATCGGCGGCTTCGCTGGGCGCGACGAGCCGGATACGAACGCCACCGCCTCGGGGAACCCCGCGAAGGCGAACTCCTTCACGATCGCCGAGCCGGCGCGGCGCCAGCCCGGCAGCTGCTCAGGTGCGCGGTGACTGTCGGCGTCGTGGAGAAGACCGCCCATGAGAGGCAGTCTACAACCGACCTGCCCGCGACGGCGCCAGCGTGTCGGGCGCATCGTCCGCCGCGCCGCCGGTGGCCAGGCCGGGCCACCAGCGTGGCCGTCAGCGGCGCCAGGAGGGCGCCGTTGCGGTAGTGTCCACAGGCGTAGATCAGGCCGGGCAGCACGGCTGATCGGCCGACGAACGGCAGGCTCGTCTGGCGACGCCGGGCGCAAGCCTCGCCGCGCCTCGAGGAAGGTCGCTCCGGCCAACGCCGGCACCAGCGCGATGGCGGCATCGAGCAGCGAGGACACCCCGGCGACCGTGGCCCGCTCGTCGAACCCGACGTCCTCGGAGGTGGCGCCGGCGAAGACCGTGCCGTCGCGCCACGGCACCAGATAGACCTCCGCGCCCCACACCACGTGACGCAGCGTGCGCGGCGGCGTCGCCAGATGGAGCAGCTGTCCGCGCATCGGCCGCACCGGCAGCGGGCTGCTGCCGGGCGGCACGAGGCTCGGCGCCCAGGTGCCGGCCGCCATCACCACGTGGCGGGCGCGCAACACGCCGTCGGCGGCTGCACGGCCACGCCGTCGGCTTCGGCCGACAGCTGCGACGCCGCGACGCCGGTTGAGAACACCGCGCCGCGCCGGGCCGCCGCGTCGGCCAGCGCGGCGGTCAGGGCCGGCACGTGCACGGCGGCGTGCAGCGGCGTCTGCAGGCCGCCCACGGCGTGGGCGGCGAGTGCGGCTCCAGGTCGGCCAGCTCCGGCGGGGCGAGCCAGCGGGCCTCGACGCCGTCGGCCATCAGCTCGGTGGCCGACCGCTGCAGCGTCGCCGCCTCGTCGGCCGTGGCGGCCACCTCCAACGTGCCGAGCCGGTCGTACTCCACCGCCTGGCCAGACGCCGCCGATACGCGCTCGACGAAGCCCTGATACAGGTCGAGGGAACGACGGCCGAGCCGGCGCAGGACCGGCGATCCGTGGCCTTCCAGGTAGGGGGCCAGCACGCCCGCCGAGGCCTGCGACGCGCCCGGCGCCCACGGCGAGCGGGCATCGACGACGTGCACCCGCGCCCCCGCCTCGGCCAGCTCGAACGCCACCGCACAGCCGATGACGCCGGCGCCAATGACGATGACATCTGCTTCGCGCTGCGGCACGAACTAACTCTAGCAGCGCGGACTGGGGCTGGGTTCTGGGGGCTGGGGACTGGGGCGTGCTCGCGTCCCGCTTCGCATCGCACGCTGTTTGAGGCGATGCACAAGCCCTGAAGTCAAGGTGCAGTTCCTCGCGGTGTGACTGCCGTACGCGCCAGCCCCCAGCACCCAGCCCCAAGAACCCAGGAGCCCGAGTCCCCAGCCCCGAGTCCCTAGCCCCTAGAAAGAGACCGTCGCCCCCACTTCCACCCGCCGTGCCGGCGCCGCCGACGTGGCGGTGCCGAAGTACGGCGACTGGATGTTGCCGACGAAGGTGTTGAAGTTCGTGCGGTTGAAGAGGTTCTGCACGCTCACGTAGAGGTCGAGCCGGTAGCGCGAGTTCGAGCCCTCCATGATGACCATCTGCGGGCCGTCGCCGCCACCGCCACCACCGCCCGGGCCACGCTGCAGCGCGGCGCCGCCCGCCGGCGGCGGCGGAGGCGCGGTGCCCATCGGCACCCCCTCGGGACCGCCGCTGAGCAGGCCGCCGAGGTTGATCGACTTGGTGAGCCGCAGGTCGGCCGTGAACTGCTGCGCGCCGCGGGCGCTGTTGCGCGACACGCCCGTCGGGCCGGTCGTTGAACACCGTGTCGCCGTTGTCGTCGAGGCCGGTGGTGATGTTGTAGGGCCGGGCCGAGGCCAGGCTGCATGTTGAGGCCGACGCGCACGTCGTAGGGCAGCGGGAAGTTGGCCATCACGAACAGCCGGTGGCGGATGTCGTCGCGCCGACGGCCCCCAGTCGGCATCGGGATTGGTCGAATCGGACGGCAGGCTCAGCGTCGAGTCGGCGTAGTTGCGGTTGTTGGCGAACTGATACATCAGGTTCGTGAAGATGCGCCGGCTCGGGATCCGCCAGTTCAGCCCGACGGTGAGTCCGATCCTGCGCCCGCTCGCCCGGTCGAGCTGATCTCGGTGACGTTGCCGGCGACGGATCGGGGCGCACGCCGTCGATCGGCGCGTTGACGTTCATCGAGCGCAGGATGCCGGTAGCCGCGCGTCCACATGTAGTCGGCGCGCAGGCCGATGGTCGGGGTGAGGTTCTTGTCGAAGCCGATCGAGGCCTGCTGCACGAGCGGCTGGTCGAGCTGGTCGGCCACCTGGATGACGGCTCGGCGGCAGCAGCGTCGCCGGTCTCGTCGACCGAGAGCGGGTAGGTCGGGTTGAGGATGAACTGCGTCGATCTGCTGCGTGCCGTCGACCGCAGCGTCTGCTCGTAGGTGCCGCTGTCGAACCAGTCGTAGAAGATGCCCCACCCGCCGCGGATGTTGGTCTTGGCCACCGTCCAGGTGAAGGCCGCCCGCGGCGCCAGGTTCCAGCTGTCGTCGACGTGGGTCTGCATCTCCTGGCGCAGTCCCAGGCTCACCTGCAGGTTCTTGGTCAGCCGGAAGTCGTCCTGCAGGTACCAGCCGGCCTGGTACTGCGAGTAGCTGACCAGCGGATCGCCGACGCGGCCGGCTGAACTGCTGGGCCAGCCCGGCCTCGAAGTCGGCGAGGCTCGAGAAGGTGTAGGTGCCGTTGGCGTTGGTCTGCTGGGTGCTGTCCCACTGGCCGGCCTCGAACAGCAGGCCGGTGCGCAGGGCGTGCTTGCGGACGGTGAAGTCGAAGCTGCCGTCGACGACGAACTGCCGGCCGTCGCGCACGCCGCTCTGCCCGGCGCCGCCGCGGGTGAAGGCGTCGAGCACGCGCACGCGTCGGGTCGTGTTGAGAACGACGAGTTCTCGGTGGCCGTCTGCACGAACTCGAACTTCATCTCCGAGAACATGCGTCTTGCTGATCACCCGGGTGTTGCGCAGCCGCAGCGTGTCGGTGACGGCGTTGGTGCTGTAGGCGTGCTCGGGCAGCTCGAAGTCGCCGACGCCGAGGTTGCGGCGGTCCTGGGTGCGCCGCTGGTACTCGGCGCGCAATGGCGTTGCCGGCGCCGAGCGCCTGCTCGACGCCGGATGCTGGCGTTGACGACGTCGTTGGGGCGGCGCACCTGGTCGCGAACCTCGCCCGTCGGGCACCGTGGCGACGATGGTCTGCGAATCGTAGGACGTCGTTGCCTTCGACCGAGAAGCTGACGCTGGTCTTGCCCTTGACGATCGGGCCCTGGCTGCTCAGCTGCACCCGCTTCACCTGCTCGGGCGGCGCGCTCGACGGCGAAGGCGTTGGTGGCGTTCATCGACTCGTCGCGGAAGCCGAAGTTGGCCCGGCTGCGCCAGCCGCCCATGCCCGGCTTGGTGATGACCTCGACCCGGACCATGCCGGCGTCGTGGTATCGGCGGCGTAGGAGTTGCTGCGGAAGCGGACCTGCTGGATCTGGTCCTTGGGCGGCAGCCGGCCGCCGCGGAAGCCGTCGACGAAGATCTGGGCGCCCGGCCCGGCCATCTGCGCCAGTTGCTCGGCCATCTCGTCGGGATCGTCCGAGAGCGCGTCGATCTCCTCCTGGCGTCAGCGTGGTGGTGAAGCCGTTGTCGCGTCGCTCCGCGCGCGTCGACCTCGGTGACCGTCACTTCCTCCTTGATGGCCAGCGGCAGGGTGATGCGTCATCGTGGTTGCCGCCGCGTCGCACGCGCGACGCGCTGCAGCTGGTGGGACGGAACGCCTCCATCGACGCGCGCACCTCGTAGGTGCCGGGCGCCAGATCGGCCGGCCGTGGCCACGCCGCGCTCGTCGGTGACCAGCGGCTGCTCGATGCCGTCGGGCCCGACCAGACCACTGGCGGCGCCGGGCAGCACCGCGGCGGTCTCGTCCTGCACCGTGACGCGGAGCGTGGCGGCGCCAGGCGATCCTGCGCAAGGGCCGGGGCCGCCGCCGTGACCGAACACGGCGGCGAGGATCCCGATGACGACGTCGGACGATGACGCATGGCGGGCCCGATGACCTCTCGGACGTGCGCAAGACTGGTCGCGCGCCTACTTCTTGTCGAAGAAGTCGGCCTTGAGCGACGGATTGACCTTGATCTTCTCGAGCGTCCACTCCTCCGACGGCTGGCCGTCGACGGTGACGCTGATCTGCTTGGGGAACTTGACGCCGTCGACGGTGGCGTAGTCGGCGAAGCTCATCTGCACGGCGCTGGGGGTCGGTGGCGGCATCGCGGCGATCCGCTGGCGGATCTCCTCCTCGGTCGGACGCTGGCCGTTCGGCCCGCGCCCCGGCACCTGCTCCGGCTCCGCGCCCGCACCGCCGCCCAGCACCGTGCGCCCGGCGCCCTGGCCCGGACCGCCGCCACCGGGCCGCCGCCGCCGCGGCGTCCGCCCGGACCGCCCTGCATCATCATGCGCGGACGCACTTCGCTGAACGCGAGCATCAGCGGCAGGTGGGTCTGTTGATCGACGAACAGGCGCACCGCCTGGCCGCGCACGTCCTTGATCTCGAGGGTGTCGGCCTTGCCGTCGGGCGATTCGGCGACGCCGGCGTAGGTCACCTCGCCGGCCGGCGCCGCCAGCAGCGCGAACATCCAGCGCTGCATCTCGGCGGTGAGCCGGGTGGTGCGCAGCTTCTCGCGCTGTTCCTCGTTCAACTCGGCGCCGCCCGGGCCGCGCATCATGAACTGCATCCCGCCACCCATCCCGCCGCGGTTCTGGGTGTCTTCCCAGGAGGTGGCGCCGGAGATGGCGGTGATGCGCTCAATCGACATGCCGCCGGGGAACTCGGTGTCCTCGCTCCGGTGCATCTTGTCGGGCCCCTGCAGCACCATCACCACGGTACCCTTCGGCCTGGCGCTGGCCCATTTCACGCCGGAACGGCCCCTCGACGCTGACCGCCTTGACCTGATCGAGCTTCGCGCCGCCGAGCGCCGCTCGCAAGTTCGCCATGACTTCGCTCGCCTGGCCGGCGGCCTGCTCTGCGGCATACAACGGGCAGCGGCACGACGCGATCCGAGCCGGGAGTTCCCACGCCAACCACCATCGCCGCGCCGATCACCATCCACGCTCTCATCGGTTGTCTCCTCTGTGCCGCGGCGGGCAAGCGCTCGCCCCTGTCTCGAGTGTCGTGACCATTTTGACGGGAGGACTCGACCTTCCGACGTTAAGCGCTCGGCAAAGGGTTTGTTAAGGATGTTAAATGCGAGACGAGGCCGATTTTCCGCGGTTTTTCGCGTGTTACACTCCGGCCCATGACGCCTGGTCCGCGCCGCATCGGCGGCACGACGTGGCTCGCGGTCGCGGTCGCGGTCCTGCTGCCGGCGCTCGCCTGGATGCAGTTCGACTGGGTGACCCAGCTGGCTGGCGCCGATCGCGATCGCCGCGAGCGGACGCTGCGCACGGCGGCGGCGCAGTTCACCGCGGCGATCGACACCGATCTGTCACGCATCGGCGGCAGCCTGCAGCTCGACGGCGCGATGGTCGAGCGCCAGGACTGGGACGCCTACGCCATCCGCTACGCCGGCGCCACGGCCAGTCAATCGCCATCGCTGGTTCGCGGCGTGTGGTACGTGGAGAAGGTCGAGGACGACAAGTCGGACGACGCGCGGCTGGTGCTCCGGCAATGGATGCCCGAGCAGCGCACCTTTGCCGTCGTGCCCTGGCCCGACCACCTGGCCGTGGTGCGGAGCCAACTGCTGAAGCAGACCGCCGAGGGCGACCGTCGCGACGACGACCGGCGTGGGACGACCGGCCGACGGCGACCGTCGAGACGGCGGCCCGCGCGAGCTGATGGCGGCCGCGACGGCGCTCGGCGACGAACGGACGATCGTGATGCCGATCGTCCGGGTGTCGATACCGCGCCCCAACGACCGCTCGCGCGATCGGTTCTTCACCGACGTGCGGATGCGCGGCTATACGGTGGTCGGCCTGGCCCTCGACGAGCTCGTCGCCACTCGCCTGCCGGCCCTGGTGGACGAGCACTTTCCCGAGGCGGCGGACTACCGGGTGGCGGTCGTGACCCGCGACGGCGAACGGGTGGTGTTCGAGTCGGAGCCGGGGGCGGCGACCGCGACCGCCGAAGCCCCCGATCTGACGACCAGCTTCTTCCAGCCGCGGGTCGGTCCGATGATGGTCTTCGCCCGGGCTGCCGCCGACGGGCGCGGTGTGGAGACGCGGGTCGAAGCCCTGCCGCCCCCGCCGCCGGCCCCGCCGGCCGGCGTCGAGCGCACGACCGAGACCGTCGTCAACGTGATCGAGATGCGCGATCGCAACGGCGATCGCACGATGCGGACGCGCGCCATGCAGCACGCGCACGGGCACTGGACGCTCAGGGTCAAGCATCGCGCCGGGTCGCTCGAAGCCGCGGTGGCGGCGGCCCGCCGCCGCAACCTGCTGCTCAGCGGCAGCGTGCTGGCGCTGCTCGGCGTGGCGGTCGCCCTGATCGCCGTCTCGGCCCGCCGCGCGCACGCACTCGCCCGCCAGCAGATGGAGTTCGTGGCCGCGGTGTCGCACGAGCTGCGCACACCGGTGGCCGTGATCCACTCCGCCGCCGGCAACCTGGCCGACGGCGTCGTCGGCGATCCGTCGCGCGTCAAGCGCTACGGCGCCACGATCCAGATCGAAGCCCGGCGGCTCGGCGAGACCGTCGAGCGGGTGCTGCAGCTGGCCGGACTCGGTTCCGGCCGGCCGCTGCCGATGGCGCCGCTGTCGGCCGCCGAGGTGGTGCGCGAGGCCGTGCAGCACACCGCGCTCGACGCCGACCGCGCCGGGGTGAGGCGTCGAGGTCGAGATCGGCGCCGAGCTGCCGCCGCTGGTCGGCGACGGGCCGTCGCTGCAGTCGGCGGTGCAGAACCTGGTCGGCAACGCCGTGAAGTACGCCGGCGCCGATCGGTGGGTGCGGGTGCGGGCGACGCGCGCCGGCACCACCACACGGCCCGAAGTGCACATCGCCGTCGACGATCACGGCCCGGGCCTCGACGCCGACGAGCGCCGCCACATCTTCGAGCCGTTCTATCGCGGCAAGGACGCCGTGGCCAATCAGATCCAGGGCAGCGGGCTCGGGCTGAGTCTGGTGCGCCGCATCGTCGACGCCCACGGCGGCCGGGTCGAGCTCGAGAGCGAGCCGGGCCGCGGCAGCACGTTCACGATCTGCCTGCCGGCGGCCACCGCCGGCGCCGGCGCGGCGGCGACCGAGCCGGCGCTCGACGCCGGCGGGACGCGCGCCGCGGCCTCTTCCCTGTCGTAGTCCGTGGCCGAGGGACGTCTGCTCCTGGTCGAAGACGAGCCCGGCCTGCAACTCACGCTGACCGATCGTCTCACCGCCGAGGGCTACAGCGTGGAGACCGCCGGCGACGGGGAGCTGGGCCTGGCCCGCGCCACCGCCGAGGCGTTCGACCTGATCGTGCTCGACGTCATGCTGCCGCGGCGCGACGGCTTCGACGTGTGCCGCACGCTCCGCCAACGTGGCATCGCGACGCCGATCCTGATGCTCACCGCCCGTGGTCAGGTCGTGGACCGCGTCGTCGGACTGAAGCTCGGCGCCGACGACTACCTGACCAAGCCGTTCGAGCCCCTGGAGCTGCTGGCGCGCATCGAGGCGCTGCTGCGCCGGGCGCCGGCGTCGACCCTGGCGATGCCGGCCGGGAGCAGTCCAGGCGCCGGTGCCCGCTACGTGTTCGACGAGTTCGTGGTCGACGTCCGCAAAGCGGAGGTGACCCGCGACGGCGCGCCGGTGGAGCTCTCGGCCAAGGAATTCCAGCTGCTCCGCTATTTCCTCGAGCACCGCGGCGCCACGCTCTCGCGCGACGAGCTGCTGCATCAGGTGTGGGGCTACCAGAGCACGCCGTCGACGCGCACCGTGGACGTGCACGTCGCGTGGCTGCGCCAGAAGCTCGAGCCCAATCCGAAGGTGCCGCAGATCATCGTCACCGTGCACGGGCTGGGCTACAAGTTCACCGCCTAGAATATTCGGCGTGGCACTGCTCGAGATCCTCCGCGCCTCGCTCGCCGTCATCGCCCTGGCCGCCGGCGTCGGGTCGCAGGCACCGATCCCAAGCGACGAGCCGTCGGTGTTGTTCGTGGGCAACAGCCTCACCGAGCGGCACGATCTGCCCGGTCGCGTGCGGACGCTCGCGGCCGAGACCGGCCTGCGCGTGCACGTGGCGGCGGTCACGCGCGACGGCGCCAGCCTGGCCGACCACTGGGACGCGGGGCAGGTGCAGCGGACGATCGCCTCGCGCCGCTGGTCGTTCGTCGTGCTGCAGCAGGGCCCGTCCACGCTGCCGGCGAGCCGGGCTGAGCTGGTTCGCTCCGCACGGCAGTACGCCCAGGCGATCCGCGCCGTGGGCGGTCAGCCCGCGCTGCTCATGGTCTGGCCGCTGCCCGGCCAGACGACGCAAGCCGTGGCGGCGTCGTACCGCGCCGCGGCCGAAGCCACGGGCGCCACGCTCATCCCGGCTGGCGAAGAGTGGGCCCGCGCCCGGGGGCGCGATCGGCGGCTCGTCCTCACCGAAGCCGACGGCTTCCACCCCTCGGAGGCGGGAACGGAGATCGCCGCACGGGCGGTGGTCCGGGCCCTGTGGGACCGTCCCGTCGCCGGCCCGCGACCCGATGGCATCTGAGCCCATACCCTGGACTGCTATCCTGACCCGGCATGCCGCGTCTGTGCGTCTTCTGCGGCTCCACTCCCGGCGGTCGTCCCGAGTACGCCGCGGCCACCCGCGCCTTCGGCCGGCTGCTGGCCGAGCGCGGCTACGGCATGGTCTACGGCGGCGGCCACGTCGGGCTGATGGGCGTGGTGGCGGATGCGGTGCTCGAGGCCGGGGGCGAGGTGATCGGGGTGATGCCGCACGCGCTCATCGCCCGCGAGATCGGCCACCGCGGCCTGACCACGATGCACGTCGTCGACTCGATGCACGAGCGCAAGGCGCTGATGGCCGATCTGGCCGACGCCTTCGTGGCCCTGCCCGGCGGCGTCGGCACCTTCGAGGAGATGTTCGAGGCGATCACCTGGACCCAGCTCGGGGTGCACGCCAAGCCGTGCGGGCTGCTCAACGTCGACGGCTTCTACGACCACCTGCTGCGCTTCCTCGACCATGCCTGGGCCGAAGGCTTCATCAAGCCCGAGACGCGGGCGATCGTGAAGGCCAGCGCCGATCCGGCCGATCTCCTCGACCAGCTGGCCGCGGCCGAGATGCCGGCGGTGCCGCGCTGGATCACCCGCGAGTCGACGTAGTGCGCCGGCTCAGGCGCGGGCGACGAGCGACAGATCGGCGGCCAGCTCCAGGGCGAAGCGGCCGCGCGCGCGCGGCACCAGACGGATGTCGGGGCTCTTCTCGTCGAGCCGCCGGCGCAGCAGCAGCAGACGGGTCTCGAGGTTGTCCTTGTATTCCGGCAGCTGCAGCGACTTGTCGAGCCGGAGCTCGCGATTGGTGAACTCGCGGCGTCCCTCGGCCTGGTGCGCCGAGAGCAGCTTCCACAGGATGCGCGCCGGCAGGCCGCGGATCAGGTACTCGCCGTCCAGGAGCACGACCTCATCGGCCTGATGGAACGCCACCTCGTGACGGGCGCGGTCCGGCCGCCAGCGGCCGCTGAGGCGCGCGGGCGCGTCGGCGGCCACCCGCCCGTCCGGCGCGTCACTCGCCTCCTGCAGCATCGCGTTCTGGATGGCCAGCGCGAGATACGAGCCGAGCAGCTCGATGGTGGCGCGGTCCTCCTCGTGGAACCGGTACGGCGTCTCGCTCTCGAGCACGAGGACGCCGACCAGCTCGCCGCGCGCGAGCAGCGGCACGCCCGAGCTGACTCGCCGGGCTCTTGAGGCCCGGCAGCGGAATGCGAAGCTCCTCGGGGCACAACCCGTGCGCCTCGGCGCGGCTCCGGGCCGCGTAGGCGTAGAGCATCCCGCGCATCAGCCCCGAGATCCGGATCGCCTGACGGGCCTCGGCCACCATGCCGGTGATCCCTTCGCCGAAGCGCGCCTCGGCGCCGGCACCCCGCGCCGGATAGCCGTGCGTGGCGATGGCGAGGAGCGTGTGCGGCCGGTCCCCTGGCACCAGGATCATCGAGTGGTGGAAGCCGAAGAACTCGTCGAGGCCGGCGAGGATCGAATCGAGCACCGTCTCGAGGCCCTCGGCACTGTGGAGCCGCACCGCCAGATCCTGCAGCGCCTTCATCGTGAACACCGCGTCGGGTGGCGCGCCGCAGGCCCATCGGCGGCGGCACGCCCGGCTGCTCGGGCACCTGGCGCACCGACAGCACTTCGTAGATGTCGGCCGCCTTCAGCTTGAAGATGCCCTTCATGCCGCAGTAGGAGGCGATCGCCTCGATGCGCAGCCACATGCGCTCGAAGATCGGGCCGGCGGTCTCCGATCGCACCAGCTTCAGCCGCAGCTCCCAGCCCTGCTGGGTGTCGGGATCGACCACGCGCACCAGGGCATTCGGGTTCTCGGCGACGTTGCGCCGGCTCTTGTTGAAGAACTGGAACGACAGCGCCACGTGCGAGGGATCGACGTAGTCGACGTGGCTGAGATAGGCGGAGTTGGGGATGCCGTCGGCCGAGCAGGTGTAGAGCGTGGCCGGGATCAGCCCCTGGAAACACGGCGCCAGCGCTTCGAGGCCGAGGCTCATGCCAGTGCGGCTCCCGCCTGGGGGCCGGGCGTCTGATCGAACACCGCCGTCACGCGCAGGCGCACGGCGATCGCCGGCCACACCCGCCACACCCGCGTCGATTCGCCCGGCATGCCGATGATCTCGAGCTGGCGCAGGAAGCCTTCGAACTGGCCGCGGACCAGCGCCTCCTCGTCGTCGGCTCGCCGGACGCGCGCTCACGAAGGTGCCCTTCACCTGACAGGCGCGGTCGTCTTCGGGGCGCGCGAACACGATCGCGGCCTGGCCGTTGGCCTGCAGGTCGTCGAGGATCGGGTCGGCCCCCACCGTGGGCACGAACACGGTCAGGTGCTTGCGGTCGGGGTCGACCAGCGCCGCCCCGACGTAGGCGGCCGACGGCTCCAGGCCGGGCGTTCCGCGTGCCGATGTTGATGGCCACTCCCTGCTGCAGGAACGCTGCGAGTGAGTCGTCGAGCATGAAAACAGGCGCGATTCTAGCAGTTAGGAAACTCTTAGGGTCGGGATAGGAAACACTTAGCGAACGGCTGGCGAACTCCGAGGTGATCCTCTCGTCTCACCACCCATGGAGACGCCGATGAGACCCACTCGATTCGCCACCTTCGCCCTCACCACCAGCGCCGTCGCCCTGGCCGGACTCATCGCCAACGCCGGTGCGCAGGCCCCGGCCACCACCGCCAACCCGCCGGCCCGCAGCCACGCCGAGCTGGGCGCGTATCTGGTGCGCACGATGGGCTGCAACGACTGCCACACCCCCTGGAAGATGGGCCCGAACGGCCCCGAGATGGACATGACGCGGGCCCTCACCGGGCACCCGCAGGACGTGGTCATGCCGCCGCCGCCGACGCTGCCGGCCGGCCCGTGGATTGGCACGATGTCGGCGACCAACACCGCGTGGGCCGGCCCGTGGGGCGTGAGCTTCACCGCCAACCTGACGCCCGACAAGGAGACCGGCCTGGGCGACTGGACCGAGGAGCAGTTCATCGCGACGATGCGCACCGGCAAGCACCAGGGCAAGGGCCGCCAGGTCCTGCCGCCGATGCCGTTCTGGATGATCGGCAACCTGAGCGATCCGGAGATCAAGGCGCTGTGGGCCTATCTCCAGTCGCTGCCGCCGGTGAAGAACCGCGTGCCGCAGCCGATCGATCCGCCCGAAGGGAGCCAGCGGTGACGACCCGCCGGGCGTGGCACCTGCTCTCGGCTGGCGCGCTGCTCCTGGTGAGCGCCGCGACCAGCCGGGTGCTGGGTGCCGGTGCCGCCGAGGGCGACGGGGCCGTCGCGCTGCCGCGTCTGCTGTCCGAGACCGGGCTCTACGCCGACGCCGCGGCGCTGGCCGTCGACCCGCGCAACCGCCCCTTCACCCCGCAGTACCCCCTGTGGAGCGACGGCGCCGTCAAGCGACGCTGGGTGCGGCTGCCAGACGGCGCCACCATCGACACGCGCGACGTGAACCACTGGGACTTCCCCGTCGGCACCCGCTTCTGGAAGGAGTTCGCGTTCGGCGGGCGGCGGGTGGAGACGCGGCTGCTGGTCAAGAGCGGCGCCGATCGCTGGGAGTTCGCCTCCTACGCCTGGAACGAGGACCAGCGCGACGCCGTCCTGGCGCCGGCCGAGGGCCTGGCGCGGCGTGGCGGAGGTGGCGCCGGGCAAGTTCCACAGCGTGCCCTCCCGCGACGAGTGCCGCGCCTGCCACGACTCGGGCCGCACCGAGATCCTCGGCTTCACGGCCCTGCAGCTCTCGACCGATCGCGATCCGCTGGCGCCGCATGCCGAGGCGCTCACCCCGGACATGGTGACGCTGCGATCGCTGGTCGACGAGCGACGGCTCCAGCCGGCCAGGGCGGACCTGGTCGCCACGCCGCCGCGGATTGCCGCGCGCGACGCCACGGAGCGGGCCGTCCTCGGCTACCTGTCCACCAACTGCGGCAGCTGCCACAACCCGAAGAGCTCGATCGCGTCACTCGGCCTGTTCCTGCAACACGAGGCCGACCGGGCCGCCGGCTGCGTGCCCGACGCGATTGCCACGACCGTCGGACGGCCCGGCCACTGGGTGGTGCCCACGGCGCCGGCCGGCACCTCGCAGCTCGTCCACGCCGGACGCCCCGAGCTGAGCGCCGTGCTCCAGCGCGCGAAGTCGCGCCGGCCGTCGAGCCAGATGCCGCCGATCGGCACGGTGATCGCCGATCGCGCGGCGCTGGAGATGGTGAGCGCGTGGATCGCCGCCGGACCCGGATCGAGCAGCTCCGGCTTGCGCGACCCGCCGCACCACCGCCCGCTGAGCGCCGACGATTCCGTCATCGGCCCCTCAACCTGGTGCCTGGCAGCCTCGGTGCCTGGCACCCGCGGGGTAGGATTGCGAGTTGTCAGCGGTCGGTCAGCGACCAGAACGGCCCGGTGAAGCCGGTGGACTCCAGCAGCGCCTGCGACTCGGCCAGGGTCCGCGGTCGCCAGTCGGGCGCCAGCCGGCCGCGATACCAGCGGCGGCCGAGGGCGGCCATCTGCGCCACCGGGAACACCGCGCCCTTCGGCAGGCCGGTCCGCGCCGACCACGTCACGATGTCCTCTTCCGACCGGAAGAGCCGGATCGTCGATCAGGTGTAGCCGATGTCGTCCCACCAGCGCGCGGCCGGCACGCCGACGTGGGCCACCGCGCCCGGGTTGGCATGGGCCACGCCGTGGCGGACGCCGGCGGAGATCACCACGCCCGACTCCGGGACAGGGCGTGGCGAAGGAGATGTCGCGGTCGAGCGCGGCGGCGACGCCGAAGGCGTCCCACGCGCAGTTGGCCCACACCGCGACGTCCCCGGCCACCACGCGGAAGTCGGTCGGCACGGCCGAGAACGGCAGCGCCATCCACACCTCGCCGGTGCCGGGGTCGAGCACGACGACGTGCGCCTCGGCCAGCCGCGCGTAGCTGGCCGACACCTCGGCGTACTCGAGCCCCAGCGCCTGCATCACCGACACCCGCGTGGGCAGCCCACCGCGGGCCAGCGTGCTCATGATCTCGCGCCGCACGGCGAAGTCGGTGTCGATCAACGGCACGTCGTCCCCGGCTCGACGACGCGCACCGCGAACGCCTTGACGGCGGCGTCGAAGGCGGCGCGCGTGCGGGTGGCGTCGGCGATCGCGGCCTCCGACTCGTGGCTGAGGGCGATCAATCGGTTCTCATGGTCGCTCAACTGGCTGACGTACCGCTGCAGCAATCGCCGCTCCTCGGCCGTGCCCTTCAGCGCGCCCATATTCTGCCGGATCCGCTCCTGGTCGGTGGCGATGGCCTGGGTCGCCTGCTCGATGACGGCCCTGGCCGCGACCGCCCGCGTCACCGCGTGCTGCAGTTCCAGCAGGTGTTGCAACGCCGCCACGGCCGTGGGCGACAGCGCGTCCCGCGCCGCGTAAGCGGCAATCTGCGCCTGGGTCAGCTGGGTGGCTTCATAACGGAACTCGGACGGAAAGGCCTCTTGGACCACCAACGTGCCGGTGCTGCCCGCCGCCACCGACGTCTGGAACCGGTGGGCGATCGGCGTCGACTCGACCGGCGTCAGGTCCCCGACCAGTGACCAGCCGCGCCGGATTGGATGCTCGAGCACCAGGGTCCGCGCCGTGCGGTCGTCGTTGCGCATCGCATAGGTACGCCGCGCGCAGGTCTCGCGCCGCTCGACGAGGAATCCGTCGGCCGAGGCCAGGGCGATCAGTGTGCGCCGGTCGGCGTCGGAGGTCGCCGCCACCGACATGCTGAGATCGCGGGCGAACGACACCAGGCGCCGGGCGCCGGCGAGGGCCGGCATCGTCCCTTCGCCGCCGAAGGCGCCGCCGTCCACGATCGACACCGTGCCGCCGTCGAGCGTCAATCCGGTGGTGTTGGTGAGCCAGACCGCGCGAAGTGGTCGCAACGTGCCGAGGCCGTCGTTCCACAACGACACCCGGTCGGCGGTGATCTCGCTGCGCAGGATCGGCACCAGCGCCGACTCGTTCTTCCGCACCGTCACCGGTCCCGAGATGCGGTACTCGAAGAGCTCCCCGACCGGCTGCCCGGTCGCCTGCGGCAACTCGAGCGCCATCTGTTCCTCGACCGTGCGGCTGTCGGGTGCCGAGACGACGAAGCTCGACGAGGAGGTATGGTGGGGAGAGGAGGAAGGTCGACGAGATGTCGATCGTCGAGCTGGTCCGCTGACGGTGATCGTCTCGGTGAGCTGGCCGATCTCCGAGCTCGGCCTCGGATTCGGCGACCTGCCCGGCCTGCACGGTAACGGCCGCGCGCTCGGTGCGGAATCCGGCCAGCTCGAAGACGAGGGTGTAAGCACCGGGCCGCGCGCTCATCCTGAACTCGCCCTCGGGGTTGGTCACGGCGCGGAAGACGGCGGCGCCCGCGGCCTCGAGCGTGACGGTCACACCCGGTATCACCGTGCCACGGTCGTCGCGTGCCACACCGCGGATGGTCCCGAACTGGCCGGACACGCCCAGGTCGTGCGTCGCCGGCATCGGATGCGACTCGAGCGGCAACGCGACTTCGGCCCGCGGCAGGTAGCGCGGCTGCGACAGCCGCTGCACGAACGACTGCGGCGCGCCGGCGACGAGCGCCATCTCCACGTTGCGCCAGTCCTCGCCGACGGTGTTGTCGACGACCGCCCAGCCCTGGAGCAGCGGCGTCGGCCGGCCCTCCGCGGGCATCAGCAGCCGGTAGGTGGACTTCCACACCGGCACTTCGGCGATGTAGCTGACGTACAAATCCCGAGGTCCGACGCCGCGGGCGGCGACGGTGACCCGGCGCTCGTCCCGCCGCAGGTCCTCGGCAATGAGCTAGTGGAGCACGGATCCGTCGATCGCCGGGCCGGTCAGCCGTTCAGCAGCTTGCGACCGGCTTCCATGTAGCGCTCGCCGGAGATCTGCGGCGCGAGTGCTTCCAGCGCGACCAGGTCGGCGCCCGTCAGCGTCACCGCGAGCGCGCCGAGGTTCTCGGCCACGCGTTCGGCGCGCGTCGATCCGGGAATCGGGACGATGTCGTCGCCTTGCGCCAGCAGCCACGCCAGCGCCAGCTGCGCCGGCGTGCAGCCCTTGGTCCGGGCCAGCTCCCCCACCTTGTCGACGACGTCGAGGTTCTTCTGGAAGTTGTCGCCCTGGAAGCGCGGGTTGGCGCGGCGCCAGTCGTCGGCGGCCAGGTCGTCGATCGATCGGTAGCGGCCGGTGAGGAAGCCGCGGCCGAGCGGGCTGTAGGCGACGAAGCCGATGCCGAGCTCGCGGCAGGTGGCCAGCAGCTCGCCTTCGGGATCGCGGCTCCACAGCGAGTACTCGGTCTGGAGCGCGGCAATCGGATGGACCGTCGCCGCCCGACGCAGGGTCGCCGGCGCGGCCTCCGACAGTCCCAGGAAGCGCACCTTGCCGGCGTGGACCAGGTCGGCCATCGCGCCGACCGTGTCCTCGATCGGCGTCGCCGGATCGACCCGGTGCTGGTAGTAGAGGTCGATGGCGTCGACGCCCGAGCCGCTGCAGCGAGCCGTCGCAGGCCTGGCGCACGTACTCGGGCCGCCCGTCGACGCCGAGCGGCTTGCCGTCGGCGTCTCTCATGAAGCCGAACTTCGTCGCCACGACGACGTGCTCCGCCGGCCGCGGATGGCGTCCCCGACCAGTCGCTCGTTGGTGTGCGGGCCGTAGACGTCGGAGGTGTCGAGCAAGGTGACGCCGAGGTCGATGGCGCGGTGGAGCGTGGCGATGGAGCTGGCCCGATCGGCGGCGTGCCATAGAACTCCGACATGCCCATGCAGCCGAGGCCGAGGGCGGAGACGTTCAGGCCGGACGTGCCGAGAGGGCGCTGCGGAACCGAGGTGGGCATCCGTGCACGATACCTCACGGCTGTGGCCTGACCGCTGGTTCACGGCCACACCGGCGCCAGGGAGTAGGCTGGGGCATGGATCTCGTCCTCGCGGAACTGGCGCAGGGATGGCCCGACCGGGCGCACGCGGTCGCGCATCATGATGCGGGCGCTGATGGCCGCGCTCCTCGGCGGCGTGGTCGGCTTCGAGCGCGCGCGCACCGGCAAGGAGGCCGGCCTGCGCACCCACATGCTGGTGTCGCTCGGGGCGGCGCTGTTCGTCATGGCGGCGCTCGACGTCGGCGTCGAGCCGGGTGACGTGTCACGCGTCATCCAGGGCGTGGCCGCCGGCGTCGGCTTCCTCGGCGCCGGGGCGATCCTGAAGCTCAGCGACCGGCGGGAGATTCGCGGCCTGACGACCGCGGCCGGCATCTGGATGACCGCCGCGACCGGGCTGGCGGTCGGGCTCGGCCGCTACGGGTTGGCGCTGATCGCGGTGGTGCTGTCGTGGATGATCCTGGCCCTGATGCCGTCGGCACACGCCCGACGACGAGGCCCCGAAGAAACGGCCGGCGAACACCGGCGGCGACCGGCGGACCGGTGAGCGCGCCCGGCGGCGGCTCATTCCGCCCGCAGGGTCTCGACCGGATCGACGGCCGCGGCGCGCCGTGCCGGCAGGTAACTGGCCAGCACCGCGACCGCCGCGAGGACCAGCGGCATGGCCGTGAAGGTGATCGGATCGAGCGGGCGGATGCCGAACAGCAGCGACTGCATCAGCGCGCGTGAGGCCGGCGGCTGCCGACCAGGCCGATGGCCACGCCGGTGCCGACCACGATCAGCCCGCGCCGCACGAACAGCCGTCGAATCTCGGCCGCCCGCGCCCCGAGGGCCAGCCGGATGCCGATCTCGCGCCGCCGCCGCGACACCGCGTAGGCGATCACGCCGTAGAGTCCCGACACGCTCAGCAGCAGCGCCATCGCGCCGGCGATCGCCAGCATGACGAGCGTGAACGACGTCCGCGCCATCGACTGGCGGTAGACCTCGTCCAGCGTGCGCACCTGCGCCAGCGGCAGGGTGGCGCTGACCGACCACACCGCGGCGCTGATCTCGCTGATGAGCGGTCTCGTCCCGGCGCGATCGGTGCGCATGACGACGCTGACCCGGCGCGACTGGTAGCCGGACATGCCGAGCAGCTCCTCGCTCGGCTGCGCCGGCCAGTAGACGGTGGCCGGCGGCGGGCGATCGACCCCGTCGTCGTGGACGTCGCCAGCCACGCCGACCACTTCCCACCACGGCGAGTTCGCGACGTAGTACTCGCGAATCCGCCGTCCGAGCGCCGTCGTCCGGCGATCCCCACAGCTCGCGCGCCAGGTTCTCCGAGACGATCGCGACCTGACGGCGGTCGTGGAGATCGGTCCAGGTGAAGTCGCGGCCGGCCACGATCGGGGTGCCCTGCGTGCTGAAGAGGCCGGGCGACACGATCTTGATCTGCCGGTTGGGCGGCGTCCGGCCGTCGTCGGCGCGGCCCTCGACGGTCAGCGCCGAGCTGCTGCGGTCGCTGCCCATCGGCAGCCGGGTGGTGAACGCCACCGCGGTGACGCCGGGAATGGCGGCGATGTCGTCCACGATGTCGTGCTGCATGCGGGTCACGCGCTCCGGCTCGGCGACCAGCGCTGCCGGAATCGTGATGCTGAACGTCTGCACGTGGTCGGGCTGCGTGAACCCGGGATCGACGCCGCGCAGCGCCTGGAAGCTGCGAATCATCAGTCCGGCGCTGACCAGCAGCACCAGCGCCAGCGCCAGTCTGCGCCGGCCACCAGCACCTGCTGCGCGCGCTGCTGCTCGCGCGTCAGGCTGGCGCCGCGGCCGCCGACCGCATCGACGATCCGCGGCGTGGCGTGCCTCAGGATCGGGATGAGCCCGAAGAGCAGCCCGGAGAGGAGCGCGACGACCAGCGCGAAGCCGAGCACCGACCGGATCGACCGCGATCTCGTGCAGCCGGGGCAGGTTCGACGGGCCGACGGCGACCAGCGCGCGCACGCCGAGGTAGCGCGAGGCCGACCCCGAGCGCGCCGCCCGCCAGCGCCAGCAGCAGGCTCTCGACCAGGAGCTGGCCGGTCAGGCGCTGCCAGCTGGCACCCAGCGCGGCGCGAATCGCCAGCTCCTGACGGCGCGCCTCGGCGCGCACCAGCAGCAGGTTGGCGACGTTGGCGCAGGCCAGGAGCAGGACGACGGCGATCGCCCCCATCAGGACCCAGAGCGTCGGGCCGACGTCGCCGACGACGTCCTGTTCGAGCGGCTGCAGCGCCGGCGCCCACCGCTGCCCGCACCTCCGGCTTCACGCCCGAGCGCTCGAACCAGACGTGCAGCACGCGCATGACGTCGGCGTCGGCCTGGGCCGGGGTGACGCCGGGATTCAGCCTGGCCACACCGAGCAGCCGGAACGACGGAATCGGCGCCCCGCGGTCGATCCGCAGCGGCAGGACGATCTCGAACTCGCCGCCGAAGCGGAAGTCGGCCGGCATCACGCCGACGATCTGGTGCGGGCGGCCGTCGATGGTGAGCGCGCGCTCGAGCACGCCGGGGTCGCCGCCGAACCGCCGCTGCCAGTAGCCGTGGCCGAGCATCACGGTGCCCGGCGCCCCGGGCGTGTCGTCGGCCGCCGAGAACCAGCGGCCGATCTCCGGGCTCCACGCCGAGCGTGGTCAGGACGCCGCGGCTCGCCGTCAGCGTCCGCACCTGTTCGGGCTCGCCCTGGCCGGTGATCGTCGCGGTCTCGCCGGGCACCCAGACGCCCAGGTCGCCGAAGGCCCGGGTGTTGTCGGCATAGGCCAGGTAGATCGCGTCGGAGAAGTACGGCTGATCGACGCCGCCGATCTCGTGGACGATCGCGGACCAGCGCGTCGGGATCGCGGTACGGCAGCGGGTTGAGCAGAACGCTGTTCACGACGCTGAACACCGCGGTCGTGCGCGCCGATGCCGAGCGGCGAGCATCAGGACCGCCGCGGCGGTGAACCCGGGCGTCCGGCCGAGCAGCCGCACGGCCTGGCGGACGTCGTTCGAGCGGATTCCAGCATCGCCATCTCCTGTCGATGGCGCGTTTCTTCGCGCGATCCGGTTCTCGCGGCTCACACCCTGAGCAGCGCGCCCTCGACCGTGGCGCCGGTCGCCCGCTGCGCCGCGTCCATGTAGAGCGCCACCTGCCGCTGGTAGATCGCTTCGCTGCCGGTGATCTCGACGTCGGTCTTGAAGTCGACGACCAGCCAGCGATCGCCGTCGTCGAACAGCAGGTCGGCCTGGCCGTCGACGACCACGCCGTCGACGACCACGCCGAGCGAGACCTCGCGACGGCAGGAGCGGCCGGCGGCCTGGGCGGCCCGGGCCCGATCCAGGAGCGCGTGTCGCAGCGCGCGATCGACCATCTCCGCCGCGGCGGCGCGCTCGTCGTCGCTGGCGCGCAGCATCCGGGCCTGCACCGCCGCCAGCGGCGACCTGCTCGATCGTGGCGTCGAGCGGCACGTGCGCGAGCAGCGCGTGAACCAGGATGCCGAATCGGGCGCCGGTCGGGCGATAGCGGATCGAACACGCCGGCGTCGACGACGCGCACGGTGCGGGCGGCCGCGTCAATCGCCGCCGGGCAAAGTCACGGTGCCGTCGGCCGTGGCATGCGCCCACTCGGTGGCGGTCATGACCCGGACACTCGGCTGGCTGCCCTTGCGCGATCGTGGCGTCGAGACGCGATCGCCACGCGCGATACGCGGCCAGGTCGGCGGCGACCACGTCGGCCGGCGCGTCCTTGCCGATCAGGTGCTCGTGACGCAGGCCGCGGCGCTCGGCGCCCGCGCGATCGATGATGGAGCGGATCCCACCACACCGCCGTGTAGCCGGTGCCGGTGGTCGGGTCGAGGTGTGAGCGAAGGCCCCCGGCCGCATCGTGTGGAGCGTCGGTGCGTTGTGCTCCGGGCGGTCGAGGATGGTGTCGCGGCCGCGCGAAGTCGGGGACGCCGGCGGCGGTCGTCGCGTCGCCGCCGTAGATCGCCGGCGACAGCGGCGACACCCAGCCGCTGTCGTAGGAGGCGTCGCCGACGGCCGCGACGACCAGCAGGTCGCGGGCCCGGGTCGCGGCCACGTAGGCGAGCCGCACGCCTTCGGCCTCGTCGCGCGACGCTTCCAGGGCGTTGTGGTCGCGCAGGTCGAGCGGCGTCCAGCCGGCGAGGCTGATGGCGGCCAGACCGCGCGTCGAGTCGAGGTAGCGCTGGGCCGTGTCGCGGCTGAGCTTGCCGCCGATGTCGGCCAGGATCACCACCGGGAACTCCAGGCCCTTGGCCTTGTGCACCGTCAGCAGGCGCACGCCGTCGGTGCCCTCCTCGAGGATCGGCGCCTCCGGCGCCGGCGCCCGATCGGCGGCATCGCGCAGCTCTTCGACGAACCCCCGGAACGACAGGCCGCCGTCGGCTTCGTAGCGGCGCGCCAGTTCGGCGATCTGGAGCACGTTGGCGAGCACCTGCTCGCCGCCGCGCCACAGCACGAAGCCGGCGTGCGCCCGCGTCACCTCGATCAGGCGGCTCACCGTCTCGGCGACGGGCCGATGGTTGCGCAGCCGCGTCAGCTCGCACAGCGTGCGCAGCGCCTCGGCGACGGCGTCGAGCTCGGCCGGCACGTCGTCGGGGACGTGGAAGGGCCGGAAGCCGCGGTAGCGGGCGTGCCACGCCAGCAACTCCTCTTCGGCCACCGCGAACAGCGGACCGCGCAGCGCGGCGAAGACGCTCAGGCCGTCGTCCGGCCACTCGATGGCGGTGAGCGCGGTGCGGACGGCGTCCACCTCCTCGCGCTCGTGGAAGGACTTGCCGCCGACGATCAGGTGCGGCACGCCGCGCGCTTCGAGTTCGGCGACGTAGTCGCGGGTGACGTCGGTCTGGAACGACGTGAAGCGGCGGAACAGCAGGCAGACGTCACCGGCGCGGATGGGCCGCCGGCCGGGATTGTGGCTCACCGCCGTCATCGGATTGAGCCGTGGGACACGTGTTCTTCCCGGTCCCCGTTCCCCGGTCCCCGATCCCCGCCGTGTTCGTCCGCCACGGTCCAGCCGCTGTCCTGCACCAGCCAGCGAACGAACTCGGCGATGGCCTTCGGCTGCGACTCGGCGAGCGCGGCCTGCGTGACGTTGCCGTGCCGGCTGAGCGGCCGCGGCACCGGCAGGGCCACGACCGCCGGCTGCGCCGGATGATCGGCGCGATCGGGCTGCAGCTCGACGTAGTCGGCCTGAAGCGACGCGGCGTCGCCGGTCATGCTGGACGCTGAACGCGGCGTTGACGGCCCGTTGGATCGCCGGGACGCTTCGGAACGACGTTCGCAGCCGGACCCGCGCCGCGCCGGCGGCGACCAGCGACTCGCAGATCTCGCGGTAGACGCCGACGTCGGCCCGGCGAAACCGGTAGATCGACTGCTTCGGGTCGCCGACGATGAAGAGCGCGCCAGGGCGCACCGGCAGATCGAACGGGTCGTTCCCGGCCGGCCGCGATTCGTCGGCGGCCAGCCGCAGCAGCAGCTCGGCCTGCAGCGGATCGGTGTCCTGGAACTCGTCGACCAGCAGGTAGCGGAAGCGGTGCTGGAAATCGTGGCGGACGTGCGCGTGATCGCGCACCAGGTCGCGGGCGCGGATGAGGAGATCGAGAAAGTCCACGGCGCCAGCGCGCTGCTTGCGGGCCTCGTAGCCGGCAATCGCCCGCTGCAGCGCCTCGTGGACGAGCGCCGCCAGATCGGCATCGGCGCGGTCGCGGAACGCCACCAGCGCCGTCCACGATCATGTCGCGGGCGGCGACCACCTGGGCGCGCGGCACCTCCTTGCTGTACTGGCCGCTGGCGCTGCTGCGCCGCCGCAGGTCGCGCTCCCGGGCCGCCAACCCGCACAACGCCGCCTCCCAGCCATCGTAGTCGTCGAACCCGCGTTCGCGGACCGGGCCGATCTCGGCCCACGCCCGGCGCAGCGGCTCGGTGTCGCGGTGGAGCGGATCGCTCGCCCTGGGCGGCAGCTGGCTGATCTGACTGAAGGTGCCGATGGCGTCGAGCAGATGGTCGATCTGCGCGACGCGGTCGAACCCGGCGGGTCGCCGCCAGGCCGCGGCGTGGTCACGCCATTCACGCAGCTCGTTGCCGGCATGCCTCAACCGGGCGATCGGCGCGTCCTCGTCGACGTCCTGCCCGAAGTTGCGGGTCGTGATCCGGCGCAGCGATCGGCGCACGCCCTCACTCGGGTTCGTCGAGCTCGCGCTGAATCCAGTCGGTGAAGGCCTCGTCGAAGACCCGGTCCGCCTGGCCCTCGGTGAGCACGACGAACGACGGGTCGAGTCGGGCTTCGACCGGGCGTTCGCGCAGGAGGTCGGCGCAGAACCCGTGGATGGTGCTGACGTGCGCCTCCTCGAAGCGCTGCACCGCGCGCTCGAGCCGGCCCGACTCGTCGTCGCCGAGACCGGGCACAAGGCGGGCCCGCTCCAGTTCCTCGCGCAGCCGGAGCTTCAACTCGCCGGCGGCCTTCTCCGAGAAGGTCACGGCGACGATCTGATCGATCGACGCCCGGCCGGTGTCGACCAGGCGGACGATCCGCTTGACCAGCTCGGTGGTCTTGCCGGTGCCGGCCGCCGCCTCGACGACCAGCGTGGTGTCGAGGTCGTCGGCGATGCGCTGGCGATCGGCGGCATCGGCGGGCGGGCGCAGCGGGGCGGTCACGACATCCTCCGCAGCGCCTCGAGGTCGGGCGGCATCGGCTTGCGGGCGGTGCGGCGCGCTTCCTCACGGCCGCACACCGCCTGGAAGTCGCAGTAGTCGCAGGCGCTGTGCGAGCCGAACTCGCCCGGCCGGGCCGCCAGCATGCCGTGTTCGATCGCCCGGTCGACGATCTCGAGCACCTCGAGCCCGCGCCGCCGCGTCGGATCGTCGATCGCGATCGGATGCGTGGTGAAATTGCCGGCGGTCGTGCAGAACGACAGCCGGCCTTCCTCCACGGTGTCGCCGGTGAGCGCCTCGAGCGCCACGGAATAGAGCACCGGCTGCAGCAGGCGGCCGCCGTCGACGACGGTGGCGATCGACGTGCGGTTGCGGCCGGTCTTGTGGTCGGTGACCCGGAGCGTCGGGCCGTGCAGCCGGCGCTCCACCAGGTCGATCGAGCCGCGCAGCAGGAAGCCCTGCGGGCCGACGCGGGCCGGCTCGCGCGTCGAGGCCGGGTCGCGGGCGTCGTCGGGAGGCAGCCCGAACGCCAGTTCGAAACGTTCGGGCAGCCACTGCGCGCCGTCGGCCACCACCTGCCGCTCGAGCCAGATGCGCAGGTCCCGCCGCAGCCCCTCGATCTCGTCGCGCCACACCCGATCGATGGCCGGCGCCAGCTTGTCGTACGCCGCCGGAACGATCGTCGTGAACGCCCAGTCGAGGACGCCGAGCGCCGCTTTGGTCCGCGCCGGCGTCACCGGCAGCAGATCGTTCTCCTTCAGGCGACGGAAGAACGCGGTCTGGATCTCGTGGAAGAGGCTGCCGCGGGTGAGCGGGTCGAGACGCTGCAGCGGCGCGGGCGCTTCGAGCGGCGCCAGGCCGTAGATGGCGGCGAGCTGGAACTGATAGGGGCAGGTGGCGAAGCGTTGCAGCGCGGTGAGCGAATAGGGACGCGCCGTCAGGCGCTGTGCCGCCAGGGCCGGGGCCGTCAAGCGGCTGCACGCGGGTGAGCCCGTCGGCCGGCGACCACTTCCGCTGCCAGCGCGACCAGCGCTCGACCATCGACCGGCGCAACGCCGGATTCAGCTCGAGCAGGTAGCGGGCGCGGCCGTTGGCCGCGGCTTGATCGGTCGCCGGCAGCCGCAGCAGCGGCCACAGCGTGGCGAGATCGTGTTCGAAATCGTCGATCGCGGCGGACGGCGTCGGCGGAGCCGGCCAGGCCAGCGACGCGTGGCCATTGGCGAACGCCAGATCGCTCAGCGCCTGGTAGCGCGGGATGGCGCCGGTGGTGGCGCGCATCACGTCGAGGACGTAGAACGACGGCACGCGCGGCCGCGACTCGGCCAGTTCCAGGCGCGGGTACGACAGGTAGAGCCGATCGGTGGCGGCGCCGACGGCGAGGCGCAGCTGCAGCCGCTCGTCCTCGGCCCGGGTCTCGACCACCGGCAACTGCGCAGCCAGCTCGGCACGACGGGCGTCGAGCAGCAACGCGTCCTCGCGCAGCCGCTGCGGGAAGACGCGCTCGGCGAGGCCGGGGACGAACACGACGCGGAAGCGGCGGCCGCGCGCCGCCTGCGGCGTGCCGACCAGGACGCGGCCGGCACGGCGCCGTGGCGGTTCGTGCATGGTGCTCAGCAGTCGCGCGGCGAGCACGTCTCGGACCTCGCGCAGGGACACCGGCCCGACGCTGGCCAGCGGCGCCATCTCGGCCAGCACGCGCTGCACCCGGGCCGGCTGACGGAGGACGCGCGGCACCAGCGCATCGAAGGCGGCGAGCCACTCGCCCCAGCTGCGCGCCTCGCGCCACGTCGCCAGCGTCTCGACGATCGGCAGCGCGAACGACTCGAGGTGCCGCAGCTCGTCACGGTCGCGGGCCAGCGCGCGCAGCCGCGGCGAGTCCTGGTCCTCGTCGGCCAGCTCGCGCATCCGCCGCTCGTACTCGGCGGCGAGTCCCGGCAGGCGGCGCTGCCAGCGATCGAGGCCTTCGATCACGTAGGCCTCGACGAGCAGCTCCTCCCAGCGCCACGGCGCGCGCAGCGTGCCGGCGACGACGCGGTCGTCCGCATCGCGCTCGGTCGGCAGCGGCGCCTCGTCGATCGGCGCCGCGTCCTCGGGGCGGGCGTCGGGCGGCAAGGTGGCAAGAACCGCGTCGTCGGTCGGAAACTGCGCGGCTGGCACCGGGATCCCGTGCCTCGGTGCCAGGCCCCACCACAAGATGTGGCACCTGGGCGAGGGACAGATACTCGGCGAAACGACGGGCCGACAGGCTTTCGGCGGCGCACGCCAGCAGCGCCAGGAAGGCGCGGCCGGCCGGGTCGGGGCGGCGGGTGCCGCGCTCGAACCAGGCCGGCACGCCGGCGCGAGCGAAGGCGTGCTCGAGCAGCCCGAGATACGTCTGCGGCGCGCGCAGCAGCACGGCCATCTCGTCGAAGGGCACGCCGCGCGCCGCTTCCTGCACGACGCGGCGGACAATCTCGACCGCCTCCCGTCCTTCGCCCGGCGCCGAGAACAGATGCACGGTGTCGTCGAGGGCGCCTTCCGGCGGCGTGTCGGCGGCGAACAGCCCCTGGCGCAGCCGGTGCAGCGCCGTGGGCCCGGTCTCGTCTGCGACCGGCGATGACGCGGCGTCGCCGCCCGACCCGCCGAGCGCCGCGCGTGTGGTGACGTCGCCCGCCGGTACCGTCGCCAGCATCGCCGTCGCGACGCTCGCCAGCGCGTCGAGCACACTCCGTTCGGCGGCCGAGGTGATCGCCACGTCGAGCAGCAGCACGGCCCGCGCCGGCAGCGCCTCGGGATCGGTGCGCAGCCGCGACGCGGCGGCGGCCAGCATCTCGGCCCGGCTGACCGCGCCCGCCGCCGCCGCCTCGGTCGCCGCCCGGCCGAGCAGCGCCGACAGGTCGTGGCCGACGTGCGACACGTCGCGTACCGCGGCGGCATCCACGCCGGCCAGCTGCAGCTCGCCGATCGTGCGCGCGGCGGCGCGCGCGAACCCGGGCAGGTCAGCCACCGGCCCGAAGTACGGTCAGCTCGCCGGCGGCGTGCGCGTCGAACGCGGCGCGGGTAGCGATCGCCTCGGCGCCCAGCGCCCCGCCCGGCGCCACGAGCCGCTCGGACAGCACCGGCAGCGCCAGGCGCATCGCCAGCTCACCGAAGGACATCCGCGCCACGCCCACCAGCGCGCCGCGATCGCGCGTGACGGCGATCGCCAGCTCGTCGGACGCGGCTCGCGTCGCCCCGACGATGAGCACGCCGGCGCCGGCGTGCGCCTCGACGAACGCACGCGCGGCACCAAGCCGCACCTCGGCCGACGCATCGACCACGACGGGATAGCGCACAGACACGAGGACCCGTCGTGGAGGATACACGACGGATCCTTGAACAGCGGCTGGCGGCTAGGGGCTAGCGGCTAGTAGATCACGCTGTCACGCAGCTGCGCTGTCACGAAAAGGGCGTCAGTTCTCTAGCCGCTAGCCGCTAGCCCCTAGCCGCTTCAGCGCGTCACTATGGCGCCAGGCTCGACGACAGCCGGTACTTGTTGGCGCCGCGGCTGAAGTTGCTCGACACCTTCACGTGCACCGCCTGGCCGGCCGTGACCTGCACGGTGGCCGACTCGTTGGCCGAGTTGCCCTGCAGGTCCTGGTCGGAGCGATCCTTCGCGGTGGCGAAATCGCCGTCGGTGAAGACTTCGAGGACCAGATCTGGCGCGTCGCCCGTGCCGGCCTGACGCGTCACGATCGTGAGCGTGCCGGCCTCCGCCGCCTTCATCACCCACCAGTCCCAGTTGTCGCCGGCTCCCGGATCGAGGCCGTCTTCGAAGGCCTTGCCGACTTGGCCGGCCTTGGCCGAGCGCGGCCGGCAATCGGGATCCGCGGGACGCTGGAACGCCGGGAAGCTCAGGAACGCGCTCGAGATCTGGAACGCGCCGCCGTCGCCATTCGAGCGCACCCGCACGCGGTAGGCGCCGGGCTCGCTGAGCGTCACCGACAGCAGTTCGGTGCCTTCGTTGCCGTTCAGGTCGCGGTCGCTCGAATCCGTCGGGCATCACCTGCCCGTCTTCGTCCACGAGCTGCAAGGACAGGTCGCTCGTCCCCTGCACGGCCACCGTGAGCACGCCAGCCGTCTTGGCCGCCACGGCGTACTCCACGGGTTCGCCGCTCACCTTGCCCTGAACCGGCGCGCCCGTCGGCAGCGGGGCGGGCGCCTGCGCGGTCATCGCGACGCTCAGTGTGGCCACGACGCCGAATGTTGAAAAGAAGCGACGCATGCGACTACCTCCTGGTTGACGGAACGGCAGCCTCGACCCTCCGTTCGCGCACGACTCCCAGGACTATAGCGCCGGGTCGCCAGGCTCCCCGTCAGGGAAAACCGCGCACTCGCGCGAATGGCCGCCGCGGTCTGCCCGGTTCTGCCTGCAGCTTCGGCGACGCATGACGCCCCGTCAGGGCAGGCGGGTCGCCGTAACCTCGACGGCCGTTGTCCGCTTCGACACCGGATCGACCGCCCTGGACACCTGCACCGCCTGCCCGCTCTTCAGGATCACGTTGAGGCTCTGATGGAGACGCGCGGGACGCGCGGTGTCGGCGGTCGAGATGGTCTCTGGTATGGGCGGCGCGTACTCCACCGTCAGCTCGAGCCGCAGGTTGTCGCCGGCCAACAGGGTCGGTCTGGCGTCCACGTTCAACACCACCGCATCGAAGCCGGGGGCGGCGTTCGGACGCGCGCTCCCCTGGCTGCGCACGCGGCCCCAATTGGCGTCGGAGGCGAGCATCGACACGATCTTGGTCTCGGGCGTCGTGCCGGTCGTCTCGGTGATGGTGAGCTCGATCCGGACGTTGACGTTCTGTCCGGGCTTGCCCGGTGGCGGCGGCGCGGTGGGCACGCGCAGCGCTCCTGCCGGTTGCGGCATCGGTGCGGGAGGCGCTGCGGGTGGCACGAGAGGCGTCGGTGGCGCGGGCGGCGTCTGCGCCGCTGGTGCCGGCGGGGCCGAGCGCGGCACGGGCGCCGCCGGCGGCGTGGGAGGTACCGGCGGCGCGCTGGCTGTCTGCGGCGGCGACGCAACCACCGGGGGAGAGCCGGCCTGCACGGGCGGCGCGGCGCTCATGCACACGACCGCGGCGCCAGCCAACAGCGAGGACAGGGCAACCATCATTGGCGGTCTCCTACTCATCGTGACGAGGGTCGAGCGCTGCCGCGTCGAGCGGCACGAGCTCCAGAGCATCCACGGGCAAGGGCTCGGGGCCCGGCGTCACCTCGATGAGGCCGGGCGTCGTGCCCGAGGCCGTGCCAGACACGACCAGGGCCGGCGGCGCGCTGGGGTCGTCGTCGAGCGGCGCGGCCCCCTCGCGCGGGCGTCCCCGACGCCGTGCGCTTGACGCTGCGGCCGCCATCGATACGCCGGCGAGCACCCGCCGATCGGCGCCTCGAGTGGCCGACGCCGCACTGCTGCCCGGCGCGGCGGGCGCCTCGGCGCCGGCCGCGCCATCGGTCGGCGGCTGGCTGGCGGCGCCTGGCGGCGCGGGCACAACCGGCGGCGAGGGGGTGCGCGGCTCGTGCACGAGCACCAGTGCTACGACCGCCACGGCCGCTGGCGCCAGCAGCGCCTGCGCCACAGACATTCGCCACGTGGGCGTGGCGAGAAGACGCGCCACGACCCGCGCGCCGGCGGTGTCATCGGCCGCCGCGGCGACGGTACGCTCGACGACGCGCCGCACCGCCGCATCGAAGGCGGCGTCGTCGAGGACGGTGCGGCGCATCACCGGCTCACTCATCGCGCACCTCGTGCCCCATCGCAGCGAGCTTGGCGCGCAGCACCCGGCGCGCCGCGAAGACGCGCCATTTCACGGTGCCAACGGGCAGTTGTAACCACGCCGCGATCTCGTCGTAGCGGTGTTGATGGGCGGTGGCGAGCAGAAATGGGTCGCGCAGCCGCGTCGGCAGCGACCGAACGGCGACAGCGATCGCGCGATCGAGTTCGCTGGCTATCGCCTCCCCTTCGGGGTCGGCCCCGGGGTCGGGCGCGATCTCGAGCCGATCGGCCGCGGCGTCGCCGGCGACGAGACGCGAGAGCCATCGACGTACCGACCGGCGTCGGTCGAGCGCCTTGCGCCAGGTGATGCGCAGGAGCCAGGGCCGGAAGGCTTCCGGGTCCGACAGGTCGCCCAGCCGCTGCCAGGCGGTGACGCACGCCTCCTGCACCACGTCGTCGGCCTCGTCGGGCGTGGCCAGGGCCGCGGCGGCCACCCGCCGGGCCGCCCTGGCGTGCAGGTCGACGAGGGCTCCGAACGCCTGGACGTCGCCGCCGCGGGCTCGCGCCACCAGCGCGGCGGTGTCCGAGTCGAGGGCGGGGTCGCTCATGGCGGCGGCCAGCCCCCGGGGCATCAGCTCGGCCACGGTCACGCTACAGAGACGACCACCCGGCGACACCGGTTGGAGAAACTGCCAAGGGACCCGCATCGCGCCTGAATCGAGGACAGGATCCCCCAGACAGGACAGCAAACCGTCTAGAATCCGAGGATTGGGGCCGTCATGGCCCGCAGATCGAGGCCGGACGCGGGTACACGCCTTGCTTACCCCTGGCCGAGGAGATGGCAATGGAGCTCAACAAGCTGGTCTTCGGCGGGCTCATCGTGGGCTGCCTGGCGGCCGCGGGCAGCGGGGCGTATCTGGCCACGCGCCACAACGCCGAGCAGTCCCAGGGCACCGCGCAGGCCAGCCCGGCGCCCGCGCCGGCGTCGGAGGCGCTCCCCGCCGGCCAGCCGGTGACGGCGTCCGAAGGCGTGCTCACTCCCGAGCCGGCCCCGGCCCCGGCCCCGGCGGTCGCAGCAGCGCCGGCAGCCCGCCCGGCAGGCGCGTGCGGCCGCACCGCGTCCCCCGGCCGCCGCGCCCCGCGCCGTGACGCGCCGGCGCCGCGTCAGGCGAGCGCCCGGCCGGCGCCGCCGATCGAACCCACACCGCACCCACACCTGCGCCCGCGCCGGCACCGAGCACCAGCGGGTCGATGTGGGAGGCGCGCCCGGCGGTGCAGGCAGAGGCGCCCGCAGCCGGCCCCAGAACCCGAGCCGGCGGCGCCGCCCGAGCCGGAGATGATCGAGATCGTCGTCCCTGCGGACGCGGTGATGGGCCTGCAGCTCGAGACCACGGTGTCGAGTGACCGCGCCAAGGTCGAGGACGCGGTCGAGGCCCGAGTGACCCGCGACGTGCGGGTCGGAGGCCGGGTGGCGATTCCGGCCGGATCGATCGTGCACGGCACGGTCACCGAGGTGCAGCGCGGCGGCAAGGTGAAGGAGCGCGCCCGTCTCAGCATCCGCTTCCACACGGTGGTGGTCGGCACGGGCGACCGACTGGCGCTGAACACCGACCCGATCATCCGCGAAGGTGCGTCGCCGGGCCGCGAAAGCGCCGCGAAGATCGGCGGCGCGGCGATCGGCGGGGCGATCCTGGGCGCGATACTCGGCGGCGGCAAGGGCGCGGCGATCGGCGCCGGGGTCGGTGCCGGCGGCGGCACCGCGGCGGTGATGGCCGGCGACCGCAACTCGGTCACCATTCCTGCCGGCTCCACGGTGAGCGTGCGGATTCAGCAGCCGGTGTCGGTGACGGTCGAGAAGGAATAGGGCGGGCGGGCAGCGCGCCGGCTGCTAAGAATCGGAGTCTCCCAAGGAGATGTCCATGCGCGGTGCCCTGACGCTCTGCCTGTCGCTCGCTCTCGTCGCCCCGGCCCTCGCCCAGACCAAAGGCACGTATCCGGGGGTGACCAATTTCACCCGCGTCGACGCCACGGTGGCCTGTGGCGGCGCCGCCGAGGTCTCCACCCTCGATGCCCTGAAGAAGGACGGATTCAAGTCGGTCATCAATCTGCGGATGGCGAGTGAGCCCGGGGCGAACATCGAACAGAACCAGGCCAAGGCCAAGGAGCTCGGCCTGGTCTACATCCACATCCCGTTCAGCGGCGGCAGTCCCGATCCGAAGGTGATCGATCAGTTCCTGGCGGCCATCGCCGACACGTCCAACCAGCCGGTGTTCATCCACTGCGCGTCAGCCCAGCGCGTCGGCTCGGTGTGGCTGGCCAAGCGGGTGCTGCAGGACAACTACTCGATCGAGAAGGCCACCGAGGAGGCGCGGGCCATCGGCCTCAGCAACCCGGGTCTCGAGAAATTCGCGCTGCAGTACATCGCGGACCACAAGAAGTAGGGCGGGGCCCGGGCTCGAATGAGAAGGCCTCCGCTCGCGGCGCTGGTCGTCGCGGCGGCGCTGGCTCTGCCGTCGGCGGCGCGCGCCGACATCCTGGTCACGCCCTTCGCGGGGTGGACGTTCTCCAGCAAGACCGGTGAAGGCGACGGCGCGCTGGAGCTCGACAGCCGCACGGTCTTCGGCGGCTCGCTCGCGATCGTCGGCGGCCGCGGACTGGGCGTCGAGGTGGACCTCGGCTTCGTGCCCGACTTCTTCGAGCCGAAGGACCTCGACATCGACGTCCTCGGCGACAACAACGTCACCACGGTGATGGGCAACCTGATGTTCGCCCGCAGCGCCGGCGGCTTCCGGCCCTACCTCACCGGCGGCGCCGGCCTCATCCGCAGCCAGGTCGGCGACTTCGGTGAGCTGTTCGACGCGGTGGAGTCGAACTTCGGCGTGAACGTCGGCGGCGGCCTCTTCCTGGGCTCCGGCCGGATCTCGCTGCGCGGCGACCTCCGCTACTTCCGGAACCTGTCGGGGTCGGACGACGTGCTCATCGAGCAGGCCGTGCAGGACCTCCGGTTCTGGCGCGGCACCGTCGGGCTGACGCTCGGGTTCTAGGACTGGGCTGGGGGCTGGGGCTAGGGACTGGGGCTCGTCAAGAGCGCTTGTCGTCGTCCGCTGGCCAAGTCACTCCGTGCGTCGTGACGAGGGCCTTGTCACGCCCCAGTTCCCGAGCCCCTAGCCCCCAGCCCCTGTCCGTGAGATACTCAAGGGTCGTCTGGCGCGGCGATTTCCCGACTTGATGGGCCGCGCCCCGGGCTGGCAGACCACCGCCGTCCGGCTGGTTCTATCTAAGTCGCGGATGGCCCGCGACCCAGCGGGCCTTTTCTATTTTCTGGAGCGTTATGAACGACCGATACATCTTCTCGTCGGAGTCCGTCGGCGAGGGACATCCCGACAAAGTCGCTGACACGATCTCCGACGCCGTCCTGGATGCGTGCCTGGCCCAGGACCAGTTCAGCCGCGTCGCCTGCGAGACGTTCGTCAAGTCGAACGTGGTGGTGATCGGCGGCGAGATCACGACCAAGGCCAAGCTCGACTTCGAGAAGATCGCGCGGACGGCGATCCGCGAGATCGGCTACGTCAACGACGACGACGTCTTCCATGCCGACAAGGTGTTCATCAACCTGCTGGTCACCCAGCAGTCGGCCGACATCGCCCAGGGCGTCGATGCCCGGAAGGCGGTCGGCAAGAAGACCGCCAAGCAGGGCGCCGGCGACCAGGGACTGATGTTCGGCTACGCCAGCAACGAGACGCCCGAGCTGATGCCGGCGCCGATCATGTTCGCGCACCGCCTGGGCCGTGAACTGACGCGCATCCGCAAGAGCGGCGCGGTGCCGTGGCTGCGGCCCGACGCCAAGTCGCAGGTCTCGGTCGATCTACGAGAACGGCAAGCCGGTCGCCATCTCGAACGTCGTCATCTCGACCCAGCACGCCGCCGACGTGTCGCACAAGGAGATCGAGCGCTTCTGCATCGAGCGCGTCATCCGCAAGGTGCTGCCGGCGAAGATGCTGTCTGACCAGGACGCAGTTCCTCATCAACCCCACCGGCCGCTTCGTCATCGGCGGACCGCAGGGCGACACCGGGCTCACCGGCCGCAAGATCATCGTCGACAGCTACGGCGGCATGGGCCGGCATGGCGGCGGCGCCTTCTCGGGCAAGGACCCGAGCAAGGTCGACCGCAGCGCCGCCTACATGGGCCGCTGGGTGGCGAAGAACATCGTCGCCGCCAAGCTCGCCGAACGCTGCGAAGTGCAGTTCGCCTACGCGATCGGCTATCCCGATCCGGTGAGCGTGCACATCGACACCTTCGGCACCGCGACGGTGGCCGGATGCGAAGATCGTCCGCGCGGTGAACCGCGTGTTCAGCTTCCAGCCGGCCGACATCATCGACCAGTTGAACCTGCGCCGGCCGATCTACTCGCAGACGACCAACTACGGCCACTTCGGCAAGAAGGGCATGACCTGGGAAGCGACCGACAAGGTCAACGCGCTGCTGAAGGCGATGTAGATCCCGGTGAGCGACGCCTGACGCTAGCATCTGGGTCTGGTGATCGCGATGGATCCGGATGATCCGACGGTGATCGGGTGATCTGACGATCTGTCCGGCAAGCCGGGCCCCGCGGGTCGTCCCGCGGGGCCTTTCGTGCGTTCAGGGGCCGCGCGCAGCGCCGCGCGTGATGATGCCCACCCGGTCGACGCCGGCGCCCTTGGCGGCGTCGATCACCGCCGATCACCTCGCGTAGCGCAGCGCGCCGTCGCCCATGATGTAGAGCGTCTTGTCGCGCCGCTCGGCGTAGATCTCGCGCAGGCGCGGACGCGAGGCCGCCCGGGCGTGACGTCCTGGCGGTTGATCGACAGCCGCCGGGCCGGCGCGGTACTCGACCACGATCTGGTCGTCGGCGGCGGCGCCGATCGGCGCTGCGATCTCGGCGGCAGCTGCGCGTCGAGCCCGGTCTGCGACAGCGGCAGCGCGGCCATGAAGATCACCAGCAGCACCAGCAGCACGTCGATCATCGGCGTGATGTTCATGTCGGCCGTGGCGTGCGAGACGCCGCGGCATCACGGCGGGCGGCGCGTGCGAGCGGCGGTGGAGGCGCGCCATGGCGTCACCGCAGCTGGAAGTTGACCGTGACCGTCATCACCACGGCCACCGGCGCGCCGTTGAGGCGGGTCGGCGTGTAGCGCCACTGCCGCACCGCCTGCAGCGCCGCCTCGTCGAGCAGCGGCACCGAGCGCAGCACCGTGGCGTCGACCACCTGCCGTCGACGCCGATCGTCGCCTCGATGATCACCACGCCCTGCACTCGCGCCGCCTGCGCGATGGCCGGATACACCGGCGCCGCATCGTGGATCTTGGTCGGCGGCTGGATCTGCCGCCCGGCCGGACCATTGCCGGCGGCGGCTCCTGCACCGGTGCGGCGGCGGCGGGGCGAGCGCGTCGTCGCCGACGTCGATCGCGCCGGCAATCACGCCGAGGTCCGGAGCTGCCGGCCTCGACCGGCACGATGTCGGGCTCCTTGGTGAGGCCGTCGGGCGCGTCGAGCGGGCGCCGCGTCGGGATGACCACGGCCGGCACGTCGGCCGGCGCGGCGGATCGATGCGGCGGCAGCGGCGGCGGCGGCGGCACCACCGGCGTGACCATCGAGAGCTCGACAGGCTGGTGTGCAGCGCCGGCAACGCATCGGTGGCCAACAGCGGCACGACGACGACGGCCGCGACGGCGAGCGCGTGCGCGGCCAGCGACAGCGGCACGGTGAGACGCGAGCGGGCGCCGACGCCCTCGAAAGGGCGTGTCATCTGTCCGAACAGATCCCGAGGCATGGTCGGTCCTCCTGGCGCATGCCGCGGGCACGGCCGTGAAGGCCGCGGCGCGGGTGCGCAATCGAAGGACGACGGTTCGGATCCGAGCGAGTCGTCGTTTTGGCAGAGGATTGGACACCGCGCGGCGCGCAGGGTTCCGCGCGGCGCGACGACAGCGAGCTACGCGTGCCTCGAGCCGGCCTAGTCCCGGTCCTCCTATGTCACCAGCGCCATGCTCGCGACGTTGATCCGTCTGCGTGCCGTCCTGCTCGCTGACGTTGCCCTTGGCGTCGACCTGACGGGCGACGAAATCGAGCAGCTTGGCGTTGCGGTTGGCGGTGTAGTCGCCGTCGACGAGGTAGACGGCGTCGGCGGTGAGGATGGCCATCTGGTTGCCGCGCCGGGCGCAGCGTCATGGCGCAGGCGGCGTGGGCTTCGCCCCTGCCGCCGTCGCCCTTGCTGAGCTGCAGTCGAGGTCGACGACTTCGCCGGTCACGGTGCGTGACGTCGGCGGCCGCGGCATGCGCCAGTGCGCCGACCAGCAGCGCCGCGGCCGCACGCCCGCCATCATGCTCGCCATCACTCGCGTCTCCCGTCCCGAGCAGCGGGCGGCCCGCGCCGCGGGCTCGCGCTTGCTCCGTTGTAGCCGGTCGCGTGCAAGCGGTCAAGCCCCGAGACGGCCACACGGTCGTGCGGCATGCGCATTGCGTGTAGACTCCGGTCACGATTCGGTTCACCCAGGGGGCTCGACGCATGACGACTCGCCGCTTCACCACCACCCGCGCCGCCGCCGGCGTGCTGCTGGCCACCGGGCTTCCTGGCCGCCTGCCAGGAGGCGCCGGCGCCCGCGGCGGCAGCGGCCGCAGCCGCCGCCCCGGCCGATCCCGCCGCCGCGGCGCGCGCCAAGCTCATCGCGCGCGGCAAGTCACTGGAACTGCCCACGCCGTACGAGCCGGTGCCGGGCGACGCGCTGTCGCATCACACCTCGGGCTACGCCAAGACGATGTGCTCGGCCGTGTTCATGACCGGCTACGACATCGAGTTCGCCGCCGAGCACGTCGGCTACTTCACCGCGCCCTACGACGAGCGCAAGAAGGTCGGCAAGCCGGTCGTCGACCGCGACAAGAAGACGGTCAGCATCACGCTTGCCCAACGGCGTGACCCGCACCGCGGTCTACACCGGCAGCCAGGGCTGCGTGACCTACCCAGAGGGGTCCGACAACGCTGTCGTTCACGCCGAAGACGGTGTCGGCCAACTTGCCGTCGGCCAGCGCCCAGGACTGGCCGATGGGCGATCGGCTGCCCAAGACGCCGTTCCCGGCCGAGCTCGACGAAGCGAAGATCAAGAGCGCGGTCGACGCCGCGTTCGAGAACGCCGATGCCGAGACGACGGCCTTCGTCGTCACCTGGAAGGGCCGGCTCATCGGCGAGCGCTACGGCGAGGGCATCACCATGACGACGCCGCTCGAGAGCTGGTCGATGGGCAAGAGCGTGACCTCGACGATCATGGGCACGCTCATCCACAAGGGCGTCTACACGCTCGAGCAGCCGGCGCCGATTCCCGAGTGGCAGGCGCAGCCGAACGATCCGCGGGCGGCAGATCAAGATCCAGGACATCCTGCGGATGTCGAGCGGCATCCGCATCATCTCGCCGTCGGATCCCGACTACGACCCGAAGGGCCCCTACCCCGATCACCTCTACCTCTACACGGGCGGCGTCGACTCGTTCAAGTACGCCGCGACGCGCCCGCAGCAGTGGCCGCCCAACACCGTCGGCCGCTACCGCAACACCGATCCGGTGCTGACCAACTACCTGAACAAGCTGGGCATCGCCAAGCTGAAGCTCGACTACCTGTCGTATCCACAGCGCCAGCTGTGGGACAAGATCGGCGTCCGCACGATGGTGATGGAGACCGATCCGTTCGGCAACTTCCTGACCCAGGGCTACGAGTACATGTCGGGCCGCGACTGGGCCCGGCTCGGCAACCTCTACCTGAACGACGGCGTCACGCCCGGCGGCGAGCGGATCCTGCCGGAGAACTACAACGACTTCGTGAGCACGCTGGCGCCGGCCTGGGTCGCCGACGAGCGGCCGGTCTACGGCGGCTTCTTCTGGATCAACGGCGACGGCGCCTGGCCGATTCCGAAGGAGGCCTACTCGATGAACGGCGCCGGCGGCCAGCAGGTGTGGATCATCCCGTCGCACGATCTGGTGGTGGTGCGCATCGGCAACTTCAAGGGCTCGCGCCACGTGCGGTCGACGCTCGGCAAGGCGCTCGAGATCCTGGTCGCCTCGGTGCCGAAGTCGGCGGGGCGGGCAACGACCGGCGGCTAGGCCGGTCCCCCGCTCGGGCGACGACCGGTAGTGCAAGCCGCCGGTCGGGCGGGCATCCGCGTGCAGTTTGGCGACGTCGGTCGCTACTGGCAAGCTTCGAGGACGCCGAGAAGATCGACGGACCACCCGTGGAGGCGATTCTCTTCCTCGTCGCGAGCGCGATCGGCCTGGTCGTCTTCCTCGGGCCGATTTTCTCGATCCTCGGCTTCGTCCGCTCGCGCGATCTGCGGCGGCGGGTCGATGAGCTCGCGCGCACGGTCGATGACCTCGAGCGGCGCATCGTCACGCTGAGCGCGCGGCCGGCGGCGGCGCCGGCGCCGGCCGCCGGTCACCGCGGCCACCACTCCGGCCGCACCGGCAGCCTCCCAGCGCCCGCCGGTCGTGGCGTCGCCGGTCGTGCCGCCACCGGTTGCGACGCCACCGGCCGTGCCGCCCCCGTCGTGCCGCCACCGGTCGCGACGCCGGCGGCAGCGGCGCCCCGGGCGACCACGCCGCCGCTGCCTACACCGGCGAGCGCTCCAGTCGCACCCCCGGCGCCGCCCGCCGCCGCTGTGCCACCGCCTCCGCCACCGCCTCGCGTGCGCATGCCGGAGGTCGCGGCCGTGCCTGACGGCCCGGCGTTCGACTGGGAGAGCCTGCTCGGCATCCGCGGAGCGGCCTGGCTCGGCGGCGTCACCCTGGTCATCTCGGCCCTGTTTTTCGCCAAGTGGGGCATCGACCAGGGCTTCTTCTCGCCGACCATCCGCGTGGCATTGCTGCTCCTGGTCGGCACCGGCGCCCTGGCGTGGGCCGAGGTCTCGCTGCGCCGGGGCTTCCAGACCACCGCCAATGCCGTCTCGGGCGCGGGTGTGGTCACCCTCTACGTCGCGTTCTACGCCGGCCACAGCCTCTACCGGCTGTTCGATGTGCCGGTGGCATTCGCCGGCATGGCGCTGGTCACCGTCGTCGGAGCGGCCATCGCCGTCCGCCACGAGGCGATGTTCACGGCGATCATCGGGCTGGTCGGCGGGCTGGCGACGCCGGTCCTGCTCTCGACCGGAGTCGATCGCCCGGTCGGCTTCTTCTCCTACCTGCTGGTCCTCGCCGTCGGCTTCCTGTTCGTGGCCGAACGCCGCCAATGGCCGGCGCTCACCATCCTGTCGGCGGTCGGCACGTCACTGCTCGAGCTCGGTTGGTACGCGAGCTACATGGCTCCGGAAAAGCTCGTGGTCGGTCTGGCCGGCTTCACGGCCATCGCCGCCGCGTATCTCTGGCACGCCGCGCGGATGGAGGACGCGCGCGAACCGCTGGCGCGCGACGCCGCCACCGCCGGCGCGCTGCTGCCGCTGGTCGCGGTGGTGCTGCTCGCCGGCGATGCGCGATTCGCCGACCGCTGGCTGGTCGTCGTGGCGTATCTGGCGATGACCTGTGGCGGCGCCATCTGGATCGGCGTCCGTCGCGAGCTGTCGTTGCTGGTCGGCGCCGTTGCCGGCGTCGCCAGCCTGGCCATCGCCCTCATGGGGAGCAGCTACCTCGGCCCGGACAAGAGCGCATGGGGACTGGCCGCCGGCGTGGCGCTGGTGGCGTCGGCCATCAGCCTGCTGCCGGCGTCGCCGCTCGGGCGCGAGGCCTCGTGGCTCGACGACTCGACGCTGCTGGCAAGCGTGGTCCGGCTGGCGCCGGCCGCGGGGCTGTTCGTGTTCGCCTGGGCCGCGGTCGATGCCGCGCCCTCGACGTGGCTGTTCGTCGCCTTGGTCGCAATCGTCGGGGCGTTGACGGTCGCGGCAGCCGATGTCCGATGGCGGCCGGGAGTGCTCGGCGCCGGGGCGCTGCTCCTTGCCTGGCTATGCCGGCGGTGGTTCGAGGAAATGGCGCAGCCCGGCGCCTATCTCGGACACCTGGTGATTCCGCATCTCTTCGCCGTCGCGACGGCGATCGTCGTCGCCTGGCGGCGGATGGCCGCGGCCCAGTCGGACGCGGTGCCGTGGTGGCAGCGCGAAGAGATCGCGGTGCTGGCCGCCACGGCTCTCGCCTTCACCAGCCTCTTCGCCGGCGTGGACGACGCCGAGTACTCCGCGCCGGCGCCGCTGTTCACACTGCTCGCCGTCGACGTCGCGCTCGTGCTCCTCGTGGCGCTGATCTCGCGCCTGGCGGGGCTCGTGGCGGTGGCCGCCGCGGCGGCGGTCGTATTCAGCGCCGGCTGGCACCAGCATTTCACCGTCGAGCGGGCGGCGACGGCCGGTGGCGCCTACCTGGCGATCTACGTCGTCTTCCTCGTGCTGCCCTTCGCCGTCACGCGACGGCTGCTGCCGGCCTGGACCGCGAGCCCGGCGCCGTGGCTGACGGCGGCGCTGATCGGGCCGGCGATGTTCTGGCCGTTCTACGACATCTGGACCCGCCTGTGGGGGACGGCCTGGGTGGGCGTGTTGCCGGTGACCCTCGCCGCCACGAGCGTCGCGGCGCTCTCGGGGATCAGCGGCCGCTTCGCGGCCGGGGGCGACGACGCCGGCGATCGGCGCCGTCTGAACTACCTCGCCCTGTTCGCCGCGGTCGCGTTGGGCTTCGTGGCCACGGCCATCCCGATTCAGCTCGACCGCCAATGGATCACGATCGGCTGGGCGCTCGAAGCCGCCGCGGTGTGGTGGCTCTTCGGAATCTTGCCCCATCCCGGGCTGAAGTACTTCGGCCTGGCCCTGTATCTGGCAGTGGGAGCCCGTTTGCTCGCCAACCCCGAGGTGCTGCGCTACGAGCCGCGCGGTGGTCCGCTGGTCAACTGGCTGCTCTATACCTACGGCGTGCCGGCCCTGGCCTGCCTGTTGGGCGCACGCTGGCTGCGTCACGCGGAACGGCGGCGCGGCGATACGCCGGCCTTCGACGTGCTGTCCGGCGATCGCCGCTACACGCCGGGCGTGGCCGCGTTCCTCGGCCTGCTGCTGATCTTCTGGCTGATCAACCTGGAAATCGCCGACTTCTACTCGGCCGGCCGCTACGTCGAGATCGACCTGTCGCGCCACCTGCAGCGCGATCTGACCCGATCGTTCGCCTGGGGCCTCTACGCGATCGCGCTCCTGGTCATCGGCATGGTCCGCGCGGAGCGGGCGCTCCGCATCGTCGCGCTCGGCTTCGTGCTGCTCACCGTCGGCAAGGTGTTCGTCTACGATCTCGGCCAGTTGACCGGGCTCTACCGCATCCTCTCGTTCCTCGCCCTCGGCGCGTCGCTGATTGTCGTGTCGCTCCTCTATCAACGCTTCGCCCGGCGCGACGAGGCGGCCATCTCATGACCCGGGTGGCGACGACCCTCGCGGTTGCCTGCCTGACGGCCGCCGTGGCCGCACAGGCCCCGGCCACCGACGACTCGAGAGCCGCATGGCGGTATCGCCGCACCGTCGCGGTGCCGGCCGGGACTGCCGGCGCGTTCGTCGCCGTGCCGTTACCACCGGACGTCGCGGCCAGGAGCCAGCCGCATCTCGAAGACCTGCGGCTCGTGGATGCGACGGGCCGCGAGACGGCGTATCTCGTGGTCGAAGATCAGCCACGGGCGGAGGTGCGCCGGGTCAGCGGATCGCTGGCTGAATCCCGGCAGGAAGGCCGTTTTGGCTCGATGTGGACGGCCGATCTCGGCGCGCCGGTGTCCTTCGATCGTCTGGAGCTCGAGATTCCCGCGCGCGACTTCGCCGCGCGCTTCGTGGTCGAGGGCTCCACCGACGGGACGACCTGGCTGATCATCGCCGATTCGTTCTGGGCATTCGACCGCCTGTGGCAGGGCCGGCCGGTGCACGACACCGCGCTGGACCTGCCGGTGACGACCGCTCGCTTCGTGCGTTTCACTGGCGACGACCGCCGGCCGCCGGTGCGCGTCACCGGAGTCGCGGCGCTGCTGCGGCAGCGGACGGCCGGATCGACGTGGACGCGAACCGCTGCCCTCACGCCAATCGAATCGACGTCCGGTCGGTCGCGCTACACGGTCGAGGTGCCGGCTGGCTTCCCGGTGCGGCGGCTCGAGATCGACGCCGACGATCCGGCGTTCGCGCGCCCGGTGTCGGTGTTCGTCCAGGACGACGGCCGGACGCAGTCGTTAGGTCAGGCGACGATATACCGCCTGCGGCTGCCCGATGCCGCCGCTGATGTCGAAGCGCGCGCGGTCGAGGTCGCGCCCGGGCCGGGCGGCGGTCTGATCCTGGAGGTGCAGAACGGCGATACGCCGCCGCTGGTGAACCCTCGCGTGACGCTGTCGGGCCCGCAAACGCTGCTACTGGCGGCGCCAATGGCGCCGCCGCTGACTCTCTACTACGGCAACCCGGTGACGCGACGCGCGGTTTACGACCTGGAACGCCTTCGGCCCCAGCTCACGCTGGTGGCCGGCGTGCCGCTCGCGACCATCGGCGACGAAGTCGAGAACCCGCGCTTCCGTGCGCCGACACCGCTCGCCTTCCTGCCAGCCCGCGGCGCCGTCGTCGACAGCAGCGACTGGCGGTTCGTCCGCCGGCTGCACATCCAGGGCGCCGACGACCTCTACGCGTTGACGCTGGATCCGAGTGACGCCGGCCGCGGGCGGGCTGACCTGGCCGATGTGCGGTTGGTCGACGCGGCCGACCGGCAGGTGCCCTATGTCGTCGAACGCGGCGTCGAAACAGTGAGCCTGCCGCTCGAGACGGCGCCGGCGCAGCCGCTTCAGGGACGCGGCCGCCGATCGGCGGTGCAGTTGCGAGTGCCGACCGGGGCGCTACCGGCGCAGATCGCGTTGGCGGCCGTGGAGGTCCGGATGGCGGAGTCGTACTTCCGCCGGGCCGCAACGGTCTCCGTGCCCGCCGCCGACAGTCCTCAGGGCCGCCGCGTCGTCGCCACCACCATCCTCAGCTCGACCGATCGCGCGGGTGCGACCGGCGCCATCGTCCGGATCCCGCTGGGCGCGGTAGCCGCCCCCGACCTGGTGCTCGAGATCGACGACGGCGATAACGCGCCGTTGACGGTGCTGTCGGCGACGGGCCTGGTGCCCGTGCCCCGGCTCACCTTCAAGGCCACGGCGGGGGAGTATCGGCTGCTCTTCGGTAACGACGACGTGCGGGCGCCAGCGTACGAGCTCGACGGGTTGCGTCAGGAGGTGCTCGACTACTCGGCGGTGCCCGTGCCGGCGGGGTGGCTCGACGTCACCGGCCCGAGCGGTGGGCCGCGGCGACTCGGCCAGGTGCTGCGCGAGCCGCCGGCGACAGCCGTCCTCTGGGCGGCCCTGGGCACGGCGGTCGTCGTGTTGCTCGTGCTCACGCGGCGCATCCTCAGAGCGGAGCCACCTGAGCCACGACGCTAGCGCGAGTGCCGCGACGCGGCTGACCCGCGACATTGGCGTCGTGTCGTGAACGACTTGTTGTAGGTTGGGGACACACGTCGAGCGGCCACCCCCCGCGGCTTGTTCGTGCCGGAGGAGCCATGCCGGACGCGTTCGAAGAGCAAGCAGTGCTCGTCGCAGCCGAACAGGCGGCGGCGGAGGGCGACGCCGTCGCCGCGGAGGGACACCTCCGGAAGCTGCTGGAGCTGCAAGCGGCCAGGCTCGGGCCGGACCACGCCGAAGTCGCCTCGACTGTCCACAACCTGGCGGTGGTCTGCGAGCGCGCCGGCCGGATCGGCGAAGCCGAGGGCCTGTATCGACGCGCCTACACCGTCGCGGCCGCCGCCTTGCCGGCGACCGACCAGCTCGTCATCCGCTGTCAGGAGGATCTGAACGCGTTTCTCGAGGCGCGGCTGATGCCGCTACAGTCGCTGCCCACGCCGTCAGCTCCCCCGGCCGCGGCGCCGCGCGGCACGCCGCCGTCCGGTGTGCGCAAGCCGGGCCCGGCGCCAGCGGCACGCTCGGCGGCGCGACCCGCCTCGCGCGTGCGGGCGGCCGCGCCTCTGCCGCCGCCGGCCGCGACGGGGCGAGGCTGGATGGCCGGCGCAGTCGGCGGCGCGCTGCTGGTGGCGGCGGCGATCGCCTGGGCGATGTTCGGGCGCAGTCCCGCACCGCCGACGCCGACCGCTGAGTCGTCGGCGGCCCCGAGCACGCCAGCCAAGCGGCCGGCGCCGGCGCCGGCGAAGAAGGCCGTGGTGCCCCCGCCGTCGCAGCCCGCGCCAGCGGCGGCCACGCCGGCATCACCGGCGACGACAGATCCCAAGCCCGCGCCGCCCCCGGCAGTCCAGCCCGCCACACCCGCCGCACCCGCCGCACCCGAGCCTGCGGCGCGCGACGCGAGCGCCAACCCAGCGGCAATCACCGTCACCGATGCCAGGATCTGCCGCCAGCTCTCGACGGCCGGCGGATGGTCGTGCACCCCGCCCGAGCAGCCGATCGCCGCCGGACGGCTCTACTTCCTCACCCGCCTCGACGTGCCGCGGGCGATGCAGATCGAGCATCGCTGGTACCACGGCGAGGAGGTGATCCAGTCGGTACAGCTGCGCATCCAGGCGGCGGGCCGCCCCGGCTACCGGACCTACAGCCGTCAGACGATCGACGCCCGGCGCACCGGCCAATGGCGCGTCGAAGTGCGGTCACCGGACGACGGCGCGGTGCTGGCAGCGGAGCGGTTCTCGGTGCAATGAGCGCGGCCGTCAGGCCAGGATGCGCGAGTAGAGGTGCGCGTCCTCGGGTCCCCGGGCGCCGCTGTTCGGGAACACCGTGTGGCGGCGGAGCCGCCCCTCGCACTCGAACCCGCCCTTCTCGAGCACGCGCCGCGACGCGGCATGGTTGGTGTGGCAGAGGGCGTAGAGCCTGATCACGCCGACGGTGGCGGCGACGTCCACCATCGCCGTCAGCGCTTCGGTCGCCAGGCCACGTCCCCACGCGTCGCGGGCCAGCACGTACCCCGTGGACGCGCACCACGGCGACTCGAACGCCAGGCCGGTGGCGCCCACCAGGCGGCCGCTCGCCTTGTCGGCGATGAGATACGGCCCGGCCGGCCAGCGGCCCCATTCGTCGTCGCTGAACTCGAGGAACGCGCGCGTCTGCTCGACCGATCGGTGGCGGGGCCAGCTGAGATACCTGGTGACCTCGGCGTCGCCGGCGTAAGCGGCGAAGATCGCGTCGGCGTCGCCGATCCGCGGCCGGCGGAGGTTCAGGCGAGCCGTCTCGATGTGCTCGCGGGCCCTGGAATCGTGGCGTTCTGGCGTCATTCGTCCCAGGCGCCGTCCCGTCCAGCCCGGGTTCCCCTATGCTACGCTCGCCGGTCTCCACACTTCCACGGGTTGCCTACGAGGTGGCGTCATGCACGTGCTCCGCATCGCGGTCTTGACGGTCCTGACGGTGTCCCCGGCCGTGGCGCAGTCGATCGACGACGTCATCGCGCTGAAGCGCGTGAGCGGTACGCCGGCGATTTCGCGCGATGGACGCCGCGTGGCGTTTGCCGTGCGCGAGACCAACTGGGCCGACAACGCCTACGAGACCGAGATTTGGATCGCCGAGGCCGGCAACGCCGGCAGCGCCCGCCAGCTCACCAGCGCCGCCAAGTCGAGCAGCCTGCCGGCGTGGTCGCCCGACGGCACGTGGGTGGCGTTCATCTCGGACCGCAGCGAGAAGCGCCAGCTCTACCGCCTGTCGATCGAGGGCGGTGAAGCGGAGGCGCTGACCTCGGGCGACGAGGATGTCACCGGGTTCGCCTGGTCGCCCGACGGCGCCCGCATCGCCTACACGATGACCGACGCGGTCACGGCGGCGATGAAGGAGCGGCAGGAGAAGTACGGCGAGTACACCCAGGAGGACCGCGATCATCGCATGGCGCAGCTCCACGTCGTCGACGTGGCGACCAGGGTCAGCGCGCCGCTGACCGCCGGCGCGTTCGTGGTCGGCAGCTTCGACTGGTCGCCCGACGGCGCGCGAATCGCCTTCGACCACCGGCTCAACAGCGACGCCGGCAGCAGCGGCAGCGCCGACATCTCAGTGGTGGAGGTCGCCTCGGGCCGGACGACGCCGCTGGTCACGCAGGACGGGCCCGACAGCAATCCCCGAGTTCTCGCCCGACGGCCGCCAGATCGTCTTCCAGTCGGCGATGGCCAAGCGGTTCTACTTCTTCGAGAACGGCGGGCTGGCGGTGGTCAGCGTCGCGGGCGGCGCGCCGGAGCCGATCACCGGCCGCTTCGACGAGAACCCGCAGCTCGTCGCCTGGACCCAGGCCGGGATCTTCTTCTCGGCGTCGCAGCGCACGTGGTCGTACCTCTATCGGCTCGATCCGGCGAGCCGGCAGATTGCCATGCATCGGGTGCGTGAGGACTGGATTGGGCAGTCGTTCGCGGTCACGCCGAACGGGACGCACACCGCCTTCGTGGCCAGCGGTCCGCGCGAGTTCCCCGAGGTCTACGTCGCCACCGTCGCGACCACGCTGACCGCGACCAGGCTCAGCGACTCTCGGCGCTCAGGTGGCGGGCTGGCCGGCGCACGGCCGCGAGGTGGTGCGCTGGAAGAGCCAGGACGGCGCCGAGATCGAAGGCGTGCTGCACAAGCCGGCGGACTACCAGCCGGGACGCCGGTATCCCCTGCTGGTCGTGATCCACGGCGGCCCGACCGGGGTGTCGCGGCCGCAGCCCTACGGCAGCGCCAGCTTCTACCCGATCGACGGCTGGCTGGCCAAGGGCGCGCTGGTGCTCGAGCCCAACTACCGCGGCAGCGCCGGCTACGGCGAGTCGTTCCGCTCACTCAACGTCCGCAACCTCGGCATCGGCGACGCCTGGGACGTGCTCTCGGGGATCGACTACCTCGTCGCCCAGGGGCTGGTGGACAAGGACCGGGTCGGCTCGATGGGCTGGAGCCAGGGCGGCTACATCTCCGCGTTCCTGACCACCAGGCACGCCGACCGCTTCAAGGCGCTGTCGGTGGGCGCCGGGATCTCCGAACTGGGTCACCTACTACGTGAACACCGACATCCACCCGTTCACGCGGCAGTACCTCAAGGCCACGCCGTGGGACGACCCGAAGATTTACGCCGACACGTCGCCGATGACTTACATCAAACAGGCGAAGGCGCCGACGCTCATCCAGCACGGCGACAAGGATCCGCGGGTCCCGATTCCCAACGCCTTCGAACTCTACCAGGGACTGCAGGACCAGAAAGTGCCGGTCGAGCTGATGATCTTCCGCGGCTTCGGCCATGGCCTCGACAAGCCGAAGGCCAACCGCGCGGCGATGCAGCAGAACTGGGACTGGTTCGGCGCGCTACCTGTGGCCCGGCGAGACCAACACCGCGGGCAGATGACGTAGCGACCGCGGATCAGGGGCGACACCGGAGCCGACATGGCGGTGGACGTCACGACCGAGACCATCATCGCGCGTCCCCGCCACGAGGTGGCGGCGTTCGCGGTCGATCCCGAGCGGGCGGCCCTGTGGTACGTCAACCTCCGCTCGGTCGAGTGGAAGACCGAACCGCCGCTTGCGGTCGGATCGCGGATCGCGTTCGTCGCGGAGTTCCTGCGGCGCCGCCTCGCCTACGTCTACGAAGTGGTGGAACACGTGCCGGGCGAGCGGTTCGTGATGCGCACGGCCGAGGGTCCGTTTCCGATGGAGACGACCTACCTGTGGCGCGACGCCGGCGAGCACCGCACGGCGATGACGCTGCGCAACCGCGGCACGCCGGAGGGATTCTCGCGGCTCGTGGCGCCGTTCTTGACCCTGGCGATCCGCCGGGCCAACGCCAAGGACCTGGCGCTGCTCAAGGTGATTCTCGAAGCCCGTACCAAGCGGGAGGAGGGCGCAGCGGCGCCCGGAAGGAGCCGATCGTGACTGGCACCGAACCAAGCGACACCGGCCAGATCGATCCGCCCGCGGATGCCGGCGCGCTGACCCGACGCTGGTTCCGCGAGGTGTGGACCGACCAGGGCGAAGCGGCCGTGGACGCGATGATGTCCAGCGACGGTCATGGCTGGATCGAGGGCGGCTTCGTCAAGAGCCCGGCCGAGTTCAAAGCGGCGCGGCAGCAGCTGCTCGCGGCGTTTCCGGATCTGGCGATCTCGATCGAGGACCTGATCGCCGACGGCGACAAGGTCGCCGTCCGGTGGACGGTCGAAGCCACCCACCGGGGCGGCGGGCTCGGCGTCGCGCCGACCGGCCGGCGTGTCGCCTTCCGCGGCATGACGTGGCTGGAGTGGCGAAACGGCAAGCTGGCCCGCGGCTGGGACAGTTGGAACCTGGGTGGGCTGCTGCAGGAGCTGCAGACGACCGGCGGTCCACCTGCAGACTGAGGCATGATCTCGGGATGTCCGTCAGCGCCGAACTTGCCTCCCTCTTCCGCCGTGACCTGCCCCGTCTCGTCCAACAGCTCGACGCCTTCGACGACCAGCAGCTGTGGGCCGTGCTGCCGGGCGTGACCAATTCCGCCGGCACCCTGCTGCTGCACTTGAACGGCAACCTGCGGGAGTACATCGGCCGCCAGATCGGCGGCGTCGCCTACCAGCGCGACCGCCCGCGTGAGTTCGCGGCCCGCGACGTGCCGCGCGCCGAGCTGGCCGCGGATCTGGCGGCGCTGCCGGCGCTGGTCGGCGGCGTGCTCGAGTCGCTGTCCGACAGCCGCTGGGACGACATGTTCCCCGAGCAGGTGCTGCCTGGCGGGCCGGTCACCAACCGCCAATTCGTCGTCCACCTCTACGGCCACCTGAACTACCACCTCGGACAGATCGACTACCTCCGGCGGGCGCTGAGTGGCCACGGCGCGCTGAAGCTCGCCGCGCGTTGACCAGTGATCGGCGGCCCGGCGCGTCGTCGCGCCGGGGTCAGTACGCCCGGTACTTCTGCGTCTCGATCCACCGACCGTCGATCATCACGCGTTCGAGGCGTCGCACGGCCGAGATGTCGTCGGCGGGGTTGCCTCGCAGCACGATGAGGTCGGCACGCTTGCCCGGTTCGAGCGACCCGATGTCGCGATCGAGGCGCAGGAACCGGGCGCCATCGAGCGTGGCGGCGCGGATGGCCTCGGATCGGGTCAGACCGCTCTCGACCAGCAGCTCGAGCTCGCGAAACGGCGCCTCGCCGCGGCCAGCGAATGGCACGGTCGAGTGGCCGCCGAGCACCAGCCGCGCGCCGTGTTGGTGCATCGCTGCCGCCAGGCGCTTCATGTTGGCGTAGCCCGCGAGACCGGTGGCCACGAACTCACGCGGCCAGTCGGCCGGCGGTGCCGACGCGCGCGCTTCGAACACCGCCAGCGTGGCGTCGACGAACGGACGCCGCTCGCCGACGATCGCGAACAGGTCGAGGGCCTCGGGACGGCCGAAGTCGGCCTCGGCGAACAGCGCATAGCGGCCGCGATCGCGGGCGTCGTTGTCGGCCAACACCGCCTGGCGATACCGCTCGGCGCGCATCGGCGGCACGAGGCACGTCCCGAACGACGTGATGTGCTCGACGCCGTCGAGGCCGGCGCGCAGGGCGTCGCGTGCGTCGAGGATCTCGAGATGCGCGGTGCACGGGACGTCGTGGGCGCGGCACACCTCGACCACGGCCCGCACGCTCGCCAGGGGCAGCCGGAAGTACACCTTGATGGCGGTGGCCCCCTCGCGGATGTTCCGTTCGGTCAGGGCCCGGGCCTCGTCGGGATCGCGCGCCACCACCGAGTCCTTCGGATAGGCCGGATTCGGACCGTCGATGTGCGGACCGCAGAGCGACATCCGGGGCCCGGGAAGGCCGTCGGTCGCGATCATCGCCTTCAGGGGGTCGAACTTCTCCATCCACGCCCCGGGATCGCGAAAGGCCGTGACGCCGTGGGCCAGTTGCCGGAGCGCGAGCTTGGGGTCGTCCTCGATGTGGAAGTGCGCGTCGACCAGGCCAGGCATGATCGTTCGGCCGCCGAGCGCGATCAGCTCGGCGCCGGCCGGCACGGGCACCTCGGCCATGCGACCCACGCGCTGGATCCGGCCTCCGGCGATCACGAGGCGCGCGCCGGTGACCGCCGCGGCGCCCGTGCCATCGACCAGGGTCACGTCATCGAGGACGGTGGTCGTGGCTGGCGGTTGCCCGCCGACGGCGAACGCCGGCGCCCGGAGGCCGGCCGCCAACGGCGCGAGCGCCCCCAGGAAATGGCGTCGCGACCACGACCACGTCGAGTCGGCGTTCACGGCTGGCAGGTTACTTGAGTTGGCGGGCGCGGGTGTTCACGGCCTGCATGAAGTAGACGATCCGGCTCGACGCCTGGAACGCCCAGTTGTAGGCCCGCACCGGCCGGTTGGCGTCGATCGTCAGCGCGGTGGCGAACAGGCGGTCGAAGCGGCGGCGGAATCGAGCGGTCTGGGCCCGGTCGCGCGTGAAATACAGGCCCATGGCGAAGGCCAGGGCCAGCTCGGTGCTGTGGCGCTCCATGCCCTGCTCCTGCGATGCCGGCGCCTCGTCCACGCTTCGGTCGCCCAGACAGTCGATCACGTAGTAGACGTGTGAGCCGTCGGGCACGAAGCCCCGGCGATCCAGGAAGTCGCACCAGCGCACGATCATCGATGGGATGCGCGCGTCGCTGGTCACCAGCCATGCGTGAAACAGCGCGTCGAGCAGAATGGCTGTCATCCAGGCCGAGGTCGCGCCCTCGAGCCGCGTCTCGTTCGGGTCGTAGAGGGCCCAGTTCTGGCGAAACGAACCGTCGGCGGGGCGACCGTCCGGTGGCTGGCGCTGATGCGCCTCGAGCGCGTCGATGTAGTCGCGGGTCTTGTCCCAGTAGACACGGTCGCCCGTCATCTCCCACCCATGGAGCACGCCGAGCAGGCCGTACGCCTGATGACGCGGGCTCCAGAACTGGCGGCCGGCTTCGGGATCGGTGCCGAGCGGCGGCTCGACGTAGCGGTCGGGCCGGTACACCGGATCCCAGTGGGTCAGGCAGAAGCGAGCCATGGTGCGACCGGCCTCGAGGGCGCGGTCGTCGCCGGTCAGCAAGTAGTGGAGATGCATGCCGCGCGGGTAGACGTACTTCACGTCCACGCCCTTCAATGTGAAGTGGCCGGCGTCGGGCCCGTCCATCATCGTGTGGGCACGCATGAAGTTGGCGGCGTGGCCCGCGGCGCGGAGGAAACGCGGGTCGCCGGTGCGCACGTACCTGCGTGTACCAGCACGTGGTCCGGTCGAACAGCCAGTGATGGTAGACGTCGCTGTCGAGGGTGGCGAGGGACTCGGGAAAGCTGCGATCGACGAAGCGCTCGTAGCCAGCATAGGCCCCGTCGGAGCGCGCGATGGCTTGCGGCCCGGCGACGCCGGCCGCGCACAGCCAGCGTGCCGGCAGCACCACCTGCACGCGCGCTCCCTGCAGACCGTCCGGATCGACGAGCGTCTCTTCGATCGGGATTGGCGCCGTCGAGCGCGTGGTGGCGCGCGTGGTGCCGTTGAGCTCGATGCGCAGCTGCTGCGACGCCGTGGTCGTGAGGTCCGCCCGCAGCCGGATGCCGACCGCGCGCAGGGACCCGTCGCGCCCGTCCGTGCGCCACGGCTCGAGCGGCCGGACCACGGCAGCCAGTTCGCGGCCCCGAGAATCGAGGACGCGCACGCGTCGGGGATCGTGCACGAGGCCGGCTGGCAACGGGACGCCGAAAGCGACCGCCATCGGTCCGGTGGCCGGCGCGCGCGGGGTCAATCGCACGGAAACAAACGCCCGTCGGGCGGCGATCGCTGGCGCACCGGCGCCAAGGCCGGCCGCCGCCAGCAGGAACACTCTGCGGCTCACCTGATCCACGCGGCCTCCTTGCCGTCTTCGGACGCGTCTAGCGGCCGCCGGTCACGTCGATGACGGCACCGGTGGTGTACGACGCCTCGTCCGAGAGCAGCCACAGGACGGCGTGCGCGACCTCGTCGGCGGTGCCGCCGCGGCGCATCGGGACCGACGCCTTCACCCGATCGACGCGGTCTGGCTCGCCGCCGCTGGCGTGGATGTCGGTGTAGATGACCCCGGGCCGGACCGCGTTCACTCGGATACCCTCCTCGGCCACTTCTTGCGCCAGGCCGATCGTGAAGGTGTCGATGGCGCCCTTCGAGGCCGCGTAGTCCACGTACTCACCGGGCGCGCCGAGCCGTGAGGCGCCAGACGAGACGTTGACGATGGCGCCGCCCGGGCCGCCGTGTCGGGTCGACATGCGGCGCACCGCCTCGCGCGCGCACAGGAACGCACTGACGACGTTGGCGGTGAGGACGCGCTGCAGCCGGCCGGCGTCCATGGCCTCGACGCGCATCTGCGTCTCGAGGATGCCGGCGTTGTTGACCAGCGCCGACACGCGACCGAGCTCGACGTCGCAGGTGGCGAAGATCCGCATGACGTCGGCGTCGACGCCGACATCGCCCTGGACCGCCAGGGCCGTGCCGCCGGCCGCGCGAATCGAGGCGACGACGGCATCGGCGGCGACGGCGTTGGCTCGATAGTTCACGCACACGGCGTAGCCGCGCGACGCGGCCAGGCGGGCGGTGGCGGCGCCGATGCCGCGGCTTCCGCCGGTGACCAGGGCGACCCGCCCGGCGACGTTCGCCGCGCTCCCGGCCGTCACGCCAGCTCGCGCCGGAGCGCCCTGACGGTCGCCCGTACTTTGTTCAGCTCGCGGACCAGGCCGACCTTGATGAACGGCTGCAGCTCGGCGGGCGCGGCGCCGAGCGTCGCCGCCGCCTCGAGCCGGGGGACGGCGCCGAACTTCAGCGCCGGGTCGTGATCGAAGCGCTCGCCCTTGGCGTAGTTGAGCGGCACCAGCAGTCGCGCGATGCGGCGGAGCACGCCGTTCAGGCGCCGACGCTGGACGGCCTCGCCCGACGCCGCCACGCTGGCCTCGGCCCGGGCCCGCCACTCGGCGCAGGCGGTGCCGAGCGCGGTCAGGTCATCGAGGAGCGGCGCAAAGTCGATCGCCCCGGCGGCGGCCTGGTGATAGCGGGCGACGGCCGCTCGCACCTCGTCAATCGCCGCCGTGTAGTCGAACGGGTGCAGCGGCGCGTTCAGGATGCGCACGATCGTCGTGAGGTAGACACACAGGTCGCGGCGCAGGATCTCGAGGTCGGCGACCGGCATCAGATCGTCGGGGGTGTGCCACGCGATGTTGCCGCCGCAGCCGCCGACCGCGTAGTAGCCGCGCCGCTGTGCGCTCCTCGATCGGGATGTTCGACAGCAGCATGTAGAGGCCGGTGGGGCCGATCTGGTTGAACGAGTAGTCGCCGGCGCGCAGCGGCCGCACCCGTTCCGAGGACAGGCCGAGGGCGTCCTGGATCGACGTCCGGCACAGCGCGTCCGCCTCGGCCATCCACATCACTTCCTCGTAGGCGGTGGCGCCCGCGCATCCCGGCGAGTCGATGTCGAGCTGGGCGATGCAGTGCTCGTCGATCTCGTCGGCGAAGGTGTCGGCGTACCACGTCGATCCGGCGTAGCGGCCGGTCGAGTGGCCGGGCCACCAGGCGATGCGCACCGAGCGCTTCAGACGATCGCGCAGGCCCCACAGCACTCGCGCCAGCTCCAGCAAGGCGGCGTCGCCGGTGGCGTTGTCGCCGATGCCCTCGTACCAGGAGTCGTAGTGGCCGTGCACGAGCAGGAACTCGTCGGGATCCTCCTGGCCGCGGATCTCGACCACCGGCAACAGGCACCGCATCCAGCCCTCGCGCAGCCAGGTCTTGATCGACGCGCGGACCGGGCCGCGCTGGACGTCGGCGATGAGCGCCTCGCCGTCGGGGTGGTTGATGCAGACCACGGGGACGGTCGGCTTGCGGCCGAGCGACTCGGCGGTGGGCGCGCCCCAGATCGAGGTGCAGATGCCCTCGTGCACGTTCTTCCCGGGGTGGATGAAGATCTCGCCGAGCGCGCCGCGGCGCTCGAACGCGCCGACCGCCGCCGGCATCGAGAAGCCCTCGGTGAGGACGATGCGGCCGCGGACCGGATCGTCGCCGCCACTGGCGCGCGCGGCGTCGGGCAGGTCGAAGAGGCTGGCGGTGCCGCCGGCGTACTTCGACGGCACATAGACGATCTCGCCGGCGACGGCGTCGTCGCCGGTCGCCCGCGCCATCGCCGGAGGGCGGGCGTGGAGCACGCGTGCGCCGGCCGCGCCGGCGATCGACAGCTCGGCGCGCACCGGGTTGCTGATGTAGAGCTCGGGCGTGTGCAGCGTCACCGGCACGCCCAGCGCCGCCAGGCGCTCGACGAGGTAGCGGCCGGCCGCATCCTCATCGGCGGTGCCCGACTCACGCACGAGGGTGACGAACCGCTCGAGCAGCGCCCGCGGCTCGTCGAGCCGAATGGCCCCGTGCGCGTCGCCCTCGAGCGACTCGTTCTTATAGACAGTAAAGGACTTGGACACGCCAGCCGCTCCAAGGGGCCAGGCCCCACTGGCAAGGTTCTTGCGCCGATCTCGCGCCAAAGGGGCCAGGCCCCGTCAGCGTTCGTCGAAGAATATCGCGAGGTTGCGGTCGGGCGTCGGCGGCGTCAGCCGGCTCACCACCACGAAGGCCAGCGCGCTCATCGCCACGCCGACCTCCACCGAGTCGATGCCATGCGCGGCGAAGCTGCGCTGCAGGGTGAAGGTCCAGACCAGACATGCGGCGAAGCCGACCGCCATCGCCGCGATCGCTCCCTCCTTGGTGCCGCGTCGCCAGTTGAGGCCGAGCACCACCGGCACGAAGAAGAAGCTGGCGATGAACTTGGCCTGTTCGATCACGATCGCCTGGACGTCGCCGAGCCGCAGGGTCGCCATCCAGAACGGAATCACGCCGAGCACGACGATCGACAGCCGGTTGACCCACACCAGCCGGCGTTGCGACGCCGCCGGGTTGACCAGCCGCTTGTAGAGGTCGTGCGCGAACGCCCCGCCGGTGACCAGCAGGATCGAGTTGACCGTCGACATGATCGCCGACAGCATGGCGATGACGAACAGCGCGCCGAGGAGTGGCGACATCACCGTGGCCGCCATCACGCTCGAGGCCTGGTCGGGAAACGGCAGATACGGGTAGATGCCGCGGATGCCGATGCCGAGGATCATCACGCTCGATCCGATCAGCACCTGCATGAGCATCGAGATCCCGATCGCATACCGCACCGTCGCGACGTCGCGCATCGAGTAGTAGCGCGTCATCTCGTAGGGCGCGGCGGTGATGCCGAAGCCGAAGGCCATGCCGAACGCCAGCAGCTCCTTCCACGTGAACCACCAGCCGGTGACGCGCGGCTCGATCGAGCCGACGTACTCGCCCAGCGCGGTCAATCCGCCGGTGTGGGACAGCACCACCGGCACGGCGCAGACCAGCGCCAGCACCATGATCAGCGTCTGGATGAACTCGACGTACGAGCTCGCCCGCACCCCGCCGACGGCGGTGTAGAAGCCGGTGCTGGCCAGCAGTGCCGCCATCGCCGCCATCGGCGCCACGCCGAAGGCCGCCGAGGCGATCTCGCCGATCGCCTGGAACTGCGCCGTCAGCAGGATCGAGTAGCACACGATGATGAGCGCGGCGGCGAGCGTTCGCGCGTGCTCGCTGGCGAAGCGGGTGCCGACGTAGTCGGCCACGGTGAGCGCACCGAAGCGGCGCAGCTTGGTCGCCACGAACATCGCCGAGAGCAGCCAGCCGGTCCAGACGCCGAACCAGATCCACGTCCAACTGACGCCGGTCAGGTAGTGGCGGCCGAGCGTCCCGACGAAGGTGCCGGCGCTGATCTGCGTAGCGGCCAGCACCGCGCCGCCGACCCACGGGCCGATGGTGCGACCGGCGGCCAGGAATTCCTCTTCGTTGGTGGCGCGCCGGTAGCCCCACACCGACATGCCGATGACGACGGCGAGATACGCCAGCGTCGCCACGAACAGCACCGACTGGTCAGCGGTCAACGACCGCCTCGCTCGCGGTCGCGCCGTGCCTCGCGCGCCGCCCAGAGGAAGTAGAGGACCAGCCAGGCGACGGCGGCCACGAAGAACCCGTAGAAGCTCCAGCCGAAGCCCACTACCGCTCCGTCCTCGTCCGGCGCCAGAAGACCAGCGACGCCACCGCCAGCACGCCGATCGACACGGCGTCCATGAGCCGGGCGAGGTTCCAGGGTGCGGTCACGCCTTCGGCGTCGTAGGGCAGCCGCACGAACGCCGGCAGATGGCCGAGGGTCGCCGTGCCGACGCCGTTCGCCCAGGCGAAAGCCGGCATGGTCCCCGACGGCTGCGCGCCGGCGGGCAGACTGGCCGTGATCCTGACCGACCGCGACCGTCCGTCGGCTGGCGTCGTCGGCAGCCAGAGCGGGCATCGGAAGGCGCCCGCGGCGGGCTGTGCCACCCGGTAGTGGAGCGTATAGGTCGGAGACGACGGCCGCACGACCAGCGCGCGCGTGCGGCCCACGTCGTGAGGCGGCTCGGCGCCCGGCGCCTCGAGCAGCGTGATCACGCTGCCTTCGAGCGTCGCCAGGCGGTGTTCGATCGCGGCCGCGCCGTCGACCGACAGGGTGAGCCGCACCTCGCAGGCCAGTGGCGACGTCATCGTCATCTCCGCGTGGGCCGTGCGGAGAACACCGGGAGCGGCCAGCACCGGCACGCGGCCGAGCACGCCGACGACGCCGACGAGGATCGCGGCTCGAGCGGTGATACGCGGGATCATCGGCCAGCGGACTCTACCGCGCGTATGCACATGGTGCAAGGCATGCGGCGCGGCCGCCGCGCGATCCACCTGCCGACCGCGGTCAGGCCGGGCGGCGGATCGCCGTCGGATGGGTCGGCTGGTAGAGCCCGAGCTCGCCGCCGCTGGGCAACGTCACCGTGGTGCGGATGCCCCACCGCTCGGTGTGGACGTCAGAGGTCGAGGCGCCGCGCGACTCGAGGTCCTTGATCGTGGCCCGCAGTTCGTCGCACATCAGATAGAGCACGGCGCCCAGCATCTCGTGGCCGGCGTCGCGCTGGACGAAGCTCTGCGTCGCCGGATGTACCGCGATCTCCGCCGGGGGCAGGCCCAGGATCATCCAGCCGCCGCCGGCGTCGACGCCGGTCAGGCCGAGCACGTTCTGCAGGAACTGCCGATCCGCGTCCGCGTCGCGGCTGTAGAGCAGGAAGTGGGCGCCGTGAATCATCGCTGGCCTCCGCAACTGCCGACCTGGGGACTTCGTCGAGGGCCGCAGTATAGCGAGACCGGCGGTGTCAGGCGGTTCGGTGGCGGTGCCGCTCCATGTCCCGTTTCATGCGGCTGAGCAGCGCCACGGCGCTGGTCGCGTAGGGCGAGATCCAGCGGTCGTGGATCTCCTTCACCGGCGTGGCGTTCAGATAGTTCCAGCGCACCCGCCCCTGGCGGTGCGAGATCACCAGCCCGGCGCGCTCGAGCACGCCGATGTGCTGCATCACGGTGCAGCGGTCCAGCGCCGTCGGCGAAGTGGTCGCACAGCGCGCCGGTCGTGCGCGGCGCGACCTTCAGCAGGTCGAGGATCTCGCGCCGGCGGGCGTCGGCCAGGGCCTTGAACAGCTGGTCGTCCCGGGCCGTGGTTGACATGTTATAAAATTATAACATAATCTCGTCGGCACGAAGGAGGGCAAGCGACATGGATCTGAAGTTCCAGGTGCAGTTGAAGATTCAGCGGCCGGTGGCCGAGGTGTTCGACGGCGTGGTCAACCCGGCGAAGCTGAGTGGTTACTTCGTGCAGAAATCGAGCGGGCCGCTGCGCGAGGGCACGACCGTGCAGTGGACGTTCGCCGAGGTGCCGGGCGACCACGACATCGTGGTCCGGCGGGTCGTGGCCAACGAGACGATCGTCTTCGAGTGGGCGGCGGCCGAGGGCGGCTACAACACCACGGTGGAGATGACGTTCGTGCCGCTCGACGCGCAAGACCACGATGGTGCGGATCGGCGAGTCGGGCTGGCGCGACACGGCGGCCGGGCTGGCCGCCTCGTACGACAACTGCGGCGGCTGGATGCACATGGCCCTGTGCCTCAAGGCGTACCTCGAGCACGGCATCAACCTGCGGGCCGGCGGCGCCCTCTGACCGCCGTCTGCCGTCCGATCGACAATGTGCCGGGAGCCGACGTCGAGAACCGACAGTCGGCTCCGACTACCCGGTAGACACGCCAATCGGGGCGTGACGTTCGAGAGGACCGACGATGAAGTTCATGCTGATGATGCACGCTCCCAAGGCCGGCTGGAAGGACGCGGGCATCGGCACCTGGCCGCCGGCCGACATCCAGGCCCACATCGCGTTCATGATGCGCTTCCACGACGAGCTGAAGCAGTCGGGGGAACTGGTCGACGCGCAAGGGCTGGCCGGCCCGGAAGAGGCGCTGGTCGTGCGGGCGACGGCGGCCGGCGCCCCGGACGTCACCGACGGCCCCTTTGCCGAGGCCAAGGAGTTCCTGGCCGGCTTCTGGATCGTCGATGTCGAGACCAAGGCGCAGGCCTATGCCATCGCCGCCCGAGCCTCGGCGGCCCCCGGCAAGGGCGGGGTGCCGATGAACATGCCGATCGAGGTGCGCCAGGTGATGAGCGCGCCGCCGCAGGAGTGACACCGGTTCCCGACAGCCTGCTGCGCGAGCTGGCGCCGCAGGTGCTCGGCGCGGTCGTCCGCCGCTTCCGCGATTTCGCGGCCGCCGAGGACGCGGTGCAGGAGGCGCTGCTGGCGGCGGCGCGGCAGTGGCCTCGCGACGGCTTGCCGGCCAATCCGCGCGGGTGGCTGATCCACGTCGCCGCCCGACGCCTGACCGACGAGATCCGCGCCGAGATCGCCCGCCGCCGCCGCGAAGCAGTCGTGATGCTCGAGATGACGCCCGAGGCGGCGCCGCCGCCTGACGCCGTCACTCCCACGGACCAGGACGACACGTTGAACCTGCTGGTGATGTGCTGTCATCCGGCGCTCACCCGCCCGTCGGCCATCGCCCTCACCCTGCGCGCGGTCGGCGGCCTGACCACGGCCGAGATCGCCCGCGCGTTCCTCGTGCCCGAAGCGACGATGGCGCAGCGCATCAGCCGCGCCAAGGCCAGCATCAAGGCGTCGGGCGTGCCGTTCTCGCGGCCGTCGCCGCAGGAGCTGGAGGCCCGGCTCGACGCCGTCCTGCACGTGCTCTACCTCATCTTCAACGAGGGCTATACCACCAGCGCCGGCGCCGACCCTGCAGCGGACCGACCTGTCGAACGAGGCGATCCGCCTCGCCCGCGAGCTGCATGCCGCACTTCCCGACCACGCCGAGACCACCGGACTGCTGGCGCTGATGCTGCTCACCGATGCCCGCCGCGCCGCCCGCGTCGGCCCGCACGGCGAGCTCATCCCGTTGCCGGAGCAGGACCGCTCGCGCTGGGATCGCGCAGGCCATTGCCGAAGGCGTGGCCCTGGTCAGCGACGCGCTGCCGCGCGGCGCGGTCGGGCCGTATCAGCTGCAGGCGGCCATCGCCGCGGTGCACGACGAGGCGGCGCATGTCGACGGCACCGACTGGCCGCAGATCCTCGCCCTCTATGGGCTGCTCGAACGGATGTCGGACAACCCGATGGTCACGTTGAACCGCGATCGTCGCCCTGGCGATGGTGCAGCGGGCCGGTCGGGCTGCAGGCGCTGGTGCCGCTCGACGTCGCCGGTCGGCTCGCCGGACATCACCGCCTGCACGCGGTGCGCGCCCACCTGCTCGAGCGGGCCGGCGACCTGGCCGGCGCGGCCGCGCAGTACCGCATCGCCGCCGGCAAGACGGCCAGCCTGCCCGAACAGCGCTACCTGCTCACCCGGGCGGCGACGTTGCGCGACCGCCGGTGATGCGCGTGTGGAAGGGCGAATCGGAGACGCACCGCCACCCACTACGACGTGGCGTTCGAGTCGCCGCCGTCGTCTCCCCCCGGCTCCCTACTTCTGGAGCAGGTAGTTCACCTTGACCAACAGCTGCCGATCCATCTGCGGGAACAGGTCGGCCGGCAACCCGGTCTGCCGCAGGTCGTTGTAGACGACGTAGAGATCGCTGCCCGGACGGTGGATCAGGTTGAAGCGGATGTTGTTCGAGACCTCGTTGGTGCTGGTGTTGTACTGGGTGAGGCTGCGGATGGTCATGCGCGGGCTGAACGTGAAGTCGACGCGCAACGTCGTCAGGTTGACCAGGAAGTTGCCCCACGGCATCTTGACGTCGTTGCGGCTGTACTGCAGCTCGGACGACAGCCGGCTGGTGGCGCGGGCACCGAAGGCATAGAGCCAGGCTGCGGCGGGTGCCGCCGTAGAAGTCGGTCGGCTGCCAGGTCACCCGCTGGTAGAGCCGTCGGCCGGGGCTCGTGTTGTAGGTGAACATCCACTCGTCCATGTTGTAGCTGCCGACCGGGATGCGCACGCCGGGCCGGATGTTGAACGGCGTGTCGAGCACGTCGAGCTGCTTCTGGTAGATCACGTTGATGAACGAGTCGTCGCGCAGCGTCGTCCCGAGCATCAGGTGGTGCATGCGGTTGACCAGCCGATTCGTCTGGTCGGTGGTGTAGGTGAGCACGTACATCGGCTCCATCACCTTGATCCGCCCCCGTTTGGGCCGCGGCGTCGGGCTGAAGTAGGCCTTGGTCGTGCGGATGCCGGTGCGCTGCACGAAGCCGGCCTCGGCGTTGAAGTTCTCCTGGACGTCGAGGTAGTTGAGCCACACGTTCCAGCTCGGATCGCGGTAGGCGACGCGCCCGTAGAAGGACATGTCCTGGCCTTCCCCGATCGGACGGCCGCCGACCCACGGCATCTCGGGGTTGGTCGCGGTCTTGGCCAGGAAGGAGTTGACCTGGAAGCTGTTGCCGAAGGTGAAGTTGCCGTCGACGCCCATCGTGCGGTTGTAGTGCGGGCTGCCGTCGACCGACTCCTTGTTGATGAAGAGCGCACCGACGCGTGAGCGCCGGAACACGTCGCGGCTGTAGCGGCTGACGAAGAAGTTGTCGCCGGGCCGGCCGAATGCGTCGTCGGTCTGCACGTCCATCACCGCGACGTTGTTGGGGCCGACCTTGCCGGTCAGCCGCGACCCGGCCAGGATCGGCACCGGCTGGCCGTTCTCGGACAAGCCGATGCGGCGGCTGAAGAAGAGGTCGGTCTGCACCGGCGTCGAGGTGAACGACGAGCCCGTGCCCACGGCGAATGCGTTCGAGTTCTCGAGGAAGAAGTCGCGCTTCTCGGGATAGAACAGCCCGAAGCGGGTCAGGTTGACCTGCTGCTCGTCGACTTCGACCTGGGCGAAGTCGGTGTTCAGGGTGACGTCGAGATTGAGGCCGGCGGTGACGCCCCACCGGGCGTCGAGGCCGACGTCCTTGACCCACGACGTCGACTGGACCGCGGCCGAGAGCTCACGGTCGTGCACGCCGGTGACGAAGAACGGCTTCAACTTCAGATCCCAGCCGAGGCTCAGCCCCTGCAGGCCGCGCAGCTCCCCGGCCAGGCTGACGCGCGTCAGGCTGTAGGCGCGCGGGATCGGCGACCAGTAGTCGAGCTCGTTCTTGCGGCGGATGTGACGCAGGAAGTTGATGCCCCAGGTCTGCTCGTCGCTGGAGCGGAAGCGCAGGGTGTTGGTGGGAATGGCCATTTCCGCCGTCCACCCGTCGCTGGTGATCTGCGCGGCCGAGTTCCACACGCCTTCCCAATTGCGGTTGACGTTCGAGGTGGTGCCGCGGCCGCCGCCCTCGCCTTCGTCGAAGATCTGCTGCTCGAGCTTGGCGCCGAGCGGCGTCGTGACGAACATGTAGCCGTTGCGCGAGTCCTTGAACGTGTCGAGGATGACCTGGAAGTTGTCCTCGTCGAACAGGCGGTCGGAATCGCGCCGCATCTCGGTGGCCACGACGTCGCCGTGATGGGCGTGCGCGCCGGCATCCGGCCCGGCCGTGTCGGCGGCGGCGGTCACGCCGCCGGACTGGTAGGCGTGGACGGCGATGTAGATGGTGCGGGCGTCGTAGACGATGCGCACTTCGGTGCGCTCGGTCGCGGGCTGGCCGAGGTTGGGCTCCTGCTGCGTGAAGCCGTCGACCGGGGTGGCCAGGGACCAGACGTCGTCATCGAGGGCGCCGTCGATTCGCGGGCCTTCGTCCACGCGCACGGCCTGCACGAACGGTCGCTCGCGGCTGGGTTGGGCGGCGGCTGGTGTCGCCACGGACAGGGCGACGAGGGCGGCGACGACGAGCAGCGACGAACGACGACAGGAACAGTCGGTCGGAGGCATGGTCAATCAACTAGTGTGCCAGCGGCCGAGCTTGGAGTCGCAACCGCTTGTAATTGTAAAGACCGGTCTAAGAACGACTTAGGCCGAACCAGGGGCTGGTGACCGCCAGCCCGGACCGGGGGTGCGGCGCCCGGCCACATCCGTCGTCGAGCTCCCCGCGTAGATCGGGCATTCGCGCCCGTTCCCTTGGGAGGAGACCCTGACGATGACTCGAACCATTCCTGAAGACCGCCCTGGCCGCCGCCGTGGTGGCGGCCCCCCTGGCCGTGTTCACGGCCAATCACCGCGAGGCGCCGATCACGGCACTCGACCGCGCCGCCGACATCACCGACTGGTACTCGTTCGTGAGCTACGACGATCCGACCAAGCTCACGATGGTGCTGTCGGTGGACCCCCTGCTCGAACCCGCCAACGGCCCGAACTACTTCCCCTTCGATCCCGAGATCCTCTACGAGATGAAGGTCGACAACAACCACGACGCCGTCGAGGACGTCACCCTCCAGTTCCGCTTCCAGACCGAGCAGCGGAATCCCGGCGTGTTCACCGGCTTCGTCGGCGGCTTGCTGGGCATCCCGCCGATCACCGCGCTCGACGGTCCCGGGTCGGAGGGGCTGGGCTTCCGCCAGACCTACACCGTGACCGCGATCCGCGGCGACCAGCGCTTCGACCTGAGCGGCGGCCGCAAGCTCTACGCCGTGCCGACCAATGTCGGGCCCGCGCACCATGCCCAACTACCAGCGCGCTCTACGACCAGGGCATCTACAACCTGGGCAACGGCATCCGCGTCTTCGCCGGCACCACCGACGACCCGTTCTACATCGATCTGGGCGCCGCGTTCGACTCGCTCAACTTCCGGCCCGAAGCCGGCGGCGGCGTGCTGAGCCCGGCCAACGACGACAACAACACGGTCAACGTCGCCCCCGACGACGTCTCCGGCTACAACGTGAACACCATCGCGATCGAGATCCCGATCGCCCTCCTGACCAGCGACCTCCGCCGCCCACACCAACACCGAACCGGCGGCGGTGCTCGGCACCTACGGCACGACCTCGCGGCCGCAGATCACCGTGCGGCGCCGGCCGCGCGAGGGCAACGGCAACCTCGAGCCAGGGGCCGTTCCGCCAGGTGCAGCGCATGGGCAACCCGCTCATCAACGAGCTCATCATCGGCACCGGGTCGAAGGATCGCTTCAGCATGGACGACCCGACCAACGACGCCAGTTCGTGGCCTTCTTCGCCCAGCCGCTGCTCGCCGACATCTTCAAGTCGATCGGCGTGCCGGTGCCGACCGGCCCGCGGCTCGACCTGGCGCCGCTGGTCCAGTACACCGGGCCGACCATCCCGGCCGGGACGCCCAAGGGCCCGGTGGCCGACCTGCTGCGCATCAACACCGGCATCCCGCCGACCCCGGCCGCCCAGCAGCAGCGGCTCGGCCTGCTCACGCTGCTCGACGGCAACAACGCCAACGACGATGCCGCCGGCTTCCCCAACGGCCGCCGGCCCGACGACGACGTGACCGACATCGCCGCCCGCGCCGTGGCCGGCATCCTGGTCAACCCGACGACGTTCGGCACGCGCATCGGCGACGGCGTCAACGTCAACGACATGCCGAAGCGGGCCACGTTCCCCTACATCCCGCCGGCGCACGACGGCCGCAACAGCCGTCACGTCGACCCCAACGAACCCGGCTGCGCGGGCGTGTGCCCGCCCGGACTGTAATCGGCTCTCCCCAGGAGACACGACGATGAGCATCTGCAGACTCGTCCTCGTGGCGGCGGTGGTGGCGGGGAGCGCGACGGCGCTCTCCGCCCAGCCGCGACTGCCCGAATCCACGGCCGCCGCGACGATGGAATCGCCGGCCGAGCGCAAGATGGCGATCGCGAAGAAGAAGATCGACCGCGACCCCAAGGCGTACCACGGTTACAACGAGCTGGCGCTGGCCCTGACCCAGCGCGCCCGCGAAACCGCCGATCCGGTGTTCTACCAGCAGGCCGACGAAGCCGTGCGCACGTCGCTGACGCTCGCGCCCGATAACTTCGAAGCGCTCAAGGTGCGGACCTGGTCCCTGCTCGGCCAGCACCGCTTCGCCGAGGCGCTCGCCCTGGCGACCACGCTCAACACGAAGGTGCCCGACGACCTGATGGTCTACGGCATGCTGACCGACGCCAACATCGAGCTCGGCAAGTACGACGACGCCGAGAAGTCGGCGCAGTGGATGCTCGACCTGCGGCCCGGCAACATCCCGGCCCTGACCCGCGCCGCCTACCTGCGCGAGTTGTTCGGCGACATCGAAGGGGCGCTCGAGTTGATGACGGCGGCCTTCGGCCGCATGCCGTACCAGGAGAGCGAGGACCGGGCCTGGGTCCTCACCCAGATCGGCCACCTCGAGCTGGTGCGGCAACGCTCCGCCGAGGCCGAGCGGGCGCTCGAGCAGGCGCTGGACCTGTTCCCCGACTACCACTACGCGCTGGGCAGCCTGGCCGAGGTGCGGACGTCGCAGAAGCGGTACCGCGAGGCCGCCGACCTGCAACGGCGGCGCTACGCGTGTCGCGCCGCATCCCGAGAACCTCTACGAGCTGGCCGAGGCGCAGGCGAGAGCCGGCATGACCACCGAGGCGGCGCAGAGCTACGCGCAGTTCGAGGCCGGAGCCCGACGTGAAATGAGCAGCCAGGACAACGCCAACCGCGAGCTGATCAGTTACCTGGTCGGGGCGGGCAAGAGGCCAGCGGAAGGCCTGGCGCTGGCCCAGCAGGAGATCGCCCGCCGCCAGGATGTCTACACCCGCGAAGCCTATGCCTGGGCGCTGTTCAAGAACGGCAAGCGGGCCGAGGCGCGCAAGGAGATCGCCGCGGTGCTGGCCGTGGGCGTGCAGCATCCGCGGGTGCTGGAGCGGGCGGCGCTGATCCAGCGACGGCCTATCGCGGCCACGCGCTAGAATCCAAGGGATACGGGTCGGTTCGTGCGCCTGGCTCGCAAGCGAACGACTCGGCTCGTCATTCCGACGCCATGCGCCGGCAGTCCGGCAACCGGAACCACTCCGGCGTGAACCCTCTATCGTGGCGTCGGATCAAGTGCGCATAGTTCCGGAAATTGACAACGAAGTCGCCCTGGGACGACCGCGCCACCGTGAGCGGGTCCTCGGAAAATACGTCTCTAGAATCTGCGTAACCTGGTCTTTGCTTACTTCCAGTAGCTCGCTCCGCGAGGCGATGAGCAGCCGGTCAGGGCGCGATGTGCAGCCTCGCCGAAGGTTGGGCCGACACGCGGTATAGAAGACCGGACCATCCAGCCGTACATCGGGTGGCGCGACAGCGTCAGGACCACACCGCGGTTCGGGATAGCCGCTGCCCGAGAGCGCCACAACCTCCTGAGCCCATCGACTCGAGAAATCGGATGTTTCCTGGCCAGAGCAGTCGGCCGTCGCCGGGCGTCGCCGGAAACCACCACAGCGACCCACCATGCTGCCCGCCGTCGAAGCCGACGAGCCAGCCCAGCGACGTTCGAACTACGAGGCGCCGTGCAGCCCTCGCGGCGGTCCGGGTTCGGCGCCTCGTGTCGTCGTCTAGTGGCGCAGGAGCAGTGGCATTGTACGGGGCGCGCCGCACTTCCGGGCGCCCGGGGTCGACGAGTGGCGGTGGTAACAACACGCCAGAGAGATCCAGCTGGTACGGCATCCGGTCACGGCGGACACGCTCGAAACGGCGTCTCGTGCGCACCACGGCATCATGGACGAACGTCAATTCCCATTGGGACGCACTCTGCGCATCGCAACCGGCTGGGTCGCGAATCGGAGGGCCGAACTCCCCGAGTGACCACTCGGGAGTCAGCGGCACGGTGGCCCGACAGGCCGACACAGCGGCTGCGACGATCGCGAAGAACAGAAGGGCTGGCAGTTGCCGCAGACGTCACACCGACGGCACTCATTGCACGCCCCTTTGTCACGATGTCGAGATTCTGCTACGCCGCGGCGGCACGACGCCACCGGCGATCAGCGACCCGAGCATGATAGGTTGAGGGATTGAAGTTCGACCCCGTTCTCAGGAGGTCGTCCCATGCCTGCCATCGCCGACCGCGGCTACCGTCATCCGGACGCGCTCGTCTCCACCGAATGGGTGGCCGCGCACGCGAGTGACCCGGCTGTGCGGATCATCGAGTCGAACGAGGACACGCTGCTCTACGCCACCGGCCACGTACCCGGGGCCGTGCACGTCGACTGGACGGCCGATCTGAACGACCAGCTTCGTCGCGACTACATCGAGCGCGCCGGGTTCGAGAAGCTGATGGCGAAAATCGGCGTCACGCCCGACACGACCGTGGTCTTCTACGGCGACAAGAACAACTGGTGGGCCTGCTACGCCTTCTGGGTGTTCCAGCTCTTCGGCCACACCAAGGCCCACGTCATGGACGGCGGCCGCCTCAAGTGGCAGAAGGAAGGGCGTCCCTGGTCCACCGACACGCCGAGCTATCCGGCGACGACCTACAAGGCGCCGGCACGCGACGACGCCAAGCACCGGATCCTGCGCGACGAGGTCCTCCAGTACCAGAAGAAGGGCGGCCAGTTCGTCGACGTGCGCAGCCCCGAGGAGTACGCCGGCACGCGCATGCACATGCCGGAGTACCCCAACGAGGGCGCCATCCGCGGCGGCCACATCCCCAGCGCCAAGAGCATCCCGTGGGCCAAGGCGATCAACCCCGACGACGGCACCTTCAAGACTGCCGACGAGCTGACCGCGCTCTACGTGAAGGAGAAGGGGCTCGACGGGGCCAAGGACATCGTCGCCTACTGCCGCATCGGCGAGCGCAGCAGCCACACCTGGTTCGCGCTGACCTATCTGCTCGGCTTCGAGAAGGTGCGCAACTACGACGGCAGCTGGACCGAATGGGGCAACCTGGTCGGCGTGCCGATCGAGAAGTAGCCCGGAGTGCCGTGCCCGAGTACCCCGAGAAGCTGCAGACGCTGCTCGACGTCTTCGCCGGCGTGACCGACACGCACGAGCGGACGCAGCTGCTGCTCGACTACGCCAAGCGGTTCAAGGAGGTGCCGGCGGCGGTGGCGACGCGCCCGTTCGCCACGAACCACCTCGTGCCGCACTGCGAGTCGGAGGCCTACGTCTGGGTCGTCGCCAACGCCGACGGCACGCTGGCGCTGCACTTCGCGGTCGAGAACCCGTCGGGCATCTCGGCCAAGGCGCTCGCCGCCATCCTGCAGAAGACGCTCTCGGGGCTGCCGGCCGCCGACGTGGCCCGCGTCGACCCCGAGATCGTCGAGCGGTTGTTCCGCCAGAACATCTCCATGGGCAAGGGCATGGGCCTCATGTCGATGGTGGCGGCGGTGCAGGCGCTGGCCAGGCGCCTGGCCTGAGCCGCGCCGGTCGCTAGTTCTTGAGGCCGAGCCGGGTCAACTGCCCGCAGTAGTTGCGCGTCATCTTGAACTGGAACATGCCGTCGTTGGTCGCCGGGGCGCCCACGCTCTGCGTCGCCGAGAGCTGCTGCTCGAGCGCGGAGGGATCCGAGGCCGACACTTCCTGGCCCATCGGATTGGTGTAGTAGGTGGTGCGGCCGCCGACGTGATTCTGCCAGTGGCCCGGCTGCGCGTAACTCTCGCGCTGGCAGCCGCGGAACCAGCTCCAGTCGGTGTTGTAGACCTTCGATGAAGCCATCCGCGGATCCCAGGCGTAGACCAGCTCGGAGGGGTTGTTCGGATTGCGGACGGTGATCGGGTCGAATACCGCCGGCGTCGCGAACGACCGGTAGACCTCGCGGCCCTGGAACCTCACGACCTGGGTCGTGCCCCAGATCTCGTAGGCACTCGTCAGCGGACAGGGCGAGTTCAACTGCACCACGTCCTTGGTCGGCGTCTCGGCACGGGGATCGCAAACGTTGGCCGACCCGCCGGTGTCCATCATCAGCTGCGTGAACGCCTTGAGGCCGAACTCGGGATGGATCAGGCGAATCTCGGCCGAGTGGTGCTGCATCGCGAACCGCTTCGGCCCGCCGGTGCCCATGTGGAACACCGAGCGCGAGTAGACGCGGTTGATCCGGCCTTCGTCGTTCTGGTCGCCGGGATTGGCGATGAACACCTTGAACCCTTCATGCGGCTCGTCGTGGCCGTTGGGCTCGTCAGGCATCGGGTGCCGCCGGCCGATGTAGCCGAACTTCGGCGGCACGGCCGAAATCTCGGCATTGCCCGACAGCGCCGGGTTGTCGCCGTGCTCGTGGGCGTAGATGCAGCCCGAGGGATCGACCTGCGGGTGCCAGGTGCGGTAGCGGTAGCCGTCGCCGCCATCGACGCTCCACGCGTCGTGCGTTGCGGCGCTGCAGTTGCCGAGGATCACCGGGTCGACGCTCCCGAAGATAGGGGGACCTGAAGGCGGCGGCGGCGGCGGCGGCGGTGGCGGCGGCGGTGGCGGCGGCGGCGGCGGCGGCGGAGTAGGAGGCGGCGGCGTCGCAGCGCCGGCCACGGTCACCGTGACGTGACGATAGCTCGTGACGTCGTCCGGGAAACGGCCGTCGGCCTGGTTGAAGGTGATGAGGTAAAGGGTCGTCGTCGTCGGTGTCACCGGCCACGAGCGCGTACTGGCCGGCACGCGGCCGACTCCTGGCTCAATCGTGATCGTCCTCGGGTCGGCACCGCCGCTGGTGGTCCAACGCAACGTCGCGGTCTGGCCGACGCCGATGCTCGACGGGTCCATCGTGGCGTTGGCGATGATCACGGTGTTCGACGTCGGCGTCGGAGTGGGCGTCGGGGTCGGGTGGCGTCGGGGTCGGCGTTGGGGTCGGGATCGGCGTTGGGGCGGGGTCGGGGTCGGACCGCCGCCGCCGACGTAGAGCACCGCTTCGCCCGACGGCGCGCTGGAGCCGCAGGCATTCTGGGCGCGGACACGGACGTAGTAAGTGCCCGCCGGCGCCGACGCGAGCAGGCTCGGGGCACCCAGCGGCACCATTGCCAGGTTCGCGGCGCCTGGCGCCGACCCGGCCTCGAGCACGTAGCCGGTGGCCCCGGACGACGGCTGCCAGGCCAGGGCCACGGTGGTCCCGCTGACCTGCGTCACCAATCCGACGGGCACCGTCGGCGCCGTGACGCATCCAACGCGCACCGCGATCTCGTTCGACGGCGCGCTCACGCCGGCGGCGTTCGCGGCTCGCACCCGCACCCAGTACAGACCGTTGCGCACGTTGGCAGCGACGACGCCGGGCGACTGCACGACGGAGACGACCAGATCGCTCGCACCCGGGGCGCTGCCGACCTCGATCTGGTAGAGGATCGGCGTGAGGGTACCGGCACCCGGCGACCATGCCAGGGTGACGGTCGAGCCCTGCACCGCGCTGGCGAGACCTGTGGGTGTGGGCGGTGCGCTCTGCGCCAACACGGCCGGCCCCACCACGGCAATTGCCACCGCGGCCAAGCTGCCCAGGGCGGCGCGGCGATAACGGTCAACGAACATCAGCACACCCCCAACCGTGCGCTGCCGTGCAGAACACGTTGCAAAACTGGAAACCGGGCAGCGAAGGCACTCGCGCCCAGCGTGGTCACGCGCCGCGGCTGCAATTCACAGACCCCTCCTGGCGGTCACCCTGAACGCGACCAGGAGCGACATCCGACTCGACGGGTCAGGCACGAAAACTGTACGGACGCTGACAAACGTGCGTACCGTTTTTCAATTTCGTAATCGGGAACGATGGCGCGGGGGATCGGTCGACAAAGCGAACAACCCCGGGCACGTTCGCCCGGGGTTGTGAAATCACGTGCAGAGTTGTGTGACGACCAGCGACGCGACGCAGACCTCGTTGGGTCAGCGCGGCGTCCGCCCTAGTTCTTGAGGCCGAGCCGGTTCAGCTGCCCGCAGTAGTTGCGCGTCATCTTGAACTGGAACATGCCGTCGTTGGTCGCCGGAGCGCCGACGCTCTGCGACGCGGAGATCTGCTGCGCCAGGGCGTACTGATGCGTCTGCGCCACCTCGTTGCCCATCGGGTCGGTGTAGTAGGTGGTGCGGCCGCCGACGTTGTTCTGCCAGTAGCCGGGCTGCGCGTAGCTCTCGCGCTGGCAACCGCGGAACGAGCTCCAGTCGACGTTGTAGACCTTCGACGCCGCCATCCGCGGATCCCAGGCATAGACCAGCTCGGCGGGGTTGTTCGGATTGCGGACGGTGATCGGGTCGAATACCGCCGGCGTCGCGAACGACCGGTAGACCTCGCGGCCCTGGAACCTCACGACCTGGGTCGTGCCCCAGATCTCGTAGGCACTCGTCAGCGCGCAGGGCGAGTAGAGCTGGACGACGTCCTTGGTCGGCGCGTTGACGCGCGGATCGCAGACCGTTGCCGATCCGCCGGTGTCCATCATCAGCTGCGTGAACGCCTTGAGGCCGAAGTCGGGATGGATCAGGCGAATCTCGGCCGAGTGGTGCTGCATCGTGAACCGCTTCGGCCCGCCGGTGCCCATGTGGAACACCGAGCGCGAGTAGACGCGGTTGACCCGGCCCTCGTTGTTCTGATCGCCGGGATTGGCGATGAACACCTTGAAGCCTTCATGCGGCTCGTCGTGGCCGTTGGGCTCGGCGGCATTCGGGTGACGCCGGCCGATGTAGCCGAACTTCGGCGGCACCGACTTGATCTCGGCGTTGCCCGACAGCGCCGGGTTGTCGCCGTGCTCGTGGGCGTAGATGCAGCCCGAGGGATCGACCTGCGGGTGCCAGGTGCGGTAGCGGTAGCCGTCGCCGCCGTCGACGCTCCACGCATCGTGCGTCGCGCCGCTGCAGTTGCCGAGGATCACCGGGTCGACGCTGCCGAAGATATTGCCGGTCGGCGGAATCGGGCCGGCGGCGCCGACGGTGAGCAACCTTTCACTCGACGGCGCACTCGCACCGCAGGTGTTCGCGGCGCGCACCCGCACGAAGTAGGTGCCGTTTGGCACCGTCGTCACCAGGCTGGTCGTGCCGATAGGGGCCTGGGCCAGGTCGGCCAGGCCCGACTGGGAACCGGCCTCGATGATGTAGCCCACTGCGCCAGCCGACGCCTGCCACGCCAAGGTCACGGTGTTGCCGCTCACCTGCGTGACGAAGCCGGTGGGCGCGGCCGGCGGGCCGGAGCAGCCCACGGTGACCGAGACCTCATTGGAGGGGTTGCTCACGCCCGCGCTGTTGGCGGCCCGGACCCTGATGAAGTAGCGCCCGTTGGCCGTGTTCGGAGCCACGACGCTCGTCGTCGACCAGGCCGCCTGCACCAGGTTGCTGGCGCCCGGGGTGCTGCCCACTTCCAGGACGTAGACGCTCGGGAGAGGCCCCGAGCCGGGTGACCAGGAGAGCGAGACCGTGGTGCCGCTCACATTGCCCGTGAGGTTGACTGGGGGCTGCGGCGCCGACTGCGCCACGAGCACCAACGGCATGGTCACGCACGCGATGAGAATGAGGATTGGAGCTACGGAGCCAAGGCGGGCACGGTGCAAAACTTCATGGAACATCAACTAGACCCCCACCGCCGACTGCTCGAGGCAGACGGACGCGAGAACGACCTGACGCTCGGGGAGACTCGCGCCGGGACCACGTGTTTCATATGTCGAGGCCGCCGGACTGCAATTACCAGGCCGGGGTTTTGAGGGCACTGCAGGCTGGATGAAAGTCAGTGCCAGTGGTGATTACACCGGGCACGAAATCTCTCGTTGGCCAGACATCACTTGTGAATGGCCGTGCAGCAGTGTGGAGCTGTGTAGAGAAACCGCGCGACGTCGCGGCATTGTGGGCAGCGGCCGCGGGGCCGGGGTGTAGAAACTGCCGGGCGGTGTAGGGACGGGCTACACCTCGCAGCCCGCCCCTACGGCACGTTCAGTTCTTGAGGCCGAGACGCGCGCGCTGCTGGCAGAACCCGCGCCGCATCTTGAACTGGATGAGGCCATCGGTCGTGGCCGGAGCGCCGACGCTGTTGGACTGCGAGATCTCCTGTCGGAGCGCCTGCGGATCGCTCGCCGCCTTCGGTTGTCCCATGGCGTCGGTGTAGTACGCCGCCTGGCCGCCGCCGTTGAACCAGATAGCCCGGCTGCGCGTAGCTCTCGCGATCGCAGCCGCGGTTGCTCGACCAGTCGTCGCCGGGGAAGTTCTTGATGGCGCTGACCCGCGGGTCCCAGGCGTAGACGAGCTCGGTCGGGTTGGCCGGATTGAAGACCGTGATCGGGTCGAAGACCGCCGGCGTCGCAAACGCCCGGTAGACCTCGCGGCCGTTGGCCATCACCGACGCCGTCGTGCTCCAGATCTCATAGCCGCTGTTGAGCCGGCACGGCGAGTTCAACTGCATCACGTCCTTCACCGGGGCCGGCCGGCGCGGGTCGCAGACGGCTCCGACGCCGCCGGTGTTCATCATCAGCTGGGTGAACGCCTTCAGCCCGAACTCGGGGTGCACGAGGCGGATTTCGGCTGAGTGGTGCGGCATGTTGAAGCGCTTCGGACCGCCGGTGCCCATGTGGAACACCGAGCGGGAGAAGACCCGGTTGACCCGCCCCTCGTCGTTGGCGTCGCCGCGGTTGGCGATGAACACCTTGAAGCCCTCGTGGGCCTCCTCGTGGCCGTTGGGCTCGCCCGGCATCGGGTGGCGGCGGCCGATGTAACCGAATCGCACCGGCGAGGCGGCGATGGTCGGCTCCTGGACGAGCGCCGGGTTGTCGCCGTGCTCGTGGGCATAGACGCACCCGGACGGATCGGTCTGCGGATGCCAGGTGCGGTAACGGTAGCCGTCGCCGCCGTCGACCACCCAGCGGTCATGCGTAGCGGCGCTGCAGGTCCCGAGGACGACCGGGTCGACGACGCCGAAGATCGAGCCGCTGCCCGCCGGCGTGGGCCCGGCGCTGACGGCGACCGTCACCTCGTTCGAGGGGGCGCTGCTGCCGCACTTGTTGGTGGCCCGCACCCGGGCGAAGTAGGTGCCCGCCGGCGCCGTGGTCGCCAGGCTGTTGGTCGTCACCGGCACCGAGCCGATGTTGGAGAGGCCCGGACCGGTGCCGGCGTCGAGCACGTAGCCGGTCGCGCCGCTCGACTTCTGCCAGCTGAGCGCGACGTTGGTCCCGCTCACGTGCGCCGTCAGCCCGGTGGGCGCCGGCGGCGCATTCCTGCAGCCGACCCGCACCGTCAGCTCGTTGGACGGTGCGCTGACGCCGCCGGCATTGCCGGCCCGCACGCGCACGTAGTAGGTGCCGTCGGGCACGTTGGTGGCCAGCGCGCTGGTCGTGCCCAGCCGCGTCACGACCAGGTCGGCCGCTCCGGCGCGGCTCCCGGCCTCGAGCTGATACAGCACTGCGCCGGGCGCGCTCCGCCAGGACAGGGTCACGTTCGAGCCGGCGACGGCGGCAGTGAGATTGATGGGGGCGAGGGGCGCCGCCGGGGCGGCGATCAGGCGCGACCAGCCGCCGACACAGACGGCGGCACCGAGAACGACCAACGCCACCGTGGGCGCCGTGCGGGACACGTAGGACACGAACATCAGCGAACCTCCAACACCGGCAGGGGAACTCGGCAGGACCAAGGACGAAACGGATTTCAGGGGCTTCGCGAGCGGAGGGGCCGCGTGCCGTACCGAGCTGCGCCCGACGGCTGCAAGGCACGCGCCTCGAACGGGGGAACGTGTTCTCAGTGACTTACGGGCGCACGGCGCAGATCGTCGACACAAAATCGTGATCGCACCCACGAACTGCGACGTGATCCGTAATCGCGGTGCCGCCGGTATACTTCGCGCAATGTTTACGCGTCTGAGCGCTTCTTACACGGCGACTGTAGTCATCGCAGTCACGGCAGCCGTTTCGGCACAAGCGCCACTGGCGCAGCTCACGGTGACCAGCCCCACGCTCGTCGCCGGCCAGCCGGTGCCGCGCCAGCACACCGCCGATGGAGAGAACATCTCGCCCGCGATCCAGTGGAGCGGCGCTCCGGCGACGGCGAAGTCGTTCGCGCTCGTCTGCGATGATCCCGACGTGCCGATTCCCGGAGGCTTCGTCCATTGGGTGGTCTACAACATCCCGTCGACGGCGACCGGCGTGCCCGAGAATCTGCCAATCGATCCGTCAGCGCCGTTGCCGGCGTCGATCGCGGGCGCGGTGCAAGGGCTCTCTGGATTCAAGCGTCCGATCTATCGCGGGCCGGCGCCGCCCCCGGGCAAGCCGCATCACTATCACTTCACGGTCTACGCGCTCGACGTCACCGGCTTGCCCACCGGACTCACCAAAGCACAGCTCGTCGAAGCGATGCAGGGCCACATCGTCGGCCAGGGCGAGCTGGTCGCGATCTACGAGCGCAAGCCCCCGACTCCCCCGCTCGCATGGTGAGGACGCCATGGCCGACGGTCCGCTGACCAGACGGGATCTGCTGAAGTTCGCCGGCGTCGTCGGCGCGGCCGCGGCGGCCGCGCCAGCTGGCGGCAGCCGCGCAGCCGCGCCGGGCCAGGCCCACTCGCGAGCCGCTTCGCGCCCTGACCGCCCACGAAGCCGACGTGCTCGATCGCATCGCCGAGCTGCTCATCCCGTCGGACGAGCACGGGCCCGGAGCCACCGAGGCGATGGCGGTGCGCTACATCGATCGCGCCCTGGCCGGCGCCCTCCAGGACCAGCGCGAGGCCTATCGCGTTGGCCTCACCGCGCTGGAGCGCTATGCGCGCGAGACGCGCGGTGCGCCGTTCCTCCAGCTCACGGAAACCCGGCAGATCTCGCTCCTCATCGACGTCGAGAGCGGCACCGCCACCGGCGCCAACACCGGCTTCGCTGGCAGTTCCGCGCAGTTCTTCGCGCTGGTGCGCGGGCACGTCATGCAGGGCACGTTCGGCGATCCGCACTACGGCGGCAACGAGGGCTTCGTCGGCTGGGATCTGCTCGGCTTCCCCGGCGTGCGGACCGTGGTCACGCCGGCCGAACAGAAGCTGCTCTCACCGCCGACGCGGGTCCGGCGGTCGGCCTACGAGAATCCGATGTTCAACAAGGCCATCGTCGACATGAAGCCGGCCGGGAGCGACCGCGATGCCGACTAACCTGCCGGGCACCGACGTCGTGGTCATCGGGCTCGGCGCCGCCGGCGGCGTGGCGGTGCTGCCGCTGGCCGACGCCGGCCTCGACGTGGTCGGCCTCGAAGCCGGCACCTGGCTCACCAACAAGGACTTCGCCCCCGACGAGATCCGCAACAACGTGCGCGACTGGCCGATGGCGGTGCAGAAGTGCAATCACGAGGTGCCGACGCATCGCCTGAACGCGCAGGCCCCGACCACTCGTCCGCCCGGACACGTCATGATGAACGGGGTCGGCGGCACGACCCTGCACTACTGGGCGCAGAGCTGGCGACTGGCGCATTGGGACTTCAAGGTCGTCAGCGAGACGGCGCGGCGCTACGGACGATCGCGGGTGCCGTCGGGATCGACGATCGAAGACTGGCCGTTCGGCTACGAGGAGCTCGAGCCGTACTACGACCGCGTCGAACACGAGATCGGCGTCTCGGGCCAGGCCGGCAACATCCTCGGCACGATCGACCGGCGCGGCAACATCTTCGAAGCGCCGCGCAGCACGGCCCTACCCGATGCCGCCGCTGCGCAGCACCGGCTACCTCGATCGCATGACCGGAGCGGCGAAGGCCCTCGGCTGGCACCCGTTCCCAGGACCGGCTGCCATCAACTCCGAGCGCTACCAGGACCGCATGGCGTGCATGTACCACGGCTTCTGCAATCGCGGCGGCTGCCACGTCGACGCCAAGAACGGCCCGAACGTGACGACGATTCCCCGGGCACAGAAGACCGGGAAGCTGAAAGTCGTGACCGAAGCGCACGTCACGAAGATCGAAACCAACGAGCAGGGCAAAGTGACGGGGGTCACCTACGTCACCGGGCGCGAGGAGTTCTTCCAGCCGGCGAAGGCCGTGCTGCTCTCGACCTACACCTACGAGAACACGCGGCTGCTGCTGCTCTCGACGTCGAAGGCGTTCCCGAGAGGCCTGTCGAACAACCACGGCCAGGTCGGCCGGCACTACTTCTCGCACGCCACCGGTGCGGCGGTCACGGCGCTGTTCCCCTTCAACCTGAACAGCTGGTACGGCCTGCCGGCGCAGGGCGTGGCAGTGGACAACTGGGCCGACGACAACTTCGACCACTCGGGCCTCGACTTCATCGGCGGCGGCAATCTCTGGGTCTACTCGGACCGGCGGCCGATCGGCGCCGCCAACATGAACACCTTCGGCCGCGCCCCGTCGTGGGGCAAGCAGTGGAAGGCGTTCGTCAAGGAGAACGCCGACCGGGTGAACACCGCCTACCTCCAGAAGACGACGCTGCCGTACGAAGACAACTATCTCGACCTCGACCCGGTGGTGAAGGATCCGCTCGGGTTCCCGGTCTGCCGCATCACCGCCGACTTCAAGGACAACGAGCGGCGGATCGCCGACTTCGTCCAGGAGAAGATGGAGCTCTGGTATCGGGCCGCGGGCGCGATCGACATCGTGCGCGGCCCGCTCGGCACGATGGGGCTGAACACGCACGCCTACGGCGGCACGCGCATGGGCGACGACGCCGAGACCAACGTGGTCAACCGCTTCGGGTTCTCGCACGAAGTGCCGAACCTGGGCGTGCTGGGGGCGTCGGTGATGGGCACCAGCGGCGCCCACAACCCGACGCTCACGGTGCAGGCGCTGGCGTGGCGCAGCGCCGAGCACCTCGTCAAGGAGTGGAAGACGATCGCGGAGTGATGACCGTCACGGCCTGGTGAATCCGGCCCGCAACGCGACGCGATCGAGGGCCTTGCCGCGCAGGTAGACCGCCGCGATCCGCTGCGTGTTGGCGATGTCATCGAGCGGGTTGGCGTCGAGCACGACGAAGTCGGCGCTCTTGCCCGCCGCCACGTTGCCCAGGTCGTCGAGCTTCAGCAGCCGGGCCGGCGCGCTCGTGGAGGCGACGATCACCTGCGCAGGACTCATGCCCGCGCCGGCCATGGTCGCCATTTCGTAGTGCTCGGCCCAGCCGTGCCACGCGTTGGGAATGCCGGTGTCGCCGCCCAGCACGATGGTCACGCCGGCGGCGGTCAGCCGGGCCAGGCTTTGCGCCATCCGGTCGTAGGTGGCGCGGGAGGTGGCGACGGCCTTCGCATCGCGGGCCCGCAGCGCCGCACGGTAGGCGGTGACGACCTCCGCCGGCACGGTTTCTGACAGACGCGCCGCACTCGAATCCGGCAGGTCAGTCAGCGTCGCGCGATGCGATCCGCCGATGTTGGCGGCCAGGAAGACGTTCTTCGCCTTCATGCGGGCGATGAGGGCGTCGTCCATCACCGCGTCGCGCACCGGGTGCAGGAAGCCGTCGATGCCGGCGTCCACGAGCTCGTGCGCGTCCTTCAGGTAGTAGACGTGCGCCAGGGCCTGCAGCCCGCGCGCGTGTGCCTCCTCGATGACCGGGCGATACAGGTCGGGCGTGAGCTTCTTCACCCGGCCGCCGCGGTCGTCCACCCAGATTTTCACCGCCGCCGCGCCTTGCGCCGCCAGGTCGCGCACGTGCTGCCGGCCCTGCTCGGCGGTGGTGATCGGGAACGAGGTGTTGGCAATCGCCGGGAAGCCGGGGCCGCCGTCGGGTGTGGCCAGGCCGCGCCCGGCGGTCAGCAGCCGCGCGGCGTCCGGCGGCGGCTCGTCGCGCACCGCAAACGACACCGGGCCGACGTCGGTGCCGGCGGTGAGCACCGCGGCCAGGCCGTAGTACGCGTAGCGCTGCAGGTGCTCGACGATCGTGTCGCGGGTGTAGACCTGCGGCCCGAAGTCGCTGCCGTCGAGGAGCCCGACGTGGATGTGGGCGCTGACGATCGCCGGGATCACCGTCTTGCCACTCAGGTCGACGCGCCGACCGCCGGCCGGGAGCGTCGACCTCGCCCGTGCCGCCGACCCGGGCGATCCGCTCGCCCTCGACCAGGAACGCCGTATCCCGGCGCGCGGCGCCGGTCTCGCCGTCGATGAGGGTGGCGCCTTCGAACAGCACGGCGCCGCTGCCAGCGACGGACGCCGAGGGCGGAGCCTCCGGTGCCGGCCCGGAACAGGCGGCAGCGAGCAGGCCGACGGCGAGGAGCAACGACTGGCGCATGTGGCGGGCCTCCCTGGGGCACCAACACTAACAGGCCCGGCGCCCGTCGACGCCACACGATGGATTCGCCGCGATGCGCCCAGCCGCGACGTCACCGTGTGGCGGTGAACCCGCGCTTGCCGAGGGCGTCGGCGAGTGCGCGCAGGCTCTCGTCGCACGCCGCCGTGAGCACGCGCTTCTGATTCAGCGACAGCGCCAGCGATCGGACGTTGGTATTGCGGCGCGACAGCGCGACGATCTCGGCGTTGACGACGATGAAGCGGTCGAGGGCGGCTGTGGCGCCGGCCAGCCGCGGTCGCGATGCCGCGTCGACCAGCGAGGCGAGCGTCCCCAGTGCGGTGCGGGCGGCGGCCTCTGCGGCGGCCATCTCGGTCTCCATCCGCGCCATGGCCGCGTCGTCGGCCGCAGCGATGTGTGGCGCTTGCCGCACCTGAATCTCGCGGACGCCCAACACGGCGGCGGCAACCAACGCCTGAACCCGCCAGCGATCGGCAGCCGGGTCGGCGGGCGCGACGGCCGCGAGCCCGTCCCGGAACGCCTCGGCCGCGTCGCGAGCGGCGCCGAAGGACAGCCGCTGCGCCTTCAGGTTGGTACCCTCCGCCGCCATTCGCAGGATGTCCCGATCGAGCGCGCGATACTCGGCGAACCGACCGCGGAACTCCTCGAGCAGGCGCGCCTCGTCGGCGTAGCGGAGCGCGGCCAGCAGCGGCGCCAGGGCGTCGGCGTCTTGCTCGACCGCCTGCGACCGCTGCTCGGCCTCGCGCGCGAACGCCGTGGACGTGGTGTCGGAGTCGGCCATCACCGCCCGGTTCGCGGCGTCGGCGGCCTGGGAGAACTGCACGCGCAGCTGCGCCGCCAGCCGCCGCCCCTCCATCAGCCGCGCCAACGAGGTGTCGGCGCTACAGCCCACGACGGCGATGAGCACACCCGTGGCGATCAGCGTCCCGGTGGGCCTGGCGAGCGCCTGTGCCACTTGCCTGGACCTCATGGTCACGCCTCGGCCAGCGGCACGACCTGCACCGCGGCATCGGGCACCGCGCTCAGGAAGCGGTCGAGTGTCGATCCGCGCCAGACGAGCTCCCAGCGTGAGCGCGCCGACTGCCCGAAGATCACGTGCGTCACGCCTTCGCGCTGGGCGAAGGCGATGAGGCCGTCGGCCGGGCGGGCGGCCCGGACCCGCACCACCGTCGCGCCCAGGCTCTCGGCCAGCCGGATGTTCTGCTGGAGCGCTTCGGCGTCCTGGCTCCGGATCCGATCTGGCGTCTCGTGCGGGGTCTCGACGTAGACCGCGTACCACTTCGAGCCCAGGCGGCCGGCGATGCGGGCGCCGGTGCGGAGCACGCGCGGCGCCAGCGCGTTGGAGCTCATGCAGACCATCACCCGCTCGGGGATCAGCGCCGGCTCGAGACCCTCGCGGGCCCGGTAGGTGGCGGCCTTTTCGCCGACTTCGTCGGCGACGGCGCGCAGCGCCAGCTCCCGGAGCGTCGAGAGGTTGCCCTTGCGGAAGAAGTTGCCGAGCGCCTGCTCGACCTTCTCGGGCCGGTAAATCTTGCCTTCGCGCAGCCGGCTGCGCAGCTCCTCGACGGTCACGTCGACGTTGATGACCTCGTCGGCGCGATCGAGGAACGTATCGGGCACGGTCTCGCGGACGCGAACGCCGGTGGCGCGGGCGACGGCGTCGTTCAGCGTCTCCAGGTGCTGGATGTTGACCGCCGTCATCACGTGGATACCGGCGGCGAGCAGTTCGAGCACGTCCTCGTAGCGCTTGGCGTTGCGGCTGCCCGGCGCGTTGGAGTGGGCCAGCTCGTCGACGACGCAGACCTGGGGCTTCCGGCGGATGATGCCGTCGACGTCCATCTCGTCGATGGTCACGCCGCGGTAGGCCACGGCGCGTCGCGGCACGAGTCTCCAGGTCCTTGATCTGCGCCTCGGTGTCCTTGCGGCCGTAGGTCTCGACCATGCCGATGACCACATCGAGCCCGCGCGCCTTGAGCGCGTGGGCCTCCTGCAGCATCTCGTAGGTCTTGCCGACGCCCGGCGCCGCGCCGATGTAGACGCGGAGCCGGGCCCGCTCCTGCTCCTTGATGCGCGCCAGCAGGGCGTCGGCCGTCGGGCGCTGCTCGGTGGTCATGGCGGCACGTGACTAGGCCAGGCCGACCGCCACGAGGACGAGGTCGATGGCCTTGATGCCGATAAACGGCAGCAGCACGCCGCCGACGCCGTAGATCAGCAGGTTGCGGCGGAGCACGGCGGCGGCCCCGAGCGGCTGGTAGGGGATGCCGCGCAGCGCCAGCGGGAATGAGCGCGATGATGATCACGGCGTTGAAGATCACCGCCGACAGGATCGCCGATTCCGGCGTCGCCAGCCGCATCACGTTGAGGACGCCGAGCTGCGGAAACGCCAGGATGAACATCGCCGGGATGATGGCGAAGTACTTGGCGACGTCGTTGGCGATCGAGAAGGTGGTCAGCGCGCCGCGGGTCATCAGCAGCTGCTTGCCAATCTCGACGATCTCGATGAGCTTGGTCGGGTTCGAGTCGAGGTCGACCATGTTGCCGGCTTCCTTGGCCGCCGTCGTGCCGGTGTTCATCGCCACGCCGACGTCGGCCTGGGCCAGCGCCGGCGCGTCGTTGGTGCCGTCGCCGGTCATCGCCACCAGCTTGCCCTCGCCCTGCTCGCGCTTGATGAGGCGCATCTTGTCCTCGGGCGTCGCCTGGGCCAGGAAGTCGTCGACGCCGGCCTCGTGGGCGATGGCGGCGGCGGTCATCGGATTGTCGCCGGTGATCATCACCGTGCGGATGCCCATCGCCCGCATCGCGGCGAAGCGCTGCCGCATGCCGCCTTTGACGATGTCCTTCAGGTGGATGACGCCGAGGGCGCGGGTGCGCTCGGCGACGACCAGCGGCGTGCCGCCGGCCTGCTGGCGATCCGCTCGACGGTGGCCTGCAGGTCGGCCGGCACGGTGCCGCCGTTGCCGCGCACGTAGGCGGCGATGGCTTCGGCGGCGCCCTTGCGGATCTCCCGTCCGTCGAGGTTCACCCCCGACATCCGCGTCTGCGCGGTGAAGGGGACGAAGGCCGTCGTCCTTGTCGGCGAGCTCGCGGCCGCGAATCTTGTACTTCTCCTTGGCCAGGACGACGATGGAGCGGCCCTCGGGCGTCTCGTCGGCCAGCGACGCCAGCTGGGCCGCGTCGGCGAGCTCGGCGTCGGTCACGCCGGCCGCCGGCAGGAACTCGGTGGCCTGGCGGTTGCCCAGCGTGATCGTGCCGGTCTTGTCGAGCAGCAGCGTGTTGACGTCGCCGGCCGCCTCCACCGCCCGGCCCGACATCGCCAGCACGTTGTGCTGCACCAGGCGGTCCATGCCGGCGATGCCGATGGCCGAGATGAGCGCGCCGATCGTCGTCGGGATGAGACAGACGAGCAGCGCGATCAGCACGGGAATCGGAATCTCGGTGCCGGCGTAGTGCGCAAACGGCGGCAGCGTGACCACGACGAGCAGGAAGATCAGCGTCAGCACCGCCAGCAGGATGTTCAGGGCGATCTCGTTGGGCGTCTTCTGACGCTCGGCGCCCTCGACCAGGGCGATCATCCGGTCGAGGAACGTGTGGCCGGGGTCGGAGGTGACGCGCACCACGATCCAGTCGGAGATGACGCGCGTGCCGCCGGTGACCGCCGAGCGGTCGCCGCCGGATTCGCGGATGACCGGCGCCGATTCGCCGGTGATCGCCGACTCGTCCACCGAGGCGACGCCCTCGATGATCTCGCCGTCGGCGGGGATGAACTCGCCGGCGACGACCCGGACCACGTCGTCCTTGCGCAGCGTCGCCGCCGGCACCGTGTTCGAGGCTGCCGTCGGCCCGGCGCCGATTGGCCACCGTCTCGGTGCGCGTCTTGCGCAGGGTGTCGGCCTGCGCCTTGCCGCGGCCCTCGGCCATCGCCTCGGCGAAGTTGGCGAAGAGCACCGTGAACCAGAGCCAGAACGCCACCTGGCCGGTGAAGAGCGGCTGCCCGGTGCCGGTCAGCAGCTCCTGCAGGAAGACCACGGTCGTCAGCAGGCTGCCGACCTCGACGATGAACATCACCGGGTTCTTGACCTGGACGCGCGGGTCCAGCTTCGTCACGGCGTCCACCGACGCCTGTCGGACGATCGCGGGATCCCAGAGCGAGATGGTGCGGGCACGGTCGGACATGGGTTCCTCGACTAGTGGTCTGCCGCGGGCACGGCGGTGCCGAACGCGGCATCGAGCGCGAGATTCAGCTCGAGCACGTTGACGCGGGCCCGGCCCGAGCAGGCCCAGCGTCGGCGGCTCGGTGTGCGCCTGCGATGAGCTCGCGCACGCGGTCCAACGCGACGCCGCGAGCCGCGGCGACCCGGCGGGCCTGCAGGTCGGCGGCGCGCCGGCGGGATGTGCGGGTCCAGGCCGGAGCCGCTCGCGGTGACCATCTCCGACGGCACCTGCGCCGGCCGCCACGCCTTCCTGCGTCGGTCGGCGGCGTCGAGCCGCTCCTGCACGGCCTTCAGGTGGTCGGGGTTCGACGGTCCGTAGTTGGTGCCGCCCGTCGACGCCGCGTTGTAGTCGACGCCCGACGGCCGCGGCTGGAAGTACTCGGCCCGGGTGAACTTCTGGGCGATGAGCCGCGAGCCGACCACCGTGCCGTCGGCGGAGCGGATGAGGCTGCCTTCGGCCTGCGCCGGGAACGCCACCCGCCCGATCGCCCACACCACGCCGTGGTAGGCGCCGCCGCAGAGCGGCAGCGTGATCAGGGTGAACAACAGCGCCTGCCGGATCTCCTTGCCATGTTCGATGTGCTTTCAACTCTGCTGACGGCCGCGTCAGCCAGCGAGCGCCAGGTGCTCGGCGATCGGCCCCAGCACCGCGACCGGCATGAACATCAGCAGGCCGAGGATGACGATCACGGCCCACAGCGTGACGCCGAACGTGGCGCTGTCGGCGCGCAGCGTGCCGGCCGTCTCGGGCGCCGCCGGCTTGGCCGCCAGCGACCCCGCCAGCGCCAGCGGCGCGATGATCGGGATGTAGCGCGAGAGCAGCATCACCAGCCCGGTCGCGATGTTCCAGAACGGGGTGTTGTCGCCCAGCCCCTCGAACCCCGAGCCGTTGTTGGCGGCCGACGAGGTGAACTCGTAGAGCATCTCGGAGAAGCCGTGCGGCCCCGGATTCTTCAGCCAGGCCAGCGCCGTGCCCGGATCGGCGGTGGTCGCCCAGACGTAGCAGGCGACGGACGTGCCGACCAGGATGGCCAGCGGGTGCCACAGCAGCGCCAGGCTGGCCAGCTTCATCTCGCGGGCCTCGACCTTCTTGCCGAGGAACTCCGGGGTGCGGCCGATCATCATGCCGGCGATGAACACCGCGACGACGATGAAGATCAGCATGTTGATGAAGCCGACGCCGACGCCGCCGAAGATGTTGTTCAGCCACATGCCGATGAGCGGCACCAGGCCGCCGAGCGGCGTCAGCGAGTCGTGCATCGCGTTGACCGAGCCGTTCGACGTCACCGTGGTCGTCACCGCCCAGAGCGCCGACAGGCCGGCGCCGAGCCGGACCTCCTTGCCCTCCATCGAGCCCGTCGTCTGATCGACGCCCATGGCGGCGATGGCCGGGTTGCCGCCGAACTCCTGGCCGACGGCGAAGGCGACCAGCGGCAGGTAGAGGGCGAGCATGGTGGCGAAGACGACCACGGCCAGCCGGCGCCGATTCAGCATGTGGCCGAGCGTCCAGACCATCGCCATCGGGATGATCGCTGATCGACCAGGTCTCGACGAAGTTGCTCAGCGGCGTCGGATTCTCGAAGGGATGCGCCGAGTTCGGGCCGAAGTAGCCGCCGCCGTTGGTGCCGAGCTGCTTGATGGCCACCTCCGGCGCCGCGACACCGCGGGCGATGAGCCTGCTCGCCGCCCTCGAGCGTCGTGGCGTGCGCCGCGCCTTCGAACGTCATCGGCGTGCCCTGCCACAGGATCACGGTGGCCACGACCAGCGCGAGCGGCAGCAGCACGCGGACCGTCGCCCGCGTGCAGTCGACGTAGAAGTTGCCGAGCGTGGTCGAGCCGGTTGCCGCCCAGGCCGCGGATCGTGGCGATGCACGCCGCCATGCCGGTGGCCGCGGTGACGAACTGCAGGAAGGTGATCACGAACATCTGCGAGAGGTACGACAGCCCGGTCTCGCCGCTGTAGTGCTGGAGGTTGGTGTTGGTCACGAAGCTGGAGATGGTGTTGAAGGCGAGCGTCGGCTCCATGCCGGGCGATGCCGTCGGGGTTCAGCGGCAGCACGCCTTGCAGCGAGACGATCGCGAACGTGACCAGCCACATCACCACGTTCGACACCAGCAGCGAGACGGCGTACTGCTTCCAGTCCTGCTGGTCGCCGGCGCCGACGCCGACGACGCGCAGGACCAGCCGCTCGATCGGCACGAACGCCGGATCGAGCAGCGTGCGCTCGCCGGTGAAGACCTTGCACATGTACTGGCCGACGGCCAGACTCGTCACGATGGTGAACGCCAGCGTGACGACGACGGCGGCGATCTCGGTGGCCATCGACCGCGCCTCAGAAATTCTCCGGCCGCAGCATCGCGTACACGCAGGTACACGAACGCGGCCACGCTCAACAGCAACGACAGCTCGGTCATGACGGCACCTGAGCGACCTCGGTCGCACAAGGACGACGAAGGCGAACATGGCGGCGAATGCCGCCACGCCGAGGACGATCATCCCGAGCAGCATCGCAACCTCTACCAGGCGCCGGTCTTGTTGCCGAACCACCACACCATCCCGAGGAGGGCGGTGTTCTGGTGGTCGCGCGGCTCGCCGGGGCGCGGCCCGGTGAAGAACGCCTCGTTCGACCAGTCGCGCCGGAACTCGGCCCGGACCAGGAAGCCGTCGGCGAACTTGTATCGGCCGTGGCGGTGATCTCGTGGAGCACCTGGTCGATGCCGCCGAACAGCCCCTCGTCGTCGAGCCGCTCGTAGCGCAGGCGATCGCCGCCGGCTCGACAGCTGATAGCGGGCGTAGACGCCGTGCCCTGCAGCGCCAGGGCGTCGTCGGCCTTGTTGACCTCGTTGGTCACGTAGTTGACGTCGAGGCCGAAGCTGAGCGCGGGCGTCGGCGTAGGCGACGTAGCTGTCGAACACCCGGAAGAACCCGTCCGGGCCGGTCGGCTCGCCGCCGTCGGGCTGTTCCTGGCCGAAGTAGTAGTTCGTGGTCCAGGTGACGCTGCCGACGGGCTTGATAACGGCGGTGAAGTGGTTGCTCTTGAAGTCGTTGAAGTCCTCGGTCTGCTGGATGCCGTTGGTGAGCATGTACATCAGCGTCACTTCGTCACTGACCGGCAGCGACAGCGCAGTCCCGAGTGGTAGAAGGGCAGGAAGTTGAAGAGATAGGCGCGGGAGAAGTGGTCGTTGTCCTTGGCGTAGTTGGTCTCGTAGCCGAGGTTCGAAGCGAACTTGCCGAAGTCGGCCTGGAGGCCGCGGCCGACCGGGAAGACGTAGGTGCCGTAGGCTTGCCAGACGTGGCGATACACGTCGGGGCGAGGCTCGTTGGCCGCGCCGCCTTGCACGGTTTCCGTGGCCTGGCCGAACTGCAGGTCGACGCGGGCCCCGAAGCGACGCGCCGCGTCGACGTCGGGCGCGCTCTCGACGACGATGGCGGCCTGCTGGATGCCGAAGACGTTGGCCCGGGTGTCGTAGGCGCGCAGCAGGTTGACCCGGTCGTACGGCCGATTCCAGTTGTATTGGTAGAAGCCCTCGAACGCGACGCCGAACTTCACCTGGTCGAGCGGTCCGCCCGACGCGGCCGGCGGTGCGGGCTGCTGAGCCGGCGGCGGCGGCTCCTGTGCGGAGGGGCTGGGCTGCGGCCAATGCCGGCAGCCCCAGGAGCAGCAGCGCGGCGGCCGAGAAACGCACCAGGTGGCGCAGCCGGTAGGCGATGGCCTGCAGCCCGGTCCTGCGCTGGGCCTCGTGCGGCAGGGTGGCAACCAGCCACGCCCGGAATCCCAGCAGCGCTTCGATGGTCTCGTCGAGTTGGGCAATCTGCTCTTCGGGCGTGCCCGTGAACTGGCGCTGGGCCAGCACGAACGTCCCGCCGTGGTCGTGCACGTGCGCGGTCATGACATCGCTCCCTGCCATCCACGATAGGGAGCCCGGCCTGAGGACCGCCTCAGAAGTACCTCAAGAGTTGCTGAAACTGCGGGGCTCGGGACCGGGGATCCGGGATCCGGGCGGGACAGGCGGGACTCGGGAGTCCGGGCTGGCTCAGTTGTCCACTGCCGCCGAGTCGGTCACGAAGCGATAGCCGACCCACGGCTCGCTGACGAGATAGATCGGCGTGGCCGGATCGGGCTCGATCTTCTTGCGCAGCTGGCCGACCAGCGTCCACAGGTGCTCGGGCTGTTCGACGGCATTGGCGCCCCAGATCGCCTTGAGGATGGCGCGGTGCGTGAGCACCCGGTCGTGGTGGCGGGCCAGCAGCGACAGCAGCTCGAACTCCTTCGGCGTGAGCCGGATCTCGAGGCCGTCGCGGATCACGCGCCGCCGGTCGTAGTCGATGGACAGGCCGCCGGCCTCGAGCACGCCGCTCTCCACCGCCTCATCGGCCGCGGTGCGGCGCAGCGCGACACGGATTCGGGCCATGAGCTCTTCCGGGCCGAACGGCTTGGTGACGTAGTCGTCGGCGCCGACGTCGAGCGCCTGCACCTTGTCGGCCTCGTTGCCGCGCGCCGAGAGCACGATGATCGGCACCTTCGAGGTCCGCCGCACGCGACGGCAGACCTCGGTGCCTTCGATGTCGGGCAGGCCGAGGTCGAGCACGATGAGATCGGGCGGATGATCGGCGGCCAGCCGCACCGCCTCGGCGCCGGTGCCGGTGACGGTCACATCGTAGCCGCGGGCGCGCAGGAGCTGTCCGACCGAGCGCTGCAGCGCCACCTCGTCGTCGACCAGCAGGATGCGAGGCGGCGGCGTCATGCGCGGCTCTCGGCGCTCGGCTCGCGGCACGACGATCGTGAACACGGCGCCGCCCTCCGGATGGTTCTCGGCCCACACCCGGCCGCCCTCGGCGTCGAGCAGCCGGCGCGCGATCCACAATCCCGAGCCGGTGCCCGACAGCGCGCGTGCGCGCGGCGTCGCCGCGATAGAAACGGTCGAAGAGGTGAGGCACGTCGGCGGGCGCGATCCCCGGGCCGCGGTCGCGGACGCTCAAGCGCAGCTCGAGGGCGTCCGACGCGCCCTGGATGTCGATTGCGGATCCCTCCGGCGCGTACTGCGCGGCGTTCTCCAGCAGGTGCGCCAGGGCCGTCGCGGTCAGCCGCGGATCGACACCGGCCGGGACGTCGGGATCGACGGCGACGCGCAGCCCATGGCGCCGTACGGCCCGGCCGACCTGGTCGCGCGCCGCGGCGACGACCTCGGAGGCATGGGTGGGCCGGCGCTGCGCGGCCAGGCCGCCGGCGTCGATGCGGGCCATCTCGAGGATGTTCTCGAACAGCCGCGTCAGCCGCTCGACCTCGGCCTGAATCAGGTCGCTCTGCTCGGTGCGTTCAGTGCCGGACAGCGCCGGCTCCTGCAGGTTGGACGCGGCCACGCGGATCGCGGTGAGCGGCGTGCGCAGGTCATGGCCGAGCGACGCCAGCAGCGCCGTCTTGAGCTGCTCGCTCTGGCGGGTCAGCTCGGCGGCCTTGCGCTCGTCGAGCAGCTCTGCCCGCTCGATGGCGATCGCCACGACGCCGGCCAGGGTATCGAGCGTGCCGGCTTCCACCGGCCGGCCGGCGGCGGCCAGGACGCCGATCGGCCGCGTGCCGACGCGCAGCGGCACCAGCCGTACCGGCGTGCCGGCAACGTCGCACGATGCGGTGCCCGGCATACGTGCGCGCGTAGGCGTCGAACTCGAGCGTCGTCTGCGCCGCGGCAAACGCCGAGGCGACCTCGTTGGCGGGCAGCGCCAGGGCCCGGCCGGCGTCGTACTGTGCCCACTCCCCGTCGCGCGGCACGGCGATGGCCACGTAGTCGAGGTCGAAGCGCCGGGCCACCGAGCGGGCCAGCGTGCCGATGGCGTCGCCGCCGTCGGAGATGCCGAGCACGTCGCGGCTCAGGTCGAAGAGCCGGGCCAGCTCGTCGCGACGGCCCAGCGCCTCCGCGGTACGAGCGCGCGTCAGCGCCGACAGGCGGCTGGCCACCAGGCTCACGGCCAGGAACGCCAGCAGCGCCAGCCAGTTCTGCGGATCGGCGATGGTCAGCGTGCCGACCGGCGGCAGGAACGCGACGTTGAAGGCCAGCACCGCCGCGATCGACGTGGCGATGGCCACCCACTGGCGCGACGTGGCGGCGACGACGACCACCACGAGCAGCAGCATCGCCGCGGCGGTGGCGGCGTTGACGGCCGGAAGCCAGCGCGCGAACACGAACGACACGGCGGCCGTGGCGCTCAGGCCGGCAGCCAGGCGCGCCGCGTCCGAGGAGCCGCGTGTCATCACCCGCGATCATAGCCGAGCGGTGCCGACCGCCCGGACGTGCGCGGCACGACAATCGTCGACGGCGAACCGCCGGCGTTCAGGGCTCGCAGGGCACGCGCGTCATCGCGTACTCGATGCGCGGCGCCTGGCTGCCGGCGCCGCCGTCGATCCACGCCGTGAGCGCCTCGACGCCGGGCATGCGGTAGCCGACGCGCTTCGGGAAGTCGTGCTGCGGGTTCGCGAAGGTGATCGCCGAAGGCGATTGATCGGCCGGCGCCGCCGTGAATTCCGTCGGCGGCGCGCCGCCGGGCTGGGCGATGTAGACGAGGCGATCGCCGCGCACGACGATCCTCAGGAACTCGAAGGCGCTCACCGTCGCGCCTGTGACGGTGTGGGCCACGCCGAGCAGCGTGTCATTGTCGGCGACCGCCCAGCGCTCGGTGAACCGCTCGGCGCCGCGGTTCCCCGACCAGCAGCCGGCGATCCACCGCGGCAACTCCGCGGCGGCCGCCGCGCGGCCCGGCGTGACGCCCGGGAACACGAGCGCGGCGATGGTCACGACGAGCACGGTCGAGCGCCGGTGGGAACGGGTCATCGTCACGACGTCCTCCTCTCGACCCGCAGTGTGGTCCGCCGGCGCCCGCGGCGGCTTGGAAGAATGCGACGCGTCAGGTGCGGCGATCGACGAAGAAGCGCGTCAGCTCGGCCAGCCGGTGGTCGACGAAGCGGCGCGGCGCATCGCCGGCGAACGCTCGGAACTCGGCGATGAAGTGGGCCTGGTCGTAGTAGCCGTGGTCGAGGGCGACGGCGGCACCGCCGTCGGCCGGGTTGGCGTCGAGGGCGGCCAGCGCCCGCCGGAATCGCACCAAGCGGGCCAGCCGCTTCGGCGTGACCCCGACCGACAGCTGGAAGTGCCGCTCGAGCCACCGCGACGACGTGCCGGTGGCCCGGGTCAGCGCGTCCATCGTCACCGCGCCGCCGGCGGTGGTGATGTACGTCACCGCGCGCAACAGCCTCGGGTCCACGGCTGCGGTCGAGGCATAGACCCGCGGCAGTTCGCTCGTGAGCGCCGCCACGGCCGCCGCCAGCGTCGCGGCGCTGCTGACGGCGTCGGCCAGCGAGCGGAGGAGCGGCGCCGTCAGCCGGTCCACGCTCACGATGCGATCGGCGAGGCTCGCCTGCGGGAACGGACAGAGCGGCGACAGACCCGCCGGCGTGAATCGGACACCGACCGATTCGACGCGCCGGCCGGGCGCGAGCGCGACGCCGCCGGTCATCTGGCCGACCGCCAGGCGGCGCGGTTGGACGCGTGACGACGTCGCCGACCGCCGCTCGCGGAACGGATCGCCGCGATGCACGACCAGCTCGGGCCGGCCGTCGGGCAGGATCAGATCGAAGGAGGGGTGACGGGTCTCGCCGGTGAGCGTCCACAGGCACGCCACGCAGGCGGCGACGGCCGGGGGCGGTGGATGCTCCTCGTAGCGCATCACCGCGCTACCGCTTCGACGCCTCCTGGAACGAGATGTCCAGAATCGGGTAGCTCGGCCAGTCCTTGTAGTTGAAGTGCCACCACTCGTTGGGCTCGACGGTGAAGCCGTGGCGCTCCATCACCGCGCGCAGCAGATCGCGCTTGCCGCGCTCCTCGGGCTTGCCGCCGCGGTAGTCGGGGTACGGAACGCTTGGTCGGCTCGTCGTAGTCGCCCGGCATCTGCACGGCCTGGCCGTTGGCCAGGTCGTAGAGCGTCAGGTCCACGGCGCAGCCGCGGTTGTGCTTCGAGCCCGACTTCGGGTCGGCGACGAACTCCTGCATCGGCGAGCCGGCGGTCATGTCCCAGAACAGCTTGGTGATCGTCCACGGGCGGTAGCCGTCGTGAATCAGCAGGCCGTAGCCGGCCCTGGCCAGCTCCCGGTGTGCGGCGAGCAGGGCTTCGGCGGCCGGGCGCTGCAGGAACGCGCGCGCCTCGGGGTAGACGACCTTGCCGGTGAAGTTGTTGGTCGTCGCGTAGCGGATGTCGAGCTTGATCGTCGGATCGAGGGTCACGAGCTCGACCAGATCGGCGCGTTGCGTCGCCTTGGGGTCGCGCGGCGGCCGGTCCTGGGCAACCAACGCCGCCGAGGCGAGGAGCAGGGCGACGACGAACGCGGCAGCGCGGATCATGGCGAGCGATTCTATCAGCGCTACCTGGGGCCCGGATCGGCCGGCGCCGGGACGAACGGCGCGTCGTCGAGCATCCGGCGGTAGGCGATGGCGCCGTTGGGGGCCTTCTCGCGCCGGAACGGGAAATACGGCGAGAAGAGTGTGTCGAGTCCGTGTCGAGTCCACCACAACGGCTCGGCCGAATCGCCAGCCAGCGAGGTGACCATCTGGCGATCCGCGGTCAGCCGCAGGCTGCGGAACTTCTGGTCGTTGAAGTCGAAGATGCCGACCAGCCCTTGCTCGAGGCGCTCGCTGTAGAGCGACGCAATGGTGTAGCCGCGGAGTTTGGCCTCGATGTCGTGCACGTAGCGGACCGTCAGTGGGGACTCCTCGGCCACCAGGGCGACGAGTTCGTCCATCTTCGTCTCATCGGCCACCCGCTGGAGTTCCTCGCGAATCCTCAGCGGGGGCGTCGGACCCTTCGGGCGCTTTTGCAGCTTCATCAGCCGGAGGCGCAGCCGGATGATGTCGTCGATGCTCAAATGATCGCCGCCCGACGGCCCAGGGGGCTCGTGGATGATCGCGACGTACTTGCCTTTGTACTGGTCGGGTAGCGTGTCGCCGATCGGAAGTTCCCAGGTGTCGACGACGCCGGTCGTATCCTCGAGAACCTCCCAGAGCGTCGTGCCGTCTCCCGCACAGCCGTCGAAGTAGGTGTGGAATTGGGCTCCGGGTGACAGCGCCGGGTTCAGGGGATCCAGCATGTAGAGGAAGCTCACCACGCCGCTCGTCCGGTCGACGCCGCGTACGGTCACCCAGTGATCCTCCTCGTTGATGCTCAGGATGGCCGGGACGCCGCGCTGCAGCGCCCGGCCGAGGTTCTCGAACAACTCGGCCGAGCTGCCGTAGGCGCCGACCTTCCAGTGGATGAGGCCCAACTTTTGGAGTCCGGGATCCTTCTTGAAGATCTCGACCAACTCGTCAGGATGGCTGAACCAGCCGCCGTTGTCGTTCGGATAGCTCTCGCGCTGGCGCAGTTTGTCCTGCGTCGCGGGCACGGGCCGCGCTTGCTCGGCCGGCGTTGGCGCCTTGCCGACCGGCACGCCGTGCGTCACCGAGGAGATGATCGACTGCGCGCAGGCCCGGCCGCAGTCGAACCTCGCATTGTCCGAGGCGTGGCGAAACACCGCCAGAGTGGGTTCTGTGTTCGGCATGGGATGGCTCCTGGGGCGTTGGCGCCGGCCTGAGCCGGCGCCACGCCCGGACGGCGATCAGAAGGCGCACACCTTGCCGCCGCCGGCGCCGCCCGGCGGACAAATCTCCTGGATTACGCGGAGAGTGTCGAGGATCACCGCGAACGTCAGCGGCCCGAGCTGTGCCTGGTAAGCCAGCTTGCCGTGATCGAACGCCCGGTCGCAGACGAAGTTTCGCGTCGTCGGTTGGGTGTCCCAGTTCAAGGTCGCCAGGTGCGTGACGACGCTCTTCAACAGCAGGTCGGTGAAGATCGCGATGTCGCTGGGGGTCGCGAAGATCTGAGCGTCGACCCTGGGCTGGGCGTCCCGCGCGCGATCGACACGCCGGCGCCGAAGTGCACCAGGACCTGCGCGACGATGCCGGCGGCTGTCTTGAGGTTGTCCATTTCGACCTTGTGGGTCGCTTTCACCGCCGCGCACGGGTCCTTCTTCTTGACCGGGCGGTGCTTCAACAACGATTCGGCGATTGGTCGCTTGCGTGGGCGTGGTTTCGCCATCTCATCCTCCAGTGGGTAGGCAGCGGTTCAGGCCTTGTACGAAATCTTCGGCCGACGTCGGCCGGAATGCGCGCGGGCCGAGGAACTGAGCGAAGACGCGTCCGACCGCGGGCGGCAGAGCCGCGGCGGCGGCGGCCGCGCGATGCGGCTCGGCGAGCACGCGGGCTACGGTCGAAGCCACCGTCGCGCCACGAAACGGGTTGGCGCCGGTGCAGGCCTCGAGCAGGGTCACCGACAGGCTCCACAGGTCGTCGGATGGCACCGGCGGCGTGCCGTCGAGCACCTCGGGCGACATGTAGGCCGGCGTGCCCGGGATCGCCCGGTCCGTCGGTGAGCGACGCCAGGGACCAGGTTGAGTCGTTGCCACCATCGGTCGCGGTCAGCGACGTGCCGGGCGCGGCCACCAGCCGGGCCAGCCCGAAATCGAGCAGCTTCGGCGTGTCGTCGGCCGAGAAGCCGATGTTGCTCGGCTTGATGTCGCGGTGCAGGAGGCCGCGGCTGTGCAGCGCGGCCAGTCCGCGGCCGAGCGCGACGCCGAGCGCCAGCGTCTCGTTCACCGGCATCGGCCCGCGCCGCAGGCGCTCGGACAACGAGCCGCGCTCGAGGAACTCCATCACCAGCATCGGCGATCCGCGCCACAGCTCGAGGCTGTGCAGCGTGGCCAGGTTCGGATGTACCGCCGCGGCCATGGCCCGGGCCTCGCGCCGCAGCCGCGCCATCATCACCGGGTCGGCGCCGGGCAGCGTCTTCACGGCCCGCGGCTGCTGCAGGCGCACGTCGAAGGCGCGATAGACCACGCCCATGCCGCCGGCGCCGATCCGGCGCTCGAAGCGGAGGCGATCGGCGAGCATCAGCGGCGTCGCGGCGCGGCGCAGCTGGCCGCCACAGGCGCACCGGCTGGTGTCAGGTGCCACCACGACCCCGCAATCGATGCACTCGCGGGCCGGCGGGTCGAGCACGCTCTGCGCCCCGTGGTGGGCGGTGTGGCGCGCCAGCGTCAGGATGCGGTCGATCGCGAACCCGCCCGAGGCGCCCACGGCGGCCAGCAACTCGCGATCCTGTTTGGAGTACGGCAGCTCGCTCACCTTCGGACCCAGGGCGAGGGCGCCGCGCAGCTCGCTGCGGGAGCCGCGCAGCGGGACCACGATCGCCGCGCCGGTGGCGCTCAGCCACGCCCGATCGAGCTCACCGAGCCGCGCCAGGATCGACGGCTCGGCCCCGGCCACGTCGAGCGGCGCGTCGCTGCCTTCGACCAGCTGGGCCAGCGCCGACACGCCGCGCAGCGGGGCGACGTCGGCGTCGATCGCGTGCAGGCAGTCGTCGGATCCGGCGATCGCCGTGACCACGCTCTCGGGATGCAGCGCGCGCTCGACGGCGGTCGCGAGCGTGTCGCGCACCTCTTCGATCGACTCGGCGTGACGCACGCCCTCGGCGACGTTGAGCAGCGTCTCGCGGGCGTCGACCTCCTGACGGAAGAACCGCCGGTCGAGCGCGCCGAGCAGCCGCCGGCGGCTCACCACGCCGATCGCGCCGGCGACGGTCAACGCGCTCAAGGTGAGTCCCGTCGGTCCCGAGGCGAGCTGCGACAACGGGCGGTCGCGGTTGAGCAGGACCAGGACCGCCAATACGGCGAACGGCGCGAAGGCCACGCCGCGGATGACGGCGCGGGCCAGCACGTACTGCAGCGCCTGGCGAAGCACGAGCCGGAGATCCAGCGTCCGCTGCACCAGGCCGGCGTAGGCGGCAGCGACGGGGACGGCGGTCAGGGCGGTGACGATCAGGGCGCCACGCAGTCGGGCAAACGGCGGCGACGCGTCGCCGAAGCGCGCCCAGAACGTCTGCAGGATGACATTGGCCACGAGCGGCAGGAATCCCGACCGTCAGGCCGAGGGCGAGCCAATAGAAGCGGCGCCGGGCGTCGGGACCGCACTCGCGCAGCTTCAGCGGCATGAGGACCAGCAGCGGCGCCATGAGAAGGAATTGCGACGTGAAATACCAGTCGCTCTGCCGCGGTGCCTCGCGCTGCAGGGCGATCACCACGCTCGGGGCGGCCGGACCCAGCCACTTCGCCGTTGCGTCGACGACGACCAGCAGCGCTCCGAGGGCGAACGCCGCCGTCGTGCCGGTGAAGAAGATCGCCGCCAGGCGGGGACGGGTCGACGAGCGCGGGAACAGGCTCGCGAAGAACCAGGCCATCGCCGCCTGGAAGGCGTCGGTGCGCAGGTGAAGCCCGAGCCAGGTGACGACGGTGGGCGCGGTGCTCGCCCGGACGAACGGCGTGAGCAGCGTGGTGCCGGAATCGAGGATGAACAGCCCCAGCGCCCAGGCCCGGCGGTCGTGCCGGCCGAAGCGCAGCAGCATCAGGGCCAGGCCGGCGAACGCCGAGGCCTGCAGCAGCTGCGCCCAGACCGGGATGATGCGGTTCGGGTTGGCCGCCCACGGCTCGGTGACGAGCGCCACGACGAAGATGGCGAACCGCACCAGGATCGGAACCGCCAGCAGCGAGAGCGGCCACGACGGGAACTCGAGCGGCGCCGGATGCGCGACGGACACCGGCCGTGACGGCGTCGCCGAAGGCCGAACCGGGGTCGAGGTCGAGGCCATGGCCGGGCGCGCTCCGACGGTCGTTCCTCGCAGCGCCAGCAGCATATCCAATTGGACGGCGGGAATCGCGGCCGGCGCCGCGCCGCCGCCAGAATCTAGGAGATCCCCAGAATCAGCCCAGAAGCCGCCGGTTCGCCGCGGATCAGAGGGTGATCGTGGTGGGGCTGTCGCGGCTGTCGACGACGAACTGCGCACGCACGCTGCCGAAGACCAACTCGTCGCCGTCGTGGAGGACGGTCCGGGCCGACAGGCGGTCGCCACGCAGGGTCGTGCCGTTCTTGCTGTCGAGGTCTTCGACCGTCGCCGCGCTGCCGTCGACCGCGATCCTGGCGTGCACGCGCGAGACGCTGGCGTCGTTCAGGCAGACGTCGCACTCGGCGTCGCGGCCGACCGAGTTGACGCCCGGGCCGAGCACGATGGTGCGGCTGCCGATCCGCAGCAGCGCCAGCGGTCCGTCGGCCGATACCAGATCGCCGCTGGAGCGCGTCTCGCGGACGTCGGATACGAAGCTGTAGCCGACGCCGTGATGCGTCTTGATCGAGCTGGCGGCCGCCCCGACGTCGCCGAGAGCCCCGCGCACCTCGCCGATGAGCACCGGCAGGTTGGCTTCGACGACGAACGCGTCGGGCCACAGTTGGCTCATCAGCTGGGCCTTGGTGAGCACGCTGGGACGCGCGTCGATCAGCAGCCGGAGCAGCTCGAAGGACTTCGGCGACAGGTGCACCGCCTCCCCGTCGCGCACGAGCTCGCGGCTCGCGGTGTCAAGACGGCAGCGCCCGAAGGCGTAGCGCATGAGCCGCGATTCTACAAGAGAAACCCTGGCAAAATCCTGGAACTGCCCGACGACGGGCCGGGCCACGTCTCGGGCTGGCCAGCCAGCGCCGTGCGCCGGCGCTACAAGCGGAAGAAGCGGGTGACCTTGACCACGAACGCGCGGTTCTTGAGGCCGGGATAGCCGCGGCTGGTCGTATCGCGCTCATCGGTGTAGACGACGAAGAACTCGCTGCCGAGCTTGTACTCCCACCGGTAGCGGACGTTGGTGCTGAAGCTGCGGTCGATCGAGCTGTATTGCACCAGCGCGCTGGCGAACATCCGCGGCGAGAACGCGTAGTCGGTCCGGGTGCGCAGCAGCGTGGTCGTGAAGTTGCCCGCGGGGAGCTCGACGCGGGTGTATTGCACGGTCGGCTCGAACGAGAACTGCTTCAACACCGAGACGCGGGCCGCGGTGTAGCTCAGCGACCGGATGGTGCCGTCCCAGAACTCGCCGACTTGCGCACTGATGGCGCCGGCGACGCGGCGCTGCGCGCCCAGGCTGTAGGTCAACTGGATGTCATCGAACCAGTAGCTGCCGGTCGGGATGATCACCCCGGGGGCGACCTGGAACGGCTGCAGGAGCAGCTCGTAGTCGCGCGTCACGTCGACGTTGAAGGCGTCGCTGTTCTCGAGCTCGACGTTGAACTTCCCGACCCCGACCCGTGTCTCGAGCGCCCCGGCGCCGTTGGTCAGGTGCTCGAAGTCGGCCTGCCACGTCAGCTTGCGCACGCCCTTCAGGTTCTTCGGCCGCGGGCTGAACCGCAGCGACGCGAACCCGCGCCGGAAGTCGTCGCGCTGGAGGAACCCGACCTCGGGGCTGAAATCGTCACCGACGTCGAGGTACTCGAAGCGCGCGCCGTAGCGGTCGGCGAAGTAGTCGAACCGGCCCTGGAAGCTGTCGTCGTCGCCGTCGAGCCCGTCGGTGTGGGTGCGCGCCCAGTAGCCGCCGATGGTCAGGTTCTCGTAGAAGCCGAGCGCCGCGTCGACGCCGTAGGCCTGGTTCGACCCGGCCGAGACGTTGGATTCCGAGCGCCCGGTGAACATCGCGCCGATGGTGCTCTTCTTCAAGATGTCGCGCTTCACCCGCATCACGGTGAAGTTGGTCGACGGCGTCAGCGTCGCCGGCTCGTCGTCGGCCTGGATGTTCAGCACGCCGATGCCGAACTTGCCGACCTTGCCGGTGACGCGCCCGCCCACCTGGATCGGCACCTCGCGGCCGCGGTTCAACCCGATGCGGCGGCTGTAGAACAGGAACGGCGTCGCCGAGGGCGCGTTCAACGCCGCTGCCCAGGCCGCCGCCGCCGCCCCCGCCGGCGCCGGTGGCGCCGCCACGCGCGAAGTCGAAGATGCCGCGGCCCTCGAGGAAGAAGTCGCGCTTCTCGGGGAAGAACAGGTTGAAGCGCGTCAGGTTGACCTGCTGCTCGTCGACTTCCACCTGCGCGAAGTCGGTGTTGTAGGTGAAGTCGGCGACCAGGTTGGCGGTGATGCCGTACTTCACGTCGAGACCGAGCTCGCCGTCGAGGTCGTTCGTTACCGGCGGGATCCGCACCTCATCGGTGGACGATCGGCCCAGCGCATACGGCTTGATCTCGAAGGTGCGGCCCGCCGCCGGGACGTCGATGCCGGTGGCGCTGCCATAGAGCGAGACGCGGTTGAGGCCCAGTGGTCCGCCCATCGACGCCGGCAGTGCGGTGAGGTACGACCACTCGTTCTTGCGCCGGACCGAGCGGCGGACCTGGAAGCCCCAGGTCTGGTTGGCGCCGCCGTCGAAGCGCAGCGACTTGAACGGGATGATCATCTCCATCGTCCAGCCGCCTTCGAAGCGGCCGGTGCGGACGTTCCACACCGGATTCCAGTCGCTGTTGGGCTGGCCCTCGTCGATGATCGAGTAGTCGGAGAACGCGCCGAGCGGGCTGGCGTAGAACATGAACCCGCTGCGCCGGTCGTAGAAGGTGTCGAACCCGACGCCGATGTGGTCGTTCTGCCTGAGCGGCGCGCTGTCGCGGCGGTACTCGTTGGCGATCCACTCGTCGGGCGGCGCCGAATCGTAGACCCGGGCGCCGACGTAGATGTTCCGGTCGTCGAACATCAGCCACAGGTCGGTGCGCTCGGAGGCGGGCTGCCCGGTGGCCGGCACGGTCTGGATCAGGCCGCCGAACGGCGGGTTCTCGGTGTAGACCGCTTCGTCGAGCGAACCGTCGACGTCGAGCGGCGCCGACAGCCGGATCGCGCGCACGGTCGCCTGGCCGCTGTCGTCGCGCGAGATGGTGGCCGGCGCCACCGGCGCCGGCGGCCCGTCGATCTCGGCGATGCCGGCTGGTCGTCGGGCTGCCGCTGGTCGATTCCTGCGCCGCGGCCCGCGAGACGCCGCCGTCGCAGAGCACGGCCAGCGCGATCGCGGCGCGACCGGGAATCAGCATGGGAAAGACGAGCTTAGCGAACGAGCGGCGCGTCCCACGTCACCAGATGTCACCGCGAACGATCGGGGCTCGGGGCTCGGGATCCGGGCCTGGCGGGAGATGCACGGCGCGTCGTTGCGCCTTGGTGACGCGTGACGCGTGCGACACGCGTTACAAGTGCCCGGTCCCGGGCCCCGAGACCCCGAGCCCCGACACGTGTCAGAAGTGCCAGCCGCCCAGGTCGGTGGGAAACAGGAACTCGAGCACGTTGCCGGCGCGATCGGCCCACGCCGCTTCGCTGTGGGTGGCGCCGGCCGGCTCGGTGTAGCGGAGGTCGTGATGATCCCGCCACCCGGCGGCGACCAGCGCCTCGCGCAGCCGACGCGCGTCGGCGACCGCGATCCGGCCCTCGCCGCCGCCGACGTCGAGCCAGACGCGGGTGTCGGGCCTGGGCCGCGCTTTGGCCACGTAGCGCAGAATCGCGCGCCGTCCCCACCACACCGACGGCGACAGCACCGCGAGCTTCCCGAACACGTCGGCATGCCGTAGCCCGAGGAACAGCGCCGACAGCCCGCCGAGCGACGATCCGCCGAGCCCGGTGTGCTGGCGATCGCCCAGGGTCCGGTAGCGGGCGTCGACGAACGGCTTCAGCTCTTCGGTGAGCAGGCGTCCGTAGGCCTTGCCCAGTCCGCCGCCCAGCCGCGGATCCCGGGTCGGCGTGTACTCCTCGACGCGGCCGATGCCGGTATGGTTGACGCCGACGATGATCAGGGGCTGCACGCGGCCCTCGGCGATCAGCATGTCGGCCATCTCGCCCAGACGCCAATATTGTCCGCGCACGTACGAGGTGCTCGGGATCGAACAGGTTCTGGCCGTCGTGCATGTAGAGCACCGGATAGCGGCGGTGCCGATCGTCGTCGTAGCCAGGGGGCAGATAGACGACGAGGTCGCGGGCCCGGTCGAGGAACCGGGACTGGAAGCCCGAGTGGCGTTCGAGGCGCGGCGCGGACACGGAGACGGACATCGGCGAGGCGGGCGCCGCCCACCAGCAGGCGCGACGGTCCCGGCTAGTATAGATGCCAGTGGCACGGCGTGCCTCGGGGCCTGTCGCCGCACAGGTTCGTGCCACACGCGCGATCTGCCAGCGTCAGGACCGGACTCCTGCCGATGACGCGCGACTATCACCGCTGGTATTCCCGGTCGCTCGACCGCGAGATGGAACTGCTCGTCTTCGGTCACGGCGGCCCGCCGGTCATGGTCTTCCCGAGCTCGATGGGCGCGTTCTTCGAGTACGAGGACCGCGGCATGGTCGGCGCGCTGCAGCACAAGCTCGACAACGGCTGGCTGCAGCTCTACTGCGTGGCGTCGGTCGACAGCGAGAGCTGGTACGGCAGGCGGATGCACCCGCGGCAGCGCCTCGAGCGTCACCTGCAGTACCAGTCCTACCTCCTGGGCGACGTCGTGCCGCTGATCCGCCAGCGCAATCCCTTTCCCGGCATCGGCGTGACCGGCTGCAGCTTCGGCGCCTACCACGCCATGGCGGTGGCGTTGCGCCATCCCTATGTGTTCACCTCGTGCGTGACGATCAGCGGGGCGTTCGACATCAGCCAGTTCCTCGACGGCTGGAGCGACCAGGACGCCTACCTGCTCAACCCGCTGGCGTTCCTGCCCCCGCTGTCCGACGCCTATTACCTGAACCAGTACCGCCGCAACAAGTTCGTCCTCGCCACCGGCGAGTGGGACATCTGCCGGGCGGCCAACGAGGAGTTCTCGCGGCTGCTCGGCGCCAAGGGCATCCCGCACTCCCTGCACGTCTGGGGCTACGGCTCACTGCACGACTGGCCGTACTGGCGGCCGATGGCCAGCGCCTACCTGCCGTAGCCGGCGCGGAGGGAACGCGCCGGAGTCCCGGTCCCCAACCGCGCGGTCACCGCTGGTCGCGAGTCGTCGTCTCGAGCGCCGACACGCGCGCCCGAAGCGCGTCGTTCTCGGCCTTCAGTTGCTTGATGGCATTCAGCATCGCCCAAAGAATCGGATCGCTGTTGACCTGCATGTAGCCGCTCGCCGTGTCGGACACGGCTTCGGGAATCACCTCGCGCACGGCCTGGGCCACGAAACCGACGTGTTCGCCGCCGCGGCGATGCCGAGGGGGTTGTCAACGGTGTACTCGTAGCGCACGGGCTGAAGCGCCAGCACCGCCTCGAGCCCGCGTGCATAGCCGCCGAAGACGTGCTTCAGCCGCGCGTCCGAGAACACGGCCCAGGTGCCGCCGCCGGGCTTCGAGGCGTTGCCGTTGACGGTCAGCTGCTGGTCAGGGCTCGTCGTGCCGATCCCGACCAGCCCCGCGCCGTCGATGGCGATCGCGTTGAAGAGCGACGTCGTGTTGTTGCGCGTGATGCCGAGCGTCATCGTCGTGCCACGCGCGCTGTTGCTCCAGCCTGAGTGCCGCTGCGGCCGCGACCTCGCGGGGGCCGGCCCGCGATCCGGCCGGCCCCGGGCTGGACTAAGCTGATGGTCGCGGAGACCACGCGTATGGCGACCATCGGCGTCCTGTTCGGCATGGAGAACGTCTTCCCCGGCGCGCTGGTGCAGCGCATCAACGAGCTGGGCGCTCCCGGGGTGGTCGCGGAGTTCGTGCAGATCGGCGGCGTGCCGATGAACGCGCCCTGCAAGTACCAGGTGATCGTCGACCGCATCTCGCACGACATCCCGTTCTATCGCGCCTATCTCAAGCAGGCGGCGCTGGCCGGCAGCTACGTCGTCAGCAACCCGTTCTGGGCGAGCGCCGACGACAAGTTCTTCAACTACGCGCTCGCCGCCCGGGTCGGCGTGGCGGTGCCGCCGACCGTGGTGCTGCCCCACAAGGAGCATCCGCCGGGGACCACCGACAAGTCGATGCGCAACCTCCAGTACCCGCTCAACTGGGACGAGGTGTTCGACTACGTCGGCTTCCCCGCGTTCCTCAAGCCGTTCGACGGCGGCGGCTGGCGCGACGTCTTCCAGGTCAAGACGCGCGAGGAGTTCTTCCAGGCCTACGACCAGACGCGCACGCTGTGCATGACCTTGCAGCGGGCGGTGAAGTTCACCGAGTACTTCCGCTGCTACGTCGTCGGCCAGGAAGACGTGCACGTCATGCCCTACGACCCGCGGGCGCCGTTCCACGAGCGCTACGTCAAGCACCCGCCGGCCTACCCGAAGGCGCTCATCGAGCGCGTGACGAAGGACTCGCTGACGCTGTGCCGCGCCCTCGGCTACGACCTGAACACCGTCGAGTTCGCGGTCGAGGACGGCGTGCCCTACGCCATCGACTTCATGAACCCGGCTCCCGACGCCGATCCGCATTCGGTCGGCGCCGAGAACTTCGCCTGGATCGTCGAGGCGGTGGCCAAGCTCGCCGTCAAGAAGGCGCAGGAGCCGGCGACGCCGCTCGACCTGCGCTGGGCGCCGATGCTCAAGGGCCGTCGATGAAAGCTCCGTCGTTCAGCATCGGCATCGAGGAGGAATACCAGACCATCGACCCCGAGACGTTCGACCTGCGTTCGCACATCCAGACCGAGCTGATGGCGCAGGGCCAGCGGGTGCTGAACGAGAAGGTCAAGTCGGAGATGCACCAGGCGGTGATCGAGGTCGGCACCGGCGTGTGCCGCGACATCGTCGAGGCGCGCGCCGACATGGTCAACCTGCGGCGGCAGATGTTGACGCTGGCCGGGCAGAACGGCCTGCTGCTCGTCGCCGGCGCCACCCATCCCTTCGCCGACTGGCGGGTGCAGGACATCTCGCCCGACGAGCGCTACCTGCAGGTGGTCGAGGACATGCAGCTGGTGGCCCGCGCCAACCTCATCTTCGGCCTGCACGTGCACGTCGGCATCGAGGATCGCGAAACCGCCATCCAGCTGATGAACCAGGTGCGCTACTTCCTGCCGCACCTGCTGGCGCTGTCGGCCAACTCGCCCTTCTGGCTGGGCATGAACACCGGGCTCAAGTCGTACCGCTGCAAGGTGTTCGACAAGTTCCCGCGCACCAACATCCCCGACACGTTCGCCAGCTGGGCCGACTACGAGAGCTTCGTCAACCTGCTGATCCGCACCAACTGCATCGACAACGCCAAGAAGATCTGGTGGGACGTGCGGCCGCACCCGTTCTACCCGACGCTCGAGGTGCGGATCTGCGACCTGCCGATGCGCGTCGACGAGACGCTGGCGATCGCCGCGCTGATCCAGGCCACCATCTACAAGCTGTGGCAGCTGCACGCCCGCAACCAGCAGTGGCGGCCGTTCAGCCGCGCGCTGATCATGGAGAACAAGTGGCGGGCCTCGCGCTACGGCATCGACGGCGCGCTGATCGACTTCGGACGTGAAGTGGAGCTGCCGGAGCGGGAGCTGCTCGAGGAGTACCTGACGCTGGTCGACGACGTGCTCGACGATCTGGGCAGCCGCAGCGAGGTCGAGCACATCCGCTGGATCATGGAGCACGGCACCGGGGCCGACCGCCAGCTGGCCGAGTTCGCGCGCACCGGCGATCTCCGCCAGGTCGTGGAGTTCATGGTGCGGGAGACGCAGGCGGGGCTGTGACCGCGAATCGGGTGTCGAACCATCCGCACTTCCTCGGCGGCGGCGGCGAGATGGGGGCGCGGATCCGCGGCTTCGATTGGACGGCGTCCACGCTCGGTGACCCGGCCGGCTGGCCGGCGGCGCTGCGGACCGCGGTCCGCATCCTCCTGACCACCAACCACCCGGTGTTCCTGTTCTGGGGGCCCGACCTCATCTGCTTCTACAACGACGCCTACAGCCGGTCGCTCGGCGCCGAGAAGCATCCGTCGATGCTCGGTGCCCGCGGCCGCGTCGCCTGGGACGAGATCTGGCCGATCATCGGGCCGCAGATCGAACAGGTGATGGGCGGGGGCGGGGCCACGTGGCACGAAAATCACCTGGTGCCGATCACCCGTCACGGCCGGCTGGAGCAGGTCTACTGGACCTACAGCTACGGTCCGATCGACGACGAGACCGCGCCGGGCGGCGTCGGCGGCGTCCTGGTGCTGTGCACCGAGACGACGGCGCAGGTGCTGGCCGCGGAGCGCATGCGGGCCGCCGACGCCCGGTGGCGGGCGTTGTTCGAGCAGGCGCCGGGCTTCATGTGCATCCTGCAGGGGCCCGAACACCGTTACGAATATGCCAACGCGCGCTACATGAGCCTGGTCGGACACCGGCCGATCGTCGGCAAGACGATCCTGGACGCACTGCCGGAGCTCGAAGGCCAGGGCACCATCGAGCTGCTCGATCGGGTGTTCCGGACCGGCGAGGTCTACACGGCCGAGGCGGCGCCGGTTCACCTCCCAGGTGCCAGCGGCGGCAGAGAGCTGTTCTACCTCGACTTCGTCTATCAACCGATTCGTGATGACGGCGGTAGCCGTCACCGGCATCTTCGTCGAGGGATCGGACGTCACCGAACGCAAGCTGGCCGAGCTCGGCCAGCGCGACGCCGACCGGCGCAAGGACGAATTCCTGGCGACCTTGTCGCACGAGCTCCGCAACCCGCTGGCGCCGCTCAGGAACGCGGCGACGATCCTGCGATCGACGGCCGCGAATCCTGAGACGCGCGATTGGGCCACCCAGGTCATCGATCGACAAGTGAGCACGATGGCGCGGCTGCTCGACGACCTGCTCGACGTCACCCGCGTCAGTCGCGGCACGCTGGTCCTCGCCCGGCGACGGTTGGCGCTGTCGTCGGTGTTCGATGCGGCGATCGAGGTGGCGACGCCGGCCATCGAGGCTCGCCGGCATCAGCTGCAGGTGACGCTGCCAGACGCGCCGATCGAGATCGACGGCGACGCCGTACGGCTGTCACAGGTGCTCTCGAACCTGCTGAACAACGCCGCGAAGTACACCGACGCCGGCGGCACCATCGAACTCTCGGCGCGGCGGATCGACCAGACCGTTCGCATTGCCGTCAAGGACAGCGGCATCGGACTGGCTCCCGAGTCGCTGGCCGGGGTGTTCGACATGTTCTCGCAAGTGCAATCCGCGCTCGACCGGTCCGAAGGCGGTCTCGGGATCGGCTTGACGTTGGTCCGGGCCCTGGTCGAGTTGCACGGCGGACGCGTCGACGTCGAGAGCAAGGGCCTGGGCCAGGGCAGCACCTTTTCGGTCGTGCTGCCGCTGGCGGTCGGGACCGCCGAGGCGTCTGGCGCCGCCGCCGGCGGCGCCGCCGCCGACGAGGCGATTGTCGGCCGACGCCGGGTGCTCATCGCCGACGACAACGTCGACGCCGCCGAAAGCCTGGCCGAGTTGGTGCAGCTTGCGGGTCACGACGTGCGCGTCGTGCACGACGGCACGTTCGCCGTCGACATGGCGCGGGAGTTCCGGCCCCACGTGGCGTTCCTCGACCTCGGCATGCCGGGTTGCAACGGCTACGAGGTGGCGCGGAGAATCCGGCTGGAACCGTGGAGCCGCGGCGTGCGCCTCGTGGCCGTGACCGGGTGGGGCCGTGAAGACGACAGGAGCCGCTCGCGGGACGCCGGATTCGACAGTCATCTGACCAAGCCGGTCAACCCGTCGGCGGTCGAGGCGGCGCTCAGTGCCGCGGAGGTCCTGTCGTGAACGAGTGCATGTGGCGGCGAAGGCGTCTCGGAGCGGCAACGGTGATGGCCGTCCTGGTGATGGCTCTGGCTTCTGCCGCCCAGACCGCGCGCACCGGCGGCGCAGCAGAAGCCGTTCGAGCCGCAGGTCGGGCAGGGTGGCAAGGACGTGGTCTGGGTGCCGACGCCTCAGGCCCTGGTCGAGAAGATGCTCGACATGGCGCAGGTCACCGCCGACGACGTCGTGATGGACCTCGGCTCGGGCGACGGGCGCAACATCATCGCCGCCGCCAGGCGCGGCGCCGCGCGCCATCGGCGTCGAGTACAACCCCGACATGGTGGCGCTGTCGAATCGTCTGGCGCAGGACGCCGGCGTGGCCGGCAAGGCCACCTTCATCGAGGGCGACATGTTCACGGCCGACATCTCCAAGGCGACGGTCATGGCGCTGTTCCTGCTGCCCAACAACCTCGAGCGGCTGCGCGACACGTTCATGAATCTCCGGCCCGGCACCCGGATGGTGCTCAACACGTTCGGCATTCCCGACTGGGACGCCGACGCCCGGGAGACGATCGCCGGCGACTGCGTGAGCTGGTGCACGTCGCTGCTCTACTACGTGCCGGCGCGAGTCGCCGGCACCTGGGCTTCGACCATCGGCACGCTGCAGCTCACCCAGTCGTATCAAGTGGTGATGGGCACGCGTCGCCGACCAGGGCGGGACGGCCAACGTGAGCGGCCGGCTGCGCGGCACATCGCTGACCCTCGACGCCGGGGGTCAGACCCTCACCGGCACGGTGACCGCCGACCGCATCGACGGCCAGGGCTGGTCGGCGACGCGGGTCGCGCCGTAGCGGCGAGCCGCGACGTCACGGGTCGGCCACCAGCATCCGGATCGTGCCGTCCTGGCGCGAGGTCACGAACAGCTCGCCGTCGCGGCTCTGTCCGAGGTGCAGGTCGGCGCGGGCCATCGTCGCCCGCCGTGTCCGCTCGACCAGCTCGCGCAGCGAGACGTACTCCCGCTGGCCGCCGGCGCTCAGCACATAGAGCTGGATCTCTTCGACCGGCGCCACGGTCTGCGGCACGCCGTCGTCGGCGCGCTTCATCGCGGCCAGGTCGGCGGCGAACAGGCGGCCGCGCACGATGTCGCCGAAGACGAACTTGCCGGCCAGCGCGCCGATGCGGCCGTGATAGGCGAAGCCGCCGCTGACGGCCTGGCCGTCGCCGTGGTCGTAGATCGCCACCGGGTAGGTGAAGCCGTCCTTGACCCGGCCGTCGCGCACATCGGGTGGCAGCTCGAACAGCTGGTCGAGGGCGCCGCCGGGGCGGCGTGATCCCGTTCTCGAAATAGCCCTCGCGCTTCATCCAGCCGTAGTTGCCGCCGTTCCTGACGATGTTGACCTCTTCGACGTGGTTCATCCCGATGTCGAGCGCGAACATGGTGCCGTCGGTGTCCCACGACAGCCGGTGGGCGTTGCGGAAGCCGTAGGCGTAGATCTCGCCCAGCGTCTTGGGATCGCCATCGGCGGCGAACACGTTGGCCGGCGGAATGGTGTAGTCGCCGAGGCCCTTCTGGCCGCCGGAGACGGTGGGCGATCGCGGGTCGACGCGCAGGATGGCGGTGATCACCGAGTCGAGGCGCTGCGACTGCGCGGGGTTGTTGGCGTGCGGGCCGCCGCCGTTGCTGAACCCGAGGTCGCTGCCGCTGGTGTAGAGCAGGCCGTAGTCGGGCGAACCGGGGCGGGCCGTCGGGTTGAACTCGACCGCGCCCATCGGATGGGTCAGGTTCTGGACGATGTGGGCGACCCGCAACAGCTCGCGTCTGGTGCCGTCGAAGCGGTTCGCCGACGGACTCTTGGCCCGCCATTCGGTGAACACGTTGTGATACGTGACGTCGGCCGGCGTGAAGCCGGGAGGAATGAAGTCGGGCGCCTTCGGGTTGCCCGCCGCCCGCTCGCCGTGCACGGTGTAGAAGAGCCCGTTGGCGGCGAACTCGGGATGGAACGCGAAGGCGATGAACCCGCTCTCGAGCCGGTTGTAGACCGCATGGGGGAACACCGCCCCGACGTCGGCGTACACGCGTCGGCGTGGCGCCGTCGAGCCGGTAGAGGAACCCGCGCGAGTCGTTGACGAACCGGCGCCCGTCGGGCAGGTCGCGCACGTAGCTGACCCGGGCCCAGCCGGCCGGATTGGTGTCCTGGTCAGGCGGCCGCAGCCCGCGGGTGTCGGGCAGACGGGCGAGGTCGGCGATCCGCACCGTCAGGCCAAGCTTCTCGACCGGCGCGACGCGTGGCGCCGCCAGCTGGGCTCCGACCACGCCGGCGGCGGCCACCGTCGCCACGGCGACGGCGATCGACAGCGCCCGCGACCGCATCACGTGTTCACGATCTGCGGGATCAGCGTGCCGTAGACGTCGGTCAGCCGCATGTCGCGCCCGTTGGAGCGATAGGTCAGCTTCTTGTGGTCCAGTCCGAGCAGGTGCAGCATCGTCGCGTGCAGGTCGTGGTACGAGATCGGCTGCTCCAGCGCCTTGTAGCCGAAGTCGTCGCTGGCCCCGATCACCTGCCCGCCCTTGACGCCGGCGCCGGCCATCAGCACCGTCTGCGTGCCCGGGTTGTGGTCGCGCCCGACGCCGCGCTGCGAGATCGGCATGCGCCCGAACTCGGAGTGCATGATGACGAGCGTCGAGTCGAGCAGCCCGCGGGCGCGCAGGTCCTGCAGCAGCCCGGCCATCGGCTTGTCGGTTTCGGCGGCGTGCTGGGTGTGGTTGGCCTTGACGTCGCCGTGCGCGTCCCAGGTGTCGACGTTCTGGTTGCCGACGCCGCCCGAGAACACCTGCACGAAGCGCACGCCGCGCTCGACCAGCCGCCGCGCCATCAGGCACTGCCGGCCGAACGGCTCGGTCACCTTGTCGTCGAGGCCGTAGAGCGCCTTGGTGGCGTCGGATTCGCTCGACACGTCCACCGCATCGGGCGCGCAGCCCTGCATGCGGTAGGCCAGCTCGTACGACGAGATGCGCGCCGCCAGCTCGCTGTTGCCGGGGAACTTCTGCATGTCGAGCTCGTTCAGCCTGGCCAGCGCGTCGAGCCGGGCCCGCTGATCGTCCGGGGTCACGCTGGCCGGCGGCTTCAGGTCGACGATCGGATCGCCGGTGGCGCGGAACAGCGTGCCCTGGTAGGCCGCCGGCATGTAGCCGGCGCTCCAGTCGTTCGGTCCGCCCAGCGGGCCGCCGCGGGCATCGGTCATCACCACGTAGGCCGGCAGGCTCGACGACTCCGAGCCCAGCCCGTAGGTCACCCACGAGCCGACGCTGGGGAACCCGAGGTTGATCTGCCCGGTCTGCATCTCGTAGGTGCCCTGCACGTGGTCGTTCGACCGCCCGTAGACCGAGCGCAGGAAGGCGATCTCGTCGACGTGCTGGCTGAGGTGCGGGAAGATCTCCGACACCTCGATGCCGCTCTGCCCGTACTTCTTGAAGCTGAACGGGCTCGGCATCAGCGGCCCCGGCGAGCCCTGCCGCACGATGACGTCGCCCTTCACCTTGTCGTCGATCGGCTGGCCGGCGTACTTGGCGAGCGCCGGCTTGGGGTCGAAGGTGTCCATCTGGCTCCAGCCGCCGCCCATGAAGAGCGAGATCACGGCGGTGGCGCGCGGCCGGAAGTGCGGCGCCTTCGGCGCGTAGGGATTCACGCCGGTGGCCGGCGCGGCGCAGCCGTCGGGCGGCGCGGCGGCCGCCGACAGCACGCCGTCGCGATCGAGCAGCCAGGCCAGCGCCAGGCCGCTCATCCCGCCGCCCGACTGGAACAGGAAGTCGCGGCGATCCCAGAAGTACCGGTTGCAGCGATGCGACACGGCTCACCTCATGTAGACGAACTCGTCGAGGTTGAGAAGGACGTGGGTGAACGCCGCCAGCGACTGGGCGCGGACCAGGTCGAGGGCGACGTCGAGCTCCGCCGGCGCCGGCGGACGCGCCAGCGCGATGCGGTACGCCAGGTCGACCTGCGCCGCCGGCGTCGCCCGCCTCGCGTCGACGCGATCGGCCAGCCGCTCCGCCTGCGCCAGCACGAACGGGTTGTTGAGCAGCGTCAGCGCCTGCGTCGGCACGGTGGAGACGTTGCGGGCGCCGGCGACCACGTTCATGTCGGGGTGGTCGAAGGTGTCGAACATCGGGTACGGCAGTGAGCGGCGGCGATAGACGTAGACGCCGCGCCGCCACGCCTCCGGGCCCGTCGGGCGTGTTCACCCACTTGCCGCGGTACTGGCCGGTGAGGATGTCCTTGGGAATGAACGGGAAGATCGGCTCGCCGCCCACCGCCAGGTTGATGTTGCCGCCGACGGTCAGCATGCTGTCGCGCACGATCTCGGCGTCGAGGCGCTGCGGGCGGAAGCGCCAGAGGTAGCGGTTCTCCGGATCCGTGTCCGCGGCGGCGGCGTCGGCGCCGTCGGCGGCCATCTGATAGGCCTGCGACGTCATCATCAGCCGGTTCGCCTGCTTGAGGCTCCAGCCGTTGCGCATGAACTCGACCGCCAGCCAGTCGAGCAGCTCCGGATGCGTGGGCGCTTCGCCCATCTTGCCGAAGTTCTCGAGCGTGGAGACGATGCCGCGGCCGAAGTGCTTCTGCCAGAGCCGATTGACGATGACCCGGGCGGTGAGCGGGTTGTCGGGCGAGGCGATCCAGCGCGCCAGGGCGAGGCGCCGGCCCGAGGTCCGCCCGTCGGGCCGCGGGATCTCGGTGGGCGGATTGCCGCGGGTGATCACCTGCACGAACCCCGGCTGCATCTGCGGGCCGCGGCTCTCGACGTCGCCGCGGATCAGGAAATACGACGGCGGCGTCTCGTAGCGTCCGGGACCCTTGTGCAGGTAGCTGCCGGGGAACGGCGGCGGAATCCGGCACTTCGGACAGCTCACGACCTCGTCGCCCTCGCCGAGCGGCGAGAAGCGATGATCGCCGTCGGTGGCGATGTCGGCCATCGGCAGCGGCGGCGGGCGCTCCTTCTCCACGGCGGCGACCTGCGCGATCGAGCTCTTGACGGGCCGCGAGCTCGGCCGGCGACATCGCCGCCTCGAGGTCCTTGGGCGCCACGTTCACCGCTTCGAATACCTGGATCGCCAGCAGCTTCTCGCCCGGGGTCCGCGCGCTCTCCGGCTTGGCGGCGGCCTGGTAGATGGCGTCGGAGAAGCGCGTCTTGATCAGCGCCAGCTCGAGACGGTCGCGGTGCGGCTTCTCGATGGCGGCGATCTTCGCCTTGAGGCCGTCGCGCCTGGCATCGAGGGCCTCGTTGGTGGCCAGGTACGCGGCGGCCTGCGCCGGCGGCGCCAGCGGCACGCTGGTCTCGACGTAGCCGAAGATCGACGCCTGCAGCGCGTAGTAGTCCTTCTGCCGGATCGGATCGAACTTGTGGTCGTGGCAGCGCGCGCAGCCGATCGTCAGCCCCAGCGTGCCCTTGCCGATCACGCCGATGACGTCGTCGAGGTAGTCGAAACGCCGCTCGGGGTTGTCCTTCTCGCGGAACAGCACCCGCGGGCCGGCGCGCAGGAAGCCGGTGGCGATCTGGCTGGCGTCGGTCTTGCCGTCCATCTCGTCGCCGGCGATCTGCTCGACGAGGAACCGGTCGTAGGGCATGTCGGCGTTGAACGACTGGATCACGTAGTCGCGATAGCGCCAGGCGTTGGGGCGGTGGACGTCGTACTCGAAGCCGCCGGAGTCGGCGTAGCGGGCGACGTCGAGCCAGTGCCGGCCCTAGCGTTCGCCGTAGTGCGGCGAGGCCAGCAGCGTGTCGATCAGCCGCTCCCAGGCGTCGGGCCGGTCGTCGGCGACGAAGCGCTCGACCTCGTCGGGCGACGGCGGCAGGCCGACCAGGTCGAGATAGGCGCGGCGCACCAGCGTGCGGCGGTCGGCGCGGGGCGCGGCGACCAGCCCGCGCGACGCCCGCGCCTGCTCGAGGAAGCGATCGATGGGATGGTCGAGGCCGGCATGGCTCACGGCCGGCAGCGGCGCCTGCACCGGCGGCTTGAAGGCCCAGTAGGCGCGTTCCTCGTCGGTGATCGGCCGCTCCTCGATGGCGGCGATCGCACGGCGCCGCCGTGGTCGACATCACCGCCGCCGCGTCCCAGCGAGCGCCTTCGTCGATCCAGCGCTTCAGTGTGCCGATCTCGGCGGCGCTCAGCGCCTCGCCGCGCATCGGCATGGCTGGCGCCTCGAGCCCGGCCACGTGGCGGTAAATCCGGCTCTGCTCGGCGTTGCCGGGCACCAGCGACGGCCCGTGCGCACCGCCCTCGAGGGCCGATTCGCGGGTGCGCAGATCGAGCTTCGACAGCTTCAGCTTCTCGCCGTGACAGCCGAGGCACTTGGCCTCGAGCATCGGCTTGACCTCGCCGGCGAAGTCGACGGGACGCGGCGCGGGCGGCACGGCGCCTGGGCCGCGGGCGGGCTCGCCGCCAGTGGGGCGAGGCGAGGACGAAGAGGCACGAGGCGAGTGAACGGGGCATCGACCTTCCCACGTCTCCTTCCGCCGTCGCGGCGGCCCGGGCCGGCGCCTCGGGCCACCCGCCGATCAGGGCACTCTACCGCAAGCGCCGCCGGCTGTGCCCCTCACCCGCCCTATCCTCGCGCCCGGGCGTGCCAGGCCTTCAGCACCGCCGCTTCCTGGTCGGCCGTCGCCCCGGCCTTCAGCCGCTGCTCGGCGGCCGGCCGGCCGTGATGGAACGCGAGCGTGGCCGCGGCCGTGTCGGCCAACGTGCGGAAGGTCAGCCCCGCGGCCACCTCGCGCGAGAGGTCGAAGCGCGCGAAGCCTTCGAAGCCGGGGGTCGGCGGACGCCACACCGGCATCTCCGCATACGGCCGTATCTTGTGCTGCTCGAGGAACTCCCGGGGCACCCACGTCCAGGTGAGCGGCGCGGTCGTCACCGCGGCGATGCCGTAGAGGAACTCGGCCATCGACCGGCCGTGCTGCGGCCCCAGCGCCATGAAGGTGCCATAGGTGCGGTTCTCGCACAGCCGCACCGCCCATTCGCACAGGTCGCGGACGTCGATCACCTGCACGCGATCGGCATCCGGGTCGCCGGGCGCCAGGATCTCGCCGCCGCGCTCGATCCGCACCGGCCAGTAGGTGAAGCGATCGGTGTCGTCGCCGGGGCCGACGATGAGCCCGGGCCGGACGACGGTCGTTCGCGGACCGAACGCCACGGTGGCTTCGGCCTCGGCCAGCGCCTTGGAGAGCCCGTAGGGATACGGCTTGCCGCGGGTCCAGTTCGGCGTGTTCTCGAGGGTCAGCAGCGGCGCGTTCACCGTCGCCGGCACCTGGCTCAGGTCGGCGAAGACCGAACGCGTCGAGATGAACAGGTACTGGTCGGCGGCGTCCTTCAAGCAGCGTCGCCGAGTCGCGGACCCAGTCGGGTGCGTCGGCGCGCGACGCGGAGTTGTCGATCACCGCGTCCCAGCGCCGCCCCTTCAGCGCATCGAGCTGGCGGGCGGCGCGGTCGCCGGTGAGCTCTTCCACGCCCTTGAACAGGCCGGGCGCGCTGCGGCCGCGGTTGAAGATCGTCACTTCGTGACCACGCTCGACCGCGTAGCGCACCTGCCACGGGCCGATGAATCCGGTGCCGCCGAGGATCAGCAGCTTGATCCGGCGCCGCGGCGACGAGGACGCTGCCTGGGTCAGCACCGGCCGTGGCGCGGCGTCGGCGCCGGCCCGCCGGCCCCAGCCGACGACGAGGCCGGCCGCGACGGGCAGCTGCAGGAAATCACGGCGTGACGGCATGGCTGGGCTCCTGTCTGGTGAATAATGCCTTAAGAACGGCTCGGGGCTCGGGGCCCGGGGCAAAGATCAGACGCTTCGGCCCGACCAGATGGACGTGCGGTGACGACGACATTCGATCCAGAGCTGACGCCAGGGGCGCGCAACGCCATCCGCGTCTGTCTGAACGTGCAGCCGCACGAGCGGGTCACGGTGGTGGCCGACCGTGCCTGCGAAGAGATCGCCGCCAGCCTGGTGCGCGAGATCGAAGCGGTCGGCGCGCCGTATCACGCGTTCGTGCTCGAGGACGAGGCGCCGCGGCCGCTCGTCGACTTCCCCGCCGCCGTCGCCGCCGACATGGAGCAGAGCCAGGTGTCGGTCTTCGCCGTGCAGGTGCAGCCCAACGAGCTGCAGTCGCGGATGCAGATGACCGGCATCGTCAACCGACGGCGCATGCGTCACGCGCACATGGTCAACATCACGCCGCAGATCATGTGCGAGGGCATGCGGGCCGACTATCAGCGGGTCGATCGGCTCAGCCAGAAGGTGGTCGAGATGGTGCGCGAGGCCCGCCAGGTGCGCGCCACCACGCCGGCCGGGAGCGACTTCACCGCGACGCTCAACCACGACTACAAGTGGCTGAAGACGAGCGGCCTCATCAGCCCCGACAAATGGGGCAACCTGCCCGGCGGCGAGATCTTCACCACCCCGGGCGAGGTCAACGGCACGGTGGTCGTCGACGGCGTCGTCGGCGACTTCCTGTGCGCGCGCTTCGGCATGCTCACCGACACGCCGCTGACCCTCGAGATCAAGGCCAACCGGCTGGTCTCGGCCGACAGCGCCAACCAGGAGCTCGAAGACGCCTTCTGGGCCTACACGCACACCGACGAGAACTCCGACCGCGTCGGCGAGTTCGCCATCGGCACCAACATCGAGCTCACCCGCCTCATCGGCAACATCCTGCAGGACGAGAAGTTCCCGGGCATCCACATCGCTTTCGGCAACCCCTACGGCGTGCACACCGGCGCCGACTGGCACTCGAGCACGCACATCGACGTCGTCGGCACCGAGTTCGACATCTGGGTCGACGACACCCAGCTGATGCAGCGCGGGACCTTCCTGGTCTCGGCCTAGGCGTGAGCCGCACATCATGGTGCCGGCGCTGCGCGAGCGCTTCAACCGCGACTGGACGCCGGCGCATCACGTCCGGCTGCAGCAGCGGCTGAGCGACCGCACCGGCCTGCCGCTGCCCTTCCCGGTGAGCGAGACGCCGTGCTTCTTCCCCGAGGCGCTGCTCGACGAGCTGGCGGCGACGGCGGCGACGCTGGTCACGGGCTTCCTCGCCGACGACGACGCCGCGCGCCGCGGCCGAAGCGCTGATTCCCGCGCGCTACCTCGGACCCGGACAGGAAGCCCGGCCGACCTGCGTCCAGGTCGACTTCGGCCTGGTGCGCCGGCCCGACGGCGGCTACACGCCCGAAGCTGGTCGAGCTCCAGGCCTTCCCGTCGCTCTACGCCTTCCAGCACGTGCTGGCCGAAACCCATCGCGCGGTCTACGACCTGCCGGCGTCGCTCACCGCGCACATGGGCGGCCTCGACCCGGCCGCCTACCTGGCGCTGGTGCGCGAGGTGCTGGTCGGCGGGCACGACCCGGCGGAAGTCGTGCTGATGGAGATCGCGCCCGAGCGCCAGAAGACGCAGCCCGACTTCGTGCTCACCGAGCAGCTCTGGGGCATCACGACCGTCGATCCGAAGGACGTCGCCGTGCGCGGCCGCACGCTGGTCCGCCACGCCGGCGGGCGCGAGGTGCCGATCCGCCGCATCTTCAACCGCGTCATTCCCGACGAGCTCGAGCGCACCGGCCATCCGATGCCGTTCGACTACCGCGACGACCTGGCGGTGGAGTGGATCGGCCATCCGGCCTGGTACTTCCGGCTCAGCAAGTCGGCGATTCCGTGGCTGCGCCATCCGTCGGTGCCGCGCACCTGGCGGCTCGACACGATCGACGCGCTCCCCGCCGATCCGGCGACCCTGGTGCTGAAGCCGCTGTTCTCCTTCGCCGGCGGCGGCATCCGGTTCGCGCCGACCGAGGCCGACCTCGCCGCGATCCCTGTCGCCGACCGCGCCCTCTACCTGCTGCAGGAACGGATCGCGTTCTCGCCGGTGATCGAGACGCCGCACGGCGCCACCCAGGCCGAGATTCGCGTCATGTGCCTGTGGACCGACCGCCTGCGGCCGGTGTTGCCGCTCATCCGCATGGGCCGCGGCACGATGATGGGCGTGGCCCACAACCAGGGACTGGCCTGGGTCGGCGCGTCGGCCGGATTCGCGGGTGCGGCCGTGACGCCGCTGCGCCGCTGCGGCGTGGCGGTGGCCACCGTCACCCTCGCCGCCGTCGTCGGCGAAGTGCTGGAGCGAGCGCTCCACATCGGCCGCCTGCCGTACGCGCTGTTCCTGCCGGCGGTGCTGGCGACGACGGTCGTGGCCGGCAAGTGGCCGGCCATCCTGGCCACCGCTCTGGGCGCGGTCGCTGGCGAGATCGCCGTCGTGCACTCCCATGTGCCGTCGCCGGGTCTCACCGCCGAACTCACCGGCCTGGTGCTCTACAGCATCGTCGGCCTCGGGCTGGCCGTGATCGCCGGCCGGCTGGCGCGCGCCCGCAGCGAGGCCGACGCCGCCGCGGCCGAGGCGACGCGCCGAGCCGACGAGCTGGTGGCGGCGCGCGAGTCGGTCGATCGGCTGGCCCGCGACGCGCAACGCCGGGCCCGCGACTTCTCGACGCTCTTCGAGGAGGCGCCAATCGGCATCGGCATCGCCGAGGACGTCGACTGCCGGCGCATCGTCCCGAACCGCGCCTTCGCCGAGATGCTCGGCGTCCCTCCTGGTCAGAACATCTCGCAGACCGCGGCGTTGTCGGAGCGGCTTCCGCTGCGGATCACCGCGCCCGATGGCACGCCCATTCCCGACGAGGAACTGGCGCTGCAGCGCGCCGCCCGCACCGGGCTGCCGGTGCGCGCGGTCGACGTCGACGTCATTCGCCCTGACGGCGCCCGCATCTCGCTGCTCGAGTTCGCCGCGCCGCTGCTCGACAACGACGGCAAGCCGCGCGGGGCGATCGGCGCGTTCCTCGACGTCAGCAGCCGGCGGCGGGCGTCGGAGGAGCAGCGCTTCCTGGCCGAGGCGACGCGGCTGCTGAACGACTCGCTCGACTACCAGGACACGCTCGCGAAGCTGGTGCGACTGGCGGTGCCACAGCAGGCCGACTACTCGCTGCTCGACGTGCTCGACGATCACGGCGAGGTCGTGCGCGTCGGGCTGACGCATCGCGACCCGGTCAAGGAGGCGGCCCTCACCCAGACACTGGTGATGACCCCGGCCGGTCAGGGTATCCGCGGACTGCGCGGCCTGCTGAACCTGGTGAAGGCCGGCCGACCGGTGCTGTGGGCCGACGTCACGCGCGAGAGCCTCGAGCGGCAGGGGTTGCGCGAGGATCAGATCGAGTTCGTCCTCTCGGTGGAGCGTGAGCTCGTGCGCGATGGTGCCGCTCGTGCTCCGCGACCGGGTCATCGGGGCGTTCGCGTGGATGCGCCACGCCGGCCGGCCGAAGTTCGACGATCGCGACCTGGCGCTGGCCGAGGAGGTGGCGCGCCGGGCCGCGGCGGCGGTCGAGAACGCGCGGCTCTACCGCGAGGCGCAGACTGCCAACCGGCTGAAGGACGAGTTCGTGGCCACGCTGTCGCACGAGCTGCGGACGCCGCTCAACGCGCTGCTCGGCTGGACCGAGCTGCTGCGGTCGGGACAGCTGCCGCCGGATCGCCAGCCGTCGCCGTCGATGCCATCGAGCGCACGGCGCGCCTGCAGGCGCAGATCACCAACGACCTGGTCGACGTGTCGCAGGCCGCGTCGGGCGCGTTCCGCCTGGTGCGCGACACGGTCGCCGCCGGCGAGGTCATGCGCAACGCGGTCGAGGCGTTCCGCCTGGCGGCCGAATCCAAGGGCGTGCGGCTCGGGGTCGCAGGTGGCGCCCGACATGCCGCCGGTGCTCGTCGATCCCGACCGCCTGCAGCAGATCGTCTTCAATCTGGTGGCCAACGCCGTGAAGTTCACCCCGGCCGGCACGGTGGACGTCGACGCCCGCGTCGCGGACGGCCGGCTCGAGGTGGACGTGCGCGACACCGGCATCGGCATCCCGGCGTCGTTCCTGCCGTTCGTCTTCGATCGCTTCCGCCAGGCCGATGGCAGCACCTCGCGCCAGTACGGCGGGCTCGGCCTCGGGCTGTCGATCGTCCGCTCGCTGGTGGAGCTGCACGGCGGCGGGTGAGGCGCACAGCGAGGGCGAGGGCCGCGGCGCCACGTTCTCGGTGTCGATTCCGGCCGGCGCGTCGGTCGTGGCCGCGGCCCGGGCCGATTGAGCCGTCGGGCCACCGAATCGAGGACGAGAATGTTCGACGCCGAGCGTGCCCTCGCCACGAACCGTGCGGGCTGGAATCGTGTCGCGCCGCTCTATCGCGGCAGGACCGCGTTGCCGGAATACGGGCCGCTGGCGCCAACCGAGGACACGCTGGGATTGCTCGACGAGACGCGGCTGACGCGCGTGCTCGAGCTGGGCTGCGGGAGTGGACACTCCCTCCGGTATCTGGGCGAGCGCGGCGCGCAGGAGCTCTGGGGAATCGACCTCTCACCGGTCCAGATCGCGTTCGCGGCCGAAACGCTGCGGCCGTTCGCGCCTCGCCTGCGGCTGATCGAGTCTCCGATGGAAGTGGATCCAGGCGTGCCGGCCAGTCACTTCGACCTCGTCTTCTCCATCTACGGACTCGGATGGACCACCGATCTCGACGCCACGATGGCACTGGTGGCCAGATACCTGCGGCCCGGCGGGTGCTTTCTCGCCAGCGGCGAGCATCCGGCGTACGGCTGTCTGCAGTGGACCGGCGCCGCGTACACGATCGCGGAGCCGTACTGTGTCGAAGGTCCGCGGGAGCACGCGTCGTGGAAGGGCGTGCCGATCGTGACCCACCGCCGCACCCTCGCCAGCTTCGTCGGCGCGACGCTCCGCGCCGGCTTGCAGCTCGAGGCGTTGGTCGAAACGCCACTCGACCTGGCCGCGGCGACCGACGCCGACGCCGATCCCGCGCGGTGGTATTCGGTGCCCGGGCGCGCTCGATGCCGACGACGTTCATCATCAGAGCGCGCAAGCCAGCGGCGCAGGCGTGCGTTTGATCGGCGATGCAAGAGCGGTCGGCGGTCGAATCGCCGCCGGCGAATCCCGGTTCCGGTGCCCGGACAGCGCTGCGATAGCTGCGTCGTGACCGCTGGACGGCAGCTCCGTGAGACTGCCTGATCCCTTCAGCTTTCTCGCGCTGTCGGACCTCCGCGCGGTCACCTCCACAGGGCTTCGCCAACGGCGAGTCGACCGCCTCTCGTCGCATCCACTCGAGGCGGCGTGGTGTCTCTCGA